>JACKFC010000001.1 GCA_020632665.1 Deltaproteobacteria bacterium
GAGCAGATTGGTCGGCCCCGACTTCTGGTAGACCCGCTCGCTGCCGTCGGCGTTCATCTCCGAGACGTAGCCGTGCTTCTCGAAGTAGTCCGGGTCTTTCGCCAGCGCCGGGCCGAGCTCGAGGTCGACGACGCGCGGGGTCGGATACCAGCGCGGCGCGAGCGTCACCTTGCTCATCTTGGCGGAAAAGAGCTTGGTCCGGTTGATGCGGCCCTTGATCCGGGCCTCGTAGTCGATGTCCTCGTTGTCTTTGCCGACGATCACGCGGTGCTCGCGGATCACCTTGCCGCCATCCCAGACCTGCACGTATTGCCCGGCGACGTTGACCCAGACGAAGAAGGCTTCGGGATCGCGGCCATTGGCCTCCCGCAGGCGCTCGAGCGCGAGACGAAGCTGACGCAGCCGCGCGCCGACGGTGACGTCGAGCTCGCGGATGGTCGAGCGCGAGACTTCGCCATCGTCCTTGAGTTGGTGGCGGCGCTGGAAGCGCTCGACGGCGGCCTCGAGATCGGCGTCGAAGGCGTCGACTGGTCCGGCGCCGACGTCGTAGCCCTCTTTCTGCAGCCGGGTCCGCAGCGCGGCGACGAAGCTGCCGCGTGCACCCTTGGCGACGGTCTTGCCGGGCGCCTTGGGCAGCTTCTCCCAGCCGCCGGCCTTCTCCAGCGCGAGGTAGCGATCGACGGCGCCGAGCAGTGGACGGTACTGCGGGTGGGTCGGCCAGGCGGCTTCCATCGCTGCGGCGATCGCGCCCTGCTTGCCGGCGAGCCGTTCGCGCAGGGCCTCCTCGTGCTTGTCGGCGAGCTTGCGGATCGTCGCCGGGCTGGTCGTCTCGTGCGGGTGGGCGGGCCGGGCGAAGAGGAAGTCGACGAAATACCGAACCACGCAGCGCGCGATCTCGGTGTCGGCCTTCCACAGCGCCGGGCGGGTCGCCTGGGCTGCGGCGAGCAGCTTTTCCAGCTGATCTCCCAGCCGCTTGCGCTCGGCGGGGCCGAGGTCTCCGGCGCCGGAGCGGACCAAATCGAGCTCGCTGCCCTTGCCGCTGCGAGCCCAGCGTGCGGCCTCGGCCGCGACCTTGGCGGCGCGCGGGGTGGCAGCGGCCGCGACCAGCGCGTCGCGTTCGGCGGCGAATGCAGCGACAACGCCTTGGGTCGCGCCGTCGACGCGATCGAAGTGGTAGGCCCGCCGCGCCACGCCGTGCCGCTCGAGCTGGGCGAGGAGCTTGGTCACGGCGGCGCCGTCGTCGTTCAAGTTGCCGTCACCTCGGTAGAAGAGCAGCTTTCCGGGCGCGTAGAGGGCGCGCACGACGGCGCTGCCTTCGTCGACCTTGGCCAAGGCGGCCTCGCGACGCTTGCCGGACGCGGCGTGAAAGTGCTCGGCCTGCTCCTTGATGCGGCTGGCCAGCTCTGCCACCGAGGGCGCGTCGATCGGCGCCGGTGCGGGCTTTGCAGCGGGGGCCTCGGCGCGTGGGGCTTCGGCCTCGGGTGCCTCCTGCGGCGGAGCGCTCGGCTCGCAGCCGAAGAGTAGGGACGCGGCCAGCGCGGCGACGCCTGTTCGGCGGCCGAGCTTCGACTTGGATTGCGTGGTGGCCTGGTTCTGCATGGCGTCCTCCTGCCCGATGGCTCTCGCGACGATAGGTCCGCCACGGCGATCGTCAACGAAATCGCGGTGCCGCGAGACCCCGCTCGCGCTGCTGCGGCCGGGGCCTCTGCGCCCCGGTTCGATGCGCACGGCCCATGCTGCTGCCCGACGACTTTTGCCTGCGTCTTCTGACGCTTGGCTGCGGACAACGGGTCCCTGGCACAGCCGCTGCATTCCCCTGGGCACCGCGCGGCGTCGGGTGCGCCGCTTCCTCTCAACCCGGAGCAACAGCGATGCAATCCCGATCAGCCCTTCACCCCCACCTCCGCGAACACCTTCCGAAGGTCCGCGCCATCGCCGAGGCCATGGCCCGCAAGCAGGCACGGCAAAGCGGCAGCTACGACGATCTCGTCGCGGAAGCGATGCTCGGGGTCGTCGAGGCGTCCGCGCGCTACAGTCCCGAGCACGGTGCGTGCCTGACCACCTTCGCCTGGATGCGCATGCAGGGACGGGTCCGCGACCACGGCCGCAAGGAGCGCGCCCACCACGCTGATCGTGCCGAGCTCTTCGACGCCCCCCTCGAGGGCGCTCCGCGGATGTCGGAACGCCTGCGCAACGCCATCGACGTGCACAACTTGGTCGCCGACGCGGCACCCAACCTCGACACCGACCAGCGCGTGGTGCTGCGTGAGGTGCATCTCGGCGGTGAGACCCTGGCGCGGGTCAGCGAGCGGATGGGCTGGAGTTCGCAGCAGGGGACGCGGCGGAACCGCGCTCTGCTCGCGCAGCTGCGCCAGACCGCGCGCGGGGCCGACCTGTGCGCGCACGAGGCCCGATAGGATTCATTCGACCCGAGCAAAAAAGCGAGACGAGCGGCTGCGGGGGAGCCGCTCGTCTCAGCAATTCCAGACGGAAACGCTCAGGTCGTCGACGACTACCAGGAGCCGTGCGAACCGTGCGAACCGTGGCTGCCGTGCGAGCCGTGGCTGCCGTGCGAGCCGTGGCTGCCGTGCGAGCCGTGGCTGCCGTGCGAGCCGTGGCTGCCGTGCGAGCCGTGGCTGCCGTGCGAGCCGTGGCTGCAGTGCTCGGCGCCGAGAACCGCGTCGCCAGCGGCGAGGGCCGAGCCCTCCGAGAGCATCAAGAAGGTGGAGACGCGCTGCTCCTGCTTCTCGCTGATCGCGACCTCCTCGTTGGAGAGGAAGTCGGCGACGTTCTTCTTCACCGTGGGAAGGCTCTTCTTCTTCGTCATGAGATCCCCGCGCAGCGTGCTTCTTCGGCCTCGCTTGGTCGTCCCTGTTAATGACGACGCTGGTCCGCTTCGGACCGTTTGCGTCGCAGAGTTCCCGAGTTCGAGGTCTTCCTCGTCGCGGGCTCCTCACACTATGCCAGCGGAGTTCCGCTGGCGCTACCCATCGCCTCGTGGGCGTCGGGGTTGCCCCCTGGCCTATTCGCTGTGTCCGCTCCGTTTCGGCTGGGGGAGGGCTCGGTCGGAAACGCGATGCCTGTCCCTAGTGGTAGCAATCGGGCTCGTGGCTGTCAACACAAAGGGCGCTGCGCAAGCCCATGCTTGACCGTCCGCCGCCGCGCGGCTATCTCGCGCGGCACGCCGTACAGAAACGGCGGGAGAGCCGCATGACCGTCGAGATCGATCCCCAGCGCCGCATCGAGGCCCTCCGCGAGGCGGTCGAGCGCGTGCGAGTTGCGTTGGCGGACGCGGGATTGCGGTTCGAGGTCTGCGGCGCATTCGCCCTCGCGATGGCCGGGCCGCTGGAGCCCGCACCGAGCTGGCCGCTCGACATCGAGCTCGTCGGCGATGCCGGAGACGATGCATACGAGCGGGCGATCGCGGCGGCGACGGCCGCATGGACGCTGAACCACGCGATCGCGGTGCATCGCCCTGGCGCATACGTGGCGCCATGCGAGCCCTTCGCCGCGCGCTTCCCCGTGCCGGAGGAGGCCCTCGAGGCCACGCCCGATGAGCAGGACACGCCGGAGGAAGGCCCGGTCCTGCTGCCGGTGCAGGGTGATTGGAGCCGCAAGCTGCGTGGCCGTGCCGATCGGATTCTGGAGATCGCGGCGCTGGCTGCGGCGACGGGCCTACGGCCGAGCGCGGAGACCATCCGCGCCATGGTCCGCGAAGGCGGACACGTCCTCACGCTAGACCGCGAAGTCTGGCTGCGTCATTTCGACGCCCTGCTCTGCGCGCCCTTTGCCAGCGTCGGCTTGACCTTGCTGCAAGACGTCCGCGTGCTGCCGATGTTGCTGCCGGAGGTCTCGGCGATGGTCGACTTTCATCGCAGCTGCCCGGTGCATCACAAGGATATCTGGGACCACACGCTGCAAGTCGTCGACAAATGTCCGCCCCTGCCGACCGTGCGCTGGTCGGCGCTGATGCACGACGTCGGCAAGGTCTGGACCCGCACGATCAGCGGTCGCGGCAAGGTGCACTTCTTCCGCCACGAAGAACTCGGCGCGATCTTGATGGAGGGCGTCGCGGCCCGCTTCCGGATGCCCGACGAACGCCGCGATGCGGTCTGCTACGTCATCGCCAACCACGCGCGCGCGAACGTCTACTCGACGGAGTGGACCGACGCAGCGGTGCGCCGGCTGATGCGGGACATGGGCGACCACCTCGACGACGTCCTGGCGTTTTCCCGCAGCGACTTTACGACCAAGCGGGCGTGGCGGATCCGCGAGGTGCGGGTGCTCGGCGACGAGCTGATCCGGCGCATGGCGGAGATCCGCGAGGCCGACGCGAAGGTGCCACCGTTGCCGAAGGGGTTCGGCAATTTGGTGATGGAGCGCACCGGACGTCCGGGAGGTCGGTGGCTGGGAGATATCCAGCGCCGACTCGAAGCCGAGGTCGAGGCCGGGGCCCTCGCCGCCGGCATGGACGCCGAGAGCTACTTCAGCTGGGTCGAGACCCACGCCGCCGAGCTCCTACTGGCCTGAGTTCACAGCGTCAGCGCGAGGTCTCGCAGCCCGACACGTCCGGGCAACCCCCGACCACCGGCGAGGCGCAACCCATCGACGGCGATCGCGACCAAGCGATCTTCGGCTGGACCGAGCTCGAATATCGCCGCATCCGGCAAGGCCTCGATGTCGACGTCGCGCAGGTGTTCGGCGCAGGTCGAGCGACGCTCGATCGGCGGCGCTTGTGCTGCGTCCGGCGAAAGGGCGGCGGCGAGGTCGCCCCAATCGTCATCGTCGTCGTCGACGTCCCCGGGGCCGGATTCCCACCAACGCAAGACGGCGCCCTGGGAGCGGCAGACGTAGGGCCGCGCGGCAAAGACCTGACATTGCCGGTCCGCACCGAGAAAGGCGCACGCTCCCTCGGGGTGGACCTGCAGCGGCGGGGCATCGGAGCGGCGGACGAACGCAGCGATGGCGTCAGCCTCGGCCTGCCAAACGGTCAAGCCGTCGACACAGCAGGCAGCACACCCCGGCTTGCAGCCAATCGGCGCTTCGATCGCTGCGGTCGATTCGGCGAAGCGCGCGTCGGTCTCGGCATGCAGCGCGGCCAGCGCGTCGGCCGGCTTCATCGCTCGACCTCCGACCACGGCACGAGATCGTGGACGGCGAGGGTCGCCAGTGCGCTGCGCATGCCGTCGATGGCGCTGCTGACGATACCGCCAGCGTAGCCAGCCCCCTCGGCGCAGGGGTAGAGGCCGGGATGGCTGGTGCTCTGCCGGTCGTCGCCGCGGCAGATCCGAACCGGTGCCGACGTGGTCGTCTCGACCGGGATGAACGTCGCTTCTGCCGAGAGATAGCCACGCAGCTGGCGCTGATCGATCGCGCGCGCTCCACGGCGCAGCGCGGTGAGCATCCGCGCCGGCAAGACTGCACTGGCGGGTGCATGCTGCAGCCCGGGACGGTAGGTCGACTTCGGGAGGGGCTCGGCGGCGCCGGACGCCGGGTCCAGCACCTCGAGCAAGCGCTGCGCCGGGGCACGATAGCCGCCGCCGCCCTGCTCGAAAGCGCGGCGTTCGAGGGCCCCCTGCAGCGCGAGGCCGAGGAGCGCGCCGCCCGCGACGTGGACGCCGAACTCCGGATCGTCGTCGAGATCGCCGGGCCGATCGAGGTACATCTCGTCGCCGCGCACCTCGGTGACCAAGGCGGCGTTGGCGATCCCGGAGTTGCGCCCTTCGTTGCTCATGCCGTTGACGTTGAGGTGACCGGCGCGGGTCGGCGTCGGCAGGACGATGCCGCCCGGACACATGCAGAACGAGTAGACGCCACGGGGCGCACCGAGGTCCGGGACTTGGGCCGAGACGAAATACTCGGCGGCACCGACCGACGCCCAGCCGGCCATCTCGCCGAGCTGTGCCTCGTCGACCAAGCCCTGCGGATGCTCGACGCGGGCGCCGACCGCGAACGGCTTGCGCTCCATGGCCACGCCGCGGCGGGCCAACATCGCGTAGACATCGCGTGCCGAGTGTCCGGTGGCCAACAGCACCGGCCCGCCGCGCAGCTCCTCACCGTCCTCGAGTCGCACGCCGACGACGGCGCCGGCCTCGTCGACCAGCAAGTCCTCGACCTTGGCGTCGAAGCGCAGCTCGTGGCCGGCCTCGCGCAGCGCGTGGCGTAGCCGCGGCATCATCGGGATCAAGCGGTTGGTGCCGACGTGCGGATGTGCCTCGACCAGGATCTTGCGCGAGATGCCGAGGGCAACCAGCCGCTCGTAGACTTCGCGCACGCGGCTGCTCTTGCCACGCGTGTAGAGCTTGCCGTCGGAGTAGGTGCCGGCCCCGCCTTCGCCGAAGCAGAGGTTGCTCTCCTCGTCGAGCTGGCCATGGACGCGCAGATCGCGGACGCGCTGGCTGCGTGCCAGCACCTCCCCGCCGCGCTCGAGCATCACCGCCCGGACCCCGGCGTCGGCGTATTGCAACGCGGCGAAGAGCCCGGCGGGCCCGGAGCCGACGATGATCGGGCGCAGCGCGTGGTGGTCGCGCGCCAACTTCCGCGGGCGAAGCAAGGGCGGCAGGGCGTCGTCGGGCGGCGCTTCATCGCGGCGCGACGCACGGACGCGGAGGACCCAGGACGGGCGCCGGCGGCGTCTGGCGTCGAGGCTGCGGCGATCGATGACGACCTGGCCGAGGTCGGCGACGTCCCAGCCGGCGGCGGCAGCGACGGCCTCACGCAAGGCGTCGTCGTCGTGCAGCGGGGGGGCTTCCGGCGAGACCGGCAGCTGAAGCTGGAGCTCGCGCATGCCCTAGCTTCCGAGGTGACGGTTCAGCACGGCGTCGAGACCGCGCGCGAAGCCCGCCAGCTCGGCAGATTGACCGAGCGCGGGCACCTGCCAAACGGCGCCGCCCCCTGCGACCACGCCGGCCGCGATCGCGCCCAGCGTCTCGCTCGCGTCGACCGCGATCGCCTCTGCGGGCGCGCGCGCGGGCTCGACCAATGGCGCCGAACGCCACTCGATCGTCAGTGAGCCGAGCCGCTCGGGCAGGACCTCCGGCGGCTCGCCGTCGGCGAGGAAGGCGACGCGCAGCCCGTCTGGCAGGGCGTGCAGGTGCAGCGGCCGGCCCAGACCCTCGCCCCACGCGCCGCCGAGACGGCCGGCGAGGCTCGGCAATGCGGCGAGCGCGTCGTTGATCGGGAACATCAGCCGCTGGCCTGCCTCGACCTCGCGCAGCGAGAAGCCCGCTGTCGCGGCCTCGATCGGCTCGCTGGTCCGCAACACGGCAGAGAGTTGGACCGAGGCGCCGTAGTAGAGGTGGACGTCGTGCAGGGTCCAGTCCAGGCGGGCGTCGAGCCCGTCCAGCATCGCCCGCAGGGGGCCCAGCGCGGACTCCCAATGCACCTGCCCGGTCAGCGCGTAGCTCTGATCGCAGGCCGGGAAGCGCCAGACGTTGCGCGGCCGACAGAGGTCGACCCAGGCCAACGAGGCCGCGCCGGCGTGGACGTCCTGACCGGGGGTGGCGGAGGGCACGAGTTGGACGATCGTGGCGTCGTCCTCGAGGTGGCCGAGCTCGGCTTGGACGTAATCGCCCAGTCCGTCGGCAGGGCCGCGGAAATAGAGCGCCCGCCAAGGCCTCCGACTGGTCGAGGACGCGAGCACGCGGATGGCCGCGGCCCAGGCGATCGCAAGCGGCGGCCCGCCCAGCGCGGCAAGCGGCGCCGGCCACATCGCGGGGCCGAGCGCGCTCCGTACCGAGGCGAGGTGGGGCGGATCGGTATCGACCACGACCACGACGAGCGGCGGCTGTAGCGATGGTGCCGCCGGACCTGCGGCGCGGACCACGACCGCGTCGCCGCCGGCCAAAGCCGCGGCGGTCTCGCCGACCATGCAGCCGGTGGCGAAGAGCAGGTCGAGGAGCGTCGGCCGGAACGCTGCGAGGTCGGGATGGCGGTCACGCAGTTGGCTGGCGGCGCGCTCGAGATCGAAGGGCATCGTGCTCCCTTGTCGGAGGACGCTGGCGATCCCCGACCGGTTGGATTATGGAGCCGGTGGCAGGGGCCGGCAAGGCACCCGCTCGGAGGCATCGATGCGTGCGGTCGTGCAGCGGGTCCGAACAGCGTCGGTCGAGGTCGAGGGCGCCGTGGTCGGCGCGATCGATCGCGGCTTGCTGGTGCTGCTCTCGGCCGGCGACGACGACACCGCAGCAGACGTCACCGTCGCGATCGACAAGATCGCCGGCTTGCGCATCTTCCCCGACGCCGCCGGCAAGATGAACCTGGACGTCGGCGCGATCGGCGGCGCGGTGCTGCTGGTGAGTCAGTTCACCCTGCACGGCGACGTCCGCAAGGGTCGGCGGCCGAGTTTCATCCGCGCGATGGCGCCCGAGCCGGCGGCGGCCATGGTCGACGACGTCGCCAACGGGCTCCGCAGCCGTGGGCTCACTGTCGCCGAGGGCGTCTTCGGCGCAAACATGCAGGTCCATCTGGTCAACGATGGCCCGGTGACCATCCTGATCGACACCAAGCGCGCGTTCTGATCGCGGCGTTCTGGAGGCTTCATGAGCTGGGTGCAACGCGATCTCCGACGAGAGGACGGCACGCCCCTGCGCGCCTGGCGTGGCGGCGAGGGCGACCTCGACGTGCTGCTGGTGCCCGGATTCTTCGGCGACGTCGACGTCTTCGCTGGCCTGCTCGGCATCCTCGCGCCACGGGCACGCCTGCACAGTTGGGACCTGCGCGGATTGGGCGACGGCGAACGCAGCGTCGACCTCGAGGACCACGCCAGCGACGGCCTCCGCGTCCTCGACGCCGCGGAGGCGCGCGAGGTCGTGCTGATCGGCTACGGTGCCGGCGCACCGATCGCGGCAGAGATCACCCGGCAGGCGCCCGAGCGCGTCATCGGCTTCATCTCGATCGCGGGCGTCTTCGGCGGTCCGGTCGAGCGGATCCTGCGGCGCTTCGTCGGGCCGGCCGCCGAGTCGCTGCCACTCGCCTTGGGCGCCGGCGCCCTGGCTGGGCGCGGCCACCGCGTCCCGGTCTGGCTCGCCGACGCGCTCCGCTCACGCTGGACCGTGCGATCGCTGCGGGTGATCGGCTTGATCGGCGAGCACGGCGATCCCCGCCCGCTGGAAGAAGCGCTGGTCCGGACCTTCGGCCGCGACGCGGGGGCCCAGGCAGCAGCGTGGAGCGCGCTGGCCGAGTATCTGGTCGAGGGAGCGCGGGTCGACATCGCGGTGCCGTCGCTCTGGCTCAGCGGTGCGCGCGATCCCCTGGCCGGTCCGATGGTCGCACGCTTGGCGGCCGCTGGCGCGACGACGCCTCACCTGCGCGTGGTCCGCGGCGGTGGTCACCTGCTCCCATTGGAGCAACCCGAGCTCCTCGGGCTGTGGATCGAGGATTTCCTCGCCGAGCACGGCCTGTTCAAGGATTGAGCGCGGCCAGCGCCCGCTCGCTTTCGAACGGCCCGCGGCCCAGCTCACGCAAGACGCCGGTCGGGTCGCTCGGTTGCGCCGGCAAGTCGCAGAGATCGCTCTCGGCGATGGCCGCGGTGAACGACATGCCCTGCCCCGTCCGTGGATGGCGCAGCGCAAGCCGGCTGGCGTGCAACGCGATGCGATCCAAGCCTTCGCTGCGGGGCGCGCCGTAGCGGAGATCGCCGAGGATCGGGCCGACTGCCCAGGCGAGGTGGGCGCGAATCTGGTGCATGCGGCCCGTCTCCAGCGAGAGGGCGACGCAGGCCACGGCGGCATCGGCGTCGTGGCACAGCGGGACCATGCGGGTGACGGCGGGCGCGCCTGTGGCGTGGATCTCGACGCCGCCACCGCGTCTGCCGCGCAACGGCGCCTCGATGCGCTCGGGCTCGGGCAGGCGGGCAACGTGAATCCACGCGACGTAGCCACGGTTGATTCGGCGCCGCTGCATCGCGACTCCCAGCTTGCCGACGGCCTCACGGTGCTTGCCGAAGACGAGCAGGCCGCTGGCGTCGCGGTCGAGGCGGTGCACCTCGCCAACGCGATCCTTGCCGCGCAGCTCGAGGTGGTCGTGGACGAACGAGAGCGCACTGCTTCCGCCCTCGGGCGGCGGCGAGGTCGGCAGGCCGGCGGGCTTGTCGAGGATGAGGAGATCGTCGTCCTCGTAGACCACGCGCGGACGGACGGCCTGGAGCGGAGTCGGGTGCAGCGTGATGCGTTGGCCCGCCACGACCGGGGTCGCCTGGACGCGAACCCGGGCCTCGTCGATCCAGACGCTGCCGGACTCGATGGCCCGCCGGATGGCGCCGCGGCTTTGGTTGGTCGCTGCGGCGAGGAAGCGATCGAGGCGCTGGCCCGCGGCGGCGACGTCGACTTCGAACTGCTCTGCCACGATGCGCCCCCTTTGTGCGGCCCGCAGTGTGCGCGTGGGCTCGGTCACGGTCCAGCCGGCGATGGCTTTTGCGGCCCGCCTTCTGGCCGAGGCGAGGGCGCTGGGCTATGCTGGGCCGCCGCGCGCCCCCAAGGCGTTGGAGTTGGTCCATGTCGAGTGTCGCGATCGATCCCGCGCTGCCCCGTGACCCGCTTGCCCCGAGTGAGGGCGCGGATTGGGCCGTTGCGCGCGCCGACGCGGTCGCTGCGCTGCCGCTCGACGAGCGGGTGATCGGCCTGCTCGAGGCACTCGAGACCTTGGAGACCGTCCTGCTGCGGCACGAGCCGGAGATCGCCTCAGAGTTGATCGAGGCGGACGAGCTCGAGCTGATCGACGAGGACGTGGACTCGGTGGCCGAAGCCTTCGTTCGTGCCGAGTCGAGCAACCTCGAGCAGCTGGCGTCGTCGGAGACGATCGTCCTCTCTGGCCCCGAGGTGAAGCGGAAGATCCGGCTCAAGCAGTCGATCATGCCGAGCCACATGGCGTCCGGGCTCTACGACGACGTGCGGGCCTTGTTCGAGATTGGCGACCGTGAGGGCGCGTTGATCTCGCTGGAGCGCCTGGTCGTGGTCGCGCCGCTTTCGCCGCAGATCCTCGGCTTCCTCGCGCACAACGAGGCGCGGCTTCTCGAGTACTACCAGGGCGTCTTCGGGCCGTTCACCCGCGTGCCAGCGCTCGCTCCGGGCGAGCACCGCATGCCCTCGGCCTACTACGCGATGGACAAGATTCGTACGGTGGCGGGCCTGATCGATGGCAGGCGCAACGTGCAACAGATCATCGACCAGTCCGGGCTCTCGCAGATCGAAGCCTGTGCGGTGCTTTCGCAGCTCGTGCGCGCCTCGGCGCTCGACGTCGGTCGCGGGTAGTTCGGCTCTAGCACCTGACAGCGGCGCCACGGACAGGCGGCGACTGCCCCGCCGCCGCGAACGGCGGCAGGGCATCGTCGGGGCGGCCTACTTGCAGATGATCTGAACGTCGTCGACGTAGGTGGTGAAGGTCTTGCTGCCGGTCTTCTGCGTCGCAACCAGGACCGGCTGCACCCACTCGTAGCCCACGGATCCGGGGATCTGGACCGTCACGGTCTCCCAACCCGACGTCGACTTGCAGACTTCGGTGCCTACCGGCTCGGTCTCGGAAATCGACGGGATTCCAGGCTTCGAAACGCCGATGAAGAGCGCCGGCGGCGCCGGCGGGTTCGGGTTGCAGGAGGCCGGGTCGACCACTGCGTTGAGTTTGAGCGTCAGCGCACCGCCGGCGACGCTCGTCCGCGCCGCCGGGATGGTACCGGCGAGGCCGATGACGGCGAGGGACCCGGCAGGCACGGTCGCGTCAGACTTGATCAGCATCGAGTAGGGTTTGCTCGATGCCAATGATTGACCTCCCGAGACGCTGTACTTGGTCTGAATCGGCGGATTCTGCCCGGACGCCATATTGCCCGAGACGATCCAAGTCGGCAGGTCGGTGCTCGTGTCGAACGATTCGTGGAAGCACAGCCACGAGCACTGTCCCGTCATGGTGATGTCGTCGAGTTGGAAGGTGCCCTTGGCCTTGTCCGTCGCCGCGCTGACGACCTTGAACGCGACGGTCACGGACTTGCCGGCGTAGTCGCTCAAGTTGATGGTCTGCACCTTCCAATCGGCGACGACGTCGCAACTCTGGTAGACGTCGGCACCGTCGACCGAGACGACGAGTTTGTCGCCGTTGTTGCAGCCAGCCTCGCCGATATCGGTGGCCCGCAGCGCGAACGACAGCTTGCTGCCTGCGACCGGCGTCAGGCCTGGGATGGTCAGCGTCATCGTCTCGGCCTTGCCGGAAGCAGGCTTGCCGGCATACGTGGCAACCAACGAGCCGCTGCCGCTCCGCGCGGCCTTGTCGGTGATCAGCCATGCTCCGTAGCCCGCCGCCGTGCTCGCGAAGCTCCACGACTGCGGCCGCCGCTGCGTGACCGGTGGATTGTAGACCTCCGTGCCGAGCGTATTGGGCTCGAAGCCCTGGCTCATGCACGCCGCACCGCAGAATCCCGAGATCGTGATGTTGCGGAGCGTGAGGGAGCCTTTTTCGTCCTTGACGATGGCCTTGACGATGCGGAACTCGGGCTGGATCGCGCGACCAGCGTGGGCGCTGAGATCGACGGCCATCACCTGCCCGGATTGCCCGGGCAGCGGCGTCACCTTGCCGCAATACGACGCCACCTTGGTCGCATCGTCGATATAGACCTCGAGGCAGTCCGCATCCTTCATGTCCGCTTCCAGAGAGAAGGTCAGGACCGTCGTCTTGTCCGCCTCGAGGAAGAGCTGGCGACCGACGATGCGGTACGAGACAAAGAGGTCTTCGGGGCTCGGCTCGGCGCTCACGGTGGAGCCGTCCCAGGCGATGGCGAACGATCCGTTGGGATTGCCGTCGGGACCGACCACGGTGGACCGGGTGCCGGTGATCGTCTTGGCCGAGCCGATGGTGAACCAACCCGACATGTCCTTGGTGAAGTCCTCGACCAGGCACTGACCGCAGCCTTGAATCGGCTGATGCTTGCATTGACCCTTGTCGCAGACGTCGAGCGTGCAAGCGTCCTTGTCGTCGCAGTCCGGCGGCTGTCCGCCTTGGCAGTTGCCGTTGACGCAGACGTCCTCAACCGTGCACGCGTCGCCGTCGGTACAGGAGACGCTGACCTTCGGCTGGCAGTTGCCTTCGGTGTCGCCGGCCGTTCCGACCGTGCAGATGTAGTTGGCGGGACAAGCCCCGGTCTCTCCGGCCTTGGCCTTCGGGTCGCAGGCGGTTTGCTTGCTCAGCGGCGGGTAGCTCTCCACCGGCGTGACGGCGCAGACGAAGTTGGTGCCACCCTTGTCCTCGCACTCGGCCTTGGCGCACGCGCTTTGCAGGTCCTTGCAGGTCTCGAGCGCACCGGCCTCGCAGAAGCCGAGTTGGCAGGTGTCGTTCTTCGTGCAGCCGTTCTTGTCGGCGTCGCATACATCACCGTTCTTCTTCGGGTACGGCTCGCAGAGGTATTTGTCACTGCCCTTGGTGGTGCAACCACCGACGATGCAGGCGCTCTTGGTCTCGGCGCTGCAGTCGGGCTCGCCACCGGCGACGCAGGCTCCGGCCGCACACTTGTCGTCGACCGTGCAGCCGTCACCGTCCGCATCGCAGCTGGTGCCGTCGGGCTTCGGATCACCGAGGCATTTGTAGGAATCCTTGCCGGTCGAAGAGCAGGCACCAGTCGCACAAGAGCCACCTTGCGCGAGGCAGTTGACCGCCGCTCCGGGCACGCAGGCGCCGTCCTTGTTGCAGGCGTCGCCCTTGGTGCAGCCGTTGTTGTCGGCGTCGCAGGAGAGGCCGACCTGCGCGGGTACCGCGGTGCACGAGCCCTGGCTGGCGCTCAGCGACTTGCAGGTTCCGACCAAGCAGCCACCGTTCGCGTCGAACTTGCTGCAGTCCATGGGCTTGCCTGGCGCGCACTTGCCGGCCTCGCAGTGGTCGTCGAGGGTGCAGCCGTTGTTGTCGGCCTCGCAGGGCTTCGACTCGTTGACCGGCGCCGCGACGCACTCGTACGACTTGCCGCCGAGGCTCTTGCACGCGCCGACGGTGCAGGCTCCGGACTTCTCGTTGCAGTTGACCGGGGCGCCGGGGACGCAGAAGCCCTGCACGCAGATATCGTTGACGGTGCAGCCGTTGTCGTCGGAGTCGCAGACTTGGCCTTCGTTGGTCGGCTTGGCGGTGCAGCCGCCGGTGCCTTCGTTGGCAGCCTTGTCGCACTGACCGATGGCGCACTGGGTGTCGACCTCGTCCTTGCATTCATACGGTTTGGTTCCCGCCTGGCATGTTCCGGTCTTGCAGAAGTCGCCGACGGTGCAGAGCTGCCCATCGTCACACTCGGCGTTGTCGGGTGCCGCCGAGATCTTGCAGGTGAAGCCATTCGCGCCGTCCTTGACGCAGGCCGCGACCTCGCATTCGCCGGCGACCGCGTCGCAGTTGACCGGCTTGCCGGCTTGGCACTTGCCTTCCTTGCAGAAGTCGTTGGCGGTGCAGCCGCTGCCGTCCGCGTCACAAGCGACCGTGCCGGCCTTGGGCAGCGGCACGCAGCTGTAGCCGAGCTGTGCGGTCGGATCACCGATGCACGTGGACGTATTGCATCCGTCGGAGACCGAACTGCAGTCGGCGGGTGCGCCAGTCGAGCAGCTGCCGTTCTGGCAGGTGTCGCCGATCGTGCAGGGCAGGCCGTCCTCACACTGGCTGCCGTTGACCAGCTGGGTCGGCTTGCAGGTGCCGCTGGTCGTCTCGCAGACGTTCTTCTGGCACGGCGTATCGCCCGTGGTGTCGCAGACGGTCGGGTCCGGATCGAAGTGGCAGAAGCCGCTCGTTGCCTTCGGATCCTTCTTCTTGCAGACGTATTTGCCGTTGCAGAGGTTGTTGTCGTCGTAGATGGCGCAGTCGGCGTCTTCACCGTTCTCGCAAGCTGGGCAGAGATCGTAGTTTCCGCCGGAGCAGATGCCGCCCTGGCAGACCGTCTTGCTGCTGCAGGGGTCGCCGTCGTCGCAGGGGGTCTTCTCTTCGAGGTCGGTGGTCACGCAGCCCTTGAGCTTGTCGCAGCTGTCCTGCGTGCAGGGGTTGCCGTCGTCGCACAGCTTCTCGACCCCGACGCATTTGCCCTTGCCGTCGCAGGCATCGTCGGTACAGACGTTGTTGTCGCTGCAGACCGTCGCGGTGTTCGGGTCGGGGAGCGAGACGCAGCCGCCGGCCTCTTGCGTGCAGGTGTCGATGGTGCAGGGGTTCTCGTCGTCGCAGAGCACCAGCTTGCTCTCGCACTTGGTGCCGTTGCAGACGCCCTTCTCGGTGCACTTGTCGCCGTCGTCGCAGGGCTGGAAGCCGTCGAGCGCCGAGCTGACGCAGCCCTTGCTGCTGTCGCATTTGTCGAAGGTGCAGTCGTTGCTGTCGTCGCAGGTATTCTGCGCGTTGACGCAGCCCTTCTTCGGATCACACGAGTCGTTGGTGCAAACGTTGCCGTCGTCGCAGGGCAGGTTCACGCCCTTGCACTCGCCGCTGGCGCATTTGTCGGCGATGGTGCAAAGGCTGCCGTCGTTGCAGGCGATGCCGTCGTTCGGCACCACCGTGCAGCCGTTCACCGTGGAGCACGGGCCGGCGATCTTGGTGCAGGGGTTGCCGTCGTCGCAGTTGACCACGTCGGCGATGCAATCGCCCTTGTTGTCGCAGCGGTCCTTCTCGGTGCAGGCGTTGCCGTCGTTGCAGGGCTCTCCGGTGAGCGGCTGGATCACGCAGACGCCCTTGTTGCAGCCGGCGCTGGTGCACTTGTTGCCGTCGTCGCAGTCCTTCGCCTTGCCGGCGCACTTGCCGTTGAAGTCGCAGCGGTCGATGACGGTGCAGGCGTCGCCGTCGTCGCAATCCTTGTTCGGCTCGAGGACGTTCTTGCAGCCGCCCTGGCCGTCGCAGCCGTCGATGGTGCAGGGGTTGCCGTCGTCGCACTTGAGCTGCGCTGCCTTGCAGACGCCGTCGAGGCATTTGTCACCCTCGGTGCAGGGATCGCCGTCGTCGCACTTCAGGTTGTTGTCGAGCAGCGCGGTGCACTTGCCGCTCTTGGCGTCGCAAACGTCGATGGTGCACGGGTTGTCGTCGTCACACTCGAGCTTGGTGCCGGCGCATTTGCCGCCGACGCATTTGTCGCCCTTGGTGCAGGCGCTGCCGTCGTCACAGGGGCCGTTTTCGCCGGCCGGCGCGTTGAAGCAGCCGAAGAAGGGATCGCAGACGTCGAAGGTGCAGGGGTTGTCGTCGCCGCAATCGATGCTCGCGGTGGACTTGCAGGCGCCGCCGGTGCAGGCCTCCTGGATCGAGCAGGCGTCGCCGTCGTCGCAGGAGGTGCCGTCCTTCTTGCCGACCAGGCCGCATTGGCCGGACTTGGTGTCGCAGAGGTTGTCCTTGCAGGCGTCCTTGCTGGCGTCGCAGGTCACCGCAGAATTGGGCAGCTTGCTGCAGAAGCCTGCGATGCACGCCATCAGGCCGTTGCAGAGGTTGCCGTCGTCCCACTTGGTGCACTCGCTGTCGGCCTTGCAGCCGCAGACGTTCTGCGCGGCGATGCAGGCGCCCGACTTGCAGCTCTCGGTCGGCGTGCACTGGTTGCCGTCGTCGCAGTCGGTGTCGTCGGCCTTGGCCTTGTGCTCGCAGCCCGAGGTCGGGTTGCAGGTATCGTCGGTGCAGGGGTTGTCGTCATCGCAATCGACCGGCGTGCCACCGCATTTGCCGTCGGCGCCGCAGGTCGTCTGCTCGATGCACTTGTTGGCGCTGGTGCACGGCGTGCCCTCCGCCTTGTTCTTCACCGAGCACTTGCCGTTGGTGCCGTCGCAGAGCGATGCGCCACAAGCCGGGTCGGGTGCGGCGGGGCAGGTGATCACCGTCTTCGGGTCGACGTCGCAGACCTTGCCCTTCGGCGTGTCGACGCACTTCATGGTGCCGGTGCAGATGTTGCCGTCGTCGTATTTGGCGCACTCGATATCGGTCGAGCAGGCGACGCACTCGTTCTTGCCGACGCACTGACCACCGTCGCATTTGTCGTTGGTGGTACACGCGAGACCGTCGTCGCAGGGCGTGCCGCCGAACTTCGGCGTGTTCTTGCAGCCGATGATCGTGTCGCAGGTGTCGTCGGTGCAGGGGTTGTTGTCGTTGCAGTTGCTGAGCTTGCCTTCGCACTTACCCGCGGCGCAGACGTCGTTGCTGGTGCATTTGTTGCCGTCGTCGCAGGGGCCGTCGAACTGGGTCGACTTGCACTCACCGGAGACGGGGTCGCAGGCGTCGTTGGTGCAGGGGTTGCTGTCGTCGCAGGCCTTGGCCTTGCCGGTGCACTTGCCGGTGACGCAGGTGTCGCCGGTGGTGCACTTGTCGCCGTCTTCGCAGACGCCGCCGTTCTTCGGCGGGTTGAAGCAGCCGCTCTGCGGCGCACAGCCGTCGTTGGTGCACGGGTTGTTGTCGTCGCACTTCTTGCTGACGGTGTAATCCTCGCCGGTGCACTTGCCGCCGATGCAGGCGTCCTTGCTGGTGCACTCGTTGTTGTCGTCGCAGGTCTCGCCGTCCTTGATCGCCTCGGACTTGCAGACGCCGGTGGCCGGGTCGCAGGTGTCGAGCGTGCAGGGGTTGCCGTCGTTGCAGAGCTTCGGCGTGCCGGCGCAGACGCCCTTGGCGCAGGTATCGGTGTTGGTGCAGGGGTTGTCGTCGCTGCAGCTGACGCCGTCGGGGCTGTTGGCCTGGGTGATCTTCGCAGTCTCCGGATCGCAGGTCACCTGCACGCAGGCGCTGGTCGGCACCGAGCCCGCGATCGGGGTGCCCTTGCACTTGCCGGCGAGGCATTGCTGGTCGGTCTGGCATTTGTTGCCGTTGCTGCAGGTCACGCCGTCCTGGACGGTGGAGAACTTGCAGCCAGCCACCGGATCGCAGGTGCCCTTCTGGCAGTTGGCGTTGTCGCCGGTCGGGATGCACTTGACCTCGACGCCACCGACGCATTTGCCGTCGCCGTCGCAGATATCGTCCGCAGTGCACTGGTTGCCGTCGAAGCAGGGCGTATCCTTCGCGACGTTGTTGTGGACGCAGCCGGTCGCGGCCTCGCATTCGTCGCTGGTGCAGTCGTTCTCGTCGTCGCACTCGGACTTCACGTCGATCGCGATGCCGCCGCAGGTGCCGCCGGGTCCGCAGATATCGTCCTTGGTGCAGGCGTTGCCGTCGTCGCAGGCCTTCTGCTGCGCAGGCGGGACGTTGTTGTAGTCGCACGCGCCGGTGACGTCGCAGAAGGCGATCTTGCAGGGGCCGTTGTCGGGGCAATCGGGCGCGCCGCCGACGCACTTGCCGGCCGCGTCACATTGGTCGTTGGTCGTACATTTGCTGCCGTCGTCGCAGCCGGTGCCGGCCGGAGCCGCGGCGACTTCGCACTTGCCGGCGTTGCAGGCGGCGACTTCGCAGGCCTTGAGCGTCACCTTGCCGGCACAGTCGTCGGGCTGGCTGCACGCGCCGCCGTCCGTCTCGCCGCCGTTGACGTCGATCGGGATGTCCGGGTTGCCGCCGGCGTCGACGTCTCCGGAGCCTCCTGTATCGGCTGTATCTGCCGGCTGCGACGTATCGCCCTGGTTGCTGCCATCCGTGCCACAAGCGGCAACGGAGAACGCAACCGCGAGGGCGACGAGCAGGCTACGGCTTGCGCCGGCCGCGGTGCGGGTATGGAGAAGGTGTGGGCGTCGCATGGCAGGCCTTCCGGTGCCCTGAGAGTGCGGGCAGGACGAAGTCCGGACCAGCCTAGCAACCGCAGGGCGGCGCCGCAAGAAGGCGACAACCGACCCCAGCCTCGCGCTATTCCCGCGGCGTTTCGTTGATCGCCGCGGCTGCGGTCGCTACGCTACTCGCCGTCGTGCCCGCGACACCCCTCCCGGAGGACGCATGTTCAGCCCCCGTTCCCCTCTGACCCTCGCGACTGCGCTGCTCGCCGCCGTGCTCGCGTTCGGCTGCTCGGACGACACGACCTCCGGCAGCAACGGCACCGGCACGGGTGGTGGCAACCTCTTCGGCGATACCGGAGCGATCGGCGACTCCGTCTTCGGCGATGGCGGCAAGAGCGATAGCGCAGTGGGCGACGCTGGCGGCGGCGCGGCGGACGTCGTCCCCGATCCCGGCACTTTCGGCGCCCCGTGCACCGGCAACAGCGACTGCGATTCGAGCCTCTGTGTGCAGACGCCCGACGGCAAGGTCTGCAGCAAGACGTGCATCGAGGAATGCCCAGGAAACTGGCATTGTGTGCAGAGGCAGGTCGCGGGCGGCGACGTGCAGTTCATCTGCGTGCCGCGCTTCCTCTACCTCTGCGATCCGTGCAACGACAACGGCGACTGCAACGACCCGAGCACCTCCGGCAACGTCTGTGTGAGCTTCGGCACCGCCGGCAGCTTCTGCGGCACCGCCTGTGACGAAGTGAGCCCGAATTGCCCGAATAGCTACAGCTGCCAGGCGGTCGTGGACCCGAAGACCGGGCTCTCCTCGCACCAATGCGTGCGTGACGCAGGGCTCTGCGAGTGCAGCGCGAAGGCGGTCGACCTCGCGCTCGAGACGACCTGCACCAACCAGAACCTCTACGGCGCCTGCAAGGGCTCGCGCTTCTGCGGCGACCACGGCCTGGGCCAATGCCTCGCCAAGGTGCCCGAGCAGGAGACCTGCAACGGCATCGACGACGACTGCGACGGCAAGACCGACAACTTCGACGCCAGCGCGCCCTGCGACAAGACCAACCAATTCGGCACCTGCAAGGGCGTGATCCTGGCCTGCGAGCAAGGCCAAGCGGTGTGTGACGCGCCGGACGCCAAGCCCGAGTTGTGCAACGGCATCGACGACAACTGCAACGGCCAGACCGACGAGGGCATCTGCGACGACGGCAACGACTGCACCATCGATACCTGCGACACCGCCGGCGGCTGCAAGCACAAGGGCCAGAGCGGCATCCAGTGCAGCGACGACGGCGACCCCTGCACCAACGATATCTGCAACGAGGACGGGCAGTGCATCCACAAGGGCGTCGCCGGCGTGGCCTGTGACGACGGCAGCATCTGCACGCAGACCGACAAATGCCTCGCCGGCACCTGCGTCGGCGGCAACAACCTCGACTGCAACGACAACGACCCGTGCACCGCCGACGGCTGCGATCCCTTCACCGGTTGCACGCACAACCCGGCCTCGGACGCGGTCTGCACCGACGACGGCAACCCGTGCACGCTCGACCAATGCCAGGCCGGACAGTGCGTGCACAAGCCGAACGAGGGCGGCGCCTGCACCGACGACGGCAAGCCGTGCACGGTCGACGTCTGCAAGAACGGCATCTGCACCCACGATATCGGCAGCGGCCCCTGCGACGACGGCAACCCGTGCACCGAGAACGACCTCTGCCAGGGCGGCGCGTGCCAGCCCGGCACGGTGAAGTCCTGCAACGACGGCAAGGATTGCACCCTCGATACCTGTGACCCGAAGTTCGGCTGCCAGCACAACTCCTCCGCCATGGACTACAAGCCGTGCACCGCCTCCTCGAGCGAGTGCCCGGTCGGCGTCTGCAGCGGCGGCGGCTGCTTCAGCAAGCCGAACGAGCCCTGCCAGACCAAGGTCAAGGTCGACCTCTGTGGTTCGGTGGAGGTCGTGGGCACCTGCACCGCGGCTGGCAAGTGCGTTGGCAAGTCGGCCCCCGCCGGCTACAGCTGCCCGGGCTGCAAGTCGGTGTGCATGAAGTGCTTCGGTGCCAACATCTGCCTCGATTTCCTCTTCAGCGGCTCGCCGTAAACCGGTCCGTCCCTTTCTGGCCGCAACCCCTCGCTGCGGCTATGCTCCCCGGCGTCGAATCGCGCCCCGCTCTGCGACGTCCGCTGTGGGGGGGCCGTGAGCACGGGAGCGCCGGGCGTTGAGCGATCCGCAGGGCCAGCACGGGCGCAAGCGCTCGCTCTTCGCGCGTGTGGTCGCGATCGTCGCGCGTCTGCTCGGTGCCGGCGTCTACCAGCTCACGATTCGCGCTGCCGTCACGCTCTGCACCGCGGCGCTCTTCGTCTACTTCACGGTCAATTCGCCCTCGACGGTGGCGTGGCTGGGCGAGGCGCTGCAGGGCGCCGTCCCGGGGCGCATCCAGCTCCGCGCGCTGCGCTGGGGTCCCGCACCTGGGCAGGTTCGGCTGCACGAGGTGCGCCTGCTCGACCCCGATGGCGCGGCGGTGATCGCGGCGCAGCGGATCGACCTGGAGGTCGCGTGGCTGCCGCTGGTCGGCCGGCTCCTCGCGGGTGAGCGGGGCCTCAAGCTCCGACTCGACAACCTCGCCGCCGACGGCCTGGTCGTTCGCTTCGAGGAGACCGCCGCGGGCGATATTCGCCTGTTGTGCGCCTTGATCGACCCCGAGCCCAAGCCGAAATCGTCGAACGACGAGGCCGCGCCGTTCGCGCTGACGATCGACCGCATCGGGCTGCGAAGCGGCGCCTTCCACATGGACCTCGCCGGGACCCAGATCGACGTCACCGGGATGGGCTTGGTCGGTGAATTCCGGGTCGAAGTGACGCCAGCACCGGGTGGCGGCGACGCAGCCGTCGAGTGGGGCTGGTCGGCGCGAGGGGTCGAGGCGGCGCACGGCGAGATTCGGCTCGACGCCTTCGACCGCGCCGGATTGGCGCAGCTCCCCGGCGGCAAGATCCGGATCGCCTCGGCTGTCGGAGGTCCGCAGGACGCGAGCTTGGCCGACGCCCGGATCGAAGGTGAGCATACGGTGCTCGAGCGCGGCGATATCGCGGTGCGCTGGGCCCCGGAGCTGGACGTAAAGGTCCGCCGCGGCGCGCTGCGCACCCGCACCCCGGAGGAGCCCTTCCTGGGCCGGATGCTGGGCGACCTCTTCGCCGCCGAGACCCGCTTCGTCGGTGAGGTCGACGTCGACTCCGCCGGGCGCAGCCACGTCCGCGGTGAGGTCGAGGGCTCGGGCCGGATGGCCGGCTTCGACACGCGGCGGGTCCGCGCCACGATCGACGTGCACACCCCGACGGTGGATGGCGACATCGTCGACGTCGTCGCGCAGAAGGTCGACGTCGAGGGCTTCGGCGGCCGGCTGCGGAGCGACCGCCTGACCTACCACCTCGCCGCCGACGGGTTGCAGCGCAGCGCCGGCGTGGTTCGCGCCGAGGGCGTCTCGATCGCCGAAGCGCTGGCGAGCCCGGCGATCGGGATGTCGGCCGAGCAATCGCTGCCGATCGCCGGCACGGTCTCGGGCGAGGTCGGTGTCGACGTGCAGCTGCGCACCGGTGGCGATGCGGGGCTGTGGATGGAGGCCAAGACGGACCTCGACCTGCAGGTCGAGCGAGATCCGCGCGCCGGGCTCCTGGTCGAGACGTTGCCGACGCTGCACTTCCGCGGAGGGGTCGACACGGTCATGGACCCAGGGGGCAAGCCCGCCCGCCCGCTCTGGCTGCGGCTGCGCGGCGCCCGCCTTTCGGACCGCGCCTTGCCGGACGGCGGTGGAGCGGCGGCTGGCGCGACGTATGTCGCGGCCACGGGCGAGGTCGATCTCGCCGAGAAGACCCTCTCGATCGAGGGCGAAGCGCGCGCGGCGTCGCTCGGCAGCCTGCTGCGGCCCTTCGGCGTCAAGGGCGTCGACGGCGCCCTGCGGCTGGACGGCCTGCAGGTCGGCGGCCCCTTCCTCCGGCCCACGGTGCGCGCCGGTCTGCGGGCGAGCGGGCTGGTCGCGGCCGGCACCCGCATCGACGAGTTGCGGACCGAGCTCGCGCTGCAGGACGACGTGCTGAAGCTGAACAAGCTCTCGGCGAACCTCGCGCAGGGACGGGTCGGCGGCGACCTCGAACTCGAGCTCTTCGCCGGCGACGTGACCCGGGTCGCCAAGCCGATCCGGGTCCGCGGCAAGGGCGTCTCGGTGCGCGACGTCGAGCTCGGGCCTCTGCTCACCGGACAAGGGGTGCGGGGCGTGAGCGGACGCGCCCGACTCGAGGGCCTCTCGTTCAAGGTCGACCTCGATCGACCGGCGCGCACGCTGCAGGCCGCCGGCCACCTCGCGGTCAACAACCTCGGCGTGCGCTTCGAGCGTTTTGACCGCGTCGGCGCCGACTTCCGCTTCGGCGGCGGGCGCCTCGAGTTGCCAGCGTGGGAGGTGCAGATCCCGCCGCTGCAGCGCCGCGGAGAGCCGCCGCTCGGCCTGACGACCTTGGTCAAGGGCAGCGCGAGCGTCGGCCTCGAACGCGGCGATTGGGCCGTGGAAGCGACGCTCCCGACCCTACGCTTCGACCAACTGGGCGAGGTGCGGGCGCTCGCGATGCCGCTGCATGGCACGATGGAGGGCACGATCAGCGCCTCGGGTGGCGGCAAGAAGCTGGCGCTGCGCGGCGATATCGGCCTGCGTGGCCTGGCCTGGGACAAGATCGTGCTCGGCGACGGCCGGATCGGCATCGACAAGCCCGCGGACGGCCCGGCCTCGCTGAGCAGCGGGCAGTTCTTCCCGCGCTTCGCGTTGAAGGAGAATTCGCTCGTCACCTTCCGCGGCTTGGTGCCGGAGGTCGTCTCGCTACAGGTGCGCGCCGAGCGTTTCGACCCCTGGGATCTGTTGGCGCTGCCGCCGATGAACGGCATCCGGCCCTTCGTCGCCGGCGACGCCGAGCTGCGCTTCGACTTCCGCCCTGGCCAGACCGTCTTCGCCATCGAGGCGCAATTGCCGCCGGGTGGTGCCGAGATCGAGCTCGACAACGGCTTGGACACGATCCGCAACCGGATGCCGGCGACCGTGAAGGTGCTGCCGGATCGGGTCGAACTGGGCGATACCGAGCTGGCCTTCGGCACCGAGGCCGTCGAGCTCTGCGGCACGTTCTTCTATCCCAACGAAGCCGAGGGCAAGCCGTCGCGGTTGGCGTATTTCCTCGCCGGTCACGTCGAGGTGCCGCGCTTCGGCGCGCTCTCGGAGAGCTTGGCCAACCTCGAGCTGGGCTTCGATATCGGCGAGTCGTCGGTGGTGCGGGCCGATCCGGGGTCGCGTTGCCTGACCGGCGCGGCGAGTCGGAAGGGCGCGATGCGGCTCGCCGGGCCGCTCGACGCGATCGCGCCGACCGGACGCATCGTCCTGGCCAACTCGCGCGTCGTGCCACGCGGCTACGGCCGCGAGATCATGCTCGCCGAGGGTGCGGTGCTCGATCTGCGGCCCGGCGAGAAGGGGCTCTTGCAGCTGCAGATCCCGAAGGACAAGGCGCTCGAGGGGCGCATCGAGGACGGCCGCTTCAAGCTCTGGGGCGACGTCGCGCTCGACGGCTACGCGGTGCAGGGCATCGATATGCACTTCGATGGCGTCGACCTGGCCTACGCCGTGCCGAAGGAATACGCCCTGGTGGTGACCCCGACCCTGCGCTTTCGCGGCCGCCACCTGCAGGACGCCAAGCGGCGGGACATGCTGCTCTCGGGCAACGTGCTGATCTCCGAGGGTCAATACAGCAAGAGCTTCGACAAGCTCGGCAAGGTCATCGGTGGCGTGCGCGGCCGCGAGCTCGACGGCTATTCCGAGCCCTTGTTGGAGCGGATGCCGTGGATCGGCGCGATCCGCTTCGACCTCGGCCTGCGTGGGCAGAACTTCGAAGTGCTGTCGCGCTTCCCCTTCGGCCGCACCGACTTGGAGTTGGGCCTCGATACGCGCGTCAGGGGTACGATGGCGGCGCCCGAGCTCTACGGACGGGTCGAGGTGCTGCCGGGCTCGATGCTGACCTACTCGGTGGTGCGGCGGGAATTCGAGGTCACCGAGGGCTCGATCGACTTCAACGGCGCGGTCGACAAGGCGTGGCTGAGCCTGGAGGCGCGGGCTGAGATTCCGCTCGATCAGGACGTGCAGGGCGGCTCGAGCAGCAGCCTCGGCATCGGGCCGAACCTGACCTCGAGCACCTCGGGGCAGGTGAGCAAGGTGACGGTCGTGATCCGCATCGCGGGTCCGCTCGACGACCCGCGGCGGCTGGTGATCGGCCTCTCCTCGACGCCGGCGCTGGATCCGGCCGATATCCAATCGCTGATCTTGACCGGGCAGCTGCTGACGTCGCGCTCCGCCAGCGGAACCTTCGGCAGCCGCGACAGCTTCAACCTGCTCACCGACGAGCTCGCCGAGGCCTTCCAGAAGATGCTGCTCTCGGCGTTCGTCGACTCGATCTCGATCGGCATCCCGACCTCGGGCGGCATCAACGCGAAGGTGACGACCAGCCTCGGCAAGGCCATGACCATGACGGGCAAGGTCTTCCGCGACAGCAATGGCTCCACCGAGTCGAGCGCGACCTTCAGCCTGCGCCTGGGCGAGCGGTGGTCGCTCGAAGGCTTGTTGCGCTCGCAGAGCTCGAGTGGGCAGTCGACCTCGATCAACGTCTACGAAGCCAAGCTTCGCTACCGCGTGCCGTTGCCGGAATGAACGCCACCCTGCCCTGCCCTCGGCCGGTCCGTGCCGGCGTCGCCGCGTGCCTCGCAGCGCTCGCCCTGGCCGTGGTGGCGCGCCCCTGTGTGGCCACGACCGGGCCGCCGCGGCCGGATCGAGCGGCCGAGCCAGGGCCCAGCAGCCCCGCGCCCGGCGCCCCGCTGCCGCGGTCGGTGACGCCGACAGAGCGGCCGAGACCGAGCTCGCCAGGCTCCGAAGGCGGCGAGAGTGAGCGGGTCGTCCCGGGACTCGCCGAGTCGGAGAAGAGCTGCGCCGGCGCCGAGATCGCGACGGCGGAGCTGCTCGGCTGCGTCGGAACGCGCTGCCAGGACCGCGACACACGGGCGAAGCTGCTCTCGCTGACCGACCTGCGTCGCGGCAGCAGGCTCGCGCCGGACGGCCTGCAGCGGGCGGTCGCGCGGCTCGAAGCGACGGGCTTTTTCCGTATCGACAAGGTCCGCTGCACGCTGCGCCCGTCGGGAGCCCGGATCGCGCTGAGCGTGTTGGGCAACAACGTGATCCGGGCGATCCGCTTCGACGGCAACCGCGACGTGCTCGAATCCGAGCTGCGCAACAAGCTGCTCTTCCAGCCGGGCGATGTGCTGAACCCCGAGACCGAGGACGGCAGGGCGCAGCTCGCGCGGCAAAAGTCGGCCCTGGAGACGCTCTACCAGCGCGCCGGCTTCGAAGACGTGCAGGTGGCGGTGACGGCGGAGTCGACCGGCGTCGGCTTGGTCGCGATCGACGTCGTGATCCGCGAAGGCGCCAAGCAGCATATCGCGACGATCCGGACCAAGATCCTCGACCCACATCGCCCGAACAAGCGCGAGGAGGAAGCCGGTTTGCGCTGCGAGCGGGTCTCGGAGCGGATGATCTCGCGCGCCAGCGACCTCGGCGCGATCGACGTCTTCACCCGCCGCGCCGGCGTGAAGGGGCGCGGCAAGATCCGCGGGCTCCTGCGCCAACTCGGCTACCACAGCCCGAAGGTGACGATCACCCACAGCCCAGCCGAGCAGGTCGTGACGGTCGAGGTTCGGCTCGGCCGCTGCAGCATGGTGCGGGTACGGGGGCGCGAATCGAGCGAGCTCTCCGGCCGCGAAGCGCGCTTCACGACCATGGACGACGCCGACATCCGCGAGGTGATGCCCTTCGCCGAGAGCGGCGTCTTCGACCTCTCCGAAGCCGAACGTGGCCGGCGCGAGCTCGCTGCGATGCTGGAGAACCGGGGCTACCTCTTCGCCGAGGTCGAGCTCGACTATCGCGACGTTCCGCGTTCGTGGGGCAGCCGGGTCGCGTCGGTGATCACCTACCGGGTCACGACGAACTACCTCGCGCAGATTCGCGGCCTGCGCTTCTGTGACGCCGGGGTGCTCGCCGACGCCGAAGCCCGCAACCAACGCGACGCCTGCGAAGGGCGCGCCGCAGACGCCCTCGCCTTCGAGCCCTCGGAGCTGCAAGGAGCGATCGAGACCCGACCCTACGATATGCTCGACGAGGGCGGCTTCCTCGCGACCGCGCAGATGTTCGGCGACCTCGACCGGCTGCGGCAATTCTACCGCGACGCTGGCTACTTCGAGTTCCGCTACGGCCTGGTCGCGCCTGCGGGCAGCGGTGGCGGCATCGTGCGGCGCCGGCATCGCACCGATCGCGAAGAGATCGTGGAGTATTTGCTACCCGACCGGGGATTCCGCGTCCGCCGGCCGGTCGGCGAGCACTTCATCTACGTCGAGGTGCCGTTCGAGGAAGGCCGCCGGTCGCGTTTCGTCGACGTGCGCGTGGTCGGCGCCCAGCCCAGCCGGCTGGCGCGGGTGCAGCAACTCTTCGCCGTACGCCGCGGCGACGTCGCCAGCTTCACCCGCGTGGTCGACGGTCTGCGCAAGATCGAGGACGATTACCGCGACCTCGGCTATTTCCAGGCCCGCTTCGAGCTGCTCTGCGCGACCCGCAACCGGGCGATCTCGGCCGCAGGCAGCAAGGGGCTGCAGACCTGCACCGCGAGCCGGATCTTGGCCGAGGAGGTCGAGCTGGAGCTGCGCGTGGTCGAGGGGCCGCGGGTGCAGATCGGCGAGATCTTCGTCTCCGGCAACTTCAAGACCGACCGCGAGCTGCTGGTCCGCGATATGCCGGCCGAAGGCTCGGATTTCTCCTCCTCGCGCCTCTTCGAATCGCTGCGCTCGCTGCGCAACCTCGGCCTATTCCGCTCTGTCTCGTTCCGCTACATCGGCCGCGACGAGCAGCCCGTGCGCGACCGCATCGCGATCGTGGTGCAAGTGGTGGAAGATCAGAGCCGCTTCTTCGACGCTGCGGTCGGCTTCCAGACCGTCAACGTGCAGCGGCAGCAGACCGCCGCCAGCATCGGCACCACGCCGACGGGCGTCATCGACATCCTCGAACACCAGACCGCGACCGGCGGCCGGCTGGGCGCGGGTTTCGGCCAGCGCTTGGGCGTCTCGCTGCCGAGCCTGCTGCTGACGGCGGAGGCCGGACTGGTCGACCGCAACCTCTTCGGCGAGGGAAAGGAGGGGCGCATCATCGCCCGCGGCGGCATCACGCCGGCCATCCTGGAGACGCTGCAGCCGGCGCTGCTGCTCGGCGCCCTCTCGTACTATGATCGCCGCTTTTTCGGCACCGAGACGGCCCTGCGCGTGATCGCGCCGTATTTCTCGCGTGACTTCGCCACCACCACGATCGATATCGACAAGGCCGGCGCGGCGGCAGAGGTGCTGCGTCGCTTCGGCCGCCTCGGCCTCTCGGTCGGCGTCGACGGCGGCTTGGTCAAATACCGCGACGGCTCGCAGACCGAGTTCAAGCCGTGGCAGGCGCAGTTCAAGGTGATCCCGCGGCTCTCCTACGACGCGCTGGATTCGCCGATCAACCCGTCCCGCGGCACGTACCTGACGACGAGCGTCGCGCTGATCAACGCCCTCAACGAGCCAACGGCGACCTCGAGCCAGACGGTGGCGGTGCGCGGTAACTTCGTGAAGCTCGAAGCGCAAGGAAAGGGCTATGTGACCTTCCGCGACACCCTCACCTTCGGCGCGATGGTCCGCGCTGGCTGGGCGATCGGCCTCGGCGCGCTGAGCGAGGACGGGCAGTTGCCGGAGAACGAGCGCTTCCGCCTGGGTGGTCAGCTCGGCCTGCGCGGCTTTGCCGACAACGGCGTGCTGCGCTACGACTCATTGGGCAACCCGATCGGTGCGACCGATAGCGACGGCCAGCCCGTCTGCGCGCAGACCAACGCCGACGGCAGCTGCAAGGTCTACGCGGCCGAGAACGACGGCGACGTAGTGCTCAACGGCTCGATCGAGGCCCGCTTCCCGATGCTCCGCGACAAGGGCCTCTGGGGCGCGTTGTTCTGGGATTGGGGCGGCATCGCCGACCGCTGGAACAACCTCCACCCGAGCAGCATTCGCCACGGCGTCGGCTTCGGAGTGCGCTTCCTGGTCTCGGGCCAGATCCCGATCCGCCTCGACTACGGCATCGCGCTCGACCGCCGCTGCCTCAGCGCCCCGGATCCGACAGCGCGCAGCGGCTGCCCGGAACGCGAGGCCTTCGGCCAACTCCACGCCGGCCTGCTCTACTCGTTCTGAGCCTGCCGCAGCGCGGCGAGCAGCGTCGCTTTGTCCTGCGGCCCGAGCCACTCACGGCGGACGGCGCCGTCTTTGCCGAGGACGAAGGTATGGGGGATCGCCGCGACGCGGAAACGCTCGTACGCCTGCCCCGCGGCGTCGTGCAGCACGGGCATTTGGAGGCCGGCGCCGAGGAGGAAGGCCCGGATCTCAGCCACGTCCTCGGCGCTGACGGTCAAAACTTCGGCGCCGAATCCGGCGGCCTCGGCGCTGACTGCGGCGATCTGCGGCGCCTCCTCGACGCAGGGTGCGCAAGAAGGGCCCCAGAAATGGACCAGCGTGGCGTGGCCATTCGCCGCACCGAGCGTGATCCGCTCCACCTGCGGCTGTGGACGCAGCGGCAACCGCGGCAACACGATCGGCTCGACGCGCTGCCCCTCCAGGCCCGACGGCGGCGGCGCGGTGCGACGCAGGCCGATCGCGACCAGGACCAGCGCCACGGCGACGGTGACGGTCAAGACGCCCGCGGCGCGTCGGCTGCGGGGGTTCTCGGCCTGACCTTCGCTCATGGTGCCTCCTGTGCGGAACCTGCCGACGCTCCGCCCTCGGCACGGGGCGCGAGCGTTGCGCGGGTCCAGGCAAGATAGCTCCCGTCGGCAGGTGGCGACACCGCGCCGACGCGTGCACCGACCAATGCGCTCACGTCCTCGTGCCAGAGCGGCAAGACTGGCAGCAAGCGGGCCAAGCGGCGGGCGACGGCGTGGTAGTGCGGAGCCCGATCCGCGGGCGTCTGTGCGCGCTGGCCGAGGTCGAGCAGGCAATCGGTGAGTGGGTCGCGCAGCCGGCTGCGGTTGCCGCTGCCGCGGGCTGGGGGCGATCCGAGGGCGTCCCAGGCGATGGCAGCGAGCGCGTCGGCGGTGGCTGCGGCGTGCATGCGACGACAGCCGGGGTGGGCACGCGCCGCATCGTCCAACGCCGCTGGCAGGACGAGCGCGGCGTCGGGGCGATTGCGGCTGTGGAACATCCAGCCCTGATAGTCGGGTTCCAGTGGCTCGGGCAGGCCGAGCAGGAAGAGGTCGAATTGCCCGACGCGCAGAGCGTCGAGCAGCGTGGCGATCTCGAGTCCGCGGACCTCGACGGCGACGCCGACCCGTGCGAGCTGGCGGGCGATCGCGTCGGCTTGGGTCCGCCGCTCGCGCGCCGTCGTCGTCAGCAGGCGCAGGCGCAGGCGGATCCCGTCGGCATCGGGGCGCAGGCCCGCGGCGTCGAGGAGCGTGGCCACCCGCGCAGGGTCCGAGGCAGCGGGCTGCAGATCTGCAGGCGCCGCCCAATGCTCGGGGGCCATCATCGTCGCGGCGACGCGGCCTCGGCCACCGAGGACGGCGGCGACCAGCGCAGGCCGGTCGAGCGCGAGCAGCAACGCGCGGCGGACCTCCGGATCGGCGAGCGTCGGATGCTCGAGCTGCACGCCGAGGTAGGAGAAGGCGATCCCCGGCGCAGAAGCGATCCGGGCATTTCCGTGACGGCCGGCCGCGTCCAGCGCGCCTGGGGAGAGGCCGAGTCCGACGTCGGCACCGCCGCCGAGGACCGACAGCGCGCGGGCCCCTTCGTCGGCGATGGCGCGCACCACGACCCGGGTCGCCGCGCCGGGCGGTGCGCGGCCGACGCGCTGCAGCACGACACGGTCCTGCTCGAGCGGCTCCTGCAACCGAAACGGCCCGGCGCCGATCGCGGCGCCGAGCGCGAAGCCTGGATTGCCACAGGCGCTCCGCGGCACGATCCCGAGGATGACGTCGGAGCGGAAGGTGGCCAACGGCGCGCGCAGGCGGAACCGCACCCGACGCGGGTCGAGCGCCTCGACGGCGGTGAACCTGCGCGCAAAGGCCGCGCCGACCGGCGAGCCGAGCCGTGGGTCGACCAGCGAGCGGTAGGTGCAGACGACGTCGGCGGCCTCGACCGGGCGTCCGTCGTGAAAGCGCCGGCCCTCGCGCAGCGTGACGTCATAGGCGACCGGTGCGCCCTCACCGTCCCACGCCGAGGGCGTGATCGCTTCGGCCAGGTCGAGGCTGGTGCTGCCGTCGGGATGGACCGCGGTGAGCCCGGAGAAAACCAGACGCCAGACCCGGGTCGACGCGGCGTCGACCGCCAGCCGGGGGTCGACGGTGCGGATCGGCGCCGGGACGGCCAGGACCAGCGTCGCGTCGGGCCATGGCTCGCGACAGGCACCGCTCGTCAGCAGGACGAGCAGCGCCAGAACACGGGACTTCGTCACGCTCCGCCCGGGCGCGGCTTGGCCTGTCCGTCGCCCCCGCCCTTGCCGCCGCCGTGGCCGCCAGGCCCGTGACGGCCCTTGCGCTCTTCTTTGAGCGACTCGAGCCGGCCGCGCAATTCGTGCAGCGTCGATTCGAGGCGCTGCACGCGGCCCTCGAGCGCGCCGCCCTTGCCGAGCCCCTTGGCGGTGTCGCGCATCTGCTCGGCGAGGTGCTCGAAGGCTTCGCGGGAGGCCGCGGCCTGCAGAGCTGGCCGTGAGCGGGCGTCCGAGAGCAGACCGAGCGCGCTGACGGCCGCCGAGCGCAGGCGCAGCGACGATTCCTGCAGCATCCCTTCGAGGTGGTCGCGGATCGGATCGCGCGCCGCCTCGACCATGCCGGCGAAGCTGGCCAGCGCGACGGCGGCGGTGGCGCGCAGGGCCTTGGACTTGCCGGGGCGGGTCGCATCCCAGACGCGATCGAGGTCGCGCGGGTCGGCGATGGCCGCGAGCCGCTCCACCGCCGCGCCGGCCAGCGCGTCGCGCCACGAGGGCCGCTCCATGACCTGCAACGCGGCGGCGCGTGCGGCCTTGCGGTCGATCTTCTGCAGCGCGGCGAGCGCCTCGCGGACGACTCCTGCGCTGCGGTCCTTGGTGGCCGCGATCAGCAGCGGCAGGCTCTCGCCGTCGTGCAGCTCGCCGAGCGCGGCGACTGCGGCAGAGCGCACCTTCGGTTCGGCGTCACCGGCGGCGCGCTGCAGCGCGGCGCGCACTTCGGAGCGGGTCGCGGCGCCGAGCGTCTTGGCGGCGAGCGCGCGGACGTGGCGGGAAGGGTCGCGGGCCAGCAGATCGAGCAGCGCGGCCTGCACCTTGGCCCGGCCGAGGGCGCCGCGAACGGCGAGGATGGCGCGGGCGCGGGTGTCGGGGTGGCGTTCGGGACGCAGCGCGCCGAGGAGCAGATCGGCGTCGATCTCGACCTTCCAGTTGACCAGCAGCGTCATCTCCGGGTCGGGCATCACCAGCGCCGGCGGCGTCTTCATCGGCAACGTCAGCATGCCGTTGCGGCCGTCGAGGACGACGTTGTGGATGGTGCCCTTCTCGTTGGCGGCGCCGGCGACCAGCACCGGCACTTCGAGGCGGAACAGGGGCCGACGCGGATCCGCCTTCTGCGTCTGCGTGATCGACACGGTCAGCACGCCGCCGCGCTGTGGACGCCATTGCGCCCGGACCTGGAGCTGCGGCAGGCCCGGCGTGCGGACCCAGCGCGCGAAGAAGCCACGCAGCGAGCGATGCGAATGCCGCTCGAGCGCGCGCCGCAAATCGCCGGTCTCGACCGAGCCGAAGCGATGGGCGCGGAGGTAGTCGGCGATGCCGGCGTCGAAGGCCTCGGCGCCGAGCATGGTCCGCAGCATGTGCAGGACCCACGCGCCGCGGCTATAGGAGTGGGCGTCGAAGAGGTCGCCGGGGCGGGTGAAGCGGTCCTGCACGATGGCGCGCGGCTTGGCGGCCTCGGTGTGCATCACGGCGTCGCGCGCAGCCGCCATCTCCTCGGCGAAGCGATCCGGGCCGAGGTCGTGCAGGGTCCAGAGCTTCTGGTAGTAGGTCGCGAAGCCCTCGTTCAGCCAGAGGTCGGCCCAGGAGCGGCAGGTCACGGTATCGCCGAACCATTGGTGCGCCGCCTCGTGCGCGAGCAGCCCGTCCGGCTCCCAATCGAGCGCGCTGTCGGCGTCGCCCAGGGCGCGTCGGGTCAGGGTCGTCAAGGTGACGTTCTCCATCCCGCCGGCGGTGAATTCGTCGACCCAAACCTGGCCGTAGCGCTGGTGCGGATAGGGCGTGCCGGTGATCTTGCCGAGGAACGCGATCATCGCGGCGAGCTTGGCGCCGACGATCTCGGCCCGGCGGACGTCGTCGGGCAGCGCCCAGCTCGAGACGCGCACCGGCTTTTCGGCGTGGACGATCTCGCGGAACGGTCCGACCACCACGTTGAGCAGGTAGATGGGGTGCGCAGTGCGCAGGTCGAAGCGGTGCCGCCGGCGTTTGCCTTGGTTCTCGACCGCCCCGGGGTCGCCGTTGCTCAGCGCGACCAGGCCGGCCGGGACGTCGAGGGTGACGCTCCAGGTGAAGCGCTCGTCGGGATCATCGGGGCTCGGCAGCCAATGCCGCGCTTCCTGCGTCTCGCCTTGGGTCCAGAGGTGCACGGGGCGGCGCTTCTCGTCGGCGTCCGGCTGCACGGCGTAGAGGCCGCGCTTGGGCTGGGCGTGCCAGCGAAGCTGTAGGCTGTGCGGGCCGGCGCCGGGCGGGAGCTCGAACCGCAGCGTCTTGCGCTCACCGTCTGCGACCGCCGGACCGGGCTTGCCGTCGGCGCCGAGCCAATGCGCTTGCTGCACGTCGAGGTCGACGCCATCCAACGCGAGCACTTGGCCCTCGGCCAGCCGGCGGACGCTGTAGGTGACCTCGCCTTCGACCTTCTGGCTCGGCGGATCGAGCTTCAGCACGAGGTCCATATGCTCGACGTCGACGCGGCGGTCGCGCGGCTCGTAGTAGGGCAGCGCGTTGTCGAGGAAGCGATCGGCCTTGCCGTCCGCCGCCTGCACGGTAGCGGCAAGCGGCAGCGAAGCACCGAAGAGCAATGCGGAAACGAGCCAGGTGCGAGCGGACATGCGGCCTCCAGGGGGCGCAGGATAGAAGAGGCCAGCCAACCGGTCGAGCGGCCCGCTTTCGCCGGAGCCGGTCAGACGCTATGCTGCCGGCCGGGCAGGAGGTCACGTTGTCACAACCCTCGCGGATCCTCGTGATGAGCAGCAGCTCCGACGTGCTTCAGGCCGTCGGTCGGGCCGCGCAGCCGCTCGGCCATCTGCTCTTCCAGGTCGAGTCGCCGGAAGACCTGCGCCTGCGCATCCGCGACCTGCAGCCCGATGTGCTGGTGCTCGACGCCGACGCGCGCGGGTGCGCGGATTGCGTTGCGATCGGCGCGGTGATGGACGGCATCGACGCCGGGCAGCGACCGCAGGTCTTGTTGGTCGGCGGCGAAGATGAGTTGCTTCGTGAGCGCTTGGTCGAGCGCACCGGCGCCGACGTGCTGATCGACCGGCCGATCGATCAACTCGAGGTCACGGTCGAGATCCGCACCTTGGTCCGCGTCCGGCGGCTGAACGCCGAGGCCGTCCGCGACCGCGACCTGCTCAACCACCTGCTCGAGTTGACGACCTTCGCCGACGGCTACGCCAACGCCGACGCGGTGCTCAGCTCGCTCGCCGAGCGGGTCTCGACCTGGCTCGCCTTCCCGCATGTGGTCGTGACGCTCGGTGGCGCGCGGTCGCCGCGGGTCGTCGCCAGCGCCCATGCCGAGGGCAGCCACGGGCGGGGCCGCTCGATGGTGGAGCGGCGACATCACGAGCTGCTCGGCCGCAGCGACATCCTGATGGTCGACGCCGCCGACGGTGTGCTGATGGGCGAGGACCCCACGGCGCTGCCCTACGTCGGTGTGCCGCTGCTGGCGCAGGACGGCGACGTGGTCGGGGCGCTGCACGCTTGGGGTGGCGCCCGGCTGCCGACCGAGGCGCATCGACGGGTGCTGCAGGTTGCGGCGACGCGGATCGGCACCGAGATCCGCCTGCACGATCAGCAGCGCCGGCTCGAAGAGATGGTCGAGACCCGCACAGCCGACCTGACCGCGCTGCTCGAGCGGCTGCGCGGGGTCAACAACCAGCTCGTCGAGGCGAGCCGCGAGACGATCATGCGCCTCGCCCGCGCGGCCGAGTACCGCGACGGCGACACCGGCGAGCACGTCGACCGGATGTCGTCCTACTGCCAGGTCATCGCCCGGCGGATGGGGATGAGCGCCGACGAGATCGCGCTGATCAAGCTCGCGGCGCCGATGCACGACGTCGGAAAAATCGGCATCCCGGACGCGATCCTGCTGAAGAACGGCAAGCTCACGCCGGAAGAATACGAGGTGATGAAGCAGCACCCGCTGATCGGTGCGCGCATCCTCTCGGGTAGCAACAGCCAGCTGCTGCGGATGGCGGAGCAGATCGCCGCGACCCACCACGAGAAATGGGACGGATCGGGCTACCCGCTCGGCCTCGGCGGCAACGAGATCCCGCTCGCGGGCCGGATCGTGGCGCTGGCCGACGTCTTCGACGCCTTGACCAGCCCGCGCGTCTACAAGGACGCCTGGTCGATCGACGAATCGGTGGCCTACGTGCGTGGCCTCTCTGGCTCGCATTTCGACCCCCGGGTGGTCGAGGCCTTCATGGCTTGCCTGGACGAGCTGCTGGACATCCGCGCCGGCTACGTCGGCCGCGAGAGCGAGCCGCTCAGCGCCGCCGAGGTCCTCCGCGTGACCAGCCCCGGTGAGGCCGCCGCTTGAGTCGAACCCTCTTCACACGGGCGGCGCTCGGGCCGCTCGTCACGACATTGGTTCTGCTCGTCGCGACGCTCGGCTGTGGCCGCTCGCCAGCACCGTCGCAGCCTGCGGCCCAACCAGCGGCGGCCGCCGTTGCTGCTGCCGCCGCGCAACCCGCTCCTGCGCCCGCGGCGGCGACGGCCACGGCGGAGGCAGCAGGCGCGAAGACCGCCGCTGCCGAGGCTGCCGCCTACAGCCAGCGCCGCGTCCGCAAGCGCGCGGTGATCGGCGGCTGCGAGGAATCGTGCGAGACGCCGACGGCGCTGCTCCGAACCCTGATCGCTGGGCTGCAGCTTCAAGCCGGTGAGCAGCGCCGCAACGCGCTGCACGGCCTCTTCGAGTGGTCGCAGCTGATCGAGGACGGCGAAGAGCGCGGCGAGCACTGGAGCGACCTCTGGGGCGAACCGACCCAGCACGCGACGCGGATGCGCGAGATCGAGGCCTTCCTGGATCGCTTCGCGCGCGTCGCCGACGGGGATCGCGGCGCCGCCACGCTGGCCCGCTGGCAAGGCGACGGCCTGACGATCCGCCCGGTGGCCAACCGCAGCGACCTCCAGTCTGTGGCGGTGCGGATGCCCGACGGCTCCGACGGCGAGGCGCTTTGGCGGTTCACCCTGGTCCGGCGTGGCTGGGAATGGCTGGTCGGCGAGGTCGAGCGGCAGCCGAGTCGGCGCCCTGCCCCGCTCGATCGGCTGGCCGGCAGCACCGAGCGCGGTCACCTCTAGAAACGCGAGCCCTTCGCGAGATGCGCGGCTTCAGCGGCGGCGACGCGGCTTCGGACGCGGCTTCGGCGGCGCCTTGCGGTGCCGGCGATCGAGGTCGCTCGGGATCAAGCCGCCGTCGTCGGCGAAGAGATCGAGGAAATCCGCCGGCAGCGGCGCCTTCAGCGAGAGGTGTCGGTCCGGCTGGGTCGGATGGGCGAGCTCCAACCCACGCGCGTGCAGCATCATCCGCGGCGCCATCCGGGCGACGCGGGCACCACCGTAGAGGAAGTCGCCGATGATCGGCGCGCCCATCTCGGCCAGCGCGACGCGGACCTGATGCTTGCGGCCCTGGTCGGGGAGCACGCGGACCAAGCCATAGCGGCGGCCGCGGGCGAGCACCTCGACCTCGCTGCTCGCCTGCACGCCGCCGCGCTCGACCACGACCATGCGCTCACCGCCCTGGATGCGCTTGGCGGCGAGCATGTGGTCGACCTCGGCCCAACGCACCGCCGGGACGGGATGGGTCAGCGCGAGGTAGCGCTTGTGGACCTTGCGATCGCGGAAGGCGGCGCCCAGCGTCTTGGTGACGTCCGCGCCGCGCCCGAGGATCAGCACGCCGCTGGTCTCGCGATCGAGGCGGTGCACCAGGTGCAACGCCTCGGGGTCGAGGCCGCGCTCCTCCTCGCGCTGGCGCATCATCGCCAGCACCGAGCCGGCGTCGGCTTCGGCGTGGACCAGCAGGCCGGCGGGCTTGTCGATGACGACGATGGCCTCGTCCTCGAAGAGGATCAGGGCGCTATCTGGCGGTCGGGCGATGGCCATGCCTGCCTCCCGGGAGGGTCGAACCGCCTGCGGAAGACGGCAAAAACGAACGCGGCGCCCAGCTTGAGGGCTGGACGCCGCATCGGGTCGGGGCGACTGGATTCGAACCAGCGACTTCTTGCTCCCGAAGCAAGCGCGCTACCAGACTGCGCTACGCCCCGAACCACCACGGCGACCCGAAAGTGCGCCACGGCGGACGGCTAGGTACAGCGACGGCGAGGCCCTGTCAACAGCCTGATCGGCCTTTCCGCCAAATCAGCGCTTCTTGAAGAGCGCGTCGAGCTTGGACATCGCCTCGCGCTCCTTGTCGCCTTCGCCGGGAAGGCCCCAGGAGGGCTTGGCGGGGCCGTCGCCGCCGGCCTTGCCGAAGAGCGCGTCGAGCTTGCTCTTGGCCTCTTTCGCAGCGTCCGGGATCTCCTCGCCGACGACACGGAACTGGAAGTGGCCGCAGAAGTTGGCGGCCTCGCGATCACGGACGAACTCGCCCTGATTCTCGAGGCATTGGTTGTGCGCGCTCGGGCTCCAGAAGCGGCAATTGCGGCAGGAATGCAGGTACGAGCCGCAGTTCGGGCAGGTGTCGAGGCGCGCGATCTTCACCTCGAAGACCAGCTCCTCGCCGCATTTGTAGCACTCGTGGCGAAGCTCTTCGGTCATCCGATCACCTCACGGCGGCGCCAGATCAGCAGCGCGGCCAGCAGCGCCAGCACGAAGAGCGTTCCCGCCGCGTTGCCGGGCGTTGCGGCGGCGGTGCAGCCGTCGTCCTTCTTCTTGCTGGTGGTGGTCGTGGTGCCACCGGTGTCGCCGGCGGCGTCCTCGGTCGTGCCGCCGCTATCGGTCGCACCGCCTGCGTCCGGGGTGCTCACGGTGTCGGTGCTGCCGGCATCCTCGCCGCCGCCGCCACCCTGGGTCTGGTGGTAGGGGTCGATCGGGTCGTGGTAGTTGCTCGTATTGTGCAGACCGTGGCCGTAGAAGCCCCACTCGCGGATGCTGCCCTTCACCTCTCCGGTCGACTTCCAGGCGAACATCCAGCCGTTGCGGGTACCGACGGCGACGTCGTATTTGCCGTCGCCGTCGACGTCGCCGACCGCGGGCGAGGCCATCACCCAGCCGTTGGTGTACTTCGGCCAGCCCTTGGGCTCCTCGCCGACGTGGTTCCAGGCGTGGACCAGGTAGCCGGCCGAGGCCGCGACGACGTCCGCCAGCTTGTCGCCGTCGATGTCGACGATCGCCGGGTTGCTGAAGAACTGCCAATCCTCGATCTTGCGCGGCCAGCCCTCGAGCATCGTCGCGGTCTGGGTATCCCAGGCCGAGAGGTGGTGGTCGAAGTCGGCGCGCTTGCCGCCCGAAGCGAAGGTCAGCGCGAAGTTGAAGCCGGCGGTGGCCTTGACCACGTCGATACCGCCGGTCGGGTCGATGCGGCCGAGCGAAGCGGAGGCGATGAGGATGTAGGCCGGCGCGTCCTCGGTGTTGCTCTTGGCGCCGAAGTTCTGGTTGTCGAAGGTCTTGAGCTTCTTCTTGCTGCCGGGGATCGGCCACTCGTAGACGCTGCCGTCGTGGCGGTAGAAGCGACCGGCCGAGCCAATCGAGTCGAGCTGCACCTCGAGCTTGCCGTCGTAATCGAGGTCGGCGAGCGCCGGGTTGCCGGGCACGCCGCGGCCGACCAGCGGCAGGACCTCGGCCATCAAGCCGTAGACCTTGACCGGCCAGCCGGGGAGGAAGGGACCGCCGGCGTGGGCGTTGCCGTCGCCGTAGATGACGTAGCCGCGACCCTCGTTCTTGACCGACTCGGCGCCGAGGACCTCGTTGGTGCCGACGACGATGTCGAGCTTGCCGTCGCCGTCGACGTCGCCGACCGCAGGCGTGGTGATGATGCGGGCGCGCAGCTTGCCCTCGAGCGCGGGATCGCTGACCAGAAGCGGGAAGCCCTTCTGCGCGGTGCCGTCGTGGCGCCAGACGTAGAGGTATTGGTCCATGCCGTTCTGCAGGATCTCGAGCTTGCCGTCGCCGTCGAGGTCGGCGAGCGTCGGGCTGCCGCAGAAGCCGTCGTCGAGGATCACGTCCGGCGTGGTCTTGTCGACCTCGTGCGCCTCGGACTTCTTCGGGAAGCCGTCGCGCATCTTGCCGTCCGCCGAGACCACCATCAGGTGACCGTCGAAGCTGGAGAAGACGACCTCGATCTTGCCGTCGCCGTCGAGGTCGCCGATCGCCGGCGAGTTGAGGATCATCGACTCGCGGTACTCCGGCTTGAGCGTGCCGTGCTTGGCGTGGCAATCCTTCTTGTCGGTGCGGAAGGCGCAGGCGGAGAGGATGTTGAACTTGTAGTCCTTGTCGAACTCGCGGCGGATCGGCGTGTGCACCGGCCAGCCGGCGGCCTCGCTGCCGTCGGCCTTCCAGGCGTGCAGCGTACCGTCGGTGCCGGGCTGGATGATCTCGTCGGCGCCGTCACCGTCGATGTCGAACATCTTGGCCGAGGGCTCGAACGAGACGTCGACCCGCTTCGGGAAGCCGGGCAGCAGGTCCGGGTCCTTGTACAGGCCGACCGTCTTGCGCATCTCGCTGGTCACCGTGGCGCCGTCCTTGGCCTTGGCGGTGACGGTCAGGCGCATCGTGACGGTATATTGGTCGTGGTAGGTCAGCGGCGCGGTGTAGTCGAAGTATTTCGTGGCGGTCGCGGCAGCGTCCCACTCGAAGATCTCGCCGTCGATGCCCGAGGTCTTGCCGTCCTTCAGCGTCTCCCAGCCCGACTTCGGGTCGACGCCCTTGGCGATCTCCAGCTTCCAATCGTAGTCGGTGTAGCGCGGCGCGAGGCCGTCGACGCGCTTGCCGACGCGGCCGGTGACCTTGACCTTCGGCGTGCGGGTGACCTCGATCGGCTCGAACCACCAAGGCTCGAGGATGTCGACCTCGGGCGGGATATGGCCCTTCTCGATCATGTCGACCGAGGTGAAGACGTTGTTGCGGCCGTAGCCGAAGTGCAGGTCCCAGCCCGCCGCCGAGGGGAACTTGGTGTCGTCGGTCTTGGACTCGGGCACGTCGATATCGTCGACGCTCATGATCAGCAGGCCGCGGACCTCCTCGGCGGAGAGCGGCGGATCGAGCTTCTCTTTGAGCGCCATCGAGTAGATCAGGCCGGCGTGGCCCGAGCTCATGCCGACGGCCTCGGACGAGCAGCCCGTACCGGGCGTGCTCAGCACCAGCTGGCCACCGTAGTTGGTGCAGTTGTTGAAGTTGAGGAAGGTCGTCGACGCTTCCTTGCTCGCGCCGTCGAAGACGATCGCGTGGGCGTAGACGGTGTGGTTGTTCGTGCTCGGCATGTTGTGGTGGTAGCTGAGCTCATCGGCAGCCGAGGCGATGAAGACGACGTTGTTGTTGTAGAGGTACTCGATCGCGTCGCGGGCGTAGGGCGTCATGTTGATCGCGCCCAGGGCCGACTGCAGCACGCTCGCGCCAGAATCGACGGCGAAGAGCGAGCCGGCGGCGAAGTCGTTCGAGTCGCAGACGAAGCTATCGGCGACGCGGACGCTCAGCACGGTGCACTCGGGACAGACGCCGATGCTGCCGCGGCCGTTGTTGCCCTCGGCGGACGAATCGCGGGCCTCGCCGGTGCCGTGGCCGAAGCGGGTGTCGTCGTAGGGGTCGTTGTCGTCCTGGAAGAAGTCCCAGCCGGAGATATCGTCGCGGTAGCCGTTGCCGTCGTCGTCCTTGCCGTCGGAGAAGACCTGGATCAGGTCCTGCGGGTCGAGCAGGCCGTTGCTGTTCTTGTCGCTGACGCGGCTGTCGCACGGCGTCTTCGGGATGTCGGTGCCGTTCTCCTTGGCGTAGTCGAGCATGTTGAAGATGCCGTCGCCGTTGGCGTCGTGCGGATCTTCGGCCTTGTAGCCAGCGGTGCGGCACGCCTCTTCCGGCGCCGGGAGCTCGCCGCGGTTGAGGTAGTGCTTGTTCACCAGGTCCGACTCGTCCCATTTGATGCCCGAGTCGAGCACGGCGATGATGACGCGGCGGTCGCCGACGGTCTTGGTCCAGGCTCTGTCGGCGTGCATGCCGACGCCCATCTTCACCTCCGCCTGGCGGAAGCCCGGGAAGGCGGCGTAGTTCGGCGGGGTGAACGACCACAGGTTCCAGTCGCCGCCGCTGATGACGGGCTTGCCTTCCATCATCTCGCACTTGCCGTCCTTGTCCTTCTTGCAACTCGCGAAGCCGGGGTCGCTCGGCCAATTCGCGGGGTCGGACATGTCCGCGCCTGCTGCGGGCGGCCAGCTCCCGGTGGCGTCTGCGGGGTTGGCGGCCAACAGGGCTGCGGTCGCGAGGACCGCGCGAAAGATGGTGAGATTCTTGCTCGGCATGGGTGGGCTCCACGGGAGGTTGGCGCGTGACGTACGTCTCGGGCGCGGGACGATAGCAGGGCGCGTCCGGGAGCGCCACGCGCGATTGCATGTCGCCACGCAGATGGCTAGGGTGGGGGCTCAACGTGGGGTCTACCCGACCAGGAGGCCACCCTCATGCATCCAGAAGACCGCCCGGTGGGCGGCGTCGCGACATTGCCGACTGCCGCTGCCGAAGTTCCCACCCCATCCGAATCGATCGCCCTGTACGGCGCCCAACCGCGCTCACAGGTCCGCGTCCACCATTTGCGCACGATGAAGCGCAAAGGGACCAAGATCACGGCCGTCACCTGCTACGACGCGACCTTCGCGCGGCTGGTCGACCAGAGCGGCGTCGACGTCGTGCTGGTCGGCGATTCGCTCGGCAACGTCGTGCAGGGCCAGGGCTCGACCCTGCCGGTGACGCTGGACCACATCGTCTACCACACGGCCGCCGTCGCACGCGGCCTGTCGCGGGCGCAGCTGGTCGCCGATCTCCCCTTCATGACCTACTACAGCGCCGAGGTTGCGTTGCCGAATGCGGCGCGCCTGCTCGCCGAGGGCGGCGCCCACGCGGTCAAGCTCGAGGGCGGCGCCGAGGTCGCGCCGATCGTCGCCCGGCTGGTGCAATCCGGTATTCCGGTGATGGGCCATATCGGACTGACCCCGCAGTCGCTGCACGCAATGGGCGGGCACCGGATCCAGGGCCGGGGCACCGAGGCGCGTGCCCGGCTGCTCGCCGACGCGGCGGCGTTGCAGGAGGCCGGGTGCTACGCCCTGGTGCTCGAGGGCATCCCGACCCGGCTGGCGACCGAGATCAGCGCATCGCTGGCGATCCCGACGATCGGGATCGGCGCCGGCGATGGCTGCGACGGCCAGATCTTGGTGCTCTACGACATGCTTGGCCTCAACCCGGACTTCCAGCCGAAGTTCCTCAAGCGCTTCGCTCAGCTCGGCGCCGAGGTCCGGCGTGCGCTCGCCGCCTATGGTGAGGAAGTCCGCGCCGGCACCTTCCCCGCGCCGGAGCACGGCTACGACGATCCGAGCGAACGCGAACCGACGCTGAAGGTCGCGCGCTGATGCGACCCGCGGTCCTGCCGGACGTCGCGACCCTGCGCGCGACGATCGCGGCGGCGCGGGCGGCGCGCCCTGGCCTGCGCGTGGCCTTGGTGCCGACGATGGGCGCCCTGCACGCCGGCCACCTCAGCTTGGTCGATCGCGCCCGCGAAGCTGCGGACGTGGTCGTCGTCAGCATCTTCGTCAACCCGACGCAATTCGCGGCGCACGAGGACCTCGACACCTACCCGCGGACGATGGAGGCCGATCTCGACGCGTTGGCCAGCCGGGCCGTCGAGTGGGTCTTCGCCCCGAGCGCGGCAGAGATGTATCCGACCGGCTTCCAGACCGAGGTCCGGGTGCCGCGGGTCGCGACCGGGCTCTGCGCCACCAGCCGACCCCACTTCTTCGGCGGCGTGGCTTTGGTGGTGTTGAAGTTGCTCAACGCGGCGATGGCCGACGTGGCGGTCTTCGGCGAGAAGGATTGGCAGCAGCTGCAGGTCATCCGGCGGATGGTGCTGGATCTGAACCACCCGACGCAGATCGTCGGGGCCCCGCTGATCCGCGACCCGGACGGCTTGGCGATGAGCTCGCGCAACGCCTACCTCGACGCGACGACCCGGGCCGCCGCGCTGGCGCTCCCGCGGGCGCTGCAGAACGCAGCGCAGGCCGTGGCCGCCGGTGCCCGCGACGTGGCGACGCTCGAAGCCGACGCGACGCGCGCCATCGCAGCGGCTGGCGGGCGGGTCGACTACGTCACGATCTGCGACGAAGCGAGCCTGGAGCGTTCGCAGGCGATCACGACGGGCGCCCGGATCTTCGCCGCGGCAACCTTCGGTAGCACGCGGCTGATCGACAATGTCGGGCTGCTACCTGGCGTGGCGGCAGGTTGAAACGGGATGGTTTGCAGCCATGCAAGGCCGCGTTCTTGACCATCTTGCTCCGGCTTCTCTATCATCCCGCGTCTTTCGCCTCACCTGCGCGAATGGACGTCTGTAAGTGAGTGAACTGACACGGCCTTTCCTGGGCCGTGGAATTGCGCCCGGCAGCCGCCGGCGACCTTGGGAGTGGAACGACATGAAGCGTACGAGCATGATCCTAGCGATCTTCGCCTGTACCGTCCTGGCGGCTGGCTGTGGAAGCAGCGGCGGCGGTGGCGGCGGTGGCGGCACCACCACGGACACCGTGGGCGGCGGCAACGACACCGGCGGCGGCAGCGACACTGCGGGCGGTGGCGACACCACCACCGGCGGCGACACCACCGCCAGCGACACCACTGGCAACGCCGACACCGGTGGCGGTGATCCCTGCTCCTGCGACGGCAAGGAGTGCGGTTTCATCCCTGGCTGCAGCAAGAGCTGCGGTGCCTGCCCGGTCGGCCAGAGCTGCAACGCATCGAACAAATGCGAGCAGAAGACCACCGTCCAGCTGAAGAAGTTCGGCGAGTGGTGCGGCCCGAACAAGGACTGCCAGCCCCCGCCGGCGGGTTCGGCCAGCAACTCGCCCGAGGCCGCGGCGTACCGTGACTGCCTCAACGCGCAGTGCGAGACCAACCTCTGCAACACCAACCACTGCAGCAAGTTCTGCGCGATCGCGGCCGACAAGAAGAACAACGCGACCGGCGCGGACGGCGCGGACGGCATCGAGGACGAGGGCGCCAACAGCGAGTGCGCCGACGCCACCGACGGCCCGCATGGCGACAAATACGCCTGCGTCGAGCTGCGCACCGAGGCCGAGGTCGCCCAGCAGGGCTCGCTCGCCCTGTGCATGCCCGCCACCACCTTCAAGCCCTGCAAGATCGACGGCGACTGCGGCGCGACCGAGACCTGCCGGCTCTACACGATCTACGGTGAGCTGACGGCTCGCTGCGGTCCGAAGTCGAAGAACCCCGACGGCAAGGTTGGCGCGACCGTCACCCAGACCTGCAACAACAACGTCGTCGAGGGCGAAGTCGCCATCTGCGAGAACAACTTCTGCACCGGTCTGGGCTGCACCTCGTTCTGCAACGAGGACACCGACTGCATCAGCTCGCCCGGCGCCTGCAAGGCCGGCAAGTGCCCGAACGGCGACGAGTGCAAGGGCGACGTCGATTGCTCGGCGTGGAAGTGCGACAAGGGCGTCTCGCTCGCCTCGGACGACCCGACCAAGTTCAACATCTGCTGGCCGAAGAACTGCGAGCTCGACGCGGACTGCAAGGACGACAACGCCTACTGCCGCATCAGCTACAACGGCGTCGAGAACCCCGAGGGTGATCCCGATCCGGACGACGCGACCAAGAAGATCCTTCCCGGCTGGAAGAATATCTGCATGACCAACCCGAAGAACGGCGCGAAGAAGGGCGAGAAGTGCGATCCCTTCACCGGTGATACCGATACCTCGCTTCCGGCCTGCGGCATCTTCATCTGCGACGGTGGCTACTGCGGCTCGCTCTGCAAGGCCGACACGGACTGCCCGAAAGACATGACCTGCGGCACGAACGAGATCCCGTTCGACCTCGACAACCCCGATGACGGCATCAACGACATCTTCCTGCCGATCGGCCGCTGCACCCCGACCCCGGGCAAGGACGGCGCCTGCATGAGCAAGAGCGAGTGCAAGGATGGCAAGTACTGCAAGCTCTTCGAGGCCGCGGTCAACGTTCCGGCCGGCGCCACGCCGACCAGCTACGACTACACCCTGCAGGGCGCCTGCATCACCCCGGACGCCGAGAAGAAGAACATCGGCGACCAGTGTGGCTCGGCCGCCGAAGGCACCGGCCTCGGCAAGCTCTGCCAGTCGGGCGTCTGCCTGAATACCACCAACCAGGCCGGCCAGGCTCAGCCAGGCTACTGCACGGACTACTGCGCCAACGGCAAGTCGGACTGCCCCGCGACCATTACGGCCTACGGTCAGCAGTACAAGACGATCTGCCGCAGCCTGCTCTGGGGCTGGAACGGCACCAAGAAGCCGACCGACGACATCTACGTCCCGCTCTGCCTGCCGACCCTGACCTCGAACAGCCTCACCGACTGCTCGGCGAGCAAGGCCTGCACCGGCGCCAACGAGGCCTGCCTCGGCTTCTCGGTCGCCGCGGGTCCCGACAAGGTTGCCAAGGTCGAGTACTCCTGCATGAGCGTCGCCAACGCCGCCACGCAGGCCGATCCGAACCCGCCGCAGCCGAACAAGAACGTCGGCGACGAGTGCGACCTCGAGTCGGACTACACGCAGTGCAAGACGGCGTATTGCATCGAGGGTCAGAAGGCCGGCAAGGGCTACTGCAGCCGCGTCTGCAACGAGAACACCGACTGCGGCAGCGGCATGATCTGCGACAAGGGTCACACCATGATCCAGCGTGAGGATCCGACCAAGGCCGCCTACATGCCGATCTGCAAGTTCGTGAAGTCGTGCATCCCGTGCGTCTACGACTTCCAGTGCGGTGGAACCAACAAGTGCACCAACATCGGCGCGGCGGGCACGCTCGCCAATCTGCGGTGCGCTCCGTCCTGCCAGTCCGACGGCGACTGCGCTTCCACCGACGGTGGCAGCAAGTGCGTCGCGGCCAAGGATCAGGACGGCAAGGAGCTGGGCCACAAGGTCTGCGCTCCGACGAGCTGCAACTAGGTCCTTCGCTTCTCGCGAGCGCCGCGGCCTGGTCGGGAGTTCCCGACCGGGCCGCGGTCGTTTTGTCCTCCGTCGCCTGCGAACGGAGGGACCCATGCCGGTCGACGACCTGGCCACGGCGCGGGCCCTCTACGGCGGGCTGCTCGGCTGCCGCGAGGGCCGCAGCGCGCCGCGTTGGGTCGACTTCGACTTCTACGGTCACCAACTCAGCTTGCACCTCGCCGCCGGCGCGGGCGCTCGGGGCCACAAGCCGGTCGACGGCGACGCCGTCCCAGTGCCGCATTTCGGGGTGATTCTACGCTGGGACGATTGGCAGGAGCTCTGCACGCGGTTGGCCGGCCAGCCAGCCCTCATCGGGCCCCGGATCCGGTTCGCCGGCGAGGCTGGCGAGCAGGGGACCCTCTTCGTCCGCGACCCGGCCGGCAACGCGCTCGAGTTCAAGTCGTTCCGCGACCCATCCCGGATCTTCGCGACCTCCTGATTCGGGCGAGGCCCCGGCAAAACGAAAGCGGCCGCGGAGGTTGCCCTCCGCGGCCGCTTCGTCTGTGCGGACGCTGCCGGCTTAGAGCAGGTCGCCGAGGCCGAGGTCGGCGGTGAGCGAGCGCTCCGGGCCGACGTCGAGCTCGATGGCCTCGTAGTCGCGCAGGCCGGTGCCGGCCGGGATCAGGCGGCCCATCAGGATATTCTCCTTCAGGCCCGACAGCCGATCGAGCTTGCCGGCCAGCGCCGCCTCGGTGAGCACCTTGGTGGTCTCCTGGAACGACGACGCCGAGAGGAACGACGTGGTCGACAACGAGGCCTTGGTGATGCCGAGGAGCAGCGGCTCGCCCGAAGCGGGCTTGCCACCGTTGCGGAGCACGCGCTGGTTCTCCTCGTCGAACTGCATCTTGGTGACCTGCTGGTCGACCATGAAGTTGGTGTCGCCGGTCTTGGTGACCCGGACCCAACGCAGCATCTGACGAACGACGACCTCGATGTGCTTGTCGTTGATCTTCACGCCCTGCAGTCGGTAGACCTCCTGAATCTCGTCGACGAGGTACTTCGCGAGCGCCTCGATGCCGAGCACGTGGAGGATGTCGTGCGGGTTCAGCGCGCCGTCGACCAGGGGGTCACCCGCGCGGACGCGGTCGCCTTCCTGGACCAGGACGTGCTTGCCCTTCGGGATCAGGTACTCACGCGCCTGACCGTACTCGGGCACCACGATGATGCGCTGCTTGCCCTTGACCGGCTTGCCGAACGAGACGGCGCCGTCGACCTCGGACATCACCGCCGCGTCCTTCGGCTTGCGCGCCTCGAAGAGCTCGGCGACGCGCGGCAGACCACCGACGATGTCCTTGGCCTTGGCCTGCTCCATGGCGACCTTGGCGAGGGTATCGCCCGGGCGGACCTTGGCGCCTTCCTGCACGACCAGGTTCGAGCTCGCCGGCAGCGCGTACTGCGCCAGGGCGCCGGTACGGGTGCTGCGGATGATCTCGCCGTCCTCACCGCAGACCGCGATGGCCGGCTGCTTGGTCGGGTCCTTCGACTCGATGACGTAGCGCTGGGTGATACCCGTGGCCTCGTCGACCGTGTCGCGCACGGTGACGTTGTCGACGATGTCGATGAACTTCACCGTACCGGCGACGTGGCAGAGGATCGGCTTGCTGGTGTTGTCCCACTCGGCGAGCAGATCGTTGCGCTTGACCGCCTGGCCGTCCTCGACCTTGAGGCGCGCACCAGCCTGCACCGCGAAGGCCGGCGAGCGGTCTTCGGGCACACCCGGCACGGTGATCAGGACGTGACCGCGCGCGATGGCGATCAGGCCCTTGCCGTCACCCGGGTCGACGGTCGGAACGTTCTTGAACTTCGCCGTACCGTCGATATTGGCGCGGTGCTGCGGCAGCTCACGCTGGGTCGACGCCGTACCACCGACGTGGAAGGTACGCATCGTCAGCTGCGTGCCGGGCTCACCGATGGACTGCGCGGCGATGACGCCGACCGCCTCACCGATGTTGACCAAGCGACCACGGGCGAGGTCGCGACCGTAGCAGAGGACGCAGACGCCACCCTGGCTGCGGCAGGTCAGCACGGTGCGGATCGGCACCTTGCGGATGGCCGCCGCCTCGATCTTGAGCGAGGTCTTCTCGTCGATCAGCTCGTCGGCCTCGACCACGATATTGCCCTCGGCGTCCTCGACATCCTCGAGCGCGACGCGACCGAGCACGCGCTCCGAGAGCGCCTGAATCACCTCGCCAGACTCCTCGAGCGCCTCCATATCGATGCCGTCGAGGGTACCGCAGTCGTACTCCATGATGACGGCGTCGTTGGCGACGTCGACCAGACGACGGGTCAGGTAGCCCGAGTTTGCGGTCTTCAGCGCGGTATCCGCGAGGCCCTTACGAGCACCGTGGGTCGAGATGAAGTACTGCTGCACCGTCAAGCCCTCACGGAAGTTCGCCGTGATGGGCGTCTCGATGATCGAGCCGTCGGGCTTGGCCATGAGACCACGCATACCGGCCAGCTGACGCATCTGCTGCTGCGAACCACGGGCGCCCGAGTCGGCCATCATGAAGATACTGTTGAAGCTCTTGCCGGTCTCGGTCGGGGTCGCGTCGGTGATCTCGACGTCCTCGCCGTGGAAGCCACCGTCGGGCGCGAAGGTCGTCTTGCTGATGCCGTCCATCATGACGCGCGCGATCTTCTCGGTCGCATCGGACCAGATGTCGACGACCTTGTTGTAGCGCTCGCCCTGGGTGATCAGACCCTCGGTGTACTGCTGGGTGATCTCGGCGACCTGATCCTCTGCGTCGCCGACGATGCCGTACTTCGCGTCCGGGATCGCCATGTCGTCGATGCAGATCGAGACGCCAGCCTCGGTCGCCGAACGGTAACCCGCGGTGCGGATGGCGTCGGCGAGGAGGACGGTCTTCTTGCTGCCGAAGCGACGGTAGGTCTCGTCGATCAGGTTCTGCAGCTCCTTCTTGCCGAGCTCCTTGTTGTAGAGCTCGAACGGAACGCCGCGCGGCACGATCTCGTGCAGAAGGACGCGACCGACGGTGGTGTCGACGCGGTCCCAGCGGGCCGGCGGCTCCTCGTCGGCATCCTGGCCACGGAGCCAGATCGGAACACGACAGCGGATCGCGGCGTGCAGGTCGATGGCGCCGGCGTCGTAGGCCGCACGGACCTCGTCCGGACCGGCGAAGAGCTTGCCTTCACCCTTGGCGAAGGGCAGCGCGCGGGTCCGGTAGTAGAGACCGAGCACGATGTCCTGCGAGGGGTTGATGATCGGCTTACCCGAGGCGGGGAGCAGGATGTTGTTCGTGCTCATCATGAGCACGCGCGCCTCCATCTGCGCCTCGAGCGAGAGCGGCAGGTGGACGGCCATCTGGTCACCGTCGAAGTCGGCGTTGAAGGCGGTGCAGACCAGCGGGTGGAGCTGGATCGCCTTGCCCTCGATCAGGACCGGCTCGAAGGCCTGCATGCCGAGGCGGTGCAGGGTCGGGGCGCGGTTCAGGAGCACCGGGTGCTCCTTGATCACGTCGGCCAGGATATCCCAGACCGGCGGGCCCTCTTTCTCGACCAGCTTCTTCGCGCTCTTGATCGTCGTGACGTAGCCGAGCTCCTCGAGCTTGGCGTAGACGAAGGGCTTGAAGAGCTCGAGCGCCATCTTCTTCGGCAGACCGCACTGGTGCAGACGCAGATCCGGGCCGACGACGATGACCGAACGGCCGGAGTAGTCGACGCGCTTGCCGAGCAGGTTCTGGCGGAAGCGGCCCTGCTTGCCCTTGAGCATGTCGGAGAGCGACTTCAGCGGGCGCTTGTTCGGGCCGGTGATGACCTTGCCGCGACGGCCGTTGTCGAAGAGGGCGTCGACCGCCTCCTGCAACATGCGCTTCTCGTTGCGGACGATGATCTCGGGCGCGTGCAGCTCGAGCAGCCGCTTGAGGCGGTTGTTGCGGTTGATCACGCGACGGTAGAGGTCGTTCAGGTCCGAGGTCGCGAAGCGGCCACCGTCGAGCGGAACGAGCGGACGCAGGTCCGGCGGCAGGACCGGCACGGTCGTCAGCACCAGGTGCTGCGGCTTGTTGCCGGACTGACGCAGGTCCTCGACGATCTTCAGGCGCTTGCTGATCTTCTTGATCTTGGCCTGACCGGTCGGCTTGAGCACGCCGTCGGACTTCTCTTCCCAGGCGTGGATCTCGGCGCGCAGACGCTTGGCGAGGTCGTCGAGGGTCTCGACGTCGTCACCGTCGCCCGGCCAGCGCGGCTTCTCCGGCGGCAGGCGGGTCGGGTCGAGGTAGGCGAGCAGCTCGAGGATCGCCTCACCGCCCATCTCGAGCTTGAGGAAATCGGTGGCCGCGCGGGTCTCGACGGCCATCTCCCCGAGGGTGTCGCAGATGTACTCGTAATCCTCGGTCGAGAGGATACGACCGGGGACGAGCGGTCCGACTTCCGGCATCCACTGGCTGCCGACCTCGGGGTCGACGCGGGTGATGACGGCGCCGTGCTGCACGTCGTAGTAGTCCTCTTCGTTGACCAGCGTGCCGCGCTCGACACCACGGCCGTGGCGCTTGAGCAGCTTGTTGATCTCGGCACCCTCGGCCAGCAACTCGAAGTCGCCGAAGAGGTCGGCACGCTTCTCGCGCGGGATGTAGAACGGGAAGATGCCGGCCTTGCCGCGCTCGACCTGGACCTTCACCGAGCCCAAGCAGACGTATTTGGCGCAGTAGAGGACGTACTCGAGGTCCTTGAGCGTCATGTTCATCAAGTGGCCGATACGCGACGGCAGGCTCTTGAGGAACCAGATGTGGGCGACCGGGGTGGCCAGGTTGATGTGGCCCATGCGCTCGCGGCGAACCTTGGACTGGATCACCTCGACGCCGCACTTCTCGCAGACCACGCCGCGGTGCTTCATGCGCTTGTACTTGCCGCAGATGCACTCGTAGTCCTTGACCGGTCCGAAGATGCGGCCGCAGAAGAGGCCGTCACGCTCGGGCTTGAAGGTGCGGTAGTTGATGGTCTCGGGCTTCTTCACCTCGCCGAAGGTCCACTCCTGCGAGATCTTGCGGGGCGAGGCGACGGCGATGCGGACCGCGTCGATGTGCAGCGGATTCTTGGGCTTCTCGAAGAAGTGAAGCATCTCACGCATGTTGGAATCCTCCGGGAACGGTGTGGAGCACGCGCTGGTGCCCCGAGGTTGGGGTCAGGGAGGGGTTCGCCGTCGGGCTAACCCATCACCTGCCCCTCGCGGTCGAGAAGCTCGACGTCCAGAGCAAGGGCCTTGAGCTCCTTGAGCAGAACGTTGAAGGACTCGGGCAGGCCGGGCTCGAGCAGGCCCTCACCACGCACGATGGACTCGTACATCCGGGTGCGGCCGACGACGTCGTCGGACTTCACGGTGAGGAACTCCTGCAGCGAGTAGGACGCGCCGTACGCCTCCATCGCCCAGACCTCCATCTCGCCGAGACGCTGACCACCGAACTGCGCCTTACCACCGAGCGGCTGCTGGGTGACGAGGCTGTACGGGCCGATCGAGCGGGCGTGGATCTTGTCGTCGACCAAGTGGTGCAGCTTGAGCATGTACATCACGCCCACCGTCACCGGCTGGTCGAAGGCTTCGCCGCTGCGACCGTCGTGCAGACGGGTCTGGCCGCGGACCGAGAGCCCCGCCTTCTCGAGCAGCGAGCGGATATCCGTCTCGCGGGCGCCGTCGAAGACCGGAGTCGCGACGCGCAGACCGTATTGGTTGTCGTCGACGAAGCGGTCGAGCTCGTCGTCGTCCAGCGCGTCGATCAGCGCGGTGATGTGGGCGCTACCGAAGACGTCCTTGATCCGCTCGCGGGTCGCGTTGTCCAGGCCGACCTTCTCGCGCAGCTCGGCGAGCTGGTGGCCCAGGTTGTGCGCGGCCCAGCCGAGGTGGGTCTCGAGGATCTGACCGACGTTCATGCGGCTCGGCACGCCGAGCGGGTTGAGCACGATGTCGACCGGACGGCCGTCGGGCAGGTAGGGCATGTCCTCCTCGGGGAGGATCCGCGAGACGACGCCCTTGTTGCCGTGGCGGCCGGCCATCTTGTCGCCGACCTGCAGCTTGCGCTTGATGGCGACGTAGACCTTGACCATCTTGATGACGCCGGGCGGCAGCTCGTCGCCCTTCACCATCCGCTTGATCTTCTCCTCGAAGTAGAAGCGGATCTCGTTGGCGTGATCCTCGAGGTGGTCGAGCAGCGCGGCGAGGCTCTGCTGGATATCCTTGTCGCCGACGCGCAGGTCACGCCACGCGGCGGGGACGCGGAAGCGCTCGCCCTCCTCGTAGACGCGGTCCGGCAGGTTGGCGAGCTCGGCAGCCGTCAGCTCCGTGCCCTTGGCGAAGACCACGGCGCCCTGGTCGTCGACCACCTTGCCGGCGGTCTTCTGGCCGAGGACGAGGCGGCGCGCCTTCTCGTAGGTCGAGCCGGCGAGGATCTGGACTTCGTCGCCCATATCCTTGAGCAGCTTGGACTTCTCGTCCTCCTCGATCTCCTTGGTGCGCTCGTCCTTGGTCTCGCTCTTGCGGGTGAAGACCTTGGCCGAGATCACGGTGCCGACCACGCCGGGGGGCACGCGCAGGGAGGTGTCGCGGACGTCGCCGGCCTTCTCACCGAAGATGGCGCGAAGCAGCTTCTCTTCCGGCGAGAGCTGGGTCTCACCCTTCGGCGTGATCTTGCCGACGAGGACGTCGCCGGTCTTGACCTCGGCGCCGATGCGGATGATGCCCGAGACGTCGATATCCTTGAGCGCCTCCTCGGAGACGTTGGGGATGTCGCGGGTGATCTCTTCCTTGCCGAGCTTGGTGTCGCGGGCGACGCACTCGAACTCCTCGATATGGATCGAGGTGAAGAGGTCTTCCTTGATGACGCGCTCACTGACGAGGATCGAATCCTCGTAGTTGTAGCCGCCCCAGGGCATGAACGCGACGACGACGTTGCGACCGAGCGCGAGCTCTCCACGGTCGGTCGAAGGACCGTCGGCGATGACGTCGCCAGCGCGGACGTGGTCGCCCATACGGACGATCGGGCGCTGGTTGACGCAGGTCGACTGGTTCGACCGCTGGTACTTGACCAGCTTGTAGATGTCGGTCGAGGCGGACGGATCGTCCGGCTCGACGTCGCGCTTGATGACGATGCGCTCGCTGTCGAGGTTGACGACCGTGCCGTTGTGGCGGGCCACGACGGTCACACCCGAGTCACCGGCGACGGTGGGCTCGAGGTTGGTGCCGACCAGCGGCGCGCTCGTCTTGAGCAGCGGCACCGCCTGGCGCTGCATGTTGCTGCCCATCAGCGCGCGGTTGGCGTCGTCGTTCTCGAGGAACGGGATGAGGCTCGCGGCGACCGAGACGAGCTGGTTCGGGCTGACGTCCATCAGCTCGACCTCGCCCGGCTCCATCTGCACGTACTCACCGCGCTGACGCACGTCGACCAGCGGCCCCTCGAGGCTGCCGTCGCCCATGATCACGGCGTTGGCCTGCGCGATCGTGTGCTCCTCCTCCTCGTGGGCGGAGAGGTACTCGAAGGCGTCGGTGGGCTTGCCGTCGATCACGGTGCGGTACGGCGTCTCGATGAAGCCGTACTCGTTGACCCGGGCGTAGGTCGCGAGGCTGGCGATGAGGCCGATGTTCGGACCTTCCGGCGTCTCGATCGGGCAGATACGACCGTAGTGGGTCGTGTGCACGTCGCGAACCTCGAAGCCGGCGCGGTCGCGGGTCAGACCACCCGGGCCGAGGGCCGAGAGGCGACGCTTGTGCGTGACCTCCGAGAGCGGGTTGGTCTGGTCCATGAACTGCGAGAGCTGCGAGCTACCGAAGTACTCGCGGACCACCGCCGACATCGGCTTGGCGTTGATGAGCTCGTGCGGCATCGCGGTGTCGATGTCCTGCTGGATGCTCATCTTCTCCTTGATCGCGCGCTCCATGCGAACCAGGCCGACGCGGCACTGGTTCTCCATCAGCTCACCGACCGCACGGACACGGCGATTGCCGAGGTGGTCGATATCGTCGATGGCGAAGCCGTTGCGACCGTTCTTCAGCTCGATGAGGTAGCGCAGCGTGCGCAGGATATCGGCCTTGGTCAGCGTGAAGCACGGCGCCATCGGGGCGAGGCCCAGGCGGTCGCGGAGCTCCTCGTTGCCGTCGACGCGAATCTGCACGTGCTTGTTGCCACGAACCGGCATGACCAGGACGGTGCGCTGGTCGGTGACGGTCGAGGTCATCAGGCCGGTCGAGAGGCGAACTTCCGAGGTGAAGACGCCGACGGGCAACTCGAGCCGCTCACGCAGCATGTCGTGGCCGTCGACGGCGATCTCGGCACCCTTCTGCGAGGGACGCACCCAGACGACGCCGGTCGAGTCCTGCTCGACGACGAGGAAGTCCGAGCCCTCGAGGCCGGCCTGCAAGGCTGCGGCGAGCTCGTTCGGCAGCGCCGCGCCGGGGTTGGCGAAGGCCTTGGCGTCGATCTTCCAGGTCGCGACCTGCTCGTTGCCGTCGACCGAGCGGACCTTGAAGTCCAGGGCCCAATCCGCGGCCTTGATGGTCGAGGGGCGGGCCAGGTCGGCGACCGAGAAGAGGCCGGCGAGGTGCGCGGCGAAGTCGTCGGGCTTGACGCGACGCATATTCTCGAAGGTCGAGTCGTCGAGGCGCAGGGTGTACGCCTTGACCTTGTTGCCCGAATCGTAGAGCGAGAACTCGAGCTTCCAGTTGCGGAAGTCGCCGCCCGGAGGGGTCAGGTCGAAGCTGCGGTCACGGCGCAGGCTCAGCGTCTCGAGCCGGACCAAGCCCTGCTTCTTGAGCTGCATCAGCGCCTTGCGGTGCGCGAACTTGTACTCGACCTTCATCCGGCCGACGTCCGAGAGATCGTAGCGGGCCTCGTTGAAGAAGAGGTTCTGGAAGTAGGTGCGGGCCTGGTTGATCGACGGCGGATCACCGGGGCGCAGGTGGTGGTAGATATCCTCGATGGCTTGGTCGGCGCTCGGCAGACGCTTGCGCTTGGCGACGTCCGAGAGGTCTTTCGCCAGGGTGTCACGGAGGTAGCTGCCGACCTTGCCGGTGGCCTTGTCGATGAAGAGGACCTCGAACTCGAGGACGCCGCGCTCGACCAGGGTGTCGACGGTGGTCTCGTCGATCTCCTCGTTGGCCTCGAACAGGACCTCGCCGGTCTCCTCGTCGATGACGTCGCTGGCGAAGACCTTGCCGACCAGATCCTCGATCGGGAGCGGAAGCTCGGTCATGCCGGCTTCCTTCACCTTGCGCAGCGCCGCGCGGTTGAACGGGCGGTTCTTGCGCAGGATCGGCTTCTGGGTCGGATCCGGATGCGGGATGTCGTAGGTGAGCCGGAGGCCGAGCTCGACGAGGGTGTCGAAGTCGGGGCTGCGGAAGGCGCGGCGGGTCTCACCGTCGACCTCGAGGCGCAGCGTCTCGGTCTCGTAGTAGTAGTTGAGCATCTCCTCGGTGCTGTAGCCGAGGGCGCGCAGCAGCACGGTCGCGTAGAGCTTGCGGCGGCGATCGATGCGGACGTAGAGGAAGTCCTTGTGGTCGAACTCGAAGTCGAGCCACGAGCCGCGGTACGGGATCACGCGGGCGCTGAAGATCTTCTTGCCGCTGGCGTGGGTCTTGCCCTTGTCGTGCTCGAAGAGCACGCCGGGCGAGCGGTGCAGCTGGCTGACGATGACGCGCTCGGAGCCGTTGATGATGAAGGTGCCGGCGTCGGTCATCAGCGGGATCTCGCCGAAGTAGACGTCCTGCTCCTTGATGTCGCGCACGGTCTGGATGCCGGACTCCGACACGTCGAAGACGACGAGGCGGATCAGCACCTTGATCGGCGAGGCGTAGGTCATGCCGCGCGCGCGGCACTCGACCACGTCGTACTTCGGCTCCTCGAGATGGTAGGAGACGAACTCCAGGCTCGCGGTCTTGTTGAAGTCCTGGATCGGGAAAACGCTGGAGAAGATGGCCTGCAGGCCGACCAGCTCGCGCTGCTCGGGCGGCACGAAGCGCTGGAGGAACTTCTCGTAGGACTGGCGCTGGACGTGGATCAGGTCCGGGACATCCACAACACGATGCAGTCGCGAGAAGGACTTGCGAACGCGGAGCTCCATTGCGGTGCGAGCCATGTGCGTCTCTCCATTGCTGTGGCCCGGCGCAGAGGCGCCTGGGGCCGTGTCGTTTCGTTCGGGCAGCGCTGCCTCGGCGGCGCTGCTTCAGGCGGACTCCGGTGCGCGCAGCGCCGGAGGGGGTTGCATACTCGCCGAGCATGCAAGGGGCCCCGAGCCGCCGGGCGGATGCCGCGGCGGCTCGGGGCACATCGCTTGCGCGAGGTGGTCTACTTGACGTCGACCTTGGCGCCAGCCTCCTCGAGCTTCTTCTTGATGTCGTCGGCCTCGGCCTTCGACACGCCTTCCTTGACGGCGCCGCCGTTGTCCACCAGCGTCTTGGCCTCCTTGAGGCCGAGCTGGGTGATCTCGCGGACCGCCTTGATGACGTTGATCTTCTTGTCGCCACCGTCGACGAGGACGACGTCGAACTCGGTCTTCTCCTCGACGGCCGCGGCGGCCTCGCCACCGGCAACGGCGGCGGGGGCAGCGGCGACGGCGGCGGCGCTGACGCCCCACTTCTCCTCGAGGGCGCTGATGATCTCAGAGAGCTCGAGGACCGTCAGGCCCGAGAGGTGGTCGATCAGCTGATCACGGGTGATGCTCATGTCGATTCTCCTGGAAAGTCTGGGCGATCTGATGCGCCCGTCTGCTGTTGTATTTGGGACGACCAGCTAGGCCGCACCCTCCTCGAGCTTGTCCTTGCGGGCAGCCAGCACGGTCACCATGCCACGGGGCACGGCAGCGAGCTGATTCACGAACTTCGTCGGCACCGCGGCCAGCATGCCGAGCAGCTTGGCGCGGAGCTCGTCCTTGCCGGGAAGCTTGCTCAGCGCCTCGACGCCCTTGGCGTCGAGGGTCTTGCCGTTGAGCACGCCGCCCTTGATGACGATGCGGTCGCCCGCGTCCTTCGCCACCTTGACGAGTGCCTTGGCGGGAGCGACTGGGTCGGCCCCGAAGACGATGAAGTTCGGGCCGGTCAACAGCGGCGTGAGCCCCTCGTGATCGGTACCCTGGACAGACAAGCGCGCGAGGGTGTTCTTCACCATGCGGAGCTTGGATCCCGACTTGCGCAATTCGACGCGGAGTCCGGTGGACTGCTCAACCGTCAGTCCATCGTACGCCGCGACGACCACGCCGGTCGCGATGGCAAGCTCCTCACGGAGCTGGTCGACCCGATCTTGCTTCTGCTGCTTGTTCACGGGTCTTCCTCCCTGCAACGCCTGAGACGGTTCACTGCACCTTGCAGATCGCCTCCACCGGACTTCTGACCCGAAGGTCTGCCGGCTTCTCAGACGGCGCCCTCACCCGAAGGTGGGGGCTCCTCTCCGGCGCGACGACTCTGGGCCGAGGCCCTCGGTCGCCTCACCGACTAAGCGCGAAACCAGTTCGCGACTTCGTTTGCGTCGACGCGGACTCCGGGGGAGTGCGTCAGGCTCAGGGTCACCGCCTTGAAGTAGGTGCCCTTGGCGGTCGACGGCTTCAGCTTGCTCAGCGTCTCGGTGAGCGCGCGGAAGTTCTCCTCGAGGCGGTCGGCCTCGAACGAGCGCTTGCCGATGCCCGCGTGGATCACGCCCGACTTGTCGGTCCGGAACGTGATCTTACCGCCCTTGGCGGCCGAGACGGCGGCGCCGACGTCGAAGGTGACCGTGCCGACCTTCGGGTTCGGCATCAGGCCGCGCGGTCCGAGCAGACGACCGATCTTGCCGACCTGGACCATCATGTTCGGAGTCGCGACGGCGACGTCGAAGTCGAACCAGCCGCCCTGGATCTTCTCGACCAGGTCTTCGGCACCGACGTAATCGGCACCGGCCTCGCGGGCCTCGGCCTCTTTGTCGCCCTTGGCGAAGACGAGCACGCGAACGGTCTTGCCGGTGCCGTTCGGCAGCACGCAAGCGCCGCGGACCATCTGGTCGGCGTGCTTCGGGTTCACACCCAGGTTGATCGCGACCTCGACGGTCTCGTCGTATCGCGCCGAGCCGAGCTCGCGGATCAGCGAGAACGCCTCGGTGACGGGGTAGCGCTTTTGCCGATCGAGCTTCTCGAGTGCGGCGCTGTACTTCTTTCCACGCATGGCCATGGCGTCCTCCTTTAATCGACGACGTCGATGCCCATCGAGCGCGCAGTACCAGCGATAATGTTGATCGCAGCGTCGATGTCACCAGCGTTGAGGTCAGGCATCTTGATCTCGGCAATCTCGCGGAGCTGGTCGCGCGTGACCTTGCCGACCTTGTCACGGTTCGGAACCGAGGAACCCTTTGCCGTGGCGATTGCCTTGAGCAGCAGGCGCGAGGCCGGCGGGGTCTTCAGCTCGAACGTGAAGGAACGGTCCGAGTAGACGGTGATGACGACCGGGATGATCATCCCGGCCTTGTCCTGCGTGGCCGCGTTGTAGGCCTTGCAGAACTGCATGATGTTGACGCCGTGCTGACCGAGCGCCGGACCGACTGGCGGCGAGGGGTTCGCTTTGCCGGCCGGAAGCTGGAGCTTGATGTAGCCCGTAATCTTCTTCGCCATGGTGTGGACTCCGTGTGCTTCGAGCGACGGCCACCAACGACCGCCTCGCACGCCTGTGAAACGCTAGCCGCCGAGCTTCTCGACCTGCATGAAGCCGAGCTCGACCGGGGTCGCGCGGCCGAAGATGCTGACCAGCACCTTCAACTTCTGCTTGTCCGCGATGACCTCGGCGATCGTCCCCGTGAAGGAGGCGAACGGACCATCGATGACGCGGACCTCGCTGCCCTCGTCGAATGAGAGCACGGGCTTGGCCTCGACCTCGGACTGCTCGAGCTGGCCCTTGATCTTGCGGACCTCGGCATCCGGGACCGGCGGCGGGTTGGTGCTGCCGCCGACGAAGCCGGTGATCTTGTTGGTGCCCTTGACGCAGTGCCAGGTCTGCTCGTTCAGGATCATCTGCACGAGGATGTAGCCCGGGAAGAACTTGCGCTTGGACTCGTGGCGCTGGCCGCTGCGGACCTCGACCACCTTCTCCACCGGGATCAGGACCTCGCCGAAGAACTCGTCGAGCTCCTCGATCTTGATCCGCTCCTCGAGCGCGCGCTTGGCGACGCCTTCGGAGCCGGTGTAGGTGTGCACGATGTACCAGCGCAGACGCGGCCGACGCGGCGAGCGCGGGGCGTCGGCGGGCTGGATATTCGCGTTGTCGCTCATCGTGCGCCTCCGGTTGTGGGCACGCGGGGCGGTCAGTGCACGGACGGCACCGACCGGCTCGCCTAAATGTCGTAGAAGATTTTGGTCAGCGCAGAGAACGCGATGTCGAACGCCCAAAGTGCGATGGCGATGATGATCGTGGTGACCATGACCACGACCGTCGACACGCGGGTCTCTTCCTGGTTCGGCCAGGTGACCTTGCGAACCTCTGCCGCCACTTCGTTCGCGAGCTGGTAGAGCTGCGCGTGGCGCCAGAGGTAGATGCCGCCGCCCACGCCAACGAGGATGCCGAGCAGATTGCTCAAGCGGAACTCGTTGCCGATCAGCGCGAGATCCCACTCCGGACGGAGCAGATCGAACGTGCCGGCGAAGAAGCTGGCGCTGACGACCCACAGCAGCAACGCGGCTGCCATGAACGACATGTTGACCATGCGTGCCTGGCTCATGGCTTCTTCTCCAATCCTCGAGTTCGGCAGGGCAGCCGGGATTCGAACCCGGAACCTACGGATTTGGAGTCCGCCGCTCTACCATTAGAGCTACTGCCCTGTCGGCCTGCCGGTCCCGCGTCGGGACCGGCAGGCCATTTCGGGTCAACCCGTTGCCGGGCGCCTACTTCACCTCGCGGTGAAGCGTGTGGCGACGCAGGAAGGGGTTGTACTTCTTCAGCTCGAGGCGACCAGTCGTGTTCTTCTTGTTCTTGACCGTCGTGTAACGCGACATGCCGGGAACGCCAGAACCACGCTGCTCGGTGCACTCGAGGTGAATGATGACGCGGGCCTCTTTCTTACCCTTGGCCATGGGAGCCTCCAGGGCGCGGATTGCGCCGAGCAGTTGCCTCGAAAATCAGACTTACGCCGAGATGTCGACCACGCGACCGGCGCCGACGGTGCGGCCACCCTCGCGAATCGCGAAGCGCAGGCCCTTCTCCATCGCGATCGGGGCGATGAGCTCGACCGCGATCTCGACGTTGTCGCCGGGCTTCACCATCTCGACACCGTCGGCCAGCGTGATCACGCCGGTGACGTCGGTGGTGCGGAAGTAGAACTGCGGACGGTAGCCCTGGAAGAAGGGCTTGTGACGGCCGCCCTCGTCCTTGCTCAGGATGTAGACCTGGGCCTTGAACTTGGTGTGCGGCTTCACCGAACCCGGCTTCGCGAGGACCTGGCCACGCTCGACGTCGTCACGCTTCACGCCACGGAGCAGCGCGCCGACGTTGTCGCCAGCCTGACCCTGGTCGAGCAGCTTGCGGAACATCTCGATGCCGGTGACGGTCGTCTTGACGGTGTCCTTGATGCCGACGATCTCGACTTCCTCGCCGACGCGGACGATGCCACGCTCGACGCGACCGGTGACGACGGTGCCACGACCCGAGATGGTCATGACGTCCTCGATCGGCATGAGGAACTCCTTGTCCAGGTCGCGCTCGGGCTCCGGAACGAAGGAATCGAGGGCCTCGACGAGCTCGTCGACCGAGCCGACGCCGAAGCGGACGTCCTCACCCATGAGGGCCTTGAGGGCCGAACCACGGACGATGGGGGTGTCGTCACCCGGGAACTCGTACTTGTCGAGCAGCTCGCGGAGCTCCATCTCGACCAGGTCGACGAGCTCGCCGTCCGGATCGTCCTCGTAGGCGATGTCGCACTTGTTGAGGAAGACGACGATCGCCGGAACGCCGACCTGACGGGCGAGCAGGACGTGCTCCTTGGTCTGCGGCATCGGGCCGTCGGTGGCCGCGCAGACGAGGATCGCGCCGTCCATCTGGGCCGCGCCGGTGATCATGTTCTTGATGTAGTCAGCGTGACCGGGGCAGTCGACGTGCGCGTAGTGACGGGACGGGCTCTCGTACTCGACGTGAGCGGTCGAGATCGTGATGCCACGAGCCTTCTCTTCCGGCGCCTTGTCGATCTGATCGAAGTCCATCACCTGGCCGAGGCCCTTGCTGGCCTGGCGCTTGGTGATCGCCGCGGTCAGAGTCGTCTTGCCGTGGTCGACGTGGCCGATGGTACCCACGTTGACGTGGGGCTTCTTACGCTCGAACTTGGCCTTCGCCATGGTGGTGTCCTCCGATAGACAGTGCCCGGGGCGTGGCCTCGGGGGTTTGCGCAGCCATCTGCGCGGTTGCTCTGCAGTTTCGGCGTCTGCCGAGGCCGGAACCCGCCGAGGCCCGCCGCTGTTGGCGATGACCCTCGGCACGAAAGCGACGCCAGCCCCAACCAGGGACCGACGCCGCGGAGCCTACGACCGGATTTGAACCGGTGACCTCTTCCTTACCAAGGAAGTGCTCTACCTGCTGAGCTACGTAGGCGGTGGAGCGGGAAACGGGTCTCGAACCCGCAACCCTCAGCTTGGAAGGCTGATGCTCTACCAATTGAGCTATTCCCGCTTGGTGCTGACTCGTTCGGCTCGTCGTTCGCCTGGCCGGGTGGAGGATGGTGGATTCGAACCACCGTAGGCTCACGCCAGCAGATTTACAGTCTGCCCCCTTTAGCCACTCGGGCAATCCTCCGTGTCGTGCATGCCGCGTCCATCGCAGCGGTGCCGGCGATGGGACTTGAACCCGCAACCTACTGATTACAAATCAGTTGCTCTGCCAGTTGAGCTACGCCGGCGGGGTTGGCGGCCGAGTTGCGCCTGTGGCGCCTTCGACGAGCTAGCGATGTCAGCCGGTTTCCCGGGAAGTTCGGAAGGTTGCGCCTCCGTCGAGGCCCTCTCTTCCGCCCGTTGGTGGGGCCGCGCACGACGGCTTCCCGCTCAAGGGGCGCCCGAAATACAGGAAGCCCCGGGGCGTGTCAAGCGAGATCCGCACGCAGAAGGGGAGCGCGGGCTAACGTTTTCGATCCGCTGCCGGCCGCTTCAGCGCGGCGAGCGCGGCGGTGGCGAACGACGCGACGTTCAGGCTCTGCATCGGGCCGAGCGCCGGGAGGACGGCGAGTTGATCGCAGCGCTTGGCGACGAGCGGCCGGATCCCGCGGTCTTCCGCGCCGAGCACCAGGGCGAGCGGACGGTCGATCCGGACGTCCCACAGCGAGACCGCGTCGTCGCTGAGCGCGGTGCCGACGCTCCACCAGCCGCGATCGCGCAGGGCCACTAGGGTCTGCGCGATATTGGTCACCTCCGCGATCGGCACCACGCTCGCACCACCACGCGCGATCCGCTCTGCGGCCGGGGTGATGGAGGCAGCACGATCACGCGGCAGGATGACGCCGGCGACGCCGAAAAAGGCGGCCGAGCGCACGATCGCGCCGAGGTTGCGGGTGTCGGTGATGCCGTCGAGGACGAGCAGCAGGCGTCCCGCGTCCGGCGGCACGCGATCGAGCAACGAGTCGAGGTCGAGCGGAGCGAAGGGTCGCACCGCGATCGCCACGCCTTGCGCCAGCGGCTCGTCGCCCAGGTCCAGCGGAGGTGCCGGCACGAAGGAGGTCACGCCAGCCTCGGAGAGTGCTTGCAGCACGCCGCGATCCCGGCTCCAACAATGCACGGCGCGCACGCGTTCGGGTTGATTGCTGAGCACGGCGATCGCCGCGTGCATGCCGACGACGAAACCGTCGCGGTCGGGGTTGGCGGGCCGTGGACGGCGATCGTGACCGCGGCCATGAGCCTGACCGCTGCGTCGCGCCGCGTTGCCCTGCTGCGGGCGGTCCTGTCGAGGTGGACGCCGACTCATGCTCCCTCCACCCGCGCCCGGCGCAGCGCCTGCGCCGGCTCGAGGTCGCGCGCGATCGCGTGGTTCACGCTCCCGGCCCAGCGCAGGCCGAGATCGCGTCCCGCTGCGGCCGGCGAGAGACCTTCGCCGTGCTCGAAGAAGATCGCGGTCGCCGGTTCGCCGAGGCCGGCGAGGTGGCTGGCGCCGACGATGACGCCGTGGACGCCGGTGGCGAGCAGCGCCTGGGCACGTTCGCCTGCCGCTGCCGCCTGGTCCGGATCGAGGCGGACCAAGACGCGGACCGCGCCAGCGCGGGCGACCAGGTTCGCGACCGCGTCGAGGGACGTGCCCTCGGCGACGACGACGCCCGCCGCCCCGACCCGCTGCACAATCCGACCGACGGCGTCCGCGCTCTCTGCCCCCAAGACGGCGGAGGTGTCGAGCCAGGCGCGAATCCCGCATTGCCGCAGGTAGAGCGCGGCGCTGGGGCCGACGCCGAGCAGGAGCGCGGGGCCGAGGACGACGTCCGCGTTCTCCTCTTCCAGCGCGTCGAGGACGGCCTCGAACGGCTCCAGATGAGGTCCGTCGATCGCGACGAGAACGCGGAGCGCCTCGCTCATGCCTCGGGCCAATCCAGCGCTGCGCCGGTGCGCGCGGCGGCGATCGCGGCGGTGACGCGCTCGACCAGGCCCTCGACGGCGACGTCGCGCCGGGCCCCGTCCGCACGGACCTTCAGCTCGAGCAGCCCCTCTTCGGCCTTGCGACCGACGACGATCTGGATCGGCCAGCCGATCAGGTCGGCGTCGGCGAACTTCGGTCCGGGGCGCAGATCGCGATCGTCGAGCACCGCGTCGACGCCGGCTGCGCGGAGCGCGGTGTAGAGCTCGGTCGCGATGGTGCCGCCGCCCTTCTGCAGATCGACGACGACGACTTCGTGCGGCGCGATCGCGACCGGCAGCGACATGCCGCGGTCGTCGTTGTGCTGCTCGATCGCGGCGGCCAGGATGCGGCTCACGCCGATGCCGTAGCAGCCCATCACGAAGGGCTGCTCCTTGCCGTTGGCGTCGAGGAAGGTCGCGCTCATCGACTCGGAGTATTTGGTCCCGAGGAAGAAGACGTGGCCGACCTCGATGCCGCGCCACAGCTGCAGCACGCCCTGCCCGTCCGGGCTCGGGTCGCCGGGCTCCGCCATGCGCACGTCGAACGACTCCATCCCGGCGAGATCGCGCACCGGCAGGACGTCGCGCAGGTGCTCGCCCTTGCGGTTCGCTCCGCAGACGGCGCCCTGCATCGCGAAGATCTCGTGATCGACCAGGCAGCGCACCTCGCCCGCGTCGATCGGACCGAGGAACCCAGGCGGCAGGCGGGTCTGCTTGAAGAGCCAATCGGGCTCGGCCAGCTCCACGACGCTCGCGCCGAGGACCTTGCGCACCTTGACCGGGTTGACCTCTCGGTCGCCGCGCACGAAGACGAGCACCGCTTGGCCATCGGCGTCGAGCGCGACGCACTTGATCACGTCGGCATCGGTGACGCCGAGGTGCGACGCCACGTCGGCGATGGTCTTCTGCGTCGGGGTCGCGACGGCGCTCGCGGCGGGCGCATCGGCAGCGGCGGCAGCGCGCGGCGGGGCCGCGAGCGGCACGGTCTCGACGTTGGCGGCGAAGTCCGAGCCCGTCGAAGAGACGATGCTGTCTTCGCCGGAGGTGGCCAGCACCTGGAACTCGTGGCTGAGCGAGCCGCCGATGTTGCCGGTATCGGCTTCCACGGCGCGGTAGTCGAGGCCGAGGCGGGTGAAGATGCGGCAATAGGCGTCGTACATCGCCTGATAGGACGCCTTCGCACCGGCTTCGTCGGCGTCGAAGGAGTAGGCGTCCTTCATGATGAACTCGCGGCCGCGCATCAGCCCCGCGCGAGGTCGGATCTCGTCCCGGAACTTGGTCTGGATCTGGTAGAGGTTGACCGGCAGCTGCTTGTAGCTCTTCACGTCACGACGGACGACGTCGACCACCGCCTCTTCGTGGGTCGGCCCAACGCAGAAGTCCGAGCCCTTGCGGTCGTGCAGGCGAAGCAGCTCGGGGCCGTATTTCTCCCAGCGGCCGGACTCTTGCCAGAGCTCGGCGGGGGTGACGATCGGCAGCAGCAGCTCTTGCGCACCTGCGGCTTCGAGTTCTTCCCGAATCACCCGCTTGATCTTCGCGAGCGAACGCAACGCCAGCGGCAGGAAGCTGTAGATCCCGGCCGCGGATTTGCGCACGAAACCGGCCCGCACCAAGAGGGCGTGGCTGACGACTTCGGCGTCCTTGGGCGGCTCACGCAGGGTGGGCATATAGGTGCTGGAGAGGCGCATCTTCGACTCCGAGGCGGCGGGACGGTGGCCGCGCGGGTGGAGCGCCTGCGTGCCAGAAGGAGGGCGGTGTGACAAGCACTCGGGCCAAAACGGACTCGGCCCGGCGCGCACGAAGCGAACCGGGCCGAGTCGGGAACGGGACGACCTAGTATTCGTAGGTCTGGTGCAGCGCTCGGATGACCTCGATGAGGCTGACCCGGAACTGGTACTCGCTGAACAGGTAGTTGTCCTGCAGAGTCTGCAGATCCTTGAACTGCGAGAGCACGCCCTGCGCTGCGTTCAGGTTCATGCAGCCCGGGCTGAGGATGCCTGCGTCGTTGACCATCGGCGCGACGTAGATCTTGCCGGAGAGCGGGTCGGTGAACGTGCACTTGGTCACGTCGTTCGGCAGGTCGATCTGCGTGCTATGGCCCTGCAGGAAGAGGCGCGCGACGTCGGTGTAGCTGCGGTCGTAGGCGTCGGTGAGGAGCGCCATGCCGTAGAGCGCACCGAGGAGCGGCATACGGAAGCGGCTCGACGGGAAGGTCGGGCGGCCGTCGGGGAAGAGCCAGTACTTGCGGCATGCGCCCTGCTGCTCGAGCGGCTTCTCCGGATCGCAGGCGTCGAGGCAAGCCTTGCCGTCACCGCCGACGTAGTGACGACGCATGATGTAGTCGCCGTCCTCGCCGCCGTTGATGACGCACCAACCGTAGTAGTCGGGATCTTCGACCGAGATCGCGCTCATCACGTTCATCAGCTTCTTCGGGAAGAGGTGGTAGAAGCTGACGAGGTAACGACGGATATCCTCGTTCTCGATGTGGTTGACGTAGTTCGGCGGGGTCGGGTCGGTGAGCAGGGCGAACGCGGCGAGGCGATCGTAGAACTGACCACCGCTGACCGGACGGCCGTCGTAGCCCGCGAAATCCCAACCGGCGTAGAGCGGGCGGGCGCCTTCGTTCTCGTTGAAGAGCTGGCAATCGCTCTGGCTGCCCTGCTCGCGGTCGTCGTAGGGCTCGTACCGTCCACGCGAGGCGTTGTAGCAGTAGTAGCTCGGCGACGGACGGGCGAGCACCTGGGCCAGCACGTTGAAGGTCTCGGCGGTCGCGAGCGCGCCGGAGAGACCGCCGTTCGGGTCGACGTCGAAGTCGGTGCCGAAGGTCTGCTTCCACCACCCACCGGTCTGGTAGTAGTTGAAGTCCATCGCCCAGTACTGGAACTGCTTCACCGCGGTGTAGAGGTAGCGCGTCACCGTGCCGCTGTAGCGGTTCGGGTGGTACATCACCGAGTCGTTGCCGTAGCCGTAGAAGAACCAGTAGTTCTCGTAGTCGTCGAGGCTGTTGCGGGCGATCTCGAGCGCGTCGGCGCCCTCGTCGAAGCTGGCACAGGTCGGGGTCCGGCCGTTGTACTCGTCCGAGCAGAAGCGGTACGGGACCTCGGTCAGCTTCGGATCGGTGCAGAACTTCTCGGCGCCGAGCGGACGACATTCGATGCCGGCCTGGCCGCAGTCGGTGTCGGCCTCGCAGCGCTTGCCCTTGAGCGCGCTCCACGCCACGACGCGACGGTCGTAGAGGTTCTGCGCCGAGCCGAAGTACTTCGGCAGGGTCGAGTAGTGCACCTTGCGGGTCAGCTTGAGCATGTCCTGGTTGCCGAGGTGGTTCAACGCGACGAAGCCCGGGGTCGAGTCAGACGGCTCGGTCAGGAACTTCGCCAGCTCCGGCAGCTTGCCGTCGGGCGACTTGTTGAGGTCGGGCGCCTTGTTGAAGACTTCGACCATATCGCCGTAGCCGAACTTGATGGCCGCTTTGTCGTAGAGACCGAGGCCACCGAAGCGTCCGTTGAACTTGCTGGTGTAGTCCATGACCGAGGCGAGCATGTGCTCACGGATGTGACCGAGCGCCTGGGCGTCGGTATCACGCTGCCACGGGTTGACCACGTTGCCGTTGGCGTCCGTCTTCAGCGCCCAGAACTCGGGATCGAAGTTGACCGCGTCGGTCGAGGCCTCAAAGTTGTGGCGCAGACCGACGGTGTGGCCGACCTCGTGGAGCTGGGTGCCCTCGTAGATGCGCGACCAGAGCTCGACCTTGATGGCCTTGCGGACGCTCTGGTGGATGTCGCGACCGATCTCCTGCGTCGCCCGGACCACGCTATCAACGGTATCGCTGTAGAGCGGGCTCGGGAGGAACTCGTTCTGCTCGGCGAAGGGGCTGCCGCCGTTGACGTCGTTGACGGCGATGCGCAGGGCCTGCATCAGCGAGGACGACTCACATGCAGCCCAGCTGGTGCCGCCGCCGAAGCTGGCGCACACACGACCCTGACCGGGGCCGATCGACTCGAAGTCACCGGCTGCCGTGCAGGCGCCCTTCTTGTCGGCGGCGAGGCGATCTGCTGCGGCGGTCCAGTAGGCTTCGTCGTAGATCGTCGCGGTGCCACCGCCGGCGTAGGCCTTGCAGAAGGCCTCGTCGAAGATGCGGCCGTACTCGTTGGCCAGACCGAGGATCGCGGAGTCGAGGAACTCGGCGAGCATGATGTTCTTCTCGGCGAGGCCGAGCTTGACCGACTCGCGCGCGCGGAGGCCGGCGATGTGGTTCCACTGCGCCAGGCTCATTTGGTCGAGCTGCTCGGCATCGACCGAGCTCGGGGTGCCCTTGGCGACCCGCGGATCCTTGAAGAGCGCGTGGATCGAGTGGCCGTCGTCACCTGCGACGAGCTTGGCGTCGAGGGTCGGATTGCTGCGCAGGATCGCCATGCGGCCCTGGGCGAAAGTGCCGGCGTTGTCGACCTTGCGCAGACCCTCACCAGCGAGGAAGCGCTTGCGGACGGCCGGATCGATCATCGTCTGCACGTAGTCGATGGCCTCTTTGGTCGTCTTCGGGCCCTTGCGGCCGTAGTGCTTGAGCGCCTTGCCCTTGGTGGTGAACTGCTGCTCGGTGTTGCGCTTGACGTCGTTGAAGTCGATCACGCCAGCGTGGTACTCGACCGTCCGCATCGCGCGCTCGGCACCCAGCTTCATCTGCGCCACGTAGGAGTGGGCGTAGCCGGCCATGATCTCACCGGTCATCGGGTCAGCCGCGCTCGGGCCGTAGCCATAGAGGCCGATCTGAATCGGGTCGGTGACGGCGTGCATCATCGAGTAGCGAAGGTCACCGAAGATGCGATCCTTGTTCATGTCACGGCAGAACTTCTTGCCGATCTCGGTGCCCGACCACTCGGCGACGGGCGCCTTGGCGGCGTCGGCGGCCTTGGCGATGGCGTCGTTGTTCTCGCAGAGGATGAACATCGGGTGCGACGGCTTGTTGTCGGCGATGCACTTGTCGTAGCCGGCCTTGTCGGTTGCGCTGCTGCAGTTGCCCTTCCAAAAGGCCACGACCTCCGAGAGCGGCTCCGACCACGCATCCGCGATCGACTTGCTGGCCTCGACCAGCTCGCGCGGGTGCTCCTTGTTCAGGTAATAGACCAGCGGCACGGGCTGCATCGTCGTGTAATCGAATGCACCGGTCCAACGCTCGATGCCGTCGGCCCCCTTCTCCATCTTCTTGACGTAACGGTCCCAGATGCGGTGGCGCTGGGCGCGACGCATGGCGTCACTGAACGAGTGGGTAAACTGCACGTCGTAGGTGCGGCGCTCGCTGCGGAAGAAGCCGAACTTCTCCATCTCCACGTCGTCGAGGTCACGGCCGACGTAGGCGCGCTCGGGGTCCTTGGTCGAACCGAAATTCGGCACTTCGAGGAAGAAGGTCCGAACGTCGACCTCCTCGGTGATGCAGTCGTACACGCCGCCGGTGTACCAGGGGTAGAAAAAGCAGATCGGGATCGCGCCGAAGCCCTGCAGGTAGGTGCTCGGAGCGGCGAGGACGTAGCGGTTGAGGAAGGTGATGTACTTCTGCGGCACGTCCTTGCCGTAGCGGGTGTCGCTGCCCATCTCGAACTTCTCGCCCTCGGGGGCGTTTTCGCCTTCGTAGATGGACGGAGCGTTCGCGCCGGAGCCGAGCATGCCGGCGACGACGTCGGCCTCATAGCTCATGGTCTGACCGCCGCCCCAGGCGACGCGCATGTACTCGCGCTCGTACCACTGGCGGTCCGTGGTGTTCTCGACCTTGACGTTCGACTTCTCACCGGACGCCGCCGAGTAGTTGTAGGTGATGTCGAAGTGGCTGGTGATGGGGTAGGCCATCACGGGCGCGCCGCGGTAGATGTAGCGGGTCGCCTCCTGCACGCAGAAGCCGTGGTGCAGGGCTTCGTCGGTCGCCTTGGGCGAGGCGCCGTTGGCGCACCAGGCGCCGGTGGTGCACTCGGCGTCGGATGCGCAGGCGACGCGGGCGTAGTCCTGCAGCACGGCGTGCTTGATGACCTTGCCGTCCTTGTCGAGCATCGGCACGTCGGCGTCGCTCTTCTGCGCGAACTGCTCCGAGCCGTGGATGAACTCGTAGGTGCGGAAGAAGAGCAGTGCGCCCTCCTGCACCTCGAAGACACCGCGGACGGTGGAGCTCATCGAGCCCGGGAAAGCGTACGCCGACGTGAACTGCGTACCGACGACCGTGGTGCGGAGGTAGTACTCCCGCCCGACGATATCGGACTTCTTCACGTAGTTCGGCTGCACCCGGTTGATCTCCTCGAGATCCTGCGCGCAGCCAGAGAGCAGCGCGAGGGAGGAGGCGACGAGCGCGACGAGGCGAAGGGACTTCATGGCAACTCCTGCCTGCGAAGTGGTGGCCTGCTGATTCATACGGTAGGTTCGCATCTGAATTCCTCCGCTTACAGGCCGATCGAGCCGTAGACCTTGTAGAGGAGCCGGAAGTAGTCGACGACCTCGAGCTCAGCTTTCATCTGAGCGGCGAGCGCCTCCTTCTCCGTGCCCTCGGCGGCCTGCCACTTGCTCTTGAGGTCGTTGAGGTCCTTGAGCATGCGGTAGGTCGGGCTGAAGTAGTCTTTGTTGTAGTTGACGCGCGGGGCGACGTAGACCTTCTTGCCCCACGGATCCTCGAACTCGACGTAATCGACCGCCGAGACGGCGCCGCCGTCCGGGCCACCGCCTGCGCAGACGCCGAACTTGGTGCAGGCGCCGAAGTCGAACTCGTGCGCCGAGCCCTTGATCCAGATGGCCATCGAGTCGGTGAACGACGGGTCGAAGCCGGCCGGCAGGTTGGCGATCGCCTGCCACGCCGCGAAGAGGCGCAGGCTCAGGCTATTGACGGACGGAGCGACGCGGGGCGCGCTCTTGTCGGCCGGAGCGAAGGGATCGCGCGGCCGGTAGACCATCTTGCCGTTCTCCTTGACCGCGAAGCCGCCGACCTCGTCGATCGCGCCGGCGGCGATGCCGCCGAGGATGGCCGAGAGCTCCTTCGGGTAGACGGTGTTGAAGCCGATGGCCGTGCCGCGGAAGAGCGGCAGCTGCTCGCCGACGAAGTCGGAGAGGAAGCTCGCCTGCGAGCTGGTCATGACCTGGATGGCCGCGAGCTTGTCCCAGTAGCTGCCGATCCACGCCGGGTGGTTGGCGTAGTAGTAGCCGTCCTTCGTGTTGAAGGTCGTCCAAGGCATCTTGCCGACGCCGAGCTGGATATCGAGGGCGTCGGAGTCGCTGACTTTGCCGGTGTCGTAGCTGGCGAGCTGGTAGGTGTTGCTCGTCTTGTCGAAGCTGTACGAACCGGGCGCGGGCGAGGTCAGGATCGCCGTGAGCGCGCGGAAGGCATCTTCCGAGGCGCTGCGCAGGGCGCGCAGGTACATCGGGTGGTTGTCGTAGAACGGGAAGAACGAGTAGACCCGGAAGATGTTGTTGTAGACCGCGTAGTAGCGGGCAGCGGCGCCGATCGGCAGCAGGTAGCGGTCGATGACGCGCGACATGTACGACATCGGGTTGCCGCCGGTGCCGAACCAGAGACGGTCACGCTTGAAGGCGTCGAAGAGGTAGTACTCCTGCATCTGCTCGCGGGCGTGGTAGACGATCTCCTGCATGTGCGCGCCGGTGTCGAAGTAGTAGCAAGCGAGCGAACCGCCGCGGTACTCGTCCGAGCAGTACTTGTAGGGAACCTCGAAGTAGGTCCGGTCGTAGACGGCACGGCCGTACTTCTCGAGCTGCTCCTCCATCGCCACCTGGTGGCCGGGGACCGCGTCGCGCTTGTTGAGGTAGGCGGGCGGCATCCAGTTGTTCAGGTAGTAGAAGGGGTGGGTGATCGCGCCGGCGCCAGACCAACCCGTGGTGCGGAGGCGCCAGGCCGAAGCCTCCTCGGTCTGCGCGGTATTCTTCGCGTAGGCCGAGAGCTGGTCGCGCATGTAGCTCATGTCGGCGAAGACCTCGACCATGCGACCGTAGCCGTATTTGATGGCGGCGTAGTCGTACTTGCCGAGGCCCTGGAAGTCGGCGTTGATCTTCTGGCCGTAGTCCATGATGGTCGAGTACTGGTACTCGGTCCGCAGGTTCTCGATTTCCTTGGCGGTCGGGGCCGCGCGAGGCATGTACTTCTTGACCACGCCGGTGGTCTCGGTCAGCAGCGGCGTGGTGCGGAAGGTGGCGGTCTGCACGTTCTGGCAGTAGCCACCGACGCAGGCCTCACCACCGACGCAGTCGTCGTCGGCGCCGCAGACGAACTTCGCCGCGCAGGTGCCGTCGATGCCGCAGATGGCGCCATTGCCGCAGACCGAAGCCTCCTGATCCTTGGTGCAGGGGATGCGCTGGCGCTGGGTGCCGACGCAGCGTCCGACCTTGATGCCGTTGACGTCGCGGCAGAGGCCTTCGCCGCAGGCGAGCCCGGCCGGGCACTGCGCGTCGGTGGTGCACTGCAGGTCGGCGCAGGTCTCACCGAGCGAGTCCTCGCACATATTGTTGGCGGAGACGGTACCGAACTGCGAGACGACGTCGGCGCAGAGCACCTCTTCCTTCTCGCGACCTTTGGTCTCGTCGTAGTAGGTGTCGAAGTAGTTCAACACGTCGGCGGAGCCGGTGAAGTTGTGACGCAAGCCGACCGTATGGCCAATCTCGTGCTCGAGCACGCCGCGGTAGATGGCGTCGTGCAGAACGGTGCGCAGAGCGTCGCCCTTGTAGCACTTCTTGTCGCCGAAGCGGTCCTGGCCCACGGTCTCGGTCGGAGACTCGTCGGCGGCGCACTTCAGGCGCTTGGCCATCGCGATCAGCGCCGGGTCGGTGAACTCGGCGAGGTAGATGCTGTTGTAGCCGAGCAGCTGCATACGCAGGCGCTCCGCGATGTCCTTGCGCGGGCTCGCCCAGCCGGCCGGCGAGATGGCGCCGATCGCCTCCGGCGCAAGGAAGTCACCGGGCTGCAGGTCACCGCCGGACGCGGCGAGCGCGACCTCGTCGTTGATCATGGCGCGCTCGAGCGGCGTGCCGCGGATCTTGTCCATCCGCGCCAGGACCTCGCCCATCTCGAAGAAGCCGGCCTCTTCGATCAGCTTCTCGCCGAGCTTCTTGGGGTCCTGTAGCTCGAACATCTTCTGCTCGGCCTCGGACTGCAGCGCCTTGTCGATCGGCGCGCCGGCGAGGGCAGCGATGTCGAGGCGTGCCCGCTTGGCCGCGTCTTCGATGCTGGTGGCTGGCTGCGCAGCGCGCTGCTCCTGCTGCGCACCCTCGAAGAGCGAGTCATCGAGCGCGGCCTTGTTCAGCGATTGGAGGTAGTCGCGGATGTACTTGCCGGAGGCGACGCTGTCGACGTCGAGGTCACCGTTGAGCAGATCGACCAGGTCCTTGCCCCACTGCGCGTAGCTGACCAGCGGCGCGCCGTAGATGTAGGCAGTGCCCCAGAAGAGCATGCCGGTGTCCGGGTCGGCGGCCGAGGGGCCGTAGCCGAGCGGCGAGCTGGCGTGCGGGTTGGTCACCCAATAGATGTAGTTGTAGCGGGCGTCGCCGATGATCTTCTCATGCTCGGGGTGCGGAACCATCGTGGCGCAGGGGTTCTCCGCCTTGGCGCCGGCACCGGCATCGTAGACCGCCCAGTTGCGGCAATCGTTCATCTCGGCCTTGTTGCCCTTCTGCGCGTCGCTGCAGTTGGCGCCCGTGTAGCGGTTCTCGCAGAGCACGAAGAGCGGCGGCAGGCTGGCCTTGATCTCCTCGCGGTGCTTGCGGTCGGCGTCGGTCAGGGTCTGCTTCCAACCGAAGCATTGGTTCACGCCATTGACCGCCATGCAGCTGACGTCGCCGCGGCTGCTGCGGTCGGTGAAGACCGCGTGGGCCATCGTGTCGGTGAAGTGGAGGTAATCCGAGAGCTCACCGAAGGCGAGGTCACCCTTGGCGCGGGTGCCGTTCACGCCGGCGACCGCGACCGGGCCGGTGGCGTGGGTGATCTGGCCGTTCTTCGCCGTTCCGGTCTGCACCGCGTGCAGCAGGCGGATGCCCTTCTTGCTGAGCTGGCTCTCGGCGACCGCGACCGACGTGCCGCCGTAGTAGACGACGAAGTAGATGCGGTTGGCGCGAATCTCGACGTTGATCAGGTCGGCGGTGGCGGTGCCACTCTTGACCTGCACGGCGTAGCGCTGACCGGCGGCCGACTTCGGCATCACCGCAGCCTTCTCGTGCGCGTTGACGGCGCCGGCGGCGAAGGCGACGTCGTTGATGGCCACCGAGCCGATGGTGAGGTTGGCCGGGCTGCTGTCCGGGGTCGCGTTGACGAACATGATGAGCGCGCCGCCGTCGATGGCCGGGCGCGCCTTGGTGTTGTCGACGGCGAAGACCGTGCCGCTCTTGGTGCCGATGGCGAGGACGTTGTCGTCCGCGGTGACCTTGGCTTCACCCTGCGAGAGGGCGTGAGCGGCGCAATCGGCGTGGCTCTCGCAGTAGCGCTGGCCGAAGGTCGCGCCGGCCTCGGTGAAGCCGACCGAACCGTCGTTCTTCTGCTCCTCGGTCGCGTCGTTGCTCCACTTCTCTTCCCAGAAGAGCAGCCAGGCGACGGTCTCCTGGAAGACGTCGGACCAGTTGTCGGCGACCTTGTAGATGGCCGGCAGGCTGGAGACCGGGTGGTCGGCGCTGATGTGGTAGATGACTGGGCGGAAGCCGCGCTTGCTGTAGTCGATGCCCTTGGCGACCGAGCAGACGCCGGGCTCGAACCAATCGGCCTGGTCGCAGACCGACGGGCGGGCGCAGTCTGCGTTCTGGATGCAGCTGATCGTCTTGCCGTCGGCAGTCTTGACCGGGGTCAGCTCGACGCTCTTCTGCCAGAGGTTCCAGATCTGGGCCTTGTAGTCCTGGCCGCGGTAGGTCAGGCCGTAATCCTCGTCGTAGGTGTGACGCTCGGAGAGGAAGAAGCCGAACTTCTCGGCGTCGGGCTCGTTGTGGTACTCGCGGATCTCGAAGTCGTTGACGACCTTCGGGTCGGCGCGACGGAAGCTGAGGCGGACGTCGAAGGTCGCGCCCGAGCAATCACCCGAAGCGAGCGAGTAGGTCGAGCAAGCGCCGGTCGACATCGGCTGGCCGAAGAGGCGACGGGTGAAGTGGAAGTAACCCTCTTCCATGTGGAAGCGGTTCGGGTCGACGCCCTCGTGCTCCTGCGGGTAGTAGTCCGCCGAAGAGTAGGTCATCGAGCCCTGCGGGAAGAGGATCTCGCTGAACTGGTTCGCCATCCAGTTGACCCGGATGTACTTACGCTGGAACCAGGGGCGGTCGGTCGTGTTCTCCTCGAGCACGTTCGACTGCGCACCGGTCGCCGTGGAGTACTGGCGCTGGATGTCGAAGTGCGAGGTGATCGGGTAGACCGCGACCGGGTTGCCGGCGAGGACCTCGATGAACTGGTCCTCCTTGCCCTCGATCCAATAGGTCCGGATCTTGCGCTTGTGCCACTTGGCGTCGCCGTCGCGAACCGTCTCCGTCACCGGGAAGACGACGAGCTTGTCTTCCTGGATATCGAAGATGACCTTGCCGCCAGCACCACCGAAGTTGGTCTGGCCGACGAAGCCGAAGCCGGCCGAGGCCGGCATGTCGGTGATGACGGCGAGGCGGTACCAGACACCGTAGAAGTCGGTCTTCTTCAGTGCGTTGGCCTGGGTCCGGTCGATCTCACCGAGCTGCTCGACACAACCTGCGAAGAACAGGAGGGCGAGGGCGAGGGCGAGGATGCGCATGAACTTCATGGCGTGAGCCTCCAAGGGCGGGGATGCGTGCTAGAACGCGCGCGTGAGCGAAAGGCCGACGGTCGTGATGTTGTCCGAGGCCGAACGCAGGTCGAAGAAGGGGAAGCGCGGCGTCTGGTTGTCTGCCGACCAGGGCTGCGAAAAGGTGCTGACCGAGGCGCTGGCGAACCAGCCGCCCGGCAGGACGTAGTTGGCGGCGATCTGGCCCAGCTGCAGGTCGGTCCGGCCGGTGCCTGCCTTGGCGAACTGGCTGCTGAACTCGTCTTTCGGTGCGTCGTAGTACCGGTACTGGTGCAGCAGGAAGTAGAAGACCTGGAAGGAGAGGTTGCCGGGGCCGGGGATATTGGCGATGAGGGCGTTGCGGAAGGCCCACGAGATATTGTTCGCGCCGTCTGCAACCAAGCCCTCACCGACGGCCTCGGCGCCACCCTCGCGGGCGATGCCCAGCGTCGAGCCAGCAACCTCGGCGGGGACGATCGGGTTGCTGTAGCGGTGCAACTGCTTCTGAAAGCGCGGCTGGTAGGTCAACGTGACGTACTTCCACGACTTGGTGAAGTTGACCGCGCCGATCAGGTTCAGGTAGCGCGTCTGGTATTGCGAGAGCTTGCTCGTCGGCAGACCGACGATGCCGAGGAACGACATGCGGATCCCGCCGGGCAGGGTCAGCGGCTTGCCGGCGCCGGCGGCGGTGACCAGGGTCGGGTTGGTCGCGGCGGCCGCGGCGAGCGCCTTCTTCTTCGCCTCGGAGAGCTCCACCTTCGGGCCGTCGTCGGCCAGCATCGGCGTCCACGAGGCGACCAGGAGGAGATCGTCGATATTGCTATTGCGCGAACGCGGCGCGAACGCGTCTCCAGCGTTGTCGACCAGCGTCTTGTTGATGTTCTGGCTGACCATCAGGGTCAGGCCCGGCATCGGCCGGAAGTTGATCAGCAGGTTGAGCGAGGTTCCGACGCTCGAACGGTTCTGCTCGCCGGCCACGAAGGTTCCGAGGCCGGCCGATCCCGAGAGTGTCACCAGGCCGCCGAGCGGCCAGGTCTTCGGCTTCGCCTTGACAGAGGCGCTCTGGGCAGTCGCGCCTGCGACGGTGCCGATGGTCGCGAGGCAGGTCGCCGCGATGGCGGCGGCGAGCCGACGTGTCGGTCGCGCTCCTCGCCTCGTCCCCGCTGCTCGTTTGGTCAGGCTCATGGCGTGTTCCCGTCTGCTCCCCGGACAGCCTCCTCGCGGAGACTCGCCAGGGCCTCGCGAGCACTTCGCCCAACGAGATTCTGGCTTTATTTTCCGGGCCTTGGACTGCCTTTCCGGGTGCCCCCGGCGCAGAGAAGGCGCGGAACCTAGCACGCACCCCCACCGCGATCAAGGCGATCTCAGGGGGAGGTCGAGGGCGGAGCCTAGCAGGAAAATTCGGCTGTGGAGCCTCGATCGAAGCTCGGCCTTTTTGCGCATCTGCAATGCACGCCGAATGGCCGCCACGGCTATCGCAAGAAGTGAGTCGCAGTTGACTGCGCCATCATCGACCATACAACCGAGCGTCTCGCGGGCATCTCGGCGGACGGGCGACGAGCCAATCCGGTAGTTCAAGAGCTAGCTACAGGCGCGCCTGCATAGCTCACCGACCCGCGACGCAAGCGTCACGACCAACTCGAGTGCAGCGATGTCGTCGCCTACTTGGTCTTCGGCGACTTGAAGCGCTTGGGATCCAACGCGCGCCGCAGTCGCGGTCGAGCGATGACCTCCCCAGCCAGTACCTTGAGCAGGTTGTCGGCGTTCCAGCCGCAGACGTCGCGGACCCTCGTCATGCTCATGCCGTATCCGGTGGCGTTCTTGATCATGCCTTGCGCAAGGCGGCGCAGGCGCGCGAGGTTCGCGGCGCCGTTGCGGTCGATGACGCGGTGGCCGTCCTCGCCGAAAGTCACGTCCAACGTCCAGTGCAAGGATGACTCGATAGCCCAATGGTTCCGTATGGTCCGCGCGATGTCGCGAGCGTCGACGTCAGCATTGCTCAGGATGTAGTACGACAGCTCCTTGGAGACCTTCTTGGTCGTCAGGTTCTCGACTTCACGAGCAATCAGAGCGATCCCCGTCAGTCCTTCCCACGCTTGCGTGTTGGTGATGCCGCTCAAGTCACGGCATACGATGCAGGTTCGCTGTTCGATGCGGCCGTGGCCCTTGTCGACTTCGCGGTACCGATCCAGCGCGACCTTGGCTTCACCGGGCTTGCGGCGCCGCATCACTTCTTCGAACGTCCCTTCGATTTCGCTCTGCAATGTCGGCTGGTTGCCTTTGACCTGCAGCACGTAGTCGGCATCGGCGGCGATGATCTCCGCAGCGATGGCCGTCTGGCAGCCCATCGCGTCGATGGTGACAGTCATGCCCTTGAGATTCAGCACCCGAATCAAGTCTGGAATCGCCGTAATCTCATTGGACTTGTCGTCGACCTTGATGGTCCCCAGCGTTAGGCCCGCGTCGATTAGGTAGGCGCCGACCATGTGCACCGGCCGACGCCCCAACGTCCTGGCGAGACTTCCGCGCAGCGCCTTGCCGTCGATCGCGACGTGACCGCCCTCGGTCGTGAGCGCGCCAGGTTCGCGGAGCGACTCTACCCACGCCCGGATCACGGCCTCGAACTCGTCCGGATCAACGAGCGCGAACGCGCGCAACACCATGTCGTGCGCGGGAATGCCTCCCGGCAAGACGACAAACCTCCGGAACCACGCCTCATTGTTCCGCAAGTAGTCGACGACGGCCTCGGCGTTGTTCGCTCCGGCAAGGATCGCGACGAACGAGCAGAACAGGACCTCGGCGAGGATGTGCACTCGACCCTTGCGATCTCTGGGGTCGTTTAGGAGCGAGAAAATCTCGAAAAGTCGTACATATCCGTCCATCGTAGAACTCCGCTGTCAGGCTGGATCAGCTTCCAGCGGGTTGCAGCGGATCGCGTCTGGATCCTTCCGTCAATGATCACCAGAGCTCTTGGTTCTTGCGATCGCCGTGGAATGGCCGCCGAGGACGCTTCGCAGCCGCGTTGCCCTGTGCTAGCTTCGGCCCCCGACCGAGCGCGCGAGCCCGCGCACCCGCGCACCGAGGATGCCCATGCGTTTTACTTGCCCGGCCTGCACCAAATCCTACCGCCTGACCCGCGAGCATCTCGGTGCTTCGGGCGGTGCCAAGATCAAGTGTCCGAACTGCGCCAAGGTCGTGCGGGTGCAGCTTGGCGAGGGCGATACCCTCCACGCCGAGTTGGCCACGGCCTCCGGCGCGCACCAGCCGAACCCGGCGCGCACCACCGGCGCCCAGCGCCCCGCCGCACGGCAGACGGCGGCTGCGGGCAGCGGCGCCCCGATCTGGCACGTCGCGGTCGGCAAGTCGGCCCAGGGCCCGATGACCGTCGCGCAGATGCAGGCGCTGATCGACAAGCACGAGATCGACCTCAACGCCCTGGGCTGGCGCAAAGGGATGGCGAACTGGACACGGCTCTCGGAGATCGCCGAGCTCGCCGGGCAGCTCAGGGCCGCACTGAGTGCGCCAGCAGCCGATCCAGCGGGTCAGGACCACGGCGGCGACGCGCCGACAGTGATGGCCGACGTCGTGCCGGGCGGCGAGGACGAAGGCGACGATTTCCACGTCGCCTCGACCCTCAAGCCCACCGCCGGGCGGACCACCGGTGGTGCCCTGCCCCGCGGCCGCGCCGCACCGGGACTCCAGGCCGGAGGTGCGCAGGCGCAGCCGGCCGCTCAGGCCAAGCCCCAGCCGGCAGCTCAGGCCAAGCCCCAGCCGGCCGCTCAGGCCAAGCCCCAGCCGGCCGCTCAGGCCAAGCCCCAGCCGGCCGCTCAGGCCAAGCCCCAGCCGGCCCAGCCGCAGCCGGCCGCTCAGGCCAAGCCCCAGCCGGCCGCGGCCAAGACCAGCGGCGGCATGTTCCCGTCGTCGGCAGCCGACGCCGGCCCCGGCGCCGCGGCGCACTCGGCGAGCTTCTTCGACGCAGGCGACGCGCTCGCCGACGTCGAGCTCGCGCTTCCCGACCCGAACAAGCACAAGCCGACCAAAGAGGAGTACCAGAACCTGCTGCAGGAGTTCTCGGTCATGTTCCGCCTCGACAAGCGGGGCAAGCGGCAGAAGGTCGCGATCGCGGTGGTGCTCTCGTTGCTGGTCGTGGGCGTGATCGCCTTCGGCGTCATCCTCTACCTGCAAGGTCAGCAGCGGCAGGCACTGATCCGTGACAGCAAGACGATCCTCGCGGTGTTCAGCCTGGACTACCAGACCTCGGTCACGGTCAACCTGACCCGCGAGGCAGAGGAAGAAGCGGAGAAGACCGGCCAGAAGGTCGAAGGCGCGCCCGCCGGCACCCGCACGACGTCGCGGCTCGCCGAGGCGCTGCGCAGCAAGATCAAGGAGAAGCGCGTGCAGCGGACCGCGGGCGGCGGCGGCGGCGGTGGATCGCGGCAGCCGGTGCGGATCGCTGCCGGTGGCGGCGGCAACAACGGCCCGAAGCTGACCAAGGAGCAGATCGAGGCGGCGCAAGCTGCGGCGAAAGAGGCGATGGCGCGTTCGCTGGGCAGCGTCGGCGGTCGTCAGGAGCGCGTCGTCGGCGCGGGCCTCGGTACGTCCCAGGTGACGAACTCGCAGCTCCGCGGCATGTGCAGCGCGGCGGCCGGCGATCTGCGCGCCTGCTCGCGCACCTACGCCGGCGAGGCGCCCTTCACCGCCAGCGTCCACATCAACACGGCCGGCAATATCGACAAGGTCGACGCCAAGGTCGGCGGCTCGCGCAACGCGGAGCTCTCGACCTGCGCGCTCTCGAAGTTGAGCAAGAAGCGCTTCGGCTTGCAGGACAAAGAGACGACCTACAACTGCCAGGTGAACTAGCGCGATTGAATCGCTGGGCACGCCGCCTCGTCGGATGGACATGCCGCGGCGCGGCTTCCGAGGAGACGAGAGATGGTCGGCCACACCCACGCACGAATGATGATCCACCGCGTAGCCCGCGTCGGCGCGTTGCTGCTCGCCTGCGCGGCCCTTCTCGGCAGCCCCGAGGCACACGCGCAGGAGAGCAAGACCGAGCTCTCGATCCTCGGTTTCACCAAGGACGCCAAGCAGATGCTGGTCAAGATCGACGATATCAACGTCGGCCTGGCGCTGCGTCTCTACGACGTCGAGACCGGTGAGCCGATCAAGAAAGCGCGGCTGGTCGAATACACCCGTGGCGACGAGGTCGCGACGATCAAGAAGGCCCGCAAGCGCTACAAGATCGTCGACGAGGGCATCGAGTCGATGAAGACCGCAGACGAGACCATCGTCTTCTTCGGTGTCGAGAAGGGTGAGAACCTGGTCATCGCCGCGACCGACTACAAGCGACTCGGCAAAGTCATGGACGTCGCGCTGAAATTCGACCCGGAGACGAAGAAGAAGGCCACCGCGCGGCTGAAGTCGATCTTCTGGACCACCGACCGCAAGACCATGGTCTTGGTCGTGCATCAGAAGATCCAGGGCTCGTTCCTCTACGAGAAGGACTACTTCCACGCCGTGCCCTTCAGCAAGCGTCGGATCATGTGGGTCGAGCCCGAGAAGAAGAAGGAAGAGAAGAAAGAGGAGAAAGAAGACAAGGGTTGGTGGCCGTTCTGAGCACGAACCCCAGCACCACCGGGCGCAGCAACCGGGCGCTCCTGCTGCGGCTGTGGCGCTACGCACGGCAGGACGCGTCCTGGCTCGCCTTGGGGCTGGTGGCGGTGCCGATGATGAGCCTCGCCGGCTTGGCGCAGCCGTGGCTGATCAAAGAGGCCATCGACGGGCCGATCCTCGCCGCGCTCGACCCGGCAAAGGCCAAGGCAGACGCCTGGTCGCTGGAGTGGATCTCGCTCTGCTTCCTCGGCGCGGTCGTCGGCGAATACCTGCTCCGCGGCACCCAGCTCTACGCCCTGCAATTGCTCGGCTACCGCGCGCTCGAGCGGCTCCGGCGGGCGATCTTCGAGGGCGTGATCGGGCAGGGTCTGGGCTTTTTCGACCGTCGCTCGACCGGCTCGCTGTTGTCACGTTCGACCAACGACGTCGAGGCGCTCGGCGAGGTCCTGGCCTTCGGCATCGTCGGGATCGTCGGCGACGTCATCGATATCGTCGCGATCGGCGCGGCGATGCTGCTGCTCGACGTCCACCTCACCTTGGTCAGCCTGATCGTGGCGCCCTTCGTGGTGCTCTTGGTCAACCGCTTCCGCGCTGGCCTGCGCCATTGGTCGGCCGAAATTCGGGTCGCCAACGCCGCGTCCGCCGGCTATTTCAGCGAGGCGCTCTCGGGTCGCGCGATCGTCCAGCAGTCCGGACGCGAGGCGCAGACCCTGAAGGAATACAAGGCGCTGAATCACCGCTACCTTCGTGCCTACCACCGCGCCAACTGGTACGACGCCTCGCTCTACGCGATCATGGACGGCGTCGCCGGCCTCTCGGTCGCGGCCCTGGTCTGGTACGGCGCGGGGCAGAACCTGCAAGGCGCGGTGAGCTTGGGCCTGCTGGTCGCGTTCATCCAATACATCCAGCGGCTCTTCGTGCCGGTGCGCGAGCTCTCCGGCAAGGTCGCGACGATCGAGCGCGCGCTGGCGTCGTTGGACCGCATCTTCGACCTCCTCGACGTCGACGAGACGATCCCGGAGGGCGAGCACGCACCGCCGCAGGTCGACGGCGCCGTCCGCTTCGACGGCCTGACATTCGCCTACCGCAAGGGCGACGGGCCGGTGCTGGAAGACGTCGGGCTCGACATCACGCCCGGTGAGGTCGTCGCGTTGGTCGGACCGACCGGCTCCGGCAAGTCGACCATCGGCAAGCTGCTCTGTCGGCTCTACGAGGCCCCGGACGGCACGGTGGCGATCGACGGCGTCCCGGTCGAGCAGTGGCGGCGCAGCGCGCTCCGCTCGGCGATCGGCGTGGTGGCGCAGGACGTGGTCGTCTTCTCCGGCACGGTTCGCGACAACGTCACGCTCGGGCGCGACGGCATCGACGATGGGCGGGTCCTCGCTGCGCTGAAAGATGCCCGCCTCGCCGAGCGGGTCGAACGGATGGGCGGCCTCGACGCCCGCATCGCCGAGCACGGCGCCAACCTCTCGACCGGCGAACGACAGCTGCTCTCGATCGCGCGGGTGCTGGTCGGCGATCCGCCGATCGTGGTGCTCGACGAGGCCACCGCCAATGTCGACCCGATCACCGAGCGCGACGTGACCGCGGCGATCGACAGGATGCTACAGCGCCGCACGGTCTTGGTGGTGGCGCACCGACTCTCGACCATCCGGCGCGCCGACCGCATCGTCGTCTTGGTTCGCGGCCGGATCGCGGAACAGGGTCGACACGAAGAACTCCTCGCCCGCGGCGGCGTCTATGCCGAATTGGTGGCCTCCTCGCTGCAAGGCGCCGAGGCGAGCCCCGCCGGTTGACGCTCCGCCGGTTGACGCCGTGCCCGGGCTCCGCTTCGATTCGCCGCTGATCGCCCGAAAGGGCCGCTCAGCCCCATGGAGAGACGATGTCCAAGCCTTCCATCACCCCGCGCACGCTCAAGGGCTTCCGCGACTACCTGCCGACCGAGATGGCACCGCGGCGCGACATGATCGCGCAGATCGAGGCGACCTTCCGCCGCCACGGCTTCGCCCCGCTGGACACGCCTGCCCTCGAATACGCCGAGATCCTGACCGGCAAATACGGCGAAGAGGGCGACAAGCTGCTCTACCGCTTCCGCGACAACGGCGACCGCGACGTGGCGTTGCGCTACGACCTGACGGTGCCGCTGGCCCGGTTGATGGCGCAACACGGCGGCACGCTGCCTTCACCGTTCCGCCGCTACCACGTCGGCACCGTCTGGCGCGCCGACAAGCCGCAGCGCGGGCGCTTCCGTGAGTTCGTGCAATGCGACGCCGACCTCTGCGGCCACAACTCCGCGATCGCCGACGCCGAGATCCTCACCGTAGGGCTCGAGGTTCTGGCCGCGCTCGGCGTCCGCGACGCCTGCATCCACGTCAACCACCGCTACGTGTTGACCGGCCTGATCGAGGCGGCCGGCGTGCCGGAGGACGCCGCCGGCAGCGTGATCCGCGCGGTCGACAAGCTCGACAAGATCGGCCCGGACGGCGTCGCCGACGAGATCGTGCGGGTCGCGGGCGTCGACGCAGAGACGGCGCGGCGGGTGCTCGACGTCTTCGCCGAGGCGACCGACCTCGACGCGCTGGACGCGATCCTCGAGCGCGCCGGCGCGAGCGGCGACAAGCGGGCGAATTCCGTCGGCCGGCTGCGCGACGTCTTCGCCCTGGTCGAGGCTGCCGGGCACGGCGCGATGGTCCGCTTCGACGCCAGCATCGCGCGAGGCTTGGATTACTACACCGGCATCATCTACGAGACGCGGCTCACCGATCCGAAGGTGGCCGGGGTCGGCGCGGTGATGAGCGGCGGGCGCTACGATCACCTGATCGGCACCTTCGGCAAGACCGAAGTCCCCGCGGTCGGCATCTCGCTCGGGCTGGACCGCCTGCTCGCCGCGCTGCGCGAGTTGGGCCTCGCGGCAGACGGACGGCTGGGCGCGGACGTCTTCGTCGCAATGTTCGGCAAGGACGACGGCGCCGACGCGATGGCGGCGGCTGCCGAGCTGCGCGCGGCCGGCATCTCCACCGAGTTGGCCACCGAGTTGGGCAAACTCGGCAAGCAGTTCAAGGCCGCGGATCGGCGCGGCTGCCGCGCTGCCGTGGTCGTCGCACCGGGTGAGCGGGCCCGCGGCGAGATCGTCGTCAAGTCGCTGCAGAGCGGAGAGCAGCGTGCCGTCGCTCGGACGGCGTTGGTCGAAGCGGTGCGTGACGCGCTGGCCACCTCCGCTTGACCGTAGCGGCGGCAGTCGCAGAGATTGAGGCCATGATCACGAGCACGCACAGCCGGGAGCAGCAGGACACGGCCTGGATCGTGCGCTGGGCCGTGCTCGTGCTGCTGGCGTCCACCGCGGCGTGCGCGCGACCACAGCAGGTGACCCGGGTCGAGCTCGATCCGGTCGAGATCAAGGCCCGGCAGACTCCGGACGGACCGAAGGCCTTCGTCCGCGACTTCAAGGTCCTCTACGACGAAGCGATGGCCCACTACGACGGCGGCCGCTGGGCCGAGGCGGTCGAGACCTTCGAGATCTTGGCCCGCGAGTTTCCGCAGCACGAGGGCTCGGGCGTCGCGGCCTTCAACTGTGGCCTCGCCCTGCTCCGCTTGGGCAAGCCGCTGGAGGCGGCCAAGCGCTTTCGCGACGCGATTCGGCACGGCCAGGGCAGCCGAGACGCGCGCGACGCGGTCTTCCTCTTGGCGGAATCGCTGGAGCTCGCCGGACGCCACGCCGCGGCGGCGCGGATCTTCGCCGCGGCGGTGGAAGACCCGACGATCGAACGGATCATGGGCGGCCGACTCGGTCTGCTCGATCGCCTCGAGGCGACCGCGCGCTGCGGGCTGGCGCTGAAGGCGGCAGGCGACGTCCACGGCGCCGACAAGGCGCTGCGCAAGGTCCAGCGCTTCTACGAGGACCATCGCGAGATCCGCATGGTCGAAGAGAGCGAGTGGGTGGTCCGCAGCTTCCACGAGCGCGGCGAGATCTACCGCGAACTCTTCGAGAGCATCCGCTTCAAGCTGCCAGTAGAGCGGATGGCGCGCGACCTCGAGGACAAGGCCAACCTCTTCCTCAAAGCCCAGGCCGCGTATTTCCGCTCGGTCCGACTGCACCACCGCAAGTGGTCGCTGGCCTCGGGCTTCCGCATCGGCGGACTCTACGAGCGCTTGATCAAGGATATTTACGAGGCGGAGGTCCCCGACGACCTCGACGCCGAGATGGTGCAGGCCTACCGGGAAGAGCTGTTCAAGCACACGAGCAAGCTGGCGCGGCGTGCGGTGACGGTCTACCGCGAGAATATCGCCCTGGCCCAGCGCATGGGCGTCGGCAGCGAGTGGGTCGAGAAGAGCAAGGCGTCGCTGGCGAAGATGGAAGAGCTGCTCGATCGCGAAGAAAAGAACACCCGCCGTCGCGAACAGCAGGCCCGCGACAACGCCGCGAAGGTCCGACGCCGCTGAGGTCCTGCAGCAGGAGCGACGATGAGCAACGATACCCTCCGCTATATCCGCCACGACACCACACGCCGCTTCGGCGACGGAAAGCGCACCCGCGCCGGCTTGATGGGCAACAAGGTCGTCAACCTCGACGGCAACCCGGCGAGCCATACGGTCCGTGCGGTCCTGCTCGGCGTGGCCTGCGACCGCGGCGTCGGTCTGGGCGCTGGGCGAATCGGCAGCGCCGACGGACCGATGCGCTTCCGCGACGCGTTCTGGCGGACGATGGCGCCCGAAGGTTGGGGCCCAGGGGCTCTGCTGGACGCCGGCGATCTCGTCAGCGCCGGTCGAACCGACGAGACCCACGCCCGCCTCTCCGAGGTCGTGGCGGTGCTGCGGGGGCGCTTCCCGCAAGCGCGCCTGGTGGTGGTCGGTGGCGGCCAGGACGCCCTCTATGGCGACGTGCTGGGCTTTTCGCGCTGGTGCCGGAAAGAGGGGCTTGCTGGGCGCTTGGGCCTGGTCCACGTCGACGCGCAGCCCGACGCCTCGGACCATGAAGGCGAACCGCACGACCGCACGGCGCTGCGCCGCATCCTGCGCGAACCGGCGGCGGGGATCGCCGGCGAGGACGTGGTCGCCTGGGGCCTGCAGCAGGTGGTCTCGCAGCCAGCGCAGCTCGAGTTCCTCCGCAACCAGGGCGTGACGCTGCACTACCAACCGGACCATCCCGGCAAGGCGAGCCTGACCGACGAGGTCGATCGCTTGCTCGGCGAGGTTGACGGGCTCTCGATGTCGGTCGACCTCGGAGCCTTCTCGCAGGCGGTCGCGCCGGGCGTCAGCGAGCCGATCGCGATCGGCATCGACCCGGGCCAGGTGGCGCGTGCGTTGGGACGCCTGGGCGCGGCCGAGCGGCCGACCTCGGTCTCGATCTGGGGCCTGAATCCGCGCTTCGATCGCGACGGAGCCACGGCGCGGCTCGCGGCACGGCTCGCGTGGAGCTACGTCTGCGGTCGTCCGTAGCCGAGTTTCAGTGCGCCACTGCTGCGCCTTCGGCAGCGATCCCGAGCGCCTCACCGCCGTAGGTCTGCGGCAGCGTGAGGAAGGCGTCCGGGTCACGGAGGACGAGCGCGGCCCGCAGCGCCTCGTCAGCGTGGGCGACGAAACGAATCTCGATGCCCTTCTGCACCTCCGCCGGGATGTCTTCCAGGTTGCGGCGGTTCTCTTCCGGGACCAGGCAGAACGTCAGGCCGGCGCGATGCGCCGCGATGACCTTCTCCTTCAGCCCGCCGATGGCGAGGACACGACCACGCAGGGTGATCTCGCCGGTCATCGCGACGTCGTGGCGGACGCGCAGGCCGGTGAGCGCCGAGACCAAGCCGGTCGCGATGGCGATGCCGGCCGAGGGGCCGTCCTTGGCGATGGCGCCCTCGGGGAAGTGCACGTGGACGTCGATCTTCTGATAGAAGCTGCGGTCGAGTCCGAGCGCCTCGGCGCGTGAGCGGACGTAGCTCATCGCGGCCTGCACCGACTCCTGCATCACGTCACCGAGCTTGCCGGTGAAGGTCAGGCGCCCCGAGCCGGGGACGACGGCCACCTCGACGTCGAGCAGATCGCCGCCGACGCTGGTCACCGCGAGGCCGTTGACGATGCCGACGCGGTCTTCGGATTCGCTGCGCTTGTCCTTGTATTTCTCGGCGCCGAGCAAGGTCCGGACCCGATCGGGGTCGACCCGCAGGCGCTTGCGGGCCCGCTTGGCTTCGAGCTGCTCGGTGGCGAGCTTGCGGCAGACCGCGCCGATCTGGCGCTCCAAGCTGCGTACGCCGGCCTCGCGGGTATAGCTACGAATCAGCAATTTCAGCGCGTCGTCGGCGACCTTGAGATCGACCTCGGCGAGGCCGTTCTCCTTCTGCTGCCGCGGCACCAAATACCGCTTGGCGATGGCGAGCTTCTCGGGCTCGGTATAGCCGCCGAGCTCGATGATCTCGAGGCGGTCGGCGAGCGCGATCGGGATATTCTGCAGGAAGTTCGCGGTCGCGATGAAGAGGACCGAGGAGAGGTCGTAGTCGAGGTCGAGGTAGTGATCGACGAAGCTGTCGTTCTGCTCCGGATCGAGGACCTCGAGCAGCGCCGAGGCAGGATCTCCGCGGAAATCCATCGACATCTTGTCGATCTCGTCGAGCAGGAAGACGGGGTTGTTCGACCCGACCTTCTTGAGCGACTGGATGACCTTGCCCGGCAGCGCTCCGATGTACGTTCGGCGGTGGCCGCGGATCTCGGCTTCGTCGCGCACGCCGCCCAGTGACAGCCGCACGAACCGGCGCCCGGTCGAGGTGGCAATGCTGCGCGCGAGCGAGGTCTTCCCGACGCCGGGCGGGCCGACGAGGCAGAGGACGGGGCCGCGCAGACGCTCGACGAGCTTCTGCACGGCGAGGTATTCGAGGATGCGCGCCTTGGGCTTCTCGAGCCCGTAGTGGTCGGCTTCGAGCACTTCCCGCGCGGCGGGGATGTCGAGGACGTCCTCGCTGCGATCGGCCCACGGCAGCGCCAGCACCCAATCGATGTAGGTGCGCAGCACGCCGGCCTCGGCCGACATCGGGTTCATCATCTTCAGCTTGCGGAATTCCCGGTCGAGCCGGCTCCGCGCCTCCTCGGTCAGGTCCTTCTCCGCGATGGAGCGGCCGAGCTCGTCGAGCTCGTTCTTGAATTCGTCGCCGTCGTTCTGCTCGCCGGCAGCTTGGGCGGCGTCGGCGTCGGCGGCGTCACCGCTGACCTTCTTGCGCAGCCGGCGCTCGACCCGCGCGACCTCGGCCTCGGCCTCGATCAGCTCGGCGAGGCGGGCCAAGCGGGCGCCGATCTCGTGCAGCGCCAGCACCGCCTGGCGATCGGGCACCTTCAGCCCCAAGTGGGCCGCGACCATATCGGCAAGATGGCCGGGATCTTCGATGCCGACCACGTTCTGCACGACGTCGGTCGGAATCCGGCGCTGCAGCCCGGCGAAGGCGGCGAAGGCGGTGCGGACCCGCTCCTGCAGCTCGGTCACGGCGTCTTGCTCGGCGATCGCGTCCGGGACGATCTCGATCCGGGCCTTGAGGTGGCCGCCGTCGTCGACCAACTCGAGGATGCGCACGCGCTCCTCGCCTTGGACGCTGACCTTCACGGTCTCGTCCGGCATGCGCATGACCTGGGTCACGCAGGCGAGCGTGCCGACGTCGTAGAGATCGCGCGCGCTGGGCTCGTTGGTCCGGGCGTTGACCTGGGTCACCAACACGACGACGCGGTCCTCACGCTCGATCGCGGCGTCGAGCGCGGCGATCGACCGCTCACGGCCGACGAAGAGGGGCGCGACGGCCCGCGGGAAGACGACCACACCGCGCAGCGGCAGCACCGGCAGCAGGGCCGGCAAGGGGGGCGGAGTGTCGGAGGAATGATCGGCCATTGGGGGCAACCTCGAGCGGGGCATCAGCGCCCGACGCTCACGAAAGGACGCAGGGCGGCAAGCGCAAGGTCGCTCGGATCACGCCGTCTGTGCCTCGGACTTCAGGCCGACCAGCGGGTACTTGCCGTGCGTGATCGTGTCGACGTCGACGACGACTTCTTCGACGTTGTCCCGGCCCGGCAGGTCGTACATGACCTCGAGCATCGCGGACTCCATGATCGCGCGCAGACCGCGGGCGCCGGTCTTCAGATCGATCGCCTTGCGGGCGGCGGCGCGCAGCGCGTCGGCGGTGAACTTCAGCTCGACCCCGTCCATCTCGAAGAGGCGCGAGTATTGCTTGCTCAACGCGTTCTTCGGCTCGACCAGGATCTGCATCAGGGCATCCTCGTCGAGCTCCGAGAGCGTCGCGAGGACGGGCAGGCGGCCGATGAACTCGGGGATCAGGCCGAACTTCAGCAGATCCTCGGGCTGCACGAGCTGCAGCAGCGCCGAGACGTCCTTCGGCGCGTCGGCGGCGGCGTCCTTGCCGAAGCCGATCGCCTTCTTGCCGACCCGACGCTCGATGATCTTGTCCAGCCCGGCGAACGCGCCGCCGCAGATGAACAGGATATTGGTCGTGTCGATCTGGATGAACTCTTGCTGCGGATGCTTGCGACCGCCCTTGGGCGGCACGTTGGCCACGGTGCCCTCGATGAGCTTCAGCAGCGCCTGCTGCACGCCCTCGCCGGAGACGTCGCGGGTGATCGACGGGTTCTCCGATTTGCGCGTGATCTTGTCGACCTCGTCGATGTAGACGATGCCGCGCATGGCAGCGTCGACGTCGTGGTCGGCAGCCTCGAGCAGACGGACGATGATGTTCTCGACGTCCTCACCGACGTAGCCGGCCTCGGTCAACGTGGTCGCGTCGACGATCGTGAACGGCACCTTCAGCACGCGAGCGAGCGTCTGCGCCAGCAGCGTCTTGCCCGAGCCGGTGGGGCCGACGAGCATGACGTTCGACTTCTGCAGCTCGACCTCGGCGCGCTTGCCGCCGCGGAAGTCGATTCGCTTGTAGTGGTTGTAGACCGCGACCGAGAGGACCTTCTTCGCCTGATCCTGGCCGACGACGTATTCGTCGAGGATGCGGCGCAGCTCCTTCGGCTTGGGCACCGAGCCGAGCGCCGGCGAACGCTCACCGTGCTCGACTTCATCGGCGATGATGTCGTTGCAGAGCGCGATGCACTCGTCGCAGATGTAGACCGAGGGGCCCGCGATCAGCTTCTTCACTTCCTTCTGGCTCTTGCCGCAAAAGGAGCAGCTGAGGTTGCTGGAGTCGCGCCGGCGTTCCGTCATCGTTCACCATCCTGCGGGAGCGTCGGTGCTCACGAGCGGAGCGTAGCGACCCCAATCCCACCGCGTCAAAAAAGCCGGTGTCGGCTAGCCCTGCTCGCGCTCGCGGCGGACCACTGCGTCGATGACGCCGTATTCGGTCGCCTCGTCGGCGCTCAGGTAGAAGTCGCGGTCGGTATCGGACTTGATCTTCTCGATCGCCTGGCCGGTATGGCGCGCCACGATCGCGTTGAGTTGGCCCTTGATGTGCAACATCTCGCGCGCGGCGATGTCGATATCGGTGACCTGACCCGAGAAACCGCCCAAGGGCTGGTGCAGCATGATCCGGGCGTGGGGCAGCGCGAAACGGCGCCCAGGCGTGCCCGCCGAGAGCAGGACCGCGCCCATCGAGGCTGCCTGGCCGATGCAGATCGTCGAAACCGGAGCCGAGACGTATTGCATCGTGTCGTAGATGGCCATGCCGGCCGAGACCGAGCCACCCGGCGAGTTGATGTAGAGCGAGATCTCTTTTTTCGGGTCCTCGCTGTCGAGCACGAGCAGCTGCGCGATGATCGAGTTCGCGAGCGGATCGGTGACCTCGGAGCCGAGGAAGATGATCCGGTCACGCAGCAGGCGCGAGTAGATGCCCCATTCGCGTTCGCCGCGCGGCGTGGTCTCGATGACGGTCGGAATCACCCAGGACATGTGTCCTCCTCTGCTGCGGCTGCAACGCCGGCGCGGCCACTGTTCTTCCCGCGGGACGCGAATCCGAGCGGCGCCACCCTATCCATCTTCCGCCGCGAGCGACAAATTCGTCGCCCGAGGGCCGGAACATCAATCGTGGTTGCAGTCCGGGCCGTGCACGTGGCCGTCGTGATCGTGGTCATGACCGTGGTCGTGGTCGTGGTCGTGGTCATGATCGTGGGCCTCCGCCTCGCCGGCCGGAGCGGCGTCGCGGGCACGCCACGGACGCGCCTCGCCGGGCTCCACGGTGACCTTGGCCAGGAGCGCGTCGAGGACGACCTCCTCCTCGAGTCGAACGCGGAGATCGTCGAGGCCCTCACCGGGCTCGCCGTAGACGCGGCGGATCTCGTCGGCCGACTCCGGCATCTCGACGATCATCTCGTCGATGCGGGCCTGGATCAGCTCGTCCGAGACCTCGACCTTCTCCTGCTCGACGAGGTGGCGGACCACCAGGGCGCGCTGCACACCGGCGACGGCGTCGGGGCGGAAGCGGTCGCGCAGCGCGTCGAGCAGACGGCCCATGCGGGGATCGCGCAGGTCCAGCTGGCCGCCGAACATGCGCTGCGCCTGCCACTCGATCTCGCGCTGAACCAGGGCCTCGGGGGCCTCGACCGCGCAGGTCGCGACGATGTGATCAACCACCGCGTTGCGGTCGAGCATCTTGTTGCGGCGCTCGCACTGGCGCTCGAGGGCCGCGCGCTCACGGGCGGTCAGCGCCGCCTCGTCGTCGACACCCTCGGCGGCGCAGACGGCCTCCATCGTCGGCAGGATGCGGCGGCGGACGCCGGCGATCTCGCCCTTGAGCGTGGCCGTCTGGCCGGCGAAATCACCCGCCTCTTCGTCGGGTACCGAGACCTCGGTCTCGACCGCATCGCCAGCGCTCTTGCCGAGCACGGCCGCGCTGAGCCAAGCGACGCCGCCACCGACGACGACGCGACGCTCGGTCTGCTCGGTGGTGGTCTCTCCGGCGGTCAGGGTGTAGCGGAGGGTGACGACGTCCTCGTCCTGCGCGGCGTCGGCGACATCCTCGACCGAGGCGTGCTTCTGCAGCAGCGCGTCGACGGCCTGCTCGACGTCCTGGTCGTCGACGGCGAGGCGGTCCGGCGTGATGGTCGCGCCTTCCCAGCCGTTCAGCTCGAGCTCTGGCAGCACGTCGAAGACGAAGCGCAGCTCGAGCGGTGCACCGCGCTTGATCTCACCGACCTCGGCGAGCTCGGGGGTGCCGAGCGGCGCGGCCTTCTCGGCGTCCAAGGCCTTCGGCAGCGCCCTGGTGACGAGCTTCTCGAGGACTTCCTCGCGGATTGCCGGGCCGTAGCGGCGCTCGAGCATCGCGGCCGGCGCCTTGCCGGGGCGGAAGCCGGGGATCCGGACGCGGGCGCCGATCTTGGCCACGACCGAGCCGTAGGCGGAATTCACCTCGGCGGCCGGGATCTGCAGCGTGAGCTGGCGGCGGGCGGCGCTGAGCGCCTCGAGCTGGACTTGCATGTCGTCTCCTTCGTGCAACGGCCGCGCGGGCCGGGACGGGTGCGAGAGGGGGGACTTGAACCCCCACGCCCTACCGAGCGCCAGAACCTAAATCTGGTGCGTCTACCAATTCCGCCACTCCCGCAGACTGGATCGGGACGGGCCACCGTCGCGCGGCGGCCCGAATAGCAAGAAGCCCCCGGCGCGAGCGCCGGGGGCTTGTTGCGCTTCCCGTACTGGTGACTCCGGAAGGACTTGAACCTTCAACCAGCGGATTAAGAGTCCGATGCTCTACCAATTGAGCTACGGAGCCAGCAGGGTAGCAATCCCGTGGAGGTGGCGCGCCCGGTAGGATTCGAACCTACGACCTACGGATTCGAAGTCCGGTGCTCTATCCAGCTGAGCTACGGGCGCGGGGCCCGGTCTCGGCTCCCAGCAGAAGCCGGGTACTGAGGCGACCCGCCACGGGGTCATGCTGATGAAATGAACGCGCCGTGAGGCGGGGGGGGTGGGAGACGGGGCTTGAACCCGCGACATCAGGTACCACAAACCTGCGCTCTACCGACTGAGCTACACCCACCATCCGTGCGAAGCCAACACGCGCGGCGTTGACCGGGGGCGGAGAATATTCAGGCCGCCCCCCCTGTCAACCCCTCTGCTGCGGATCTTGCGCGATGAGCACCTGCGACTTTTCGTGCGGGCCTGGGAATAGCCTCCGAGGAGCGGAGGTTCTAGGTTGGTGGAAGCGGCGCACCCCGCCGCATCAGGGAGCGAGGAGCCATGCTCGAGATGTTCCGCAAGCGCAAGGATCGCGAGGCCTTCGACAAAGAGGCCATGCCGCATATGGACGCCCTCTACGGCTACGCCATGCACCTTTCGCGCAATCGCGAAGACGCCGAAGACCTCCTGCAAGAGACCTACATCAAGGCTCTGCGAAACTGGCACCGCTACGAGCCCGGCACGAATTGCCGCGCGTGGCTGTTCCGGATCATGACCAATACCTTCTACAACCTCGCGCGCAGCCGGAAGCGGCGGCCGCAGGTCGAGACCGACGGCCTGCCGGACGTCGAGCTGCAGATCGCCGAGAGCTACTCCGACAGCGGCATCTACCGCCCGCTCGAGGAGCAGGTGCTCGACGGCGTGATGAGCCAGCACATGCAGGACGCTCTGGCCTCGCTGCCGGAGGATTTCCGCACCGTGCTGCTGCTCGCCGACCTGCACGACTTCTCCTACAAGGAGATCGCCGAGGTCTGCGATTGCCCGGTCGGCACCGTGATGAGCCGGCTCTACCGCGCGCGCCGCGCCATGCAGCGCAAGCTGCTCGACCACGCGGTCGGCGAGGGCATCGTCGAGCGCCCCGAGGCCGACGACAGCGGCGTGGTCCCGCTCGACGCCTTCCGCCTGCGCGGCAAGCGCAAGGCCGTCGGTGCGTAGTGCGCATGGGACGAGCCGCGTGTTCGGAAGAATTGGACCAGGAGTGAGGCCGTGAACTGTACCGACGTCCAGAAGTACGCCTACACCTACCTCGACGGCGAATTCGACGCCCGCGAGGGCAAGGAATTCGAGTGCCACCTCGCGGCCTGCGCGCCGTGTCGGCACCACGTCGCCGAGAATGCGGGCTTTCGCAACGCGCTGCGCCGCAACCTGCGCTGCGAGACCGCCGGCACCGAGGTGCGTGATCGCCTCACGGCGCGGCTGGCCGCGTGCGAGGCGCGCGGCTTTTCCGAGCGGATCCGCGTGCCGATGGCGATGGCTGCGGCGATCTCGCTCTGCGTCGTCGGTTGGCGGACGCTGGCGCACGACGCTGCGGCGGGCGAGGACGAGCCGAGCTTCATCGCCGCAACCGCACCGACACCGATCGCGAGCGCCCTGCCCCGTCCCCTGCCGAGCCGTGTGCCGAGCCGGGTGCCGTCGGCGCGTGCGCTGCCCCATCCGGCGGCGGTCGCCAAGGCCGAGCGCGCCGGACGTGCTGCCGCTCCGGCGGAGCAGGCCGAGGTGGTTCAGGTGGCTGCCGACCGGATCGACGCCGCCCCCGAGGTCCTCGGCGGCGCGGTCGACGCGACTTTCCTGACCGAGCGCAGCCCCTTCGGCGCGGTGCGGACGGGCTCGAACCTGCGTGCGCTGGTGCGCGCCCACGCCGGGCCGCTGCCCCTCGAGGTGCGTGGTGACGCGACCGTGGTCCGCCGCTGGCTGCGCGATCGCCTGCCGAGCGTGCAGGGTCCACCGATCTCCGAGGGGGCGGGCGTGACGCTGCACGGCGCGCGCCTCTCGCAGCTCGCCGGCCGTCCGGTCGTGCTCTACGCCTACACCGCGTTCGACAAGCCGATGACGGTGGTGCAACACCTGCGCGCCGGCCGCACGCCCTTCGACGATCCCGAGATCGAGCAGCGCCAGCCCGGCGAGCCCGAGCTCTCCGGCTCGCTGGTCGACCACCTCGCCGGCTTTCAGGTGCTGCACACGCTGCGTGACGGCGAGCTGCTCTCGGTCGTCAGCGAGCTCGACAGCGGCGCCCTGCGCAGCGTCGTCCAGCCGCCGACCTTCCTCTGATCAGCCGGCCTCCGTCGGCACCTCGGCCTGGCGGAGTTCTGCACCGATCGAGGGCAGGAAAGGCGCGGCGACCAACAAGCGCGTCAGCATGAAGCCGAAGATGAGCGCCGTCGTATAGGCGTCGATCACCGGCGCCGCGGCGATGCCGACCGGCACGTAGCGGGCGTAGAGGCTGCGGGCCAGCAGCTGGGTGGTGCCGATGCCCGAGACCGAGAGCGGGACCACGCCGACCACGGTCATCACCGGGATCAGCACCAGCAGCTCGCCCAGGTCTGGCTGCATCCCGAAGGCCCGCATCAAGGCGAAGTTCACCGCGACGTAGAGCATCACGAAGCCGGCCCGCAGCAGCACGCCGAAGGCGATCGCCGGCGCAGTCAGCGCAGCCAGGGGCGCCAGCGCGTCGAGCACCAACACCGCCAGCCGATGCGCCAGGCGTCGCAGCCCGCTCGCGCCGGGCTCGGGTTCCTTGGCCAGCTGCGCCACGAGCGGCAGCCGCTCACGCATCCGCGCGACGGCGACGACGGCGACCGCGCCGAGCGGGATCACGAGCGTCAGGCCACGGAGCGACGCTTGCAGCCGGGCATCCTGGCCGAGCAGGTCCGGCGCCGCGGCCATGCCGACGGTGACCAGCGCCGCCAACGCGACCAGATCGAGCCAGGAGAGCACCGCGAGCGCGGCGGCACCGCGGGCAAAGCCGACGCCGCGCCGCTTCGCGACGACCCAGCCCATGCCGAGCGTCGCCGCGTTGTAGTTGACGATATTGAGGACGTAGCTCGCGGCCTTGAGGCCGGCCAGGCTGCGGAAGCCCAGGCGGTCGGTCGCGCCGGCAGCGAGCGGCAGGGTCCGCTGCACCAGCCAGCGTAGGCAGCCGGTGTCGGCCAGCCACGTCGCCGCCGTGCCGAGCACGAAGGTCAGCAGCAGCGCGGTGAGGTCGGCGCCGGCGAAGGCGGCTCCGACGGCGTCCAGGTCGGTGCTGCGGACCATGTAGCCGACGAGCAGGACGGTGCCGACGAGCGGCAGGATTTGGCGCAGGCGGCCACCGCCGCCGCCTGCCTTGTGTTCCTCGCTCGCCATCTCGCCTCGCCGCAGCCGCCGCAGTGCCGCTTGACACCCCCCGGGCAGCGCCAGAGCCTGCGCTCCTACCACGATTCGCCGCCGATGGCAGCGGATCTGCGGAGGCGGAATTCATGCGACGAGCTCCCCCATCGCCGGCCCGCGGCGCCCGTGGACGCGCGATCGACGCGTTGATCGCGGTCGAAGAAGGCGCGCCGGGGCAGGCCGCGATCGCCGCCCAGCTCGACGCCGAGCCGCCGCTCGCCGACAAGGACCGCGGCCTCGCGACCGAGCTCTTCTACGGCACGCTGCGGCTCGAGCGCCGGCTCGACGCCTGGCTCGAGGCTGCGAGCGACCGCGGCCTGCGCGACCTCGACACCGCCACGTTGGTCGCCATGCGGATCGGCGCCTACCAGCTCGCCGCGCTCGACCGCGTACCGGACTTCGCCGCCCTCGCCGCCACCGTGCAGGCCGCGAAGGGGCGGGCTCCGGCGGGACGAATCGGCTTCGTCAACGCGATCCTGCGCCGCTTGGCACGCGAACGACCGTGGGAGCAACAGGCCGAGGCCGTGCTTCCGCCCTGGCAACGCCGGATCGTGCAGCGCTGGGCCGAACGCTGCGGCGTGGAGGCCGAGGCGTTGTTGGCGGCGCACGAGCGCGCTCCGCCGGTCCACGTCCACGTGATCGCCGGCGCACGGCAGGACGCCGCGTCGCGCTGGGCCGAAGATGGCGTCGAAGTCGCGGCGGTCGGCTCGCTGCCGGGCGTCTACGAGGTCCTCGCCGGCCCCTTCTTCGGCGGCGCGTTGGCGCGTGACGCCGCGGCGATCGCGCAGGACGCCGCCAGCGCCGCGATCGCCGAGTGGGTCGGCGCCGGACCGGGCCTGCACGTCCTCGATGCGTGCGCCGGGCGCGGCGGCAAGGCGCTCTTCCTCGCCGCGAGTGGCGCCGCGGTCACGGCGACCGACCTCTCTGCCGAGAAGCTCGCCCTCGCCGCGGCGCTGGCCGAGCGCGCGGGCGCCCCGCTGGCCGCGACAGCTGCGCTCGCGGTCGACGACGCGGACGCGATGGCAGCGGTTCCAGGACCGGACGAGGGCTTCGACCTGGCCCTGGTCGACGCGCCGTGCAGCGGCCTGGGCACGCTTCGACGGCGCCCCGAGATCGGTCGTCGTCGGACCATGGCCGACGTCCTGCGGCTGGCCGGGTTGCAGCGAGCGATCCTGGAGAGCGTCGCCGCGCGGGTGCGCCCGGGCGGCGCGCTTGTCTACGCCGTCTGCACGCTCACCGACGAGGAGAGCGTCGGCGTCGTCGCGCCCTTCCTCGCGGCGCACCCGGATTGGCAGATCGACCCGGAGCGACCCGCGTGGCTCGACGGCTGGATCGGCGAGGACGGCGCGCTGCGCAGCCACCCGTTGCTGCACGGCGCTGATTGTTTCTATGCCGTGCGGCTGATCCGGGCGACGCAATCGGCGTGATCTGCCGATAAGCCCTTCCGGGGGCCTGGACGCGAACCAGACCCGGGAGGCGCAGATGGTGGGCGACGGCGGCCCCACGGCCGAGCAAGCGGAGATGATCGACGCGATCGCGTCGGGCTGGCTGCGGCGACGGCCGCATGGCGGCGCGGCCTTGCTGCAGCGGCGCGGCGCCTGGCCACCGCACGATGCGCCGCGCGTCGCTGTGGTCGGCACGCGCCAACCGACGGCGCAGCAGCTCGCTTTCGCCCATGGGCTGACGCAGGGATTGATCGGCGCGGGTTGCAGCGTCTGGAGTGGCGGCGCGATCGGCGTCGACGCAGCGGTCCATCACGCCGCGCTCAGCGCGCGGGGGCATACGGTCGCGGTCCTGCCGGGCGGGCTCGCGCCGCCGACGCCGGTCGGCCACACCGCGCTCTTCGAGGCGATCGTCGCCGGCGGCGGCGGCGTGCTGGCTTGCGACGCGGACGGCGTGGTCGGTCGCAGCGCGTACTATCTGCGGCGCAACGCGGTGCTGGTCGCGGGGGTCGACGCCGTCGTGATCGTGGCCGGTGATCTGCGCAGCGGGACGATGAATACCGCCGGTTGGGCGAGCCGCACCGGGGTGCCCTTGGCGGCGGTGCCGTGGGGGCCCAGCACACCGAATAGCGGGGGTTGTCTCGCCCTGCTGGCGACCGGGGCCGCGCGCATGGTGTGCAGCGCCGCCGACGTCCTCGACTGGCTGCAAGTTGACGCCGCCCCGGGGCGCTGGCAACGATACGCGCCCGGTCCGGGGCCCGGGGGGGATCTCTCCCCCGCGGTACAGGCGCTGCTCGACGAGCTCGCCGCGGCTGGCGACAGGGGGCTCTCACTCGAGGACCTCTGCCGCACCGGACGAGAAAGAGATTCCACTGCCGCGCTGCTGCTCGACCTCACCCTGGACGGCGCAGCCTCGCGGGATCGGTGGGGCCGGTACCACCGCCGGGGGGCGACTGCGCCCTCGGCCACGACCGAGAGTTGAAACCCGATGCCCGCGAAACAAGCTCCGTCCGCGTCCACAGAGCGCGCGCTCGTCATCGTCGAGTCGCCGACCAAGGCCTCGACGATCCGCAAATACCTCGGCGACGGCTTCGAGGTCGAAGCCAGCGTCGGCCATATCCGCGACCTGGTGACCCGGCGCACCGAGCTCCCAGAGAACGACGCCCGCCGCAGCGCCGGCTGGGTGACCTACGGCGTCAACGTCGACAACGGCTTCGAGCCGCTGGAAGAGATCTACCGGGTCTCGGCGCAGAAGAAGCGGCAGATCGACACGCTCAAGCATCGCCTCGACGACGCCGACGCGCTCTACCTCGCCACCGACGATGATCGCGAGGGCGAGGCGATCAGCTGGCACCTGCTCGAAGAGCTGCGACCGAAGGTCCCGGTGCGGCGCCTGGTCTTCCGCGAGATCACCAAGAAGGCGATCCAGCAGGCCCTCGACCACACCCGCGACGTCGACATGGACCTGGTCAACGCGCAGCGGGCGCGGCGCATCGTCGACCGCCTCTACGGCTGGGACGTCAGCCAGGTGCTGTGGCGCAAGATCAAGCCGGGCCTCTCGGCCGGTCGCGTGCAATCGGTCGCGCAGCGGCTGCTCGTGGTCCGCGAGCGGGAGCGCATCGCCTTCAGCAGCAGCGAGTATTGGGACCTGCTCGGCCATTTCGAGGCCGGCGGCCAGCGCTTCGACGCCACCTTGCATCGCCTCGGCAGCCGCCGCGTGGTGAGCAGCCGCGACTTCGACGCCACCACCGGCATCCGCAAGGACGACGAAGGCGTGCTGCTGGACGCCGCCACCGCGGCCTCGTTGCGCGATCGCGTGGCAAAGGACCAAGGCCGCGTGGTCGCGCGCGAGGTCAAGCCGCTGACCCGTCGGCCGCAGGCGCCGTTCACCACCTCGACGCTGCAGCAGGAGGCCAACCGCAAGCTGCGGATGAGCGCGCAGCACGCCATGCGGGTCGCGCAGAGCCTCTACGAGAAGGGCCTCATCACCTATATGCGTACCGACTCGACCCGGCTCTCGGACGAGGCGCTCTCGGCGTCGCAGGCGACGATCCGGGACCGCTTCGGCGCCGAGATGCTGGCCGACGGGCCGCGCGTCTACGAGACCAAGAGCGCCGGTGCGCAGGAGGCCCACGAGGCGATCCGCCCCGCCGGCGATCGCTTCCTCGATCCGCGCGAGCTCGGCCGCAGCTTCAGCGATCAAGAGCGCCGGCTCTACGCGATGATCTGGCAGCGGACAGTCGCCAGCCAGATGGCCGACGCGCAGCTCGAGCAGACGACCCTCGATATCGCGGTCAGCGCCGGCAGCGACGAGGCGCTCTTCCGCGCCAGTGGCCGTGCGGTGCGCTTCGCCGGTTTCCTCGCCGCGTGGTCGGCCGAGACCACGGCCCGGCAAGACGGGGACGAAGAGCAAGACGAGCAGGACGACGACGACGATCGCGGCGACGAGGCCCGCCTTCCGCTGCTGCGCGAAGGCGACGCGGTCGGCTACGCCGGGGTCGATCCCACCGTCGAAGCCCGCGAGCACCACACCAGGCCGCCGGCACGGCTCACCGACGCCTCCTTGGTCAAGGCGTTGGAGGAGAAGGGCATCGGGCGTCCGAGCACCTACGCCGCGATCATCCAGAACCTGCTCGACCGCGGCTATTGCTTCCGCAAGGGCAGCGCGCTTGTGCCGACGTTCATGGGCATGGCCGTCACCCACATGCTCGAGCGCTGGCTGCCCGATCTGGTCGACTACGACTTCACCGCGGCGATGGAGGCGCAGCTCGACGCGATCGCCAACGGCGAGGGCGATTGTGGCGCCTACCTGCGCGGCTTCTACCGCGAGGGCTTCCACGGCCTCGGTGGGCGCGAGGTCGAGGGGCTGGTCGCGCAGCTCGCCGCGGCGCGGGATCAGATCGATCCGGCCGAGGCCAGCGGGGTGCGGATCGGCGAGCTGGAAGGCACGCCGGTCGATGTCCGCATCGGCCGCTACGGCACCTTCGTCAAGGCCGGCGACCGCACCGCGACGGTGCCGGACGACCTGCCGCCCGACGAAATGACCGTCGAGAAGGCCCTGGAGCTGATCACCAACAAGGAAAAGGGCGACGCGCCGCTCGGTGAGCTGGCCGACGGGACGCCGATCTTCCTGCGCAACGGGCGCTATGGTTGGTACCTGCAGGCGGGCAAGAGCGGCGACGGCGAGCCGAAGCCGACGATGGTCAGCCTCTCGAAGGGTATGAACCCCGAGGCGGTCGACGAGGCGCTCGCGCGCCGGCAGCTCGCCCTGCCCCGCGCTCTGGGCCAGCACCCGGGCAAGAAGGAGCCGATCGAGGCCTTGGTCGGCCGCTACGGCGACTACATCAAGATGGGGGAGGAGACCCGGACCCTGCCGACCGGCGTCTTCGCGATCGATGTGAGCCTAGAGCAGGCCGCGGCGCTGCTCGACAAGCCACGGGCCCGTGGCGGCCGCGAGATGATCCGTGACATCGGCGTCCGTGCCCGTGATGGCGTGATGATCTCGCTCTGGACCGGACGCTGGGGGCCCTACCTCACCGACGGCAAGAACAGCGCCAACCTCCGCGACGAGAACCCCGACAACGTCGACCTCGAGAAGGCGATCGTGCTGATCGACAAGGCGATCGAGGACAAGGCCGGCCGCCTGCTCGGCAAAGATCCCGAGAGCGAGGCCGAGATTCGCGTCATGCGCGGCCCCTTCGGCCACTACCTGACCAACGGCGCGATGAACGCCAGCTTGCCGCGCGGCACCGAGCCCGAGGAGGTCGACCTGACCTTCGCCCTGGTGCGCTTGGCGGAATACGGCAAGCCGGTGAAGAAGAAGGGCGGTCGCAAGGGCAAGGCGGCCGGCGCAAAAGCGGAAGCCAAGCCTGCGGCGAAAAAGCCTGCGGCGAAGAAGCCCGCCGCGAAGAAGCCCGCGGCGAAGAAGCCCGCCGCGAAAAAGCCCGCCGCGAAGTAGCCACGCACCAAAAAGAGTCAACGAGGGGCAGCGCCCTTCGCGCTACGGCATCGGCAGCCGTCGGCCTTCGTGCAGCGGCGCCTCGAGCAAGGCGATCGGCGCGAGGCCTTCGAGCCTCTTGGCGATCTTCTTCTTCAGGTTGGCCTCGATCTGCCGCACCCGCTCGCGCGAGATGCCGAACTGATCGCCGACCTCCTGCAGGGTCCGGCCTTCGTCCGAGAGCAGGCGCTCCTCGAGGATGACCATCTCCTTCTCGTTGAGCTCGGCGTGGAGCTCGGCGAGGCGCTCGGCGACCATCGAGGTGAGCTCGGCGCTGGCCAGCTGGTCGTCGGCAGAGGGTTCGTGCGAGGCGATGGTCTCGCCGAGGGTGAGGCGGCCGTCCTCGGAGATCGTGCCGTCGAGATCGAGGTCGCGGCGTGCCGCGAGGGCCGCCTTGCGCCAAGCGTCGACCTCTTCCGGCGTCGGGCGTCGCGGCTTGCGTCGGCCAGACGCAGTTCGACCGTCGTCGCGTTCGGCGGCGATCAGGAAGGTCGCCTCGCCATCTTCGTCCTCGTCGTCGACGACTTCGGCGTCGATCACGTCGCCGTCTTTGCCCTTGCCCTCCGGCGCCGGGAGCTCGCGGCGGCCGAAGAGGACCTTGCGCTGCTGCGCCACCGGTCCGACCCGGACGAGCGACCAAGTGTTGATGATGTAGTTCTGGATGTAGGCCTTGATCCACCACACGGCATAGCTGATCAGGCGGAAGCCGCGATCCGGCTTGAATTTTTGCACCGCCTTCATCAGGCCGATATTGCCCTCCTGGATCAGGTCGGTGAGCTTGATATCGTAATTGCTGAACTGATACGCAACCTTGACGACGAATCGCAGGTTCGCCGTGACCAACGCGCGGGCGGCGTCGGGGTCGCCGGTTTCCTGGAAGCGCTTCGCGAGGGCGTATTCCTCTTCCCGGCTGAGCAATTGGTACGCGTTGACCTCGCGCAAATATTGCTCGAGCGGATTGTCGAGGATGGGTTCGCGGGTCATGGGCTGGGCCTCGTTGGGGTTCGGCACGGCGCGTGAGGGAGCGGCCGGCTAGCTTGACAACGCCTGGGCACGTCTGGACATTCCTGCGCAGGCGCGGCTCACGATAGCGCGCACGGGGCCGCGCGCAACCGCAGTGTCCGGGTCGCGCCCGGCCCAGGGAGCGAAGATGAGCGCCAATACTTCGGATTTCTCGACCTTTCTGCTTTCGCTCGCCAGCTCGGTGATGGTGCATCTCGGGCGCGTCCCGGATCCCACCGGTGGCACGGGCGAGGTCAACCTGCAGTTGGCACGGCACAGCATCGACCTGATCGCGATGCTCGAGGCCAAGACCAAGGGCAACCTCACGCCGGAGGAGGCGACCCTGCTCGCCCGCGTCCTGCACGATACCCGCATGGCCTGGCTGGAAGAGAAGCAGCGCGGAGCTTCATGAAGGGCGAGGGCGCCCACGTCCTGGTCGTCGACGACGAGGCCGGGTTTCGCAAGCTGGTCGAAGGCCACCTCGGCCGGGCCGGCATGCGCGTGACCACGGCGAACTCCGCCGAAGAAGCGCTGGAGAAGCTGCGGCCAGCGCCGGACGCGATGCTGCTCGACGTTCACATGCCTGGCATGACGGGCCTGGAGTTGGTCGAGAAGCTGAGCAAGGAAGGCCGCCTGCCGCCGACGATCGTGATGAGCGCCTATGGTCAACTCGACACGGCGCTGGCCGCCGTCCGGGCCGGCGCGGTGGACTTCCTGCCGAAGCCGTTCCGCCTGCCGGAGGTCGACCTCAAGGTCGCGCTGGCGCTCGAGCGGGGCCGCACCTCCGGCCGTGGTCGGCGGCGCAGCGACGTCGCGCCGGCGCGCCGGATCAGCGGCTCCGAAGCCGGCGAGCTCTTCGAGGGGATGGTCGGCAAGGCGCCGGCGATGCGCGAACTCTTCGCCCGGGTCGAGCGCGTGGCGCGCTTCACCTCGACGGTCCTGCTGCATGGCGAGTCGGGCACCGGCAAGGAGCTCGTCGCCCGCGCGCTGCACAAGTTGAGCCCCCGCCGCGGCGGCCCCTTCGTCGCGGTCAACTGCGGCGCGATCCCCGAGAACCTGCTCGAGTCGGAGTTCTTCGGCCACGTCCGCGGCGCCTTCACCGACGCCAACGCCGACCGCAAGGGCCTCTTCGAGCAGGCCCACGGCGGCACCCTCTTCCTCGACGAGATCGTCGACCTGCCGCTGCACATGCAGGTCAAGCTGCTGCGTGTGCTGCAAGAAGGGGAGGTGCGGCCGATCGGCGGGGCGCGCTCGGTCACGGTCGACGTGCGCGTCATCGCTGCCAGCGCCGTGCCGGCCCGCGAGCGGGTGGCGGAGGGGCGCTTCCGTGAGGATCTGTTCTACCGCCTCGGCGTGATCGAGCTGCACGTCCCGGCGCTGCGCGAGCGGGCGGTCGACATCCCGCTGCTGGTCGAACACTTGGTCAGCCAGGCGAACAAGCGCCTCGGCACACGGATCACCGGCGTGCACCCCTTCGCGCTGGCGAAGCTCTCGGCCTGGCGTTGGCCGGGCAACGTGCGCGAGCTGCAGAACGTGATCGAGCAGGCCGCCGTCATGAGCGAGACGGCCGAGATCACGCTCGATTCGCTGCCGCCGCACCTGATCGCCGAGCACGAAGAAGAAGAGGACGGCCCGACGCCCTTGTTGCTCGGCGGCGACTCGCTCTCGATCCCGGCAGCGGTGGCCAAGGTCGAGCGGCAGCTGATCGAGGCGGCGCTGGTCCGCACCGAGGGCAATCGGACCCACGCCGCGGGGCTGCTCGAGATCTCCTTGCGCTCGCTGCAGCAGAAGATCCAACACTACGGCATCGATATCCCCGGCCAGGTCGGCCGGCCGCCGCAGCGATAGGAGCGCGACGTGGACCGCAGCAACGCCATCGCCAACCGCCTCGCTGCACGCTATCCGCTGCTCGAGGTGCTCTCGACCGACGAGCCCGACGCGCGGGCGCTGATCGAGGAGGCCGCGCGGCGCGCCGGCATCAAGATCGAGGCGCCGCGCTTCGGCACCCGCCCGCCCCTGGACGCCGCGACCGAGGCGATCGACCGCCTGCTGCAGACCAAGGAGCGCACCGCGCTGGTCCTCGGCGGCGGCCATCGGCTCATGGGCGAGCCGATCTTCCTGCAGGTCCTGCGCGAGCGGCTGGTGGAGGTCGAGCGCGGCGGCCACGCGATCGTGCTGATCTCGGCCTTTCGCCGGCCCGCGGCCGAGATCGATCGCGATCGGGTCGTGCTCGAGCTCGGCCTGCCATCGGAACACGAGCTGCGCGATCTCGTCGAGGCGGCGCTGACCCCGGACGACGGCGGCTTCGCCCATCCGCAGCTGGTCGCCCTCGCGCTGCAGGCGGCGCGTGGCATGACCCGGGGCCAGCTGCGCCGCGCGCTGCGGCGGCTGCGCCTCTCGGGGACGCTACCGGACGAGACCGCGATCGCCGCGCTGCACGCGGAGAAGCGCGATCTGGTCGCCACCAGCGGCGTGCTCGAGGTCGCCGGCACCGCGCCGATGATGGAAGAGATCGGCGGCATGGAGTCGCTCAAGGGCTGGCTCGATCGCCGGCGCGGCGCGCTGAGCGAACAGGCCCGGGAATTCGGCCTCCCGGCGCCCCGCGGTGTGCTGCTGGTGGGCGTGCAGGGCTGCGGCAAATCGCTCTTCGCCAAGGCGTCGGCGCACGCGCTCGGGCTGCCGCTGCTGCGCTTCGACCTGGGCCGGCTCTTCACCCACGACTCGGCGCCGGACGAGAACCTGCGCCACGCGCTCGCGGTCGCCGAGGCGATGGCGCCGGTGGTGCTCTGGGTCGACGAGATCGACAAGGCCTTCGCCGACGCGCTCGGCTCGGAGACGACGTCGCGCATCTTCGGCACCTTCCTGACGTGGCTGGCCGAGCATCCCGAGGGGATCTTCGTCGCGGCGACGGCCAACCGGGTCGATCACCTACCGGCCGAGCTGGTCCGCAAAGGCCGATTCGACGAGATCTTCTTCGTCGATCTGCCGGACGCCGCGGTGCGTGCCGAGGTCTTCGGCATCCACCTGCAGCGCAGCGGGCGCAGCGCCGAGGATTATGACTGCGAGCATCTGGCGCGGCTCGGCGATCGCCTGACCGGCGCCGAGATCGAGGCGGCGATCGCCGACGCGCTGGCCGTCGCCTTCGCCGACCAACGCGAGCTGGAGACGGCCGATATCGAGCGGGCGCTGAGCGAGATCGTGCCCTTCGTCGACACCTACGAAGCGCAGGTCAAGGCGCTGCGCGAGTGGGCCCGCAAGCGTGCGCGGACGGCTGGGCGCGACCGCTCGATGCGCGAGATCTTCGAGGAAGCGCAGCGCGGTGGCAGCGAGGCCTGGCGCGACCGCTGAGCCCACCGCGGCGCCCGGATCGCCCGCTGCGCCTTGTTCCGGCGGGGGCGAGGGCGCACACTCCGCGCCATCGGTGACCCGGGCGAACCCGGCAGCGGAGGTGGTCGTGAGCGAGCAACAATCCAACGACGAGCGGCGTCTGGTCCAAGTCGGCGTGATCGGCGCCGGCGCCTGGGGCATGGCGCTGGCCATCCACGCCGCCCGCATCGGCCACCGCACCGTGGTCTGGGCGCGCGAGACCGACGTCGTCGCGGACATCAACGACAACCGCACCAACAGCGTCTTCCTGCCGGGCTTCACCGTGCCCGACCAGCTCAGCGCCAGCGCCGACCTGGAGAAGGTGGTCGCCGAGTCGGACCTGATCCTCTCGGTGGTGCCGACGCCCTACGTCGGTCGCGTGATCGGCAGCGTCGCCCACGTCTTCCGCGAAGATCAGGTCTTGGTCTCGTGCAGCAAGGGCATCGAGAACGCGTCGCTGGAGACGGTCGACGAGATCCTCGAGCGGGCGCTGCCGCGCAAGCTGCACGGCAACCTCGCCTACCTCTCCGGCCCCTCGTTCGCCAAGGAAGTCGCGGCGCAGAGCCCGACTGCCGTGACGGTGGCCAGCCACATGCCGTGGGTCGGCCGCGAGGTTCAGACGCTGCTCTCCTCGAACCGCTTCCGCTGCTACACCACGCGTGACGTGGTCGGCGTCGAGATCGGCGGCGCGCTGAAGAACGTGATGGCGATCTGCGTCGGCGCCGGCGACGGCCTCGGCTTCGGTCACAACGTCCGCGCCGGCCTGATCACCCGTGGCCTCGCCGAGATCACGCGGATGGCGGTGCGCAAGGGCGCTGACCCGCTGACCCTGCAGGGCCTCGCCGGCATGGGCGATCTGGTGCTCACCTGCACCGGCGACCTTTCGCGCAACCGGACCGTCGGCGTGCGCCTGGGCAAGGGCGAGACGCTCGAAGAGATCCAGCGCGGCGCCGTCACCGTCGCCGAGGGCGTGCTCACCAGCCGCTCGGCCTGGATGCTGGCGCAGCAGCTCGGTGTGGCCGAGCGGGTGCCGATCATCGAGCAGGCCTACCGCGTGCTCTACGAGGGCAAGAACCTGGTCGCCGCGCTCGAAGACTTGATGGCGCGACCGCTGAAGGACGAGCTCACGCTCGGCTAGGCCACCATGCACAACGACAGCGATTGGGTGCGGCTCGCGACGATCGGGCGGCCGCACGGCGTGCGCGGCGAGGTCCGCGTCTGGCTCGACAACCCCGACTCCGAGCTGCTCTGGCAGGACGTGCCGATGCGCCTGGAGCGCGACGGTAAGCCACCGCAGACGGTCGTCATCGACCAGTTGCGTCCCGGCGGCGACTCGATCATCGCGAAGATCGCCGGCGTCGAGAGCCGCGAAGATGCCGCCAAGCTCACCCACGCCGCGATCGCGGTGCCACGGAGCGCCCTGCCCGCTCTGGAAGATGGCGAGTTCTATCACGTCGACGTGATCGGGGCGGCCGTCTACGACGCCGAGAGCGGTGCTGAGCTCGGTCGGGTGAAGGCGATCACCCATACCAGCATCGACGTCCTGGTGGTGCAGACCCACGACGGCGCCGAGGTGCTGCTGCCGATCAACGCCGACTACGTGCCCTCGATCGGCGAGACGCCGGGCCGGGTCGAGGTGCGCAACCTCGACCATTGGCGCTGACGCCGGTGTCGTGGTGGCGGACGCTCCCTTCCGTTTCGACGTGCTGACCCTCTTCCCGGGGCTCTTCGAGGGCTTCCTGGGCGAGAGCCTGATCGGCAAGGCGGTCGAGGAGGGGCGGATCGCGATCGGCCTGCACGATTGGCGCCCCTTCGCCGAGAACAAGCACGGCCGGGTCGACGACGCCCCCTTCGGCGGCGGCGCCGGCATGGTCCTCGCCCCCGGGCCAGTGGTGCGGATGCTGGACCAGGTCGACGATCGCGCCGCCCGAGCCGAGGGCACAGCCGCGCCGCGACGGGTCCTGCTCTCGCCGGCCGGCCGGCCCTTCGACCAGGCCGCGGCGCAGCGCTTCGCGTCCGGGAGCGGGCTGGTCTTGCTCTGCGGCCGCTACGAGGGCTTCGACGCCCGGGTCGAGGACGAGGTCGACGAGCTGCTCAGCCTGGGCGACTACGTGCTCAACGGCGGCGAGGTCGCGGCGATGGTGGTGATCGAGGCCGTCGCGCGGCTGCTGCCGGGGGTCATCGGCAACGCCGCCAGCCTCGGTGAAGAGTCCCACGCCGCCGGGCTGCTCGAGGCGCCGCACTACACCCGCCCGCGTGATTTCCGCGGCCGCGAGGTGCCGGAGATCTTGCTCTCCGGCGACCACGGCAAGGTCGCGGCGTGGCGACACGAGCAAGCCCTGCGCCGAACCGCGGAGCGACGGCCGGAGCTGCACGCCGCGTGGCTGCGCGACCACCCGCCGCCGCCGCCGAAACGACAGCGCAAGCCGCGCCGCAAGACGGCCGCACCGGAGCGAGATGACGCTTGAAACTTCGAAATCGATCCGTATCTTCGTCGCCCTCGTGCACCACCCCTGCGTGGACCGCACGGGGCGTGAGTACACGACGGCGTTGACCAACGTCGATCTGCACGACATCGCGCGAAGCGGCCGTACCTACGGCGTGGAGCAGATGTTCGTTGTCACGCCGGTGACGCTCCAGCAACGGATGGTGGGCGAAGTCGTCGACCACTGGACCACTGGAGAAGGCGCGCGCCGCAACGAGCGTCGCGCCGAGGCCATGCGCCGCGTCACTGCTGCTGCCTCGCTGGCAGCCGCCCGCGACGCGATCGCGGAGCGAACCGGGGCGAGCCCGTTGGTCGCGGTGACCAGCGCGCAGATGCCCGACGCCGACGTGAGCTGGGATGGCTTGCGGCAGCGTCTGCGCGAAGTGACGCGCCCGGTGCTGGTCGTCTTCGGGACCGGTTGGGGCCTCGCCCCGTCCGTGCTCGAGCAGGCCGACCTGCGGTTGCCCGCCATCATCGCCGATCCCGAGACCGGGCCCGGCGATGGCTACAATCACCTGTCGGTGCGCGCCGCCGCGGCGATCACACTGGACAGGTTGCTCGGCGCGCGCTAGAAGCGGCGCCCCAATCGGACCGAGCACGTCCGCCTCAGGCGGACCTCTGCGCGGGGGAGAGAAGAAGATGAACCTGATTCAATACGTCGAGGACGCCCACCTCCGCTTCGACCTGCCCAAGCTGCGGGCCGGCCAGACCATCAAGGTGCACACCCGCATCATCGAAGGCACCAAGGAGCGCGTGCAGATCTTCGAGGGTGTGGTGATTCGCACCCGCGGTTCGGAGATCGGCAAGTCGTTCACCGTTCGCAAGATGAGCCATGGTGTCGGCGTGGAGCGTACGTTCCAGCTGCACAGCCCGCGCGTCCTCAAGATCGAGGTGATGTCGCAGGGCAAGGTTCGGCGCGCGAAGCTGTACTTCCTTCGTGAGCGGACTGGTAAGAAGGCGCGTCTGCGTCGGATTGATCTTCCCTACTAGGTTGATCTTTCTAGGTTTTGACGATGGCCCCGGCAGGGTTTTCCTGCCGGGGTTTTCGTCGTTTTTGGTTTTTGGGTTTGGGTCTTTCGGCGTCCACTTCGTGGACGGGATCAAGGAGGGGGACCGCCCCCTCCTTGCACCTCCCCCGATCCCGAGGGGGGACCGCTTGCGCTCCCCCCTCGGACTCCCCCCGTGCGTTGGCCGGCTGGCTTGATTCGGTGATGTCTGCGCCGCCTTGGCGCTTCGCCTCCGCTGCGCTTCGGCTTCGGCCTTGACGGCGGGGGTTGGTGAGGTTGGAACCGAGCTGGGGCCCTCGCTTCGCTTGGGCGGGGGGCGCACGCTCGCATCAATGCGGCGGAATTCGCGGCGCTTCGGATCCGACGCCGCAACCCGTCGACATCTGGCCGGACCTTGCCGTCCGCGAAGGCGGACGGCGCAATGATAGCCCGCCACTTCAGTGGCCGGGCGGTCCCCCGAACGCGGGCTCCAATTCTCACGTCAGTGGCACACCGAACGCGGGCTCCAACTCTCACGTCAGCGGTCCCCCGAACGCGGGCTCAACCTCCCGCGCCAGCGGCCCACCGAACTCGGGCTCCCCATCTCGTGTCAGCAGCCGATGTCTCCTTGAGCCGCGAAGCGGCGCCGGGCAGTAGCCTGGGGTGACAACCCCAGGACCGAGCGCGGCATTGAGGGAGCCGCGAAGCGGCGGCGGGAGTGGAGTCCTCGCACGTGGTGTGAGGCGGGAGCGAGGTGGAGAGCGGGTTGAAACTGTCGCTTCGCTTGAGCGGGTCGACGCACCGCTACCATGGGTCAAGGGTGTGGAGGGTGATGGTTTCGCGGTTGGCGGCGAGGCTGACGGCGGCGACTTGGACTTCGATGCGGTCGAGGTCGTAGGTCGTGGCGGCTTCTTCGGCGAGGGCGAAGAGGCGGTTGCGTTTTCGGCCGTCGATGCGCGGGAGCAGGGCGTAGGGGCCGCGTGTGGCTTTGACTTCGATGAGCAGACCGAGGCCGTCGGGGGTGCGGGCGAGGATGTCGATTTCGCCGGCTGGGAGGCGGAGGTTGCGGGCGAGGATGGTGGCGCCTTGGCTGCGGAGGTGGTTGGCGACGATGACTTCGCCTCGGCGGCCGGTGCGGGTGTGGGGGGCGAGCGCCGGGCTGGGTTGGCTCATCGTTGCTCTTTGGCGGCCCAGGCGGCGTCGACCGGGGCGAAGCCTCTGCGGTGCTCGGGGGTTGGGCCGAGGCGGCGGAGGGCTTGCAGGTGGACCGGGGTGGGGTAGCCCTTGTGTTGGGCGAGCCCGTAGCCTGGGTAGTCCGCGTCGAGGGCGACGATGTGGCGATCGCGGGCGACCTTGGCGAGGATCGAGGCGGCGGCGATGGCGCGGCTGCGCGCGTCGCCCTTGATGATCGGGCGTTGGGCGGCCTGCAGGCCGGGGATGGCGCGGTTGCCGTCGACCAGGACGAGGCGGGGGGCCGGGGCGCCGTCGGCGCGCAGCTGCGCGAGGACCTGCTCGACCGCTTGGCGCATCGCGAGCATGGAGGCGCCGAGGATGTTGCGCTCGGCGATGACCTCGGCGCTCGCGAATACGACGGCGTAGGCGAGCGCTTGGGCCTCGATCTTGGGGACGAGGGCTTCGCGATCGGCTTCGGTCAGCTTCTTGGAGTCGTCCAGGCCCGGCAGACGGGCGCCGTCGCGCAGGCAGACCGCAGCGGCGACGACGGGGCCGAAGAGCGGGCCGCGGCCGACCTCGTCCGTGCCGACGACGGGCCAGATGCCTTCGCGGCGCAGCGCCTGCTCGACCTCGCCGATCTGCGGCTTTCGCCCGCTCGCGGCGGGATCGGCCGCTCCGAACAGCCCCGGTTGCGCCTTGCCCTTGCCTCGCCCTGCCATCGCTGCCGACCTCCCGTGGCCCTGCCCGTTCCGAATGATCGGCACCCCGACGAAAAGGCGTCGCTTGAAGGTGCGCCCCCGCCGTGCTAGCAGCGCCTTCCGCGCTCGGCAAGCGAGCGCCGTGGAGGATTCGATGGGCCTTTCCTGTGGCATCGTGGGGCTGCCGAACGTCGGCAAGTCGACCATCTTCAACGCGTTGACCAACGCTGGCGCGGCCTCGGCCAACTACCCGTTCTGCACCATCGATCCGAACGTCGGCGTGGTGCCGCTGCGCGATCGCCGGCTCGACCGCATCGCCAAGGTGATCGGCTCGGCCGAGACGCTCTACGCCGTCGTCGAGTTCGTCGACATCGCCGGCCTGGTCAAAGGCGCGAGCAAGGGCGAGGGCCTCGGCAACAAATTCCTCGCCAATATCCGCGAGACCGACGCGATCACGCACGTCCTGCGCGCCTTCGACGACGGCGACGTGGTCCACGTCGAGGGCGGCGTCGATCCGGTCCGCGACGCCGAGATCATCAACACCGAGCTGATCCTCGCCGACCTCGAGAGCGTCGAGAAGCGCCGCCTACGCGAGGCCAAGGCCGCCAAGGGTGGCGACAAGGACGCCGCCGCCCTGGTCGAGCTCCTCGACCGCGCCATCGCCGCGCTGGACGCCGGCCAGCCCGCCCGGACGGTCGAGGTCGAGCCCGAGCGCGCCGCCGCCTGGCGCTCGCTGCACCTCATCACCGCCAAGCCGGTGCTCTACGTCGCCAACACCGACGAGTCGCTGGCCGAGAACGACCACGTCCGCGCCATCCAGAAGATGGCCGAGGCCGAAGGCGCCGCGGTCGTCGTGCTCAGCGGCAAGCTCGAAGCCGAGATCGCCGAGCTCGACGACGCCGAAGAGCGCGCCGCCTTCCTCGAAGACCTCGGCCTCGAGGAGTCGGGCCTGGACCGCATGGCCCACGCCGCCTTCGACCTGCTCGGCCTGCAGACCTACTTCACCGCCGGCCCGAAGGAGGCCCGCGCGTGGACCATCCGCAAGGGCGACAAGGCCCCGGCCGCCGCCGGCGTCATCCATACGGATTTCGAGCGGGGCTTCATCAAGGCCGAGGTCTACGGCTGCGCCGACCTGTTCGAGCTCGGGAGCGAGTCGGCGGTCGCCGCGGCTGGCAAGAAGCGGATGGAGGGGAAGGAGTACGTGGTGCGGGATGGGGACGTTTGTCACTTTCGGTTCAACGTGTAGTCGCCATCTGCCTCAATCCGCGCTCACGCGCCACGGCCCTCCGGGCGGCCACCGCCGTTGCCCAGTAACTCTTGCCTCACCCAACCCGAGGACAGGCAGCAAGAAGCGGGCGAGGGATGCGACGACTTCATCGAGAGCGGGCTCGCCGGCCACCAGGCGTCCTCGTCGCACGAACGCTCGCCACTGCACGACCTTCGCCGAATCGGACGAGAACTCCGTAGTCAGGGCCACGGGTGGGCTCGTCGGCAAGGGAGACCCCCGCCGCTCGAAGGTGCGCCGGACGGCCTCGGCCAGGACGGCACCGTCGAAGGCGTTGTCCCGGGCCAAGACCCAGATGTCGTAGAAGTCCTTCATCCGGCTGTTCACGATGCCCAGGGCGACCATCGCCTGGAGCTTCTCGGCAACAACCGTCTCCTTGGCGTAGGCGTTGAGCACGGGGGCCGGGAAGTCGAGGAGCACCGGGACCTCGATGGACACAGCTGCCGGGAAGACCGAGTCGCCGAAACCCACATCCACCTGCACTGCGATCCGGGCTCGGGCGAGGGTCGCAGTCAGCGTGACTCGCACGCCCTCGTAGATCCGGTCCTCACGAATGAGCCCGCCCTTCACGGAATCGGCGTCGAAGACGAGGCCGTCCGGTTGCACCTCCTGCCGGCAGACCTGCCGGAACACCTCGACCAGGGTCGGGACGTCGTTGGCACCGAAGCCCAGTAAATCGAGGTCCCGGGTCGCGCGGTGCGGTTGATCGCTCCAGATGGCGAAGAGCGTGGCGCCCTTGAGGACGAAGCGCCCGGCGTGCTGGGACGTGGCGAGCCGGTACATGAAGCGCTCCAGGGCGTACCGGGTGAGCAGGCCCGTGAAGTCCTCTCGGCGCTCCTTCGCCAGGTTGAGCAGCCTGGCCCGCACGGATGCGGGCAGGTTCTTGATCTCCGTGGAGGTCACGCCAGCGCTTCCAGGTATGGGCGCATCACGGACTGGACCCGGCAAACCCCGGCGTAGCGCCACAGCTCGTCCACTGTCCCCTTCCGTAGGCGGAGGAAGTCCCTCATTGCCTCCACGGCGACATCGACGCCGATCTTGTTGCGGTACTTGAAGCAGTCGGCCACGGTCTTCGAGGCGGCGTAGACCCGGATCTCGCCCCCCTCGACCTCGTGGATCTCGATGCCCTGCGCAAGCGCCTCGCCGGAGAACCGGACGATGCGGAGGGGTAGCTCCGGTGCCTCCGGCTGCCGGGCACTGCGATCCACCGCCATCCAGACCTCGAACGGCGCCTGCGTGGTCATCTCGTGGAACCGCAGGGCCGACAGCAGGCAAACGACGCCGTGCGGCACCCGCTTGCAGGCCGTGACGAGCCCGAAGTGGGCGCCGAGGTCGGCGTTGGGGAGGACGTAGAGTCCCCTGCCCACTTGGTCGAGGAGGCCCTTGTCCCGGAGGCGGCGCAGATGCTCTCGTGGGAGGCCAAGCGGGTCGAGATCCCGTGGTCGGAGCACGCCCGCCAGACGGACGAGTGCGAGGACCCGGCGCTGGGCCGGGGAGATGTCGGGTTCGAGGTCAGCCATGCCGTGTCAAAACGTCTGCTCCTTGAACGTTATGCCGACGATTCGTAACATCTCGAACACCGAGGCGCAAGCCGTGCTGGTGGCCCGCTCGACGCTGCTCCAGGGGTACACCCGGTGACAAAGTGGGGATCACGGCTGCAAGCCCTTGGAATGACTGGCTGGTGAAGCTCCGGTTCAACGTCTAGCCCCGCGCCGCCCCACGCCTCCCACCCAACGCCCAGCGCCAAACGCCCGCAGGGTGTCCGTTGCTTGACTGCCGACTTCTTCCCGAAGGGGAGATGCTCGGGTGTCGCCCTCAGACCCCGTTTCGACGGCGCCACGTACAGCCAGTCAGCCGACGATTCTCCTCCGCACCATTGTCGTTGAGGACGCGGCACAGCGACTCGCAGAGAGTTCAGCCTGGCTCTGTCTCGCTGTCGTCAGTAGCGACAGTTCTGCCAGCAGCCGAGCTTGGCAGATCGAGCAGCTTCTTCATCTCAGATTCGAACTGCGCAGCTTGTTCGGCGGTCAGTTCCATTTGCGCGACGTCGATGCTGGTCGTTGCTCCCATCTGCCATGGCCCGTCGTCCGTCGCGACATCTACCCGGAAGCGTAGACGCTCAGGCCGAAACAACCGGAGCACCGCGAAGTTCGCGTGGAAGCGCCCTCGGTCCGTTCCCGCGAGCCAGCGGCCGCGCGACTCCAAAATCGTCTGCTCTCCGTCAGCATCCGATGTGCGTACCACGCGATAGCGAAGCGAGAGGTCCTCGCCCGGCGCAGCTTCGGTGCTCACCCGTGCCGCGATCGCAAATCGCTGGTGCTGAGCAGGGAACTGCAGTGCCATCACGCGCTCGATGACGTCTATCAAGGACCATTCGCCAGTCTGCTGGTCCACGATGACGCGCGCACAGGCCACCGTCCACTCGATCGTCAGCTTCGGAGTGCTCTTCATGCTCGGATTTCCCACGCAGGAGCGCATGCGTTGTCGTTGCTCGGCCCATGCTGAACCTGCGACTTGATGTTCTCGGTGTTCGAAAACCGTACCGCAATCACCGGATCGACCGGATCTGAGAGATCGACCTCATGCAGCTCGTTGACGACGCGCAGGCCGACGCCGGTGAACAGGTCGCGGCGACAGCCGGCAACCCAGGAAGCGACGAGGTCGCGAAGTTCGTCGTTCGAGAGAGGGTTCGGGATGGCTCCCCCGAGTTGCTGGGCTGCCGGGCCGGCTCCGATGCTGGACCTCGCGGCATGTTGCAGCATCGCGATCGCCCATGCAGTCGGGTCGCGATTGGATTGCGAGGCGGCGTGGCAAATGAGCGTCCACGCCCGTTCGTCCAACGCGATGGAACGTTCCGCAGGCAGCTGCGGCTTCTCGACGCCGACCAGCAAGGCCGGGTCCACATGCAATGCTTCGGCGAGTTGCTGTACCATCGCGAGCGTCAGTCCACGCTTGCGATTCAGCACTTCCGACACACGACCGCTACCCCATCCCAGGCGGCGGCCGAGCTCGCGCTGCGAGATCCCCAACTCGTTCAGCTTGTACTCGATGACGTCGATCGGATCGCCGGCCGGGATCGGGTGGTGTCGCGCCTCGTAGTGCTCGACCAAATCGAGCAAGACGTCGAGCTCGTCGCCCTCGGCAGTGCCGGCTGCGCTGCCCCAGAGCGCATCGATGCGCGCCAGCGCGCGCTCGAGGTCGTGATCGTTGCGGATCGGATGGATATTCATGTCTTTCCTCAATGGCGTGGGTCTCTGAATCCCACCGTGGCGACGTCGATGCGATCGTATTCCGCGTGCGTCCCGAACCACTTCACGTGAACCACTTTCCGCTCGTAGTCGACTGCAACGACCAGTCGGTACTTGTTGCCGGCGACGTTGAAGACCAAGCGATCGTGACTGACCGGGTCTGTGTTGGGTATGGCCTGGCTGGCTTCCGCACTGGAAGCCCACGACGCCGCCTTGATCCAGCTCGCCAGCCGCTCGAGTGAAACCGCCGCATCTGGGTGATCACGGGCATATTGATTCAGGGTGCTGGTCGCGATGATGCGCATCCCCCCCTCGCTTCCTCCATGCTTGCCTCCTAGATGCTCCCGCCATGGGAGCGCAGCATAGGTTCGACCGCCATCGCCGTCAAGGCGGCTCCCGCGAGGCCCAGGACGGATCGAAGATCCCAGAGCGCGAGCTTGTGCGCAGCGCCGACATCGGTCGCAAGCGCAGATGCATGACCACCAGGCACACCGCCCCTACCCCACGCCGGCGCGCGGGTCGGCGCGGTGTAGCACCGAGATCAGGTTGTCAACGCCGCGTGCGCGGCTCGGAGTTGTGGCGGCCCCGGCGATCTAGAGGCAGGCGAGCGGCTCCAAGGGCCGCGGGTGCCTCAGGATTTCTGTGGTTGCGGTCTCGAGCGCGCTCTGCAGCAGCTTCATGAGCCGCAGCCAGGGCGTCGCACGAGCCGCTTCGCTGCGCTGGGTGATACAGCGGAACCAGCCGAGTAGATTGTAGGCGATGCGTCGCAGCAGCATCGCGCGCAGCATGCCCGACGACAAGCGAACCCAGGGGCGCTTGTCTTCGCGCATGAGGCGGTCCCAGGTGTTGTGGCAGTTGTTCTCGACCGCCCAGTGCCGCCGGACCAGCAGCGCCCACTGCGCCGGCGTCAGCACGTCGGGCGCAAGGCTCGTGATGTAGTAGCGGTTCTCACTGGTCTGCTTGCCGGTGACCTTGTCAACGGTACGCACGTGCAGTCGAATCGCGCACCGCAGCCCCGGGTAGTCGTGCCAGCCGGCGAGTTCGGGCGCGAGCCACAGCGTGCGCGTCACCACCTTGCCGCCGACGATGTCGCTGCCGACCTCGATGCCGTTCGCGAACGTGCGCTTGCCGAGCTTGCGCTTGCACTCGTTGTAGATGGTCGGCTGCTCGCTCTTGACGCGGAACACGTAGTTCTTGCCGTACATCAGCACCAGCTTGGCGTTGGCCGCGCAGTTGGCGCCGCTGTCGTAGGTCACGACTTCGAACAGGTGGCCGGCAACCCGCATGAGGCTCGCGAAGGCTTCGGGGAATACGCCGTTCTCGTTGGTCGATGCAGGAATCGGGAACATGTCCAGGCATGTGCGTGCTCGCGACGAAACCAGGCATGAGGTGATCGTGCGAACCAGGCCGTAGACGCTGCCGTCCTTGGGATGCTGCAGCTGCGCGACCGGGTCGTCGGGCTCCCAGAGCTTGGTCGCGGTGCTCCGTCCGTCCATCGTTGCGACGCCGAACGGCAGCTCATGCGGGACCAGTGCCTTGGCCTTGTCCATCATCTCGACCGTGCGGTGCAGCACCTGCCGCAGCTCGTCGAAGACCAGCCGCAGTAACGTGTCGCGACAGGTCGTGTCGGCGATACGCTGGGGAAGCCGCAGCAGTTTGCGCGTCGCCAAGCTCATGTCGACGCTGAGATCCTCAACCTCGGCGAGACCTTTGCAGCCGGCCATCATGCCGACGAGCATGAGCCTGACTGCCGGCACAATCGACGCGTGACGACGGCCTTTGCGGTCGCGCGTATCGCTGAGTCGCTCGAGCCTGAGCGACGGCAAGCGCTTGCAGATGACGCCGAGCAGTCGGCGTGTCATTCTTGGGGTGGCCATGAACCTCTCCTTGGGCACGTGGTCACGTCCGACCGACGCACCAGAAATGGGTGGAGTAGCCGGGGCCGCCACAGCTCGCCGAACTACGACACGCGGTGTACGACGCCGCAGCGTCGCGTCGGACGATCGTGCTACGAAGATGTGCAGCGTGCACGCAACTTGGCTGGTGCCGACGCGTGTTGCGGTTCTGGAGTCATCGGCTGGGGATCTTCAATCGGATCTGCCGCGAGGCCGCCAAACGAGCGTCCCAGGTGCTGACGCGACGAATCACGTCGCATTCCAGCACCGACCCATCGGTCCGCCATTGCCACCGCGGCCGCGATCTGGAAGCCTCCCCCGCACGCGAACAGCGACCCGAACGGGCGCGAGGCCCGGACCCTGCGGCTCGCTTCCGACCATGGAGAGACGATGGCCCGCGCACCCGAACGCACTGGCAGCCTCGGCTTCGAGAGCACGCTCTGGGAGGCCGCCGACCTCCTCCGCAACAACATGGACCCCGCCGAGTACAAGCACGTCGTCCTCGGCCTGCTTTTCCTCAAGTACATCGAGGACGCCTTCGAGGAGCGGCGCGAAGACCTGGCGGCGGCCGTCGCGGACCCGGACTCGGACTACTACGTCGCGGACGAGGACGAGCGCGCGGACGAGCTCGCCGAGCTGCTCGAAGACCGCGACGAATACACCGCCGAGAACGTCTTCTGGGTGCCTGCGCCGGCCCGCTGGTCGCACATCCGGGCGCAGGCCAAGCAGCCGACCATCGGCAAGGCCATCGACGACGCGATGGACGCCATCGAGCGCGAGAATCCGGCGCTCAAGGGAGTGTTGCCGCAGGTCTACGCCCTGCCGAACCTCGACAAGCACAACCTGGGCAAGCTCATCGACCTGGTGAGCGGTATCGGCCTCGGGACGAAGGAGCACCAGGACAAGGACACCCTGGGCCGCGTCTACGAGTATTTCCTGAGCCGCTTCGCTTCGCCGAGGGCACGGGCGGCGGCGAGTTCTACACGCCGTCCAGCATCGTCCGGCTGCTCGTCGAGATGCTGGAGCCCTACCGGGGGCGGGTCTACGACCCCTGCTGCGGCTCGGGCGGGATGTTCGTCCAGAGCTTGAAGTTCATCGATGCCCACACCGGACAGCGCAACCAGATCACCGTCTACGGCCAGGAGAGCAACCGGACGACGTGGCGGATGGCCCGGATGAACCTCGCCATCCGAGGGATCGAGGCGAACCTCGGGCCCAAGCATGGGGATACGTTTCACGAGGACCTGCATCCGGACCTGCGGGCCGACTTCATCCTGGCGAACCCGCCGTTCAACATCAGCAAGTGGGGTGGCGAGCGGCTGGAGAACGACGTGCGGTGGAAGTACGGCCGCCCGCCGGTCGGCAACGCCAACTACGGCTGGGTGCAGCACTTCATCCACCACCTGGCCCCGAGCGGCACGGCCGGCTTCGTCCTCGCCAACGGCTCGATGTCGTCGATGCAGTCCGGCGAGGGCGACATCCGGCAGAAGATCGTCGAGGCCGATCTCGTGGACTGCGTCGTCGCGTGTCCGGGGCAGTTGTTTTATGCCACGCAGATCCCCGTGTGCCTGTGGTTTTTGACGCGGAACAAGGCTGGCAATGGGCATCGCAAGAGGAAGGGCGAGACGCTGTTCATCGACGCCCGGAAGCTGGGCCGGATGGAGACGCGGGTGCATCGGGTGCTCGACCCGGAGGACATCGCTAGGGTCGCCGACACCTACCACGCCTGGCGGAACCACGGTGGGGCCTACGAGGACGTGGCCGGATTCTGCAAGTCGGCGAGCCTCGACGACATCAAGGCCCACGACTTCGTGCTCACGCCGGGGCGGTACGTCGGAGCCGAGGAGGTCGAGGACGACGGCGAGCCCTTCGAGGAGAAGATGGAGCGGTTGACGGGCGAGTTGTCGGCTCAGATGGCGGAGGCGGCCGAGCTGGATGAGCAGATCCGCACGGCGCTCGGAGGGCTGGGCTATGGCGTCTGAACTCCCGCACGGGTGGCGGACGGCCAAGCTCAACGACTTGGGCGAGGTCAACAGGGGTAAGTCAAAGCACCGCCCTCGCTGGGCAGAGCACCTGTACGGCGGTGCCTATCCGTTCATCCAGACGGGCGATGTCAAGGCGTCAGAGGGCCGCATCACGTCGTTCAGCCAGACGTATAGCGGGGCGGGGCTGCGGCAGAGCAGATTGTGGCCCAAGGGAACGATGTGCATCACCATCGCGGCCAACATCGCCGAAACCGGAGTGCTCACTTTTGACGCCTGCTTTCCTGACAGCGTTGTGGGGTTCGTCGCTGATGAGAAGAAGGCCAACGTCTACTTCGTAGAGTACGTCTTCAGGTACATCAGGCACCGTATCCAACGGGAGGCGACAGGCAGCGTTCAGGACAACATCAACCTGAAGACGCTTGCTCGACTCGACTTGCCCCTCCCCCCCCTCGACGAGCAGCGCCGCATCGCCGCCGTCCTCGGGTCGCTGGACGACAAGATCGAGCTGAACCGGAAGATGAACCGGACGCTGGAGGAGATGGCGCAGGCCATCTTCAAGTCGTGGTTCATCGACTTCGATGGCATGCCCGACTCGGAGATGGTCGAGAGCGAGCTTGGGCCGATCCCGAGGGGGTGGGAGGTGAAGCCTGTTAGCGAAATCGTCACCCTGATTGGAGGCGGGACGCCCAAGAAGTCCGTGGCCGAGTACTGGGGCGGCGACATCCCGTGGTTCAGTGTCCGTGATGCCCCCGCCCCCGGCGATGTCTTCGTCCTCGACACGGAAGCTCACATCACGGAAGCGGGCCTCGCCGGGAGTTCAGCGAGGCTTGTCGAACCGTGGACCACCATCATCAGCGCCCGAGGCACCGTTGGGAAGCTGGCGGTCGCTGCCGGTCGAATGACGTTCAACCAGTCCTGCTACGGGGTGAGAGCTTCGTCGGCCCACGGCGACGTGTTCATCCACTTCGTGCTCCGAGACATCGTTGAACATCTGCGAAGATCCGCACATGGCAGCGTGTTCGACACGATCACCCGGAAGACGTTTGAAACGGCAATGGTGCGGGTGCCGCCCGCTGACCGGGCGGTTGAATTCGACCGGACGGTCGAGCCGCTGCTGCAACGCATCCTCTCCAACGGTCGAGAGTCCCGCACACTGGCGAACCTCCGTGACGCACTCCTACCCAAGCTCATCTCCGGCGAGATCCGCGTGCCGGAGGCCGAGGAAGCCGTGGAGGTCGCGTCATGAGTTGGCTCCTCTTCGTCGATGAGACCGGCATCGACCGGCGCGAATCGCTGTATGAGGTCCTCGCGGGCGTCGCCGTGCACGACAGCGACCTGTGGAACCTGATTCAGGCTGTGCACGCGGAGGAGGAGCGGCACTTCGGCAGGCGGATCAGCGCCGGTGGCCTCGAGCTCAAGGCACGCAAGCTCCTCAAGCGCAAGGTTTTCAGGCTCGCCTCGCAGCGCGACCCGATCGACCCCGACGAGCGCCGTTTGCTCGCTGCCTCGTGCCTGGCAAAGGGTGACACCGAGCGCGCTGGTGGTCAGGCCGCGGCCGTCACGCTCGCCGAGTTGACGGCCCTCGCGCAGGCGAAGGTCGCCTTCGTCGAGACGCTCCTTGTGCTCTGCGCTCGCTATCACGTCCGGGCTTTCGCGAGCATCGTCCATCGCGACGCGCCGAGAACGGCCGGCGACTTCCTGCGCAAGGACTACGCCTACCTCTTCGAGCGGCTGTACTACTTCCTCGACGAGCAGGTGACGGCAGAGATGGGGCTGGTGGTCTTCGATGAGCTGGAGCGATCGCAGTGCCATGTGCTCATCGACCAGCTGGGACGTTATTTCCGCGAGACGACCACGGGGCGGTCGCGGGCGAGTCGCGTGATACCGGAGCCCTTCTTCGTCCACAGTGATCTGACGACAGCGATCCAGCTTGCCGACGTTGTCGCCTATGTGATCGCCCAAGGCGTGAGGGTCGGGACCATGACGGAACCCGCTCGAGCCGAGCTATCGCAATTTGCAGCGTTGGTCTGCAACCTGCGCCACCGCTCGACGCAGACCATCCGCGGCAATCCGCTGTTCGAGGTGTGGAGCTTCGCCGTCATCGACGACCTGCGGCCGCGATCGGAGCAACTCGCGGCGCAGCAGGGAGGGGGCGCCGACGGGTAGGCCGAGACTGCCCGCCGCAGTGCATCTTATGGTAGATCGAAGCAAAAAAGGGAAAAGGCAATGGCCACTTGCGCAACCAAAGCCTCCGCTTGTCACGCTAGGCAGTCCTTGACGCAATGTCAAGCGCGTTCCCTTTTGTCGCAGCACACCCAAGCGACCGACGGCACGGACAGCTAGCTCGTGCTTGCCGTGGCGTTCCGCGGGTTGCGGCCGCTAGGAGCTGCCGTCTTTCACGGAGGAGACCCGAGATGACACACACGACCGGAGAACTCCTCCTCTACGAATCCGAAGACGGCACCACCCGCCTCCACGTCCGCCTCGTCGACGGCGACATCTGGCTAACCCAAGCCCTCATGGCCGACCTCTACGGCAAAGACGTCCGCACCATCAGCGAGCACCTTGGCAATATCTACGCCGAAGGCGAGCTCGACCGCGCGGCAACCATCCGGAAATTCCGGATAGTTCGAACCGAAGGAAACCGCGACGTTTCTCGCGACGTCGACCACTACGACCTGCGCGCCATCCTCGCGGTCGGCTACCGCGTGCGCTCGCCACAGGGCACACGCTTTCGCCAGTGGGCCACCTCAATCCTGCGCGAATACGCCGTCAAGGGCTTCGCCATGGACGACGCCCGCCTCGCCGAGCCCGGCGGTGTCGACTACTTCGACGAGCTGCTCGAACGGATCCGCGCGATCCGCGCCTCGGAGCGCCGGTTCTATCAGAAGATCACCGACATCTACGCGCGATGCAGCGTCGACTACGACAAGAACGCCGAGATCACACGGACCTTCTACGCCACCGTGCAGAACAAGCTGCACTTCGCGGTGCACGGCCAGACCGCAGCCGAGCTCATCGTTGCCCGCGCCGACGATGCCCAGCCGCATATGGGTCTCAACACCTGGAAGGCCGGCCCCGGTGGTCCCATCCGCAAGGCCGACGTCGGCGTCGCGAAGAACTACCTCAGCGCCGACGAGCTCCGTGAACTCGAGCGCATCGTGACCATGTACCTCGACTACGCCGAAGATCAGGCCCGCCGGCGCAATCCGATGACGATGGCCGAGTGGGTCGAGCGACTCGACCTCTTCCTGCGCTTCAACGACCGCGAGGTCCTCGCAGACGCCGGCAAGGTCAGCCATGCCCTCGCCGCCGCCCGCGCCCAGGAGGTCTACGAGCGCTACGACGAGAACCGGAGCGCCGACGAGGCCCGCGTCGTCAGCAGCGATTTCGACGAGATGGTGGCGCGTCGACTCGGCCGCGAACCCGAGGGAGGCGAGCGATGAGCGGCTTCGAATCCGTCGTCGAAGAGGCGGCGATGCAGTGGCTCGGCGAACTGGGCTACGAGATCGGCTTCGGCAACGAGCTGAACCCCGGCGGCCGCTACCCGGAACGAGACCGCCACGACGAGGTCATCCTCGAGGGCATCTTTGTCGCCGCCCTGCACAAGCTGAACCCGCACCTCGACGCCGACACCATCGACGACGTCGCCAAGCGCGTCGCGCGCCCCGAGAGCCCCTCGCTGGAAGAGAACAACATCGCCTTCCATCGCGACCTCACCCGCGGCGTGGAGGTCCAGGTGCGGCGGGACGGTCGCATCCGAGGCGACCAGGCGTGGCTCATCGATTTTGACGAGCCCGCCAACAACGTCTGGCACGTCATCAACCAGTTCACCGTCGTCAACGGCAAATACAACCGCCGGCCCGACCTCGTAGTCTTCATCAACGGCATCCCGATCGCCGTAATCGAGCTGAAGAACCCGGAGGACGCGACGGCGACCGTCACCTCGGCGTGGAACCAGCTGCAGACGTACAAAGCCCAGATTCCGGCGCTCTTCAACACCAACGAGCTGCTCGTCATCTCGGACGGGACCGAGGCCCAGGTCGGCAGCTTGACGGCCGGCAGAGAGTGGTTCGGCCCCTGGCGAACCGTGGATGGCAGCGGTCTCGCGGCCGAGAGGACGCCGAAACTCGAGGTCCTACTCAAGGGGCTGTTCGACAAGCGCCGGCTGCTCGACTTCATCCGCCACTTCGTCATCTGGGAGACGGAAGAGAAGCCGATCAAGAAGATCGCCGCCTACCACCAGTTCCACGCCGTCAACAAGGCCATCGCCGAGACGGTGCGGGCGTCGAGGCCGCAGGGCGACAAGCGGATCGGCGTCGTCTGGCATACGCAGGGCTCCGGCAAGTCGATCTCGATGGCCTTCTACGCCGGCAAGCTGATCTTGCAGCCCGAGATGGAGAACCCGACCGTCGTGGTCATCACCGATCGCAACGATCTCGACGGCCAGCTCTACGGCCAGTTCTGCGCCGCGAAGAACCTGATCCCCGCGCCCGTGCAGGCCGAGAGCCGCGACCACCTCAAGGAGCTGCTCCAGGTCGCCAGCGGCGGCATGGTGTTCACGACCATCCAGAAGTTCGGCGTCGCGAAGGGTGAACGCTTCCCAATGCTCTCGGACCGCCGCAACATCGTGGTCATCACCGACGAGGCGCACCGCAGCCAATACGAGTTCATCGACGGCTTCGCTCGCAACTTGCGCGACGGCTTGCCCAACGCCTCGTTCATCGGCTTCACCGGCACACCCATCGAGTTCGACGACAAGAGCACGCCGGCCGTCTTCGGCGACTACATCGACACCTACCCGATCTCGCAGGCGGTCGAAGACAAGCGCACGGTCCCGATCTACTACGAGGCACGGCTGGCGAAGATCGCGCTCTCCGAGGACAAGAAGCCGACGGTGGACGACGACTTCGACGAGGTCACCGAGGGTGAGGAAGAGGCGGTCAAGGGCAAGCTCAAGGCAAAGTGGGCTGCGCTCGAGGCGATGGTCGGCACCGACGAGCGAATCGCGCTCGTCGCCCAAGACATCGTCGATCACTTCGAGCGCCGCACGGAGATCCTCGACGGCAAGGCGATGGTCGTGACGATGTCCCGCCGCATCGCGGTCGACCTCTACGACGCCATCGTCAAGCTGCGGCCGGCATGGGACGCCGCCGACGATGCGGACGGTGCGATCAAGGTCGTGATGACCGGCGCGGCGAGCGACCCGCCGAACTTCCAGCCTCACATCCGCAACAAGCCCCGACTCAAGGCCATCGAGAAGCGGTTCAAGAACCCGAAGGACCCACTACGGCTCGTCATCGTGCGCGATATGTGGCTCACCGGCTTCGACGCCCCCTGTGCCCACACGCTCTATGTCGACAAGCCGATGAAGGGCCACGGGCTGATGCAGGCCATCGCCCGCGTGAACCGCGTCTTCAAGGACAAGCCGAGCGGGTTGGTCGTGGACTATATCGGCCTCGCCGAGCAGCTCCGCAAGGCCATCGGGACCTATGGCGGGCGCAAGGGTGAGGCGCCGGGTGTGCCGATCGAGGAGGCCCTCGCCGTCCTCCTCGAGAAGGTCGAAGTCGTCAGGGCGATGTTCCACGGCTACGACTACTCGGGCTACTTCGGCACCGAAGCCACCGCTCGCCTCGGTGCCCTCTCGGGCGGCGCGGACCATATCTGCGGCCTCGACGACGGCAAGCAGCGCTTCCTCGACGCGATGACGGCGCTCAGCAAGGCGGCTGGCATCGCCATCCACCTCGAAGGCGCGCGCCACCTGCGCGACGAAGTGGGCTACTTCCAGGCCGTGCAGGCGAACCTGCGGAAGTACGCGACGGGCGGGAGTGGCAAGAGCAACGAAGAGTTGAACCTCGCCATCCGGCAGATCGTGTCGCAGGCCGTGGCTTCCGATGGCGTGGTCGATATTTTCGGCGTCGCCGGCCTGCAGAAGCCCGACATCTCCATCCTCTCGGACGAGTTCCTGGAGACGGTGAAGACCTCGCCGCATCGGAACCTGCAACTCGAGCTGTTGAAGAAGCTGATCAACGACGAGATCCGCTCGATCACCCGACGCAACGTCGTGCAAGGCCGGAAATTCTCGGAGATGCTGGAGCGGACGCTGCTCGCGTATCAGAACCGCAGCCTCGAAGCGGCGCAAGTCATCCTCGAACTCATCGGCATGGCAAAGGAGATGCGCGACGCGCCGAAGCGAGGCGAAGAACTGGGGCTGACCGAAGACGAGTTGGCCTTCTACGACGCCCTCGTCGACCACGGCAACGTCAAGGAGTTGATGGGAGACAAGGTGCTGGCCGCCATCGCCCACGACCTCGTCAAGGCCATCCGGGCCTCGGTGACCATCGACTGGACGCAGAAGGAGGCCGTGCGGGCAGATATGCGGCGGAAGGTGAAGCGCCTCCTGCGGCAGCACGGCTATCCACCCGACAAGCGGGAAGAGGCTGTCGTGACGGTCATCGACCAGGCTGAGGCGGTGTGCCGTGACTGGGCCGCAGCGGCATAGGGCGCGCGGTGTTCGCGCCACATGGACGACGCGCAAGCAATCAAGCGGAGGTCGACGTGAGAGGTAGCCCAGAGAGCGCCGAGTTCGAAGAACGATGCCGACAGCACCTGGCATGGGAGCCCAGGACCGACGAGATTCCTTTTCAGCGTCGCGCCCGTCTGCTGCAGGCGCTGTGGCGCGAAGAACAGCGGCTGCCAGTTGGCACGATGCGCGGCAAGCCGAGGGGCGCCGTCGTCGAGATGCCATTCGCGAAGGAAAGCCTGTGTGCATTCCTCACTCCGACCGTACGAGAAGCCGTTCGGCGTGAAGTGCTCGATGTCCGCAGGGCCAAAGGGAAGATGTTCGGCCGGCCGCGCATCTTCAACAACCTGCTGTCGAGCCAGCCCCTCTGCTTCAACCTATTTGGCGAACTGGCTGCAGATCTCGACCTCGCCTCCAAAGTCATGGCAGACATGACCAACGGCAAGGTGGCTCGCGTCACCGACGTCTCGTTCGAATTCTCCCCCGGTCGCGGTGATCCCAAGTACACCGGCGATCGGTCCGCATTTGACGTCTTCGTGTCCTACGAGCCTGCTGAAACGACGGCTAGCCGCGGCTTTATCGGCGTCGAGGTCAAGTACCACGAAGGCCTGGGTGATAAGGAAGCCGACCACCGCGCGCGCTACGACGCGGTCGCATCCATGATGGGCGTCTTCAAGCCTGACCGACTGGCCGACCTCAAGCGCCGCCCACTCGAGCAGATCTGGCGGGACCACCTCCTGGCGGGGGCGCTCAAGGCTGTGGATGGCTACGACGAGGGTGGATTCGCTTTCCTGTACCCAGAGGGCAACACCAAGTGTGCGGCTGCGGTGGCGGCCTACCAAGGCTGCTTGACGACCAGCGATGGGTTCATGGCGTGGACCATGGAGGCTGTCGTGGAGAGCCTGCGACGGCACACCACGGCCTCGTGGGTGGGCGCCTTCTTCGAGCGGTACCTCGACTTCTCCCGCATTGAGCGGCTTCTGTGACCTGCCCCCCAAAGAGAAACTCCGCGAGCAACCCTTCGCCGGCCTCGCACGTATCGGATGAGAGCCTTGCTCTCCCCCTACTCGGTCCGGATCTGCCGGACCAGGATCGCCATCGGGGCGGTGTTCGCCTCAGCCTCGGCCTTGAGGGCGTTGTGCAGCCGGTCCGAGAAGCGCATGATCAGACGGGTCAAGGGGCGCTTGTTCGGGTTGGACATGGGGCAACTCCTTCGTGGCGTCGCTGCGACGCCACGATCGAAATACCCGTAGAGCCCAAAATAACGAGCCCCTCTTGATTCTCGGCGTCGGGCCTTGGAGGGATCGTGGCGAATGGACAACTAAGTGATGCTCAGGCCAAAGCGATCCTGCGAACCTGGCCCACTCGAACAAAGAAACTGTGGCATACGCCGGGAGGCGTTGGGTACTGGATGCAGGCGCAGCCCAAGCCACCGGCGCCCGGAGCTACCGCCGGGCCGACGCTGAACTCCCCTGGGGCGGACCTCTTCAATACCCAACCGGATGGTCTCTGGATCTACATGAAGGAAGGGTACGCTGACGTAATCATTATCGAGGTTTGCGGGAACATCCAGAACGTGAACGACAAGCGGTCTAGATACGCCCCATTCGGTCATGGTCTGGTCGTGCGCTGTCCTCTTCCCTGGCTGCTGGAGAACGTCACCGTCCAAAGAGGAGGCCAGAAGCCCCGTTGGCAGGCGTCCGTCACCCTCGCAACGGCCCCGACTGCGGACATGATGCTGCCCGTCAGGCATCTGCGTGTGCTCATCGCCATTCCGAACGCCAGCTTCAAGTCCTGGCGGGAGAACAACACGCCTGGCCCGCACGAGTACTACACTCAGCACTCGTCGCTGAACTCCTATACCGGCCCAAAATTCCAGCAGCTGCTCCGCGGAATGAGCCCAGCTTCCCACTGGTATCCATGACCCGCGCGGCTGGACCCGCAAGTCCCTGCCAAGCCACTGCAATCGAAGGCAATGCAGCGGTCCGGCTCAAACGTCTAGCCCGCCTGCGAAGGCACCGACCAACCCACCTTTGCCGCGCCCCTCGACATCGCCTACCATCAAGCCAAGATGATCCCCGACCACCTCATCCTCAAAGTGAACGATCTCGCTGAAAGCTCCGCATTCTACACGACCATCCTCGGGTGGACGGCCGAAGGTCCGCAGGGCCCGTTCCGTGTGTTGCGGGTCTCTGCAGAGTTCACCGTCCAGCTCGCCGCATGGGGTACGAAGGGCGGCGAGCACCTCGCGTTCGCAATGGACCGCAAGGAGTTCGACGAGGTATTCGGGCGAATCCGGCAGGCCGGGATTCGGTTCGGCGACTCCTTCCACACCGTGGGCGAAATGAACGGCCCTGGGGAGGAAGTCGGCGCCCGCGGTGCCGGTGCATCGCTGTACTTCTTCGATCCGAACCAGCACCTGCTCGAGATCCGGTTCTACGAGGGCGCGGCGACGGCCGGGCTGGACCGACCGTGACACCCCCTGGCGTGTCAGGCTAGCCGACATGTGCTGTCTCGCTACGAGCTGGAACGGCCCCGCCACGAAGCCGACGAGCGTCCTAGCGAGCCCGACCCTCACGCTGCTGGCGAAAGAACAAGCGGGTCCCGACTCGGCGGCGCGCCGAACTTGCGCGCGGACTCACGGCAGAACTGCGACGCGCTCTCGTCGCCGACCGCGGCACTGCCACAGGCCCGACCGGGCACATCAGCAGCGCTGCGACGAGGTGTGCGACAGCCGACGGCCAAGCGGCGCCACGAAGCGCGGCCGCCACACGCCGAAACCGTTTCGACCCGAACCTTCGTCTTGCCCCCTCCCCACCAGCATGGTACCCCCCCAGTCCACCGCCCCGCCGATGTCCTTCGGAGCCGAACATGCGCCCTCACCTTCGCACCGCCGTGACCACCCTCGTCCTCGCGCTCTTCCTCGCGCAGGTCGCCGACGCGGCGATCATCCGGCGCGGGCTCATTACCCGAAAGGGCGGCGCAACGAACTACCGCGTGACGCTCGTCGCCGGCGGCGATGATGTGCGCGACGTCGCGACGGTCGTGGTGACCATCGCCTCGCTCGACGGCAGCGGAGAGCTGGTGACGATGCAGGCCCAGCGCAAGGGCAAGAACCCCGGCGCGGTCACCTTCTTCGAGGACTTCGACGACAACGGCGACAGCAAGTGGCGCCGCCTGACCACGACCCCGCTCGACGGCGACGGCAACGCCATCGGCGCTACGACCACGGTGCTGGTCCGCGTCGGTGGGGTTGGCGCCGGGACCGGCAAGCTGCAGGGGCCGGAGCTCGGCGAGGGCACGCTCATCAAGGGGCCGCAGGGCTGGAAGATCACCGCCAACGTCGGTGGTGATACCTCGCAGGCGCACAAGGTGAAGCTGGCGTTCCAGGACGACGGCGGCAAGACCAAGGCCACGCTCGCGCCGACCGACGCCAAGGGCGACGTCGCCATCTTCACCGACGAGGGCGCGCCCTTCGAGGCCTCGGCCTTCCAGGCCGGCAAGCTCTACAAGGTCGAAGCCAGCATCATCGGCACCGACGGCACGACGATCGAGACCAAGACCCTCACGCTGCTGGCGACAGAATAAGCGGGTCCCGGCTCGGCGGTGAGCCGAACTTGCGCGCGTATTCGCGGCTGAACTGCGACGCGCTCTCGTAGCCGACCTCGAACGCAGCCGCCGAGACGCTGCGCCCCGCCGAGCGCAGCAGGTGCCGCGCCTCGGTCAGGCGCAGGTCCTTCTGGTATTGCAGCGGCGTGGTGGTGGTCACGAGCTTGAAATGCTTGTGAAACGCCGACGCGCTCATGCCGACGCGGCGGGCCAGGTCGGCCACCGTCAGCGGCTCGCGGAAGTGGTCGCGCAGCAGGTGGATGGCCTGCGAGATGTGGCTGGCGTGGCTGGCGTCCGAGAGCAGCGAGCGCAGCATGGCGCCCGAGGCCGACATCAGCAGCCGGAAGTGCAGCTCCTGTTGCACCAGCGGCAGCAGCACGCGGGCGGCGACCGGGTCGGACGCCAAGGCCAGGTAGCGGCCGATGACGTCGCGGGTGGCGTCGTCGACCGGAGCGACCTCCATACAGCAGCCCGGCGCCGCGCCCAGCGTCGCGCCCGCCTCATCGCCCGCCACAGGGTCCGGGACGCGATCGTGCAGCGTCCGCAGCACCTCGAGGTCGAGCTCGATGACCAAGGCGAGGTACGGCACCTCCGGGCTCGCCTGCCGAATCCGCGCCAGCACCGGCACGTCGTGGCTGACCACGACGCAATGGCCGGCGGCGACGTCGAAGCGCCGCTCGCCGAGCGTGGTCTCCTTCGCCCCCTGCAGGATCAGGCAAACGATGGGGTGATAGACCGTCGCCTCGAATTGCGTCGGCGCGTCGTGCCGCAGCACGTGCAGCCCGAGATCTGGGCTTGCTCGCTCGTCCTCTGGCAGCGACTGCAAGGCGATCGCCCTCTCGATCAGTTCTTCCCAGTGCACGGCAGACCTCCTCGGCGCTGGCCGCAGGTTCGACGGCGGCGCCCTCAGACGCAAGCGCGAATCGAGATTCGAAGAGGATTGGGCAACAGAGGCGGAGCATCAGGCACGCGCGACGCGGCGGCGCGCGCTAGGGTGGGCGTCCCAACCCGGAGGAGCCCCATGACGACCATCCCGACCCTTCACCTCGACCGCCTCGTCGCCGAGCACACCCAAGACATGCACGGCAAGACCGCGGCGATCACCGGAACCACCAGCGGAACCGGCTACGTCTGCGCCCGCGAGCTCGCCAAACTCGGCGCCCGCGTCCTGCTGCTCAACCGCGCCAGCGCCCGCGCCGACGCGGCGCTGGCGAAGCTGCAGCAGGAGGTGCCGCAGGGGCGCTTCGAGGCCATCGTCTGCGACCTGCAGCAATTCGACAGCGTGCGCGCCGCGGCCCGCACCATCCGCGAGCAGGTCGGCGCGCTCGACGTGCTCTGCCACAACGCCGGCGTGATGGCCCTGCCCGACCAGGCGACCGCCGACGGCTACGACGTGCAGATGCAGACCAACGCCATCTCGCCCTTCCTGCTCACCAGCGAGCTCTTCGGCCTGCTGCGCGCGAGCCCGGAAGGCCGCGTCGTCCTGCACACCTCGATGGCGCGGCTCGGCCCGCCGCACGAGGCGAAGTTCTTCGAGGCGCGCGGCGGCGACCTCGGCGGCGACGGTACCGAGGCCGAGAACATGCAATTCAGCGGCCCGCGCTGGTCGCGCTACCACCAGTCCAAGCTGGCGAACTGCACCTTCGCCTTCGGTCTGAAGCAGCGCATCGAGGCCGGCGGCGTCGGCAACGTCAAGGTCCTGCTCGCCCATCCGGGCCTCGCTTCGACCAACCTGCAGCATTCCTCGGCCAGCACCGGCGGCATGGATACCAACAGCCCCTTCATGTCGCAGGCGCAATCGGCCGAAGACGGCGCCCTCGGCATCCTCCGCGCCTGTGCCGATCCGGCCGCGCAATCGGGCGATTTCTACGGCCCGGCGCAGTGGGTCGGCTACCCGAACGCCATCACCCCCGAGCCGATGCTGTCGGACGCGGACAACGTCGGCATCTGCTGGGCGGGCTGCGAGGCCGCGGTGGGTGCCTTCCGTTTCGACGGCTAGACGCCGAGCCTCCTCCGCGGCGAAGCTGGGCCGAGCGAGGAGGCGTGCCGATGCAAGCGAGCGAATCCCGATCGACCCAGTCCGCGGCAGCGTCCGCCGAGGAGGTCGTGCGCCGCCTCGGCCTGCAGCCGCACCCCGAGGGGGGCTTTTTCCGCGAGACCTGGCGCCACGCCGCGGGCGACGGCGGCCGTGGCGCCGGCACCGCGATCCTCTTCCTGCTCCGCGCAGGCGAGGTCTCGCGCTGGCACCGCGTCGACGCGACCGAGATCTGGCACGCCTACGCCGGCGCCCCCTCGACTCTGCGGATCGTCACCGCTGAAGGTGAGCGACACGCGTTCCGCCTGGGCCCCGACCTCCTCGCCGGCGAGCAACCGCAAGTGATCGTTCCCGCCGGCGCCTGGCAGCAGACCGAGGCCGACGAGGGCTGGGCACTCTACGGCTGCACCGTCTCGCCTGCCTTCGAATTTGCCGGTTTCGAGATGGCCCCGCCGGGCTGGGGGCCCTGAGATGCCGCAGTCGTCGACGACCGAGCACGCACTCGAACAAGTCCTCGCAGCAGCGCGCGCCTGCACGCTCTGCGCCGCGCACCTGCCGCTCGGGCCGCGGCCGGTGGTGCGGGCGCACCCTGCGGCGCGGGTGCTGATCGTCGGCCAGGCGCCGGGCACGCGCGTGCACGCGAGCGGCATCCCGTGGGACGACCCGAGCGGCGACCGCCTGCGCGCGTGGCTCGAGGTCGACCGCGATCGCTTCTACGACCCGCGCTGCTTCGCCATCGTGCCGATGGGCTTCTGCTACCCCGGCCGCGGCAAGGGAGGCGATCTGCCGCCGCGGCCGGAGTGCCACCCCACATGGCACGGCAAGATCACGGCGCTCCTGCCCGAAGTCCGGCTCACCCTGCTGCTCTCGCGCTATGCGATCGACGCCTATCTCGGGCCGCTGGCGCGCGGCAGCGTCCGCGAGACTGTGGGCGCCTTCGCCGAGCTGCCCACAGACCGCATCGCCCTGCCCCACCCGAGCCCGCGCAACAACCGCTGGCTACGGGAGAACCCGTGGTTCGAGGCCGAGGTGCTGCCGGAGCTGCGGCGCCGGGTCCGCGCCGCGTTCGAAGCCGACGGGATCTCGACCCCGCCCGGCTCGGAGCCCTGATTTCCGCGAACGCCGCGGCCCGCGCCAGCTACTTGACCCGCACCATCTCCAACATCGTGTCGCTGTCGATCTCGCCGGTCGGCATCCCGGGCATCGGGATCCGCTGCTCGGTCGCGATGGTCCCCTCGATCTTGCGCAAGAAGCCGGCGGCCACGTCGTGCTGCATCCGGACGTCGCCGCGCATCTTCAGCGACGGCATCGCCGGCTGCCCCTGCGCGCCGGCGCCGGCGCCGGGCACGCCCATGCCGGGCGGCATCATCCCGGGCGGCGGCCCCATCCCGGCGGGCATCCCCATGCCTTCGGGCATCCCAGGCACCGGCGGGGTCTCGACGTCGGCGTCGCCGGCGGCGGTCCGCGCCTTGACCTTGGCGCCGGGGTTGCGGGTGCCGGTGCCATCGCCAGGCGTCGAGATCACGACGCGGATCGTGGCTCCCTTCTTGGCGTCGAGCTCCTGCACCGTGGTGTCGAACTGCCAATCGGCGACGCGGGCGCTGACCTTGTCGCCCTTGGCCAACGGACCGTCCGGCAGCGCCAGCAGCGAGAGGAATTGCTCGGGGATCAGGTCGATGCGGCGGGCGTTCTCCTTCACCCGCACGCGCGTCGTCTTGCGACCGACCGTCTTGACGCTGTAGCCGGCCGAGAGTTTGCCGCTCTTGCGGTCGAAGCGGGCGTAGAGGCTGACCTCCTCGCCACCGGCGCGGGCGCGGGCGCTCGCCCCGTCCGGGCTGACGCTGCCGCCGACGAGCATGGTGTCGCCGGCGTCGTCGACCAGCAGCCAAACCAGCCGCTCGAAACGGAAATGACCCTTGCGATCGATCACGACCGGCGTGCGCAGGGCCGTCGGAGGGAGCTTGTCAAGGTTGGCGATCTTGCGTCCCTTGCCGTCGCGGACCGAGAAGCGCTCGAGGACGAGCGTGGCGCGGGCGGTGCCGTCGGCGGCGACCTCGTCGATGTGCAGCGCGAAGCGGCCGTCGGTCTCGGCGGTGACGTCGAGGTGCACACCCATCGTCTTCATCCGCATCCGCTGGGTCGAGCGGGTCTCGTAACGGTGCACCGCGCCCTTGGTCCAGCGCCAGAGCAGCTCGGTGCCAGGGGCCTGGGCAAGGGCGGGCGAGGGGAGCGAGGCGAGCGGGCTGGCGAGGCAGAGCGCGGTCAGGGTGAAGAGCAGAATTCGTCGCATGGGAGTCTCCGGCGGCAATGGGCGTGGGCAGCCACGACGCGCCAGCGGGCGCGACGATTCGAAGCGAGCCGCAGGGTCGCGCGTCTGGCCTTCGATGGCGAGCCTCGACCGGCCTTTTGCTCGCACCGACGCCGCGTGCGGCTAGACTCACGGCGGTTGATGCCTTGGAGGTTGTGATGCGACGTTTCCCCCCGCGCTGCGATGCGCTCTTCGGTGCGCGGTCTACGATGCGTCTGGCCCTCGCTGCCGCCCTCTTGCTCGCCCTGCCGGCCGTGGCGCAGCCCCATCTGCCCGCGGCGGCCTCGCCGACGATGGCGGGGGCTGCAGACGGGCCGCCGGACGCGACGGCAGTCGATCGCGACCCGCCCAAGCTCCGCGCCTCGTTCGCCCGCGCGCTCGAGCTGCTGCGCGAAGGGCATGCCGACGAGGCGGCCCGCGTCCTCGACGACGTCGCCGCGCGCTCGACCCAGCCCGAGCGCCAGCGCGCCGCAGCGGCGTTGGCGACCTACGCACGGCGGATGGCGATGATCGCGGCCACCGACCCGCGCGCCGCGAGTGAACTCAGCGACGGCCGCACGCAGTTCATCGTCACGTCGACCTTGATCGGCTTCTACTCCGGCGTGGTGATGATCGACTTGCTCGATATCGGCGATGTCCGGCCGATGGTCGGCACGCTGATCGCAACCACGGGCGTCGGTTTCGTCGGCGCGCTCTACGGCAGCCGTGGTGCCGGGATCCGTGAGGTCGACGCCGACGCCTATACGCTCGGCGCGACCTGGGGCGGCATCACGATGCTCACCGCGGCGGGGGCCCTCGACGTCGACAGCAGCGAGGCCGTGCAGTTGATGACCTTGACCGGCCTGGTCGGCGGCGCCTTCGCCGGCATGGGCCTCTCGCGGACGACGAGCCCGACCCGCGGCCAGGTCGCCTTCACCAACACGACGTTGCTGCTCGGCGGCGTCTCGGCGCTGCTCGGCTCGGCCATCCTCTCCGACCTCGACCTGCAGTTCCGCACCAACGCCACGCTCTGGCTGGCCGGCGTGCAGATCGGCACCGGCGTCGGCCTGATGCTCGCACCCGAGCTGGATTGGAGCGTCTCCCGTTCGCGGCTGATGCTGCTCGGCGGCTCATTGGGGGCGTTGGTCGGCTGGGGTGCGGCGGCGCTGGTCACCGGCGAGCCGAAGAGCGGCGACCATTCAGCGCAGATCTGGGGCGGCGCCGCCCTGGCCGGCCTGTGGGGCGGCGCCTTGCTGACGACCTGGCTCACCGACGGGATGGCGCCGGACGCTGGATTCGCCCGCAGCCGGGCGCAGATGGCGATCGTCCCGCTCTTGCAGCCCGACAGCGCCGGCCTTGCCGTGGTCGGCCGCTTCTAGCCCTGGCTGCTGCCCGAGGCCCCTAGATCAGTTCGCGGTGCTTGCCACCGGCTTCGAGCTGCGGCGGCTTGCCGACGTTGCCGGTGAGCTTGGCCAGCCGCGTATGCCAGAGGCAGGCCGCGCCGACGTCGCCGTCGAGGTAGTAGACCGGGCAGCGGCCGATCTCGACGACCTCGATACCGAGGCTGCGGGCGTGCTCGACCGCCTCGGCGTGGCCGGTCTGGAAGCTGAACCAGACCCGCGTGCAGCCCGCTTCGTGGGCGACGTCGACCGCGCGCTTGGCCGAGCGCGGCTTGACCCAGATCACGGCGAGGTCGGCGCGGTCGTTGGGAAGCTCGGCCACCGAGCGGTAGACCTTGCCGCCGCTGACCCGACCGCGCGAGACCTCCAAGCCGCCGAGATCGAGGCAATAGAAGGGCTTGCCGGCCTGCGTGTAGGCGGCGTAGCTGGCGGCGGGGAAGCGCCCCTCGGAAGAGTCGGCGATCACGACGAATCGGTCGGTGCCGTTGATCAGGCGCGCGAGCGGATGGTCCATCGGGTGCTCCTTCAGGGCTGCAAGCCCACCCACTCGGCCGAACGCCGCCAGAGGTCGGCTGCCGCGGCGTCGTCGAGGGCGTCCGCGCTCGGCTGCTTCGGCTTGGATTTGTCCCAATACAGGCCGGTCTTGCCCTTCGCCGAGGGCGAGGTGGCGCAATGCAGGCTGGTCAGCGCGCCCTCTTCGCTCGTGATCATGAAGAGCTTCATCAGGCCGCGGAAGGGCGCGGGGATCTCGCGCCAGATCTCGCTGGCGACCACGCCGGGGTGCACGGCGTAGACGTCGACCTCGCGCACGCCGCGATCTTCGAGCAACTTGGTGAGATGTCGGGTGAAGAGCACGTTCGCCAACTTGCTCGCGCAATACTCAGGGAAGCCCGTCGGCGTCGCGGTCTCCTTGCGCACCTTGCCGAAGTCGAGTGGCCCGGTGCGGTAATGCGCACGGCTGGCGACGTTGACGATGCGCGCCGGCGCCGCAGCCTCGATATTCGGCAGCAGCAGCCGGGTGAGGAGGTAGGGCCCGAGGTGGTTGGTGCCGAAGGTCAGCTCGAAGCCGTCGGCGGTGAGGCCCTTCTGTCCGGCGATGCCGGCGTTGTTGATGAGGATGTCGAGCTTCGGCGCGAGGGCGGAGATCTCTGCCGCGGCGCCGCGGACCGACTCGAACGAGGAGAGGTCCAAGCGCACCAACTCGAGCTGCGCGCCGGGCACCGCGTCGGCGATCTCGGTCATCGCCGTGCGCGCCTTCGCCTCACTGCGGCAGGCCAGGATGACGCGAGCGCCAGCGCGGGCCAGCTCCAGGGCGGTCACCTTGCCGATACCGGCGTTCGCGCCGGTAACGACGGCGGTCTTGCCGCTCAAATCCACCTCGACCGGGGGCTTGTTCGCCATCTCCGCTCCTCGCTACTTCGATCAGGGACGCGGATCGGCGCAGGGGGCGTCGCCGCGGGGCGCGACGATGCCACGGCGATCGCGATCCGCAAAGCGCCCCACCACGCCCGCACCGCCGAGCCGCGGCCAGCGGTCCCCACCGCGTGCCACCGACGCACGCCCCGACGCTTGCCCCCCGCCGCCCTCGCCGCGACCCTGTCGCCGATGCGAAGAGGGGAACAAGCCGACGTCAGCCTCGACCAGACCACGAGCGGCGAGCGCTGCGTCCGCAAGGCCCACTTCGCCGCGGCCGGCTACCTGCGCGAGCGCGACGCGCTGCAGACCGTCGGCCGCCTGGCCCCCGGGCTCGCCCCCGCCCTGCTCCGCCACGACGACGCGACGCGCACGCTCTGGCTCGCCTTCGTCGAGGGCGTCGCGCCGACCGCGCTGGCCCGCGCCGAGCGGAGCCGCGCCTTCGAAGCGGTCGGCGCCCAGCTCCGTCGCTTGGCCGCCCTGCCCGTTCCGGCGGACCCCGTGCCGCTGGAGCAAGCGATGGCGATGCGCGCCCACGCTTGGCTGCAACGCACGCCGGCGAGGGTGGCGGCGGGCGAGGTCGACGCTCTGCTCGGCGAGGCAGCCGCCTTCGCCGGCGCCCAGCGTCGGTGGTGCCACCGTGACGTCCGCGACGAGAACCTGCGCGTCCGCCCGGACGGCAGCGTCGTGCTGCTCGATTGGGGCCAGAGCCGCCCCGACGCCGAGGAATCGGACCTCGTCCGTCTGGCCCGGTCCGCAGCGGATGCCGAACCGGGCGCCGAGGCCGACCTCGCAGCGCTCTGCCGCGGCCTCGGCTACGACCGCGCCGCGCCTCTGCAGCAGCGACGCCTGGCCTTCGCGGTGGCGCTGGAGCGGTTGGCGCGGCAGGTCACGGCGGCGTGACTTCGACCCAGGCAAAGCTCGGCTTGGTCGAGCCGTTGCCGAGCTCGCCGTTGCTGTTGTAGCCGCGGCATCGCATGTGCCCGCCGGTATCGATGACGCAGAGGTGGGCCTCGGCCAGCGCGGCGCGCCGAATGGTGCCGAGCCCCGCGACCAACATCGGCGTGGCGACGGTGCTGCTCGCGTCGGGATCGATCACCTTCTGCTGGTTGCTGCCCCAACAGCGGAGCTTGGCGTCGGCGCCGATGGCGCAGCTCGCGTTGTCGTTGGCGAGGACCTCGACCGCGTCGACCGCCACCGGCTTCGGCGTGAGGAAGGGACCAGCGCCCGTCTGCGCAACCTGTCCCGACGTATTGGCGCCCCAGCAGTAGGGCCCCAGCGGCGTAACGGCGCAGACGTGGTCGTCGCCGATCGCCACCGAGGAGACGCCGCGCAGGCCGGTATCTTGTGGCGTCGGCAGGTTCTTCTTGCTCGAGCCGACGCCGACCTCGCCGTATTCGTTGTCGCCCCAGCACCAGAGCGCGCCGGCCGGGCGGACAGCGCAAGTGGTCTCGCCGCCGGCGTAGACGCGCAGCCAATCCTTGGTGCCGGGGAGCACGATGGGCAGGCTCGTCTTGTCGCCGACGGTGCCGTCGCCGAGCTGGCCGTCGCTGTCGGAGCCCGAGCAGGCCAGTGCGCCGTCCGAAGTCCGCACGCAGACGTGACGATCGCCGACCGCGAACGAGGTCACGTCGGCGGTGGAGGGGAAGGCCACCGGCGCGTCCTGATGCTGCGGGTTGCCGTTGCCGAGCTGGCCCCAGAAGTTGTCGCCCCAGCAGGCCACCGAGAGCTTCGAGCCGGAAGCCTGCAGCAAGGTGCAGATGGTCTGGCTGCGGCCGATCATGCGCTGCGCGCCGCTCGCCGCCACCGGTAGCGGCGTGGTGCTGCCGCCGAAACCGGCCTTTTCGCCAGCGCCGAGCTGGCCCTTGGTATTCGCGCCCCAACAGTGCACGCCCTGGGTGCTGACGGCGCAGGTCGCGTCGTAGCCGGCGAAGAGGTCGCGGAATGGCCCCTTCGCCTCGGCGAAGCACGTTCCCGCGGTGCACGTGCCGCCGCCGAAACAGCCGCCGCCCGCGGTCGGCTTCGAGCTGCAGGCGCCGCTGACGCACGCATCGGTGGTGCACGGATCGCCGTCATCGCAGCCGCCGCTGCAACCATCGAGGACGTCGGCTGCTCCGCTGTCCGGATCCGCGGCATCGCCGGCGGTCGTCTCGTCGCCGAGATCGGTGCTCGCCGTGTCGCTGGTTGCCGTGTCGGTCGCGCCCGCGTCGGACTTGCTGGTATCGGTCGCAGCCGTGTCGGTCACGCCCGCATCGTTGGCGGCGGTGTCGCCATCCATGCCCGCCCCGCCGCTATCGGCCCCGGCGAACGCGCCACCATCGACCGCGGCGCGCGGACAACCGGCGAGGCCGAGCAGGAGTGACGCGGCCAGCAAGGTTCGGCGCTGCAAGCCCGCCACGTCGCCTCCGCGGCGGACTACGGAACGGTGATTCGTCCGGGAGCGCCGCCAGTGCCGGCCTTGGTATGGCAGGAATTGCACGAGCCCGCCACCTGGGCGGTGCCCATCGCGTTCTCCTTGTTGCCGGAGACGACCTTCGCCGTATAGGGCAGCTTCAGCGACGCCGAGTCCTTCTTCTCCATGAAGAAGTTGCCCGACGCGTTCGCCGTCAGCGTGAACTCCTTGCCGTCGCTGCCGGTGATCACGACCTTGACGCCCGCCTCACCGTAGCAGTCATCGGCCTCGTGCATATCGGGGTAGACGGTGCCGGCGATGGCGAATTCCGGCCCTTCGCCGCGCTCGGCATGGCACGCCACGCAATCCTTGCCGGGGTGCATGAGCGGGCTCTTTTCGTCGCCGCCGGTCCATTGGATCTCGGATTTGCAGACACTCGGCGAGACCGTCGTGCTCTGCGCGTCCGTCCCACAGGCCGAGAGCGTCGCCGCTGCCATGAGCCCCACCCAAACTTGCATCCACCCTCACATCGGCACCTCCCTCGCCGGGATTGTTGCCCGGCACGAAGCTACGTTGCCACCGTTCCGTCTCGCGATCAGTTCGATGCCGATTGCATGTGTGCAGAGCCGTTGGCCTGCTGCAGCCGGCGCAGGCCCTCTTCCATACTCACGGCCGGCTTCCAACCGAGATCTGCGCAGGTTTCGCGGATGTCGTACCAGTTCGCGGTCGCCAGCTGGCGGGCCAGAAAGCGCGTCATCGGCGGCTCACCTGAGAGCGGCAGCGTCGACCAGAGCGCCTCGCAGACGGTCCCGACGGCGAAAGCGACACCTTCGGGGATGGTCTTGTCGACCTGTGGCGCGCCCTCGGTCGCGAGCAGCGCGTTGATCAGGTCCCACATCGGCCACGGCTCACCGTTGCTGACGAAATAGGCGCGGCCACAGAGCCGGGCCCCGGGCTGGAGCGCATCGAGCGCCGCAATATGGGCGTCGGCAGCGTTGTCGACGTAGGTCGAGTCGACCTTCTTGTTCGCGCTGCCGACCCGACGCAGGCGCCCCGCCCGGGCCCGCTCGGCGAGCCGGGGCAGGATGTGCGGGTCCCCAGGCCCCCAGATCAGCCGTGGCCGCAGCGCGACCGTCAGCAGGTCGGGCCCGTTGGCGGCGCGGACGGCCTTCTCCGCGGCGATCTTGGTCCGCTGGTAGGCGGTGCGCGGCGCAGGGGCATAGGGCGTCTCGCCGTCGCCGGCCTCGCAATCGCCGTCGGTCTGCACCACCGAGGGGGTCGAGGTGTGGACCAGGCGGCCCACGCCGTGCGTGCGCATCGCGGCGATGAGGTTCTCGGTGCCACGCTGGTTGGCGTCGAGATAGCGCTGCTCGTCGCCCCAGATCCCGGCGAGCGCGGCGGTGTGGATCACCGCGTCGACGCCGTGCACCGCCGCCGCGACCGCCGCAGCGTCGGCCAGGTCGACCTTGTGGTGCTCCACGCCGAGGTCTTTGAGCTCGGGATACGCGCCGCGGGAAATCGAGCGGACGGTGTCGCCGCGTGCGAGCAGGGCACGGCAGATCGCCTTGCCGAGGAAGCCGCCACCACCGGTGACCAGGACGTGCATCTACGCTCCGAGTTGGCCGGCCGCCCAGCGACCGAGCGCTTCCCGCCCGATCTTGGCGTTGTGCCGGATATCGACCGGGAAGGCGGGATGGACCAGGAAGTCGCGGATCGCCGCGGTATGCTCGTGCGGCGCGGCCAGCGCGCGCAGCTCGTCGACCAGGCCCGTGGGCGCAGTGGTCTCCGGCTCGAGCTCGACGCAGACCACCGGCCGCTGCTGCCCCGCCGCGCCGACGCCGACCAAGGCGCTGCGGTAGACCGCAGGATGGGCGTTGAACACGGCCTCGACCGGCACCGTATAGCGCTCGCGGTCGGCGCTGCGGACCCGATGCGCCTTGCGGCCGCAGAACCAGAGCCGGCCCTGCTGGTCGAAATAGCCGAGGTCGCCCATGCGGTGGATCACGCCGCCATCGGGCGCGGGGATCTTGGCCAGCCGGGTCGCCTCGTCGCGGGCGTGGTAATGCGTCGTGGTCGACGGGCTCTGCACGGTGATCTCACCGATCTCGCCAGGGGGCAGCTCGCGTGCGGCGGCGAGGCTGGTGATCGGGCCGTCGTCGATCGCGATGACCCGCACCTTCGCCTCGGGCACCGGCCGCCCGACGCAGACGCCGGCGCCGGCGGCGGTCGCCGCGGCCGTCTCGTCGAGGACCTCGCGCGACTCGACGATCGCGACCGGCAAGCTCTCGGTGGCGCCGTAGGGCGTGTAGATGCAGGCGTCGTCCGGCAGCATCGCCCGCATCCGCTGCAAGATCTGCGCGTGCACCGGCGCGCCGGCCGAGATCACGCGACGCACCGTCTCGAGCTGCACGCCATGGGCCTTTCCGTAGCGCGAGACGCGGTCGAGCAGCGCCGGCGAACCGAACATATTGGTCACGCCGAAGTCCCGCACCGCTTCGAGGATGTGGAGCGGGTTGACCTTCGCCGGGCGGGTCGGGTCCATGTCCGGGATGACCGTCGTCATGCCGAGCGCCGGATCGAAGAGGGCGAAGGGCGGGAAGGTCGGCAGGTCGACCTCGCCGGGGCGGATATCGAAGGCGTCGCGCAGCATCTCGACCTGCGCGACGAAGTTGCCGTGGCGGTAGACCGCTCCCTTCGGCGCGCCGGTGGAGCCGGAGGTGAAGAGGATCGCGGCCTCCTCGTCGACCGTCGTCGCGGCGATGCGGAAGCCGCCCTGCTTCTCGCCGATCGCGCGCAGGGTCGAGAGGCTGTGGCCGGCCAGCGCGCCGCCGAGCGATCCCCCGCCGACGACCACCGTCTTCTCGACGCTGCCACGCCCCCAGCCGAGGATCAGCCGGGCCAGGTGCGCCGCGGGGATGCCGACGAAGGCCTCGGGCGCCGACTCCTGCAGCGCCCTGCCCATCCGCTTCACGCCGATGCCGGGATCGATCAGCACCGGCACCGCGCCCGCCTTGAACAGCGCGAACATCACCGAGAAAAGCTCGACGCTGGGACGGACCAAGAGCGCGGTGCGGGTGCCGCGGCCGATGCCGACGCTCTGCATGCCGGCGGCGATGCGCGAGGCATCGTCGTCGAGCTGGCGGTAGGTCAGGTGGACGTAGCGTCGGCGGCCGTAGGCGTCGTGATCCTGTGGCACGAAGATCGCGGGAACATGCGGCTGCAGCCCAGCCATCCGCTCCAACGCAGCGGCGATATTGACCGTCATCCCGGCCTCACTCAGTCGATCGCGGCGGTAACGACGCCGTCGACCGCGTTGACCACGCCGAGCGTGCCGGCCCCCTGGTCGACGACGAAGACGCTGGCCATCCCCGGTGCCGTGCGCAACGAGACCGCGGCGCTGCCGACGGCGGTGAGGCGCGGCAAGAAACCAGCGTTGAAATTCCACCGCCAGGTCGCGTCGCGGATGCCGGGTAGCAGGCGAGGCAGCTCGCCGACGACGTCACTGGCCGCGCAACCAGGCCGCATCTGCACCGAGAAAACAGCGTTCTCGAAGGGCCGCAGGTCGACTTGCGCATCGCCGCCGTAGACGGGGCTGACGAACTCGACGGCGAGCGCCTCGTCGCTGATCGGGCAGACCGACGGCGCCGCGATCCCGGCCGCGAGCTCCGGCAGCGGCGCGCGCGAAGCGGCCAGCGGATCGGTCTCGCTCCAGGCGGCACAGCTCGCGCCGTCGCGACCGCGGCTGGAGAGCAGCCCGCTGCGCGAGCCGATCACCAAGAAGCCATCGGCACGAACCTCGTAGTGGATGCCTCCGTCCGGCCAACAGGAGAGCTCGGGCAGACCCACCGTCTCGGCGGCCGGCTGCGCCTCGAGCTGGTTCTCCGCCGTCACCGGGCGATCGACGACGCCGCCGTTCGGATCCAGCAGCAGCCGGTCGGGCAAGACCTCGACCACGCGGTAGCGCAGCGTCTCGCCTTCCTTGCCGTCGCAGCTGCTCGCCTCGCCCTGCCGCCGCAGCAGCAGCAGATCGCCTGCCACCACGCCCATCCGGCAGAAGTCGGCGGTCGAATCGACCAACACGTCGGGTCGCATCAGCCGACCGGAGCCGCGCTCGCTGCCCGGGATCTGGCCCTGGTAGATCATCCGCCACAGCTCGTTGCGGTGGTCGGCCGCTTCGGTCCCCGGCAACAAGCCGAAATGGCGGATGCGTCCGTCCTCGGCGTCGAGCTTGGTCAGCAGGCCCGGGTTCGGGTAGCGCACCGGCGGGATATCGCCGAGGTCGACGCTGCTGCCGTCGACCAGCAGCAGCGGCTTGTTGGCGCTGGGCGCGGTGACCGCTTTGGAGGGCACGAAGTCGATCGAGAGGATCGTGGCGCCGTTCTCGTCCTCGGCGTCGAAGGTCAACAAGGCCATGCCCTGCATCGAGAGCGAGATCGCCATCGCCTCCTGCGCGATCGTGGCGGCGCTGTTGTGCACCGGCGCCATCGCCAAGGGCGCGGACTGCAGCGCGATGCCGCGCAACCCCTCGCGCGCATCGAGCCGCGACGGACGATTGAACGGACTGTGGCTGCCGACCTTCGGCACGACCAACGAAAGGGTCGCCATGTCGAGGACGTAGATCGCGCGGCGGGCGCGGTGACCGATGGTGGCGAAGCGGCCGTCGTAGGTGACCGCGACCACGGCGACCGGATCGGCGTCGGCAGCGACCTCCGACGGGCTGCCGCGGTGCAGGCAGGCCTCGTCGTCGAGATCGGTCTTGCCGTCGCCGTCGTTGTCGATCCCGTCGGCGCAGGCCGGTCGGCTCTCGCCCGAGGCGGTCGCGGCGCTGCAGTCGGTGTCGGCGGGGAAGTCGGTCAGCCCGTCGCCGTCGTTGTCGATCCCGTCGTTGCAGGGACCGACGATGCCGACCACGGTGGTGCCGCGCTCGCCGTCTGCTTTCGCGTCGTTGCAGTCGGCGTCGTCGGGGAAGTCGGTGAAGCCGTCGGCGTCGTTGTCGATCCCGTCGGCGCAGCTGGGCTGGTCGAGGCGCTCGGAAGCGCCAGCGAAGGCCGTGCAGCCCGGATCGGCGGGGAAATCGGTCAGGCCATCACCGTCGTTGTCGATCCCGTCGCGGCAGGTGTCGACCGTCGGCGTCGCGGCACAGCCGGGATCGAGCGCGTCGATCTTGCCGTCGCCGTCGTTGTCGAGGCTGTCGGTGCATTGCGCCGCGAGCTCGGCGTTGGCCTCGTTGTCGTCATTCGCGTCGTCGCAGCCCTCGTCGGCGGCGTCGGCGAATCCGTCGCCGTCGTTGTCGAGGCCATCGCCGCACGCCGGCCCCAAACCGACGCGCTGCAGCACCACGCCATCGCTCGCGAGGATGGTCACGTGATCGTGCTCGAGGTGGCCGACGACGACGCGACCGTCCGGCGCCACCGCCAGCGACCAGGGCGAACCGCCGACGTCGAAACGCTCGGCCGCGGCCGCGGTGTCGAACGCCGAGGTCGGCAGGCGCCACACCGCGCCGCCTTCGGGGTCGGCGAGCCAGAGCACTGCGCCGCCGTCGATGGTCGCAGCGGCGATGCCGGCCGGCACGAAGGTCAGGTCGAAGAACGCCAGGTCGAGCGAAGTGCCGTCCATCCGGCCGATCCGCGGTTGCAGCCCGAGGCCGAAGTAGAGCCGCCCGCCCGTCTCGGGGTCGGCGACAATGGCCTGCGGCAGGTCGCCGACGATCCGCGGCGAGAAGCCCGGCACGCTGGGGTCGGCGTCGATCCAGCGGTTTGCCACCGGCTCGCCGATCACGATCGAGCCGAGGCTGCCGCCGGTGACGAAGGCGCGCACGTCGGCCGCGCTGGTGCATTGGTCGAGCGCGACGTAGGCGCCGTCCTTGCGACAGGTCAGCGCCAAATCGCGCGGGTTGCGCAAGGTGTTGCGGCTCGGCGGGGTCGAGGTCGAACAGCCGGGCAGCAGCGCGGCGATGGCGACGAGCAGCAGGCCGGTGGCGAGAGGCCGCAGCGCGGTGAGGGTGCGACGGCTCATTCGATCGTCTCCGCGACTTCGTAGCGGCCCGAGGCCCCCGCGGCGAGCGGGATCCGAAGCAGGCGATGGGTCGAGAAGAGCGCAGCGAAGAGCTGCATCCCCTTGCCCGGCACGTCGACCACGGCGATGGCGTAGGGCGAATGCGGCAGGCGGATGACGTCGACCACGCGGCGCAGCGCCGGATCGACGACCCAGATATCGTCGGTCCCGTGGCAGCTGACGAAGACCAGGTCACGCCCGCCGGGGCCGACCGGAGCGACCGCGACCTGCGCCGGTCGACCGCCGAGGCCGATCACGTCGGCCAAGGTATCGTGCGGCTCGCCAGAAGCCGTCGGCGCGACGTCGATGACCAAGAGCGCGTTGGGGTTGCGGTAGCCGAGGTAGAGCCGCCCCTCGTCGGACGAGAGGGCGACGCCACGGCCATATTCGGAGGACGAAGCGCTGGGCAGCGTCACGCCGGCGAAGGTCTGGATCTGCAGGTCGCCGGCCTCGTCGGGGGTCACGCCGATGGCGTGCAGACGGTTGGCGCGGGCGTCGCTGATATAGGTCCGGCCGGTCAGCGGCGCGTGCAGCACCGCGGCGAGGCCGGAGCCCAGGCCGATGGTATCGCTGATCGTGCCGCTGACGCCGCCGGTCTCGGCGAAGTCGAGCGCGACCGGCGTGACCTGACCGTCGGCGGTCGCCACCACGTGCAGGATGCGGCTGCCGTCGGGGCGCTGCTCCAACGCGATGGCCGACGGGTCTTCGCCGATATCGAGGTCGCCGCTCTCGTCGCCGCCGATCCGATGGCTCGCGGCGCACAGGCCGACGGCACCATCCGGCAGGCCGCAGGAGAGGCTCGGCGCGTCGGTCGCGGTCGCGCCGGGCTGCACCGCGATCGCGGTGACGGAGTCGTCTTCGCGGGCGGCGACCAGCAGCGTCTTGCGCGTGCTGCCGTCGGCCAGTGCCTGCACGTCGAGCACCATCGCGGAAGCAAAGCTCGGCACCTCGGCCTTCGCCGCGGCGACCCAGGTCCCCTTCTCGGTGTCGAGCACGCGGACCATACCGCCGTGGTAGCTGCGGTCGAAGTTCGCGCCCACCACGTAGAGCCAACGGCCGCTCGGATCGGCAGCCATCGCGACCGGATAGCGCACGCCGCTGCTCGGATCGCTGGGCAGCACGAATTCCTCGGCGCACCCCGCGAAGAGCGACGCCACGGCGGTGGCGAGCACGAGCCCGAGCCGGCCGGCGATGCCGCTCATGCCTGCTGAATCCGCGCGAAATCGGCGATCTGGGCGAAGAGCGCGCCGGTCCGGCCGAGCAAGGCCAGGCGGTTGCGGCGCAGCGTAGGATCGTCGGCCATGACCATCACGTCGTCGAAGAAGGCGTCCACCGCGGCGCGCAGGCCGGCGAGCTTGCCGAGGGCCCCGGCCCAATCGCGGGCGCGGACGTCGGCGGCGACCGCATCCTCGAGCTGCTCGACCGCCTGGAAGAGGCCGCGCTCGGCGTCCTTCTCGAAGAGTGCTTGGTCGACCGGAGCGGCGAGATCTTCCTCGCTCGCCTTCTTCGCCAGGTTGCCGACGCGCTTGAAGCCCGCCGCCAAGGCAGCGAAGGCCTCGTCCTGACGGAAGGCGCTCAGCGCCGCGGCCCGCTCGAAGACGGCCGGGACGTCGCCGAAGCCGGCCTCGAGCACCGCCTCGGCGGTATCGGCAGCGTGGCCACCGAACGAGGCGTCGGCGTCGGTGAGCCACGAGCGCAGCCGACCACGGAAGAAGTCGAGCAGCGACTCGGCGAGCGCATCCTCGGCTTGTTGCGCAGCACCGGTCGGCAGACCAGCGACCGCCTGGGCCAGGATCAGGCCGAGATCGACCGTCCATCCCCGACCCTGCAGCACGCGCAACACGCCGAGTGCGGCGCGGCGCAGGGCGTAGGGATCGTTGCTGCCCGAGGGCACCAGGCCCAAGCCGAAGGTCGCGGCGATGCTGTCGAGGCGGTCGGCCAGGCCGACCAGCGCGCCGGCGTCGCCCGCGGGCAGATCGTCGGCAGCGCCACGCGGCAGGTAGTGCTCGCGCACCGCAGCGGCGACCGCAGCCGTCTCGCCGGAGGTGAGCGCGTAATCCTCGCCGATGACGCCCTGCAGCTCGGGGAACTCGAAGACCATCTGGGTGACCAGATCGGCCTTGCAGAGCGAGGCGGCGCGCAGCGCGTCGGCCTTCGCCGCGGGCGCCAGCGCGTCGGCCAGGTGAGCGGTCAGCGCCTCGATCCGGGCGACTTTGTCGAGCGTGCTGCCCATCCCTCGAGGAAGGTGCGACCCGAGCTTCGGCACGAAGTCCGAGAGCGGCCGGCTGCGGTCGGCGTCGTAGAAGAACGCCGCATCGGCCATCCGCGCCGAGACGACCCGGGCATTGCCGGCGGCGATGATCGCCTCGCTGCCGGGATGCAGCGTATTGGTCGTGGCGATGAAGCTCGGCAGCAGCTTGCCGTCCGCGCCGCGGATGGTGAAGAGCTTCTGATTCTCGCGCAGCGTGGTCTGCGTCACCGCGTCGGGGATCCGCAGCAGCGAAGGCGCGATCCGGCCCAGCAGCGATTGCGGCCACTCGACCAGCCAGGTGCAGACCTCGAGCGTCTCGTCGTCCTGCACCAGCGTGCCACCGGCGGCGCGTGCCTGCTCGCGGGCACCCTCGAGGATCGCGGCGCGGCGCTCGGTCGGCTCGACCATCACGTGCGCGGCGCGGAGCAGGTGCCGGTAGAGCTCGAGATCGGCGCGCAGCAACGTGACGACCTCACCCTCCAAGGCCTCGGGGCCCCGGCCGGCGGCGTTGCCGTAGAAGCGATGGCCCCGGCTGTCGCGGCCTGCTCTGCACGTCGGCGAAGCGACAATCGACGACCTGGTCGCCGGCGAGGGCCACGATCCACTGCAGCGGGCGGATGAAGGCGTCGCGCTCCCGGCCCCAACGCATGCGCTTGGGGCTCGGCAGGCCGCGGATGATCGCCGGCAGCGCCTCGCCGAGGAGCTCCGCCCACCGGGCGGCCCTTCTCGAAGCGGCGCAGCGCGGCGTATTCGCCCTTCTCCGTCTCGAGCCGGAACAGATCTGCGACGTCGGCACCCTGGCCCTTGCAGAAGCCTTCTGCGGCGCGGGTCGGCGAACCGTCGGCGGCGAAAGCGACGCGCGCCGGCGGGCCGAGGATCTCGAGCTCGCGGTCGGGCTGCGCGGCGACGACGCCGGCGATGTGCACCGTCAGCCGACGCGGCGTGCCGAGTTGGTGGACCGCGCCGTGGACCAAGCCGGCCTCTGCCAGCGTCGCGACCAGCGCGTCGGCCAGGGCAGCCAGCATCTTCGGCGCGACGCCGGCAGGGATCTCCTCGACGCCGAGCTCGACCAGCAGGTCGAGCCGCTCGTTGTTCGCCGCAGCGCTCATCGGGCGGCCTCCTTCTGCGCCGACTTCTCGGCCTTCTTGCAGGCCCGCTCGGCCTTGCGCTCCTGCTCCTGTTGCCAGGCGGCGAGGCGCTCCTCCCGCTCACCTTCGGCCAGCAGCGGCAGGCCGAGGCGGTGGCGCAGGTCGTAGTAGCCGTGGGCGCAGGCGCGCGCGAGGTTGCGCACCCGGAGGATGTACTTCTGCCGTTCACTGACCGAGATCGCGCCGCGCGCGTCGAGCACGTTGAAGGCGTGGCTCGCCTTCATCACGTAATCGTAGGCCGGCAGGACCAGCGGCGGGTCGAGCTGGCAAAGGGCGAGCGCGCTCTGCTCGAAGCGCTCGAACATCATCTGGTGCAGCTCGACGTCGGCGTGCTCGAAGTTGTGCGCCGAGAACTCGACCTCGTCCTGGTGTTTGACCTGGCCATAGGTCACCGGTGTGCCGTCGGCGAGGTGCGACCAGATCAGATCGTAGACCGAGTCGACGCCCTGCAGGTACATCGCGAGGCGCTCGAGGCCGTAGGTCAACTCGACCGGGATCGGGTCGAGGTCGATGCCGCCGACCTGCTGGAAGTAGGTGAACTGCGTCACCTCCATCCCGTCGAGCCAGACCTCCCAGCCCAGCCCCCAGGCGCCCAACGTCGGCGACTCCCAATCGTCCTCGACGAAACGGATATCGTGGCCGCGCAGGTCCAGGCCCATCGCCTCGAGGCTACCGAGGTAGAGCGCTTGCGCGTTCTTCGGGCTCGGCTTGAGCAGTACTTGGTATTGGAAGTAGTGCTGCAGGCGGTTCGGGTTGTCGCCGTAGCGGCCGTCGGTCGGCCGACGCGAGGGCTCGACGTAGGCAGCAGCCCACGGCTCCGGACCGAGTGAGCGGAGGAAGGTCGCGGGTTGAACGTGCCGGCGCCCTTCTCGACGTCCCAAGGCTGCACGACCAGCGCGCCGTGCGCGGCCCAATAGCGCTCGAGCGCCAGGATCAAGCCTTGGAAGGTCAGCGGTTGCGACGAGTTCGAGGTGCTGCTCATGCCTCCTTCGCTGCTCCTGCCGGATCGCCCCGGTCGGGCCGAGGGCGCGGGACGATAGCAGAGGGTGGCGGGGGGTGAAAGCCGCCCGGCGGACTAGCGCGCCACGGCAGTGGTACGCAGTTTGCTGGCCTGCCCGACGCTCGCGGCGCATCGGAAGCCAAAATGCGAGGTCGGCTTGTTCTCCGGCACGTAGGGCCGCCGGTAGGTGCCGGTCGCCAGCGCCGCCTCCCAATACCAGGAACCGCCGCGCAGGACGCGCTCCTTGTGGCCCGGGCAATGGTCGGCGCCGTCGCAGGGCCCCTTCGGATCGACGCCGGCGCATTTCGCCCCGCAAGCCGCGTAGTCGCTGTGCCAATCGGCGACCCATTCCCAGGAGTTGCCGATGATGTCGTGCAGCCCGTAGCGATAGGCAGGCCGCGCCGGCACCGTGAAGGTGCGACCGACGTCGGCGAGCCGCGCCTTGCCGCGCTTCTTCACGCCACACGAACGGCCGCGGGCGTCCTTGATGACGGCGCGCTTGCAGTCGACCGGCTCTGTTGCCCCACGGATAGAGATCGCCGTGCTCGCCGCGGGCCGCTTTTTCCCACTGCGCCTCGGTGGGCAGCGCCTTGCCGACAGCCTGGCAATACTGCCGCGCGTCGAACCAGGTCACCGCCACCATCGGCTGCTTCGGTCGGTTGAAGTCGCTGTAGATCGGCCGCGCCGGCCGGCATTTTCCGCGGCGGACGCAGGCCTGGTACTCGGCGAACGTGACCTCGTTGACGTCCATGTAGAAGGTCTGCAGCCAGAGCGTCATCGCCGGCCGCTCGTTCTTCGGGCCGTCGTCGCGGCCGCGGATCATCGGCCCCGCGGGGATGCAGGCCATGCCGGGGACGGCGTCGCCACAGGCTGTGGGTGCAGGCGCCGACGCCACCGTCGTCGCGGCTGGGCGCGCGGGCGATGGCGCAGGCGGGACATCGGCGGCTGCGAGGCTGCTCGGGACGATCGTGGCGAGGACGGCAAAAACGGCGGCTGTGCGGGCATTCATGGCGATCGAGCCTGCGCGTCGGCCTCTGCACCGTCAAGGACGCGGCATTTTCGCCGCGCCCCCCTTGACGCCCTCCGGGGGCATCCTACCTTGTTGCCGCCCTGGCCCTCCGGGCCGCACGAACCCATCAGAAGCCCCTTGCGGGACGGTGGGTTGGCAAGGCTCCGCGGGAGCGGCCGGGGTCGAACGAGTGGGTCGTCTCCTGCCTGGAGGCGGCCCCGAGCGCCGCGCGCAGAGCGCCGGCCAGAGAGGAAGGAACGATGAGCATCCAGCCGCTTTACGACAACGTTCTCGTCCAGCGCGCCGAGCCCGAGGAGAAGACCAAGGGCGGCCTCTACCTGCCGTCGTCGGCGCAGGAGAAGCAGGTCTACGGCGAGGTCCGCGCGGTCGGCCCCGGCAAGATCCTCAAGGACGGTACGATCCGCGCCCCGCAGGTCACCGTCGGCGACAAGGTCCTGCTCGCCAAATGGGGCGGCAACGAGATCAGCTACGCCGGCGAGGACTTCCTGATCCTCAAGGAGAGCGAGCTGCTGGCGATCCTGAAGGATTAGCCCGAGCCCCTCCACCCGGAACCATTCGCAACCCAGCGCCCACCACGGGCAGCACACGGAGGCCCATCATGGCAGCCAAGAGCATCTTCTACTCGACCGAGGCCCGCTCCGCGATCCTCGACGGCGTCAACATCCTCGCCAATACGGTCAAGATCACCCTCGGACCGCGCGGCCGCAACGTCGTCATCGACCGCAGCTTCGGCGCGCCCCTGATCACCAAGGACGGCGTCACCGTCGCCAAGGAGATCGAGGTCGAGGAGCACTTCGCCAACCTCGGCGTGCAGATGGTCAAAGAGGCCGCGAGCAAGACCAACGACCTCGCCGGTGACGGCACCACCACCGCGACCGTGCTCGCGCAGGCGCTGATCCTCGAGGGCAGCAAGCTGGTCGCGGCCGGCGTCAACCCGATGGCGATCAAGCGCGGCATCGAGGCCGGCGTCGAGGCCGTGGTCGGCAAGCTCGGCCAGATCGCGCGCGAGGTCGAGGGCAACCACGACATCGAGCGCGTCGCGACGATCTCGGCCAACGGCGACGAGGACATCGGCAAGATCATCGCCGAGGCGATGGAGAAGGTCGGCAAGGACGGCGTCATCACGGTCGAGGAGGGTCGCGGCATCGAGACCGTGCTCGAGACCGTCGAGGGTATGCAGTTCGACCGCGGCTACATCTCGCCCTACTTCGTGACCGACGGCGACCGCATGGAGACCGTGCTCGAGAACCCCTTCATCCTCGTCCACGAGAAGAAGGTGTCGGTCCTGCGCGACCTGGTGCCGATCCTCGAGACCGTGCGCCGCAACAACACCGGCCTGCTGATCATCGCCGAGGACGTCGACGGCGAGGCCCTCACCGGCCTGGTCTACAACAAGCTCCGCGGCCAGCTGAACGTCTGCGCGGTGAAGGCCCCCGGCTTCGGCGACCGCCGCAAGGCGATGCTCGGCGATATCGCCGTGCTCACCGGCGGCCGCGTCCTCTCCGAGGAAGTCGGCGAGAAGCTCGAGAATATCGACCTCTCCTCGCTCGGCCGGGCCAAGCGCATCGTCGTGACCAAGGACAAGTGCACCATCGTCGACGGTCTCGGTGACGAGGCCCAGATCGAGGGCCGCGCCGCCGCGATCCGCCGCGAGATCGAGGTCACCAAGAGCGATTGGGACCGCGAAAAGCTCGAGGAGCGCCTCGCCCGCCTCTCCGCTGGTGTCGCCGTCGTCCGCATGGGCGCCGCGACCGAGCTGGAGATGAAGGAGAAGAAGGATCGCGTCGAGGACGCGCTGCACGCCGTCCGTGCCGCGGCGGCCGAGGGCGTGGTCCCCGGTGGTGGCGTCGCGCTGATCCGCGCCGCGGCCGCGCTGGACGAGCTGCACTTCGGTGACGAGCGCGACCATGGCGTCAAGGTGCTGCGCAAGGCCTGCGAGGCTCCGCTGCGTCAGATCGCCGCCAACGCCGGTGAGGAGGGCTCGGTCATCGTCGAGACCGTCCGCGCCGCGTCGGGTGCCTTCGGCTACAACGCCGGCAAGGGCGTGATGGCGGACCTGATGGAGGCCGGCGTGCTCGACCCGACCAAGGTCGTCCGCGTCGCCCTGACCAACGCCTCGTCGGTCGCCACCATGTTGCTGACCACCGAGTGCGCCATCGTCGAGGCCAAGGAAGAGGTCAACTAGCCCCTTCCCTCGCCACAATCCGAGCGGCGGGAGGCCCGGCGCGGCATACGCCGGGCCGGGCCTCTCGTCTTTCAGGAGCCGCCATGAGCAAGAGTCACGCCCAAGATCGCAACGCCAGCAACGGGTCGGACGCCGAGCAGACCAACGCCAACGCCGACGCGACGACGCGCAACGCCAACGCCAACGCCAACGCCGCGCAGCAGTCCGAAGCGAGCGTGGAAGAGGTCGTCGCCGAGCTGGCGCCCGAGACGCCGGAATCCAAGCGCATCGCCGAGCTCGAGCGCGAGCTCCTCGCGACGCAGGAGAAGCTGCGGCAATACTCCACCGCCGTGGATCGTGCGCGCACCGAGTTCGACGCCGCGCGCAGCCGACTCGAGCGCGAGCAGGCCCGCGTGGTCGAAGCGCAGAAGGTCGCCGCGGTCGGTGGGCTGCTCAGCGTCCTGGACTCACTCGATCAGGCGCTGCACAACGTCGGCGACGGCGGGATGGCCTTCATCCAGGGCGTCGCGATGATCCGGCAACCAATCTGACGGTGCGCTGCGCGACCTGGGACTCGAGCGCTTCGAGTCGATGGGCGAGACCTTCGATCCCGAGCGCCACGAGGCGATCTCGATGATCCCGGTCACCGACCCGGCGCAGGACAACCTCGTCGTGCAAGAGCTGAAGCAGGGCGCGCGCGTCGGCGAGAAGGTCGTCCGCCCGGCGACGGTCATCGTCGGCCGCTACGACGCCAAGGCGCCGCCCGCCGAAGCCCTAGCCTCGCTGTCGCGATCGCGCCCGAGGCGCGAAGTTGCACACGCCGAGGTTGTCGGGCGCTGCGGTGCCGTTGTTGTCGATCGTGACCTTGACGCAGGACTTGCCGGACGGGCAGCTCGGCGCAACCGTATTGCACTTCTGCAGGCACTGCGCCGGGTTGCCGATGCACATCGTGCCCTTCTGACATTCGTCGAGGTTGGTGCAGCCCGCGCCCACTGCCTTGCTGCCGGTGGCGAAGCAGGTCTTGCCGTCCTTGAGGAAGTCGCAGCTCTGGTCTGACTGGCAACCGGCGTCGGTGACCAATTGCAGTTCGTATTCTCGAAGCAGGCGCCGAGATTCCAGCCGATCGGCTTGCCGTCGCCCCATTGACCTCGTTGCACTTGCCGCTCGAGCAGCCGTAGTTCGCGTTCTGCCCGGTGACGTCGCAGAGCAGCTTGCAGATCTTGCCGACGCAGAGCAGCCCCTTGGCGCAGTCGGCGGCGCCGCTGCAGGTCGCACCCTTGGCCTTGGCCCCCGGGTTGCCACAGAGCGGGTTGCCGGTGGTCACGGGATAGCATTGCTGCGTCGCCGAGCAGCCATCCGAGGTCAGCGGCGAACAACTGCCGGGGCAGGCGCCACAATCGGCGCTGCAGGAGCTGCACGTCTCGTTGCCGTCGCATTTGCCGTCGCCACAGCCACCGGGGCAGACGCCGCAGTCCAGCGGGCAGCTCGTGCAGGTATCGGCGCCGTTGCAGACGCCGTCGCCACAGAAGGCCGGGCAGGCGCCGCAATCCGAGGGGCAGACCTGGCAGCTCTCGCCGCTGCCGCCGTCACATTTGCCGTTGCCGCAGGTCGCCGGGCAGGTGCCGCAGTCGGTCGGGCAGCCCTTGCAGCTCTCGCCCAGCGCCGGCTCGCACTTCTTGTTGCCGCAGCTCGCCGGGCAGGCGCCGCAATCGGCAGCGCAGGTCAGACAATCCTCGCCGTCGCCGCAGACGCTGTCGCCGCAGCTCGCCGGACAGGCACCACAATCGGTCGGGCAGTCGGCGCAGGTCTCGCCGCCGTTGCAGGTGCCATCGCCGCAGCTGGGCCCGGTGTCCGGGGCGACGTCGGGTGCGACATCTGCTGCGACGTCGGTCACCACGTCTTCGGCGGTCTCGCCACCGACGTCGGCCTGCACCGCGGTATCCCCGCCACCGACGTCGACCGACGCATCTGCCACGGCGGCATCGGCACCGACATCCTGCGTCGTCGCGTCGGCGCCGCCGGCATCGTCGGTCGGCGTCACACCACCGGCGGTATCGGCCGCGCCGCCGCCGAAGTTGTAATCGACGTCCGGCGCCTCGTTGTAGCCGCCGTTGCCGGCGCCTGCCCTGGTGGTCCCGCAGGCGCCGAGGAGCGCCGCGGTGAGCGAGAGCAGGAACAGTCGTGCGAAAGGTGCGCGCGGGGAGAGATCATCACGTGTCCTGAACGACGGGGTGCAGCGAGCCCTGCTGCACGCTACTGGATGCCGTTGGTGACGAGCAGACCGTAGGGCTGGCAGACCGGCTTCTGGTTGTCCTTTAGCGAACCGCGACGAAGAAGGTCGCGGTATTGTCGGTGCAGAGGTTCATGCCCGGCAGGCCGGGGCCGTCGGGATGGTTGGTCGTGGTGCACTTGCACTCGCCGCCGGGGAAGGGCTCGGGCGAGGCAACGACCTTGCCGCGTTTTCGCCCTTCAGCGCACCCTGGCCCTGAAGCCGGCTTGCCGCCGTAGGCCACGGTCCATTGGGTATCGGTCTCGCCGGTGCAGATCTGCGACGATCCGGCGCACGAGCCGCGGTAGAGGTCGAGGACGTAGACGTCGTCGCCCTGCACCAGCTTCGCACGGACGTTGAACGTATCGCAGTCCTGCGTGTCGGGGCCGTCGAGGGCCTTGAAGGTGTACCAATCGGCCGCCTCGCCGGGCATCAGGTTGCCGGTGACCTTGACCGACGTGCCGCCGTCGCCGAGCGGCTGCAGCTGGATCGCGTTCTGGCAGCTCTGGCCACCGACACCGTAGTTCTGGTCTGCCTGGCACTCGCAGCCGTTCTCGTACTTGCCGTCGACGTCGAACAATCCCTGCGGGCAGTTCGAGATGCCGCAGACGCCGGCGTTGCAGGCCGGGGTCACGCCGGCGATCTGCGGGCACGACTTCGGCGCGTCACCGTCGTCGGTCTGGCCTGTTGCAGTCGTCGTCGACGTTGTTGCAGGTCTCGGCTGCGGACGGCTTGATCTTGTCGTTGGTGTCGTCGCAATCACCGGGCTTGTCGACCGGGTAGATCGCGTCCGGGCCGCAAAGGCAGACGCCGCTATCGGTCGGGCCGAAGCCGTCGCTGTCGACGTCGAGGTAGTGCAGCTTGCAGCCGTCGGCGTTCTCTTCGTCGGTCTTGCCGTTGCAGTTGTCGTCCTTGGTGTTGCAGAGCTCGGGCACGCCCGGCTTGATCTTGTCGTCTTGGTCGTTGCAGTCGCCGGCGATCTCGACGTACTCCTGGGTCTTCTTGCTGGCGCAGAGGCAGGCGGCGTCGTCCGGATCGCCGAAGCCGTCGGTATCCTTGTCGAGGTAATAGACCGAGCAACCCGAAGACTGCGGCTCGTCGGTGGCGCCGTTGCAGTTGTCGTCGATGTCGTTGCAGATCTCTTTCGCCTGCGGACCGATCGAACCGACCACGTCGTTGCAGTCGCCGCCGGTGGTGGCGTAGCCCGGCCCCGGGTTGCTGCAGAGGCATTGCCCCTCACCGATGCCGGAGCCGTCGTTGTCGGCGTCGGGATAGAAGACCTTGCAGCCCAGCGCGCCGTCTTCGTCGGTCTCGCCGTCGCAGTCATTGTCGACGCCATCGCAGACCTCGACCGTCGGCAGCGCGGCGTTGCAGAGGGTCAGACCGTCGACCGTGCACTGGCGGATGCCGGTGCAGACGCCGAATTCATTCTCCCGCTTGCAGCTGGTCGAGAGCGCGTTGCCGACCGCCGCTTTGCTGCACGTGCACTGCATCGCGTCCGGCACGCATTGGGCTGACGGTGACCTCGCCAGGAAGGCCGAAGGGCTTGCAGGAGAAGCCGTCGGGGCACGCGTTGGACTCGCTGCACGGCGCGCCGCAGAACGAGCCGTCGATGGTGCCGTCGCCGAGATCGAAGGGGATGCACTTGCTCTCGCCGCCCTGGGCGCCCTGGGTGCCGCAGTCGGCGTGCTCGGCGCAAGGCTGGCAGAGGCTGGCGTACTTCGGCAGGCAGATGAAGGTCGTGTCGTTGGCGCCGGCCTGCAGGCATTGGAAGCCGGAGGGACAGTCTTCGAGGCAGGTCTTGGTGCAGATCTTGCCCTCGGCCGATTGGACGCAGAACGTGCTGTCGCAATCGCTGGCCTTCTCGCACGCGCAGCCCCAGGCGCCCTCGTATTCGCAAGGGATGTCCTTGGGCTTGCCAGTGTCCTGGGTGCCGCTGGCGCCGTCGCTGGTTCCTCCAGCGCCGTCGACCCCGCCGCCGCTGTCGCCGCCGCCGACCGAGATATCGTTGGTCGAATCGACCGAGCCGAAGGGGTTGCCTGCGTCGGTCTTGCCCTGCGGCTCATCGGTGCCGCAAGCCGTCGACATCAGGCCTATCACCAGGGCCAGCAGGAGGGTCGCGCATGGCTTCATGGTCGCTCCAACGAGGACGGTCGGGTCGGCTCGCGGTCTGAGGTGCCGCACCGCCGGTCAAAGTCCGGCACCTTAGCACATTCCCCGGCGAGGTCGAAAAGCTATGCCGTGCATCATTGCAGCTTCAGGACGATCGACGTGTAGCCGCCGGCGCGCGCCAACTGGTCGAGCGCGAGCGTCATGGCGACGCCGGGTGGTAGCCCGGGGACGGCGGTGGAGAGGTCGATCGTGGTCGCCGGCAACGGCAGCACGATCGGCTCGCCGAGCGGCAACGCGCCGTCGGTCAGCGCCTTGGTCAGCATATTCGTGATCAGGTTCTGGAAGGTCGCTTTCTGGTCGGCCCAGCTCTTGGTGATGTCCTGCAGGTGCACGAGCAGGCCGAGCTCCTTGTCGAGCGTGACCATCAGCGCCGTCTCACCCTTGTCGTCCTTGCCCAAGGCCAGGGTCAGGCCGGCGTCGGCGAGGATGACGTTGTGCAGATCGAGCGGATCGCTGCCGAGCATGAGCTGGATCGTGGCGAAGAGATCGCCGACCTGCAGCCGCATCTTCATCGGGTCCGGCATGTTGCAGGCCTCGAGGATCGGCGGCAGCAGGAAGTCGAGGTCGAGCGTCGCGCCATCGAGTGAGAAGCCCGAGAAATTCGACTCTCCCGTGAGGTCGGCGAGCGGCGCCTTGATCTGCAGCGCGCCGCCGTACCACAGGGCGTAGAGCATCTGGTTGATCAGATCGTCGTGCATCGCGAGCTGGATGCGCTGCTTGGTGTCGATGACGAACTCGTCCTTGCTGGTGCCGACGCAGCCGTCGCGGCCGATGCTGCCCTTGACGGTGTAGGGCACGCCCTTCTGCGCGACGAACGAGGCGTCGAGCTCGATCGTCGCGCCGAGCGTGGTGAAGACCATATTCTTCACGAACGAGACCAGGCTGATGGTCACCGTCTTGCCGCCCGGGATCGTCGGCGGGATCTCGATGCTCTGGTTGATCGCCAGGGCGTCGAAGACCTGTTGCAGCATCTTCGGCAGCTCGCCCTCGAGGATGCCGATGATCTGCTTCTCGATCTCCTTCTGGTAGGTCTTGAGCAGCATATTCCAGAGGAAATCGAAGAGGCCGGCGATGCCGTCGACGTGCAGCTTCATGCCGTCGATCTTGACGTCGGTCTGGGTCGCCTCGGTCTGCGCGTAGCCGTTGACGACGTGCATCTTCAGGTTGGTGGCGAGGCGCACGGCGTCGATCTTGATATCGCCCGAAACCGAGACGCTGGTCTTGATCGGACCGAGCTTGATCTTCGCCTTCACCTTGAGGTCGGTGGAGATCGGGCCGACCTCGAATTCGTCCCCAAGCCGCCGTCATAGGGCGTGAGGTTGGCCTTGAGCGGACCGATCTTGGTGTTCGAGAGCGTCACCGAGATATCGTTCTGGTTCAGGTTGCTCGGTAGCAGCGAGCCCTGCAGCGCGGCGCCGGCGACGACCTCGATGATGGTCGCCATATCGTTGGGCTTGTTCGGGTTGTGGTCGCCATCGTCGAAGAAGTCCTTGCCGAGGAAGACCTGGATCGCCTTGTCGACCATATTCGCCTTCGGGCTGCCGGCGTCGGTCGGGTAGTATTTGCCGCTGTAGTAGAAGCCCCGGACCGCACGGCTGGTCTCGTCGCCGATATCGATCGCCTCGGCGATGACCTGGGTCAGGCCGTGGGCGGCGGGCAGGCCGACCTTCCACTCGTTGAGCGCGTCCGGGAAGCTGTTCTTGCCGTTGACCTTCAGCGATTTGATGCCGGCGCCCTCGTCGCCCGCTTTGCCCTCGACGACCACCGAAGGCTTGCCGTCGAGCGTGCTGCCCCACCCCGGGTAGTCGATGACGAGCAGCGGCGGCGCGCCGTCGACCAAGATCTTCACCACCTTCTCGATCGCAGGTGCCGCGGCGACGGTGAAGCGGACCTCGTAGGTATTGTCGAGGTTGAACTGGATGGTGAACTCACCCTTGTCCTTGAAGCCGGTGGCCGGGGTATCGACCGCGTAGACGACCGAATCATCGGGGCGGACGTTGCCATAGGCGTCGCGCACCGTCGGCGCGAACTTCACCTTCTCCTTGCGCTTGTAGACGCCCTTGTCGGGGATCCGCGCGACCAGGAGCTCGGCCGGCGCGGCGGGAACGACCTGCAGGCTCCCGGCGTGCAGGGTGAACAGATCCCAGGAGAGCGACTCCGGCACACAGCGCACCGAATGCAGGCCGGCCTCGGTCGCGCTGAGGAAGAGGCCCTTGAGCGCCAGCTTCTCGCTGTGGTCGACCGAGAAGGGAAGTCGACGATCGGGTTGCCGTAGGCGTCCTGCGCGACGCAGGCCAGCTTCGCGGCGTTGCCGGCCTCGATCTCGGCGGGCTCGAGCAGGGTGTAGAGGTGCTTGGGTACGTTGGCGACCACCTGCAGCCGCGCCGGCGAACTGTCGACCGTGCCCTCGACGCGGCAGCTGATGTCGTAGCCGGTCGCCTTGGTCGGCACCACCCGGAACTCGGCCTGTGACGCGCCCGGCAGTACCTCGAGCTCCGGCGTGCTCGAGACCGACCAGCCCGCCGCGATGGGATGGCCGAACGCATCCTGCCCCTCGCAGCGGACGCGGATCTCGGTCCCGGCCTTGACGTCGGCGCCACCGAGCTGGGCGTCGGCCTCGGCGCCGTCGGGGTCGAGCAGGCGGGTCTGCACCGTCTTCGGCGGCCCTGCCACGACGGGCAAGATCGAACCTTGGCTGTCCACGACGTCCGCACCGACGGCGCGGCAGGCGACGCGATGCTCACCGAGCGCCGAGAGCGTGATCTCGTGTCCGTCGATGGCGACCGGCGGCGCCGGCCCTCGACCCAGGTCAGCGTGGTCGGCCACGGCAGCGCGACTTCGGTGCCGGCGACACCGCCGTCGTCGCGGAAGGTGCGGCAGTCGACGGTGAAGGCAATGCCGGCGCGGGCTTCCTCACCGCGGGTATCGCTGCGCAGCAGCACCGGGCCGGTCTCGTTCGGGATCCCGCTGCCGACCTTTGCCTTCATCGCCGGCGTCGCTGCAAGCGACCGCGAAGAGGCCGAGCGCGAGCACGAGCACGTAGGCGCGCGTCGGCGTCGTGGCGGGTCTGAGGGTGGGCATCGCGACCTCCGCGGCCAGGTTTGGCCGCCGAAGGGTAGCGAAGCCGCGCCGTTAGCGGAAGAGTTTGGGCTTCCGATCGAGCGACCGGTCGACCGGGAAGTCCGCGACGGCGGCGCCGACGTCATTCGAAAGCTCGGTCAAGCGAGCCGAGACATCGCTGAGATTCTTGTCGATCTCCCGTTCCGGCAGGGCGATGACCTTGGCGTCGGCGCGCTGCAGGAAGGCGTGCAGGGTCAGGCGGCCGTAGCGGTCCGCGACCAGCACCGAATAGAGCACGAACTCCGATGCCGTCTGCTTGCACAGCGCGCTCACGTCCTTCTTGCAGCCACGGCCGCTGAACTCACCTTTCTTCACGCATGGCTCGAGCGCGTCGAAGCTGAGGACCTTGGCAGCCGTGCTCGCCTCGGCGGGGAGCGCCTTGAGCTTGACCTTGACCTTGGCCGGCTTGCCGCCGACCCGGACCTTCTTCGCGAAGGGGCGGAAGCCGTCGGCGCGGACCTGGACGAAATGTGTGCCGCGGGGCAGCCCGTCGCGCCGGCTCGGCACGCCGCCGACCCGCACGCCGTCGAGGAAGACGACCGCGCCCTCGGCCTCGCCCTCGATCTCGATGACGCCGTCGGAGCTCTTCTCGTTCGCCTCGCGGCGGGCGTCGAAGATGGCGAGCAGCTCCTTATCGGCGGCGCGCCGGTCGATGGCCAGCGTCGGCTGCAGGGTCAAGCCGGCGTCGAAGAACTTCGCGACCGTCGCCTTGCCCTTGCCGGCGGTGTGGGCGCTGACGCCGGCGCGGGCGTAGGCGTCGGCGAGCTTGGTGTAGTCGACGAGCTCGGCATAGGAGGCCTCGTAGAGCTTGATGGCCTTCTGCAGCTGCGGCAGGGCCTTCTTGTGGTTGCCGGCCATGGCGAGGTCGGTGCCCTCCTGGCGGGCGAGGTCGGCCTTCTGGATCCGCGGATCGACGGCGAGCGGCGCGGCCTTCTTGCCGTCGTCGGGCGGGTCGACCGGCGTGGTGTCGGCGACCACGGCGACCTTGCCGGAGAAGGCGAGCGTGCTGGAGAGCCCCTTCTCGACGCGGCGCAGGTGGATCGCGCGGACTTCGCCGATGGTATGGGTCGGCATCAGCAGCGTGCGCGCCGGCGCGGCATCGGCGCTGCTCGGCGCGCTGGCGGCGAAGAGAGCGGCGCCACAGGCGACGGCGGCGGCCATCAGTCGGCGCATCGGGATCACGTTCATCGGGTCACTCCTGCGGACGGCAGCAAGGGGGAAAGCGGGGCCGAAGCGGCGGAGGGAGATACTGCAAGGCCCCGTCATGCGCAACGATCCAGCGTGGCGAGAAAATCACCGACGTCCGAGACGAAGCGCAGCGGGTCCTCTTCCATCGGGCAATGCGCCGCCTCGGCGTAGCGCAGCATGCGGGCGTCGGGCAGCGCCCGCTGGATCGTGCGCACCACCGACTCGGGGATGACCCGGTCGCGACCGCCGCGGATCACCAACGCCGGCGCCGCGATCGCGTCGAGGCGCGCCGCGAGGGCCTGCATATCGGCGTTGAAGTGGCGCGCGACCTGCAACGCCGCCTCGCCGGCGCCATCGGTCCGCAGCGGGGCCATGAAATGCGCCATATAGCGATCGTCGACCGGCAGCTGGGCGTAGGCGGCACCGACCAGCCCAGCCCGCAGCCCGAGCGGCACCCCAGGCAGTCGCAGCAGGGGCGCCAAGCGTTCGTGCTGCATCCGCGCCAGCCACGCCATCGGGTAGGAGCCAGCGCCGGCGGGGTTGACCAAGATCAGCGAGCGGACGCGCTCCGGCGCGCGCGCGGCGAGCTCGAGCGCCAACGATCCGCCGAGGCTGCAGCCGGCGACGTCGACCCGCGCGATGCCCTGGGTGTCGAGAAAGGCGAGCAAGCGCTCGGCCTGGTCGCCGAGCCGATACGAGACGCGGGGCTTGTCCGACCAGCCGAAGCCAGGGACGCAGACGGCGTGGACCCGACGCATCCGCGCCAGCGGCTCGATCACGTCGCGCCAGCACCACGACGCTTGGACGAAGCCGTGCAGCAGCAGCAGCTCGCTCGTGGCGGCAGCGCCGGCTTCATCCGACGCGGCGCCGCGCTGGACGACGTGCATCCGCATGGTGCCGCCGGCGAGGTCGGGGACGACGATGCGTCGACCCGCGGGATGCCAGGAATCGCCCGGTCCGATCCGGACCCGCGGCCGCGCCACCTAGCCGCCCCCGTCATTCTTCTCGGGCAGGGTAAAGCCGTAATGCCCCTCGATCTCGGCCCAGATCTCGGGCTTCTTGCAGATCTTCGCGTTGACGTCGGCGTCGCACATGCTGCCCGGCGAGGCGTTGGGGAAGACCGCTTGCAGCTTGCCGGAGAAGGTTCCCGTCATCCGACCGCCGGTGGTGTTGGCGTAGTCCTTGATGACGATCGCCCCGGAAAGCCCGTCGCAGGTCGACTCGTAGCGCAGCGTCTCGAAGAAGATGCGGATATTCGGTGGGCTGCAGGAGAAGGGATAGCTGCCGGCCTTGTCGGTATGGACCGGATTGGCCGAGGAGCCGATGACCAGGCCGAAGTTCAGGCCCACTTCGAGCAGCCACGGCACTTCGCGCCCGGCCGGGTTCTTCAGCTTGACGGTGAAGGTATCGGCGACAGCCAGGCCGACCTCGCCCATCGTGTAGTGGGTCGAGCCGAAGCTGAAGGCGGTCGGGATCGCGTAGAGGTCACGATCGAGGTCGAGCTCGATGCCATCGGCCTCGCCGCCGTGGAATTTCAGCTTGACCGTATAGCCCTGCGCCCACGACGCGGTGCTGCCGCCGGAGTCGGTCGCGTCGACGGCGCCGGCGCTGTCGGTCTTCGCGGACGGTTCGCTGTCGCCGCCGCAGCCGGGGGCGCCGAGCGCCGCCGTGAGCAGGGCCACCACCGCTGCTGCCCTGCCCCGTCGCCCTTTGCGCCGATCGACCATCGCGCCCTCCACCGCGGGCCGCCGGGCCCGGTACGGGCGCCACCGTAGCCGAATGGTCGCGCCACGCGCCAGCGGCCGCCGCGCTGACGGCTTCGTGGGCCGCCTCGTTGCCGCCTGTGCATCGCTGCACGCCCGAAATGGCGGGGGAAGCACGAAACGTCCTTGCAGAAGCAGCATCGAATCCCGGACAGTCCGCAGCCTGCGCCGGGCGGCGATGCACAACGGGAGCAACGATGAAGCGATACCTCGACACGACCTCCGCGCTGAGCGTCATCGTCGGCTTGCTGCTGGTCGCCGGCTGCGGCAGCGAGTCGGCCCCGACCCCGTGCGGCGGTGTCGACCAGCGCTGTTGCGCCACGGCGACGGATGCCTGCAACGCGGGGCTGGGCTGCTCTGCCGGCACCTGCATCGAGGCGCCGTTCGTCGCCGGTGCGGCCTGCAGCGCGCCGACCGAGTGCGAGAGCGCGATCTGCGGTGGCGACAGCCTCTGTACCCAATCCGCTTGTGACGACGGGGTGAAGAACGGCCTCGAGAGCGACGTCGACTGCGGCGGCGCCTGCGCCACACGCTGCGATCTCGGCGCGACCTGCGGCGACGACGCGGACTGCGGCAAGGGCACGTGCTTTGGCGGGACCTGCGGCTACGAGCCGGGCGGTCTGCTCGGCAAGGGCGGCGCGGCCGACACCGTGGCCTGGACCCAGGTCGCCGGCGCGAGCGACGGGCTCTGGGCGCCGGCCGATCTCGCGTTCTCACCGGAGAAGCAGGGCCAACTCTGGATCGTCGACCGCGACCGTGACGCTTTCCTGGTGGTCCAAGATCCCGGCACCGACAAGAGCGAGAAGCGCCTGATCTTGGACATCTCGCAGCACTTCTTGGAGGAGGTCCTGGCGATCTCCTTCGACGGCCACGGGACGTTCGGCACCTGCGGCGACTCCCGCAACAGCTACGGTGGCCAGGCCCCGCCCAACGACTTCATGGGACCGGTGCAATGGCCGGCCGACCTGAACCACTACCCGCAGGGCAAGAGCGCACACGAGCAACATTGGGATATGTTGCACAGCACGCCGCGCTGCATGGGCATGGCAGCTGCGGCCGCGGACCAATATTTCTGCTTCAACGGCCAGCTTGGCAGCATCGATTGGTACGACTTCCACGAGCCGCACGTGCCCGGTGGCGACGACCACAGCGACGGCGAGAAGCGTCGCTACCAGAGCGCCGAGATCACGCTCGGTCGCGTCGCGGGCGTGCCCTCCAATATGGAACGGGATCCGGCGACGGGCATCCTCTACATCGCCGACTCGGGCAACGGTCGCATCGTCCGCTTCGATCCGGCCGGCGCGCAGAAGGGCAAATTCGTGCCGTCGTTCCAGCTCGACGGGATCATGCACGAGATGACCGGCTTCTCGATCGACGTGCTGATCGGCGGCCAACTGACGATGCCCACCGGCGTCGCGCTGCACCAGGGCACGCTCTACGTCGCCGATCGTGGCACTGGCCTGCTGCACGCCTTCACCCTCGGCGGCGAGCCGCTGCGCACGCTCGACACCGGCATCGGCAAGGATCGCCTCGGCGGCCTCACCGCCGGCCCCGACGACCGTCTCTATCTGGTCGATATCGGCGGCAAGCGCGTGTTGCGCGTCGAGACGACGTGGTAGGGTAGCCGCATAGGAGGCGACCTTGCCCTGGGATCCAACCGAAATTCCTGGTGGACGTGGAAGCGGTGGCGCTGAGCCGCCGGAGTTCCGCTTGCCCGCCAACCTCATCGGCATCGTCGCGCTGGTCGTGATCGGTGTCGGCGCGCTGCTGGCGCTGCGGACCTCGTTCTTCACCGTCGGCCCGGACGAAACGGCCGTCGTGCTGCGCCTGGGCCAGTTCTCGCATACCGCCGATCCGGGCTTTCACCTCCGCCTGCCCTTCGGCTTGGACGAAGTGAAGGTCTTCGCGACGACGCGCGTGCTGAAGGAGGAGTTCGGCTTCCGCACCGTGCGGGCAGACGTGCGCACCGAATATTCGCGGGCCAACTTCGACCGCGAATCGCTGATGCTGACCGGCGATCTGAACGTCGCCGACGTCGAGTGGATCGTGCAATACCGCATCCGCGACCCGGCACGGCTCTGGTTTCGGCTGAGCGAGCCGCGGCAGACGGTGCGCGACGTGGCCGAAGCGGTGATGCGGCAGGTGATCGGCAACCGCACGGTCGACGCCGTGCTGACGACCGGTCGCTCGATGATCGAAGAGGAGGCGCGGCGCTCGATGGGCCAGGTCCTCGGAGCCTACGACGCCGGCATCGAGATCGTGGCGGTGCAGCTGCAGAACGTGACGCCGCCCGAGCCGGTGCAGCCGTCGTTCAACGACGTCAACCGCGCCGAGCAGGACCGCGAAAAGCTGGAGAACGACGCGCTCGCCAAACGCAACCGCGAGATCCCGAACGCCCACGGCGAGGCGCAGCGGCGGATCGACCGCTCGCTCGGCTACCAGCAAGCGCGGATCAACCAGGCCAAGGGTGAGGTGGCGCGCTTCATCGAGCTGCTGCGGGAGTACCGCAAGGCGCCCGAGGTCACCCGGCGGCGCATCTACCTCGAGACGATGGGGCGGGTCCTGCCCGAGCTCGACGACGTCCTGATCGTCGACGAATCGGTCGGGCGCAGCGCCCTGCCCTTGTTGGACCTCGCCGGCCGCGGCGCGAGCGCTCCCGCTGCGCCGGCTGCCAATACCAAGGCAGGAGGCAAGCCATGAGCAATCGCCTCGGCCTTCTCATCCTCGTGGTGGTCGTCGCGACGGTGGCGGCGGTCTCGACCTGTACGATGATCGTGCCGGAATTCGAGTCCGTGGTGCTGACCGAATTCGGCGAACCCGTGGGCGAACCGATCACCACGCCGGGCCTGCGCCTGGTGATGCCGTGGTACGAGCGGCACATCTTCCCGAAGCGCTTGCTGCGTTGGGACGGCAACGTGTCGCAGATCCCGACCCGCGACAAACGCTTCATCCTGGTCGACGCCACCGCGCGCTGGCGCATCCTCGATCCGCTGCAGTTCCTCCGCTCGGTCACCAACGTGAACGGCGCGCAGACCCGCCTCGACGACATCATCGACTCGGCCGTCCGGACGGTGATTTCGGACAACGAGCTGATCGAGTTGGTCCGCACCGAGCGCGAGCTGATCGGCCTGCCCGAGGGTGCGACGGCGACGGCGCTGGCGGTGCTCGGCGACGGCGCCCGGGCGACCATCGAGAAGGGCCGCATCGCGCTGCAGACCGAGATCGTGACCCGCTCCAACGCGACGACCAAGGAGCAATACGGCATCGAGGTGGTCGACGTTCGGGTCAAGCGGATCAACTACATCGACGAGGTGCAGTCGAATATCTTCAACCGCATGATCGCCGAGCGGAAGAAGGTCGCCGAGCAATATCGCTCCGAAGGCAAGGGCAAGGCCGCCGAGATCCTCGGCCGGATGGAGCGCGACCTGAAGCAGATCGAGAGCGAGGCCTTCCGCAAGGCACGCGAGATCGAGGGTGCCGCCGACGCCGACGCCGCCCGGATCTACGCCGAGGCCTATGGCGCCGACCCCGAGTTTTACGCCTTCCTCGCCACCCTCGACACCTGGGAGCGCGGCTTGGGCAAGGGCGAGCGGACCCGGATGATCCTCGGCACCGACTCGGACCTGCTCCGCTATCTGCAGCGTGCGAGTCCGCCGCCAGAGGCGAAGATCACGACCAAGCCATGACGACGACGGAACACGCTGCGCCGCGCTCCTTCCTGCAGCGCGCGGATGCGGGCGACCACTTCTGGACCATCCACCGCGACGGCAACGCCGTGCACCTGCATTGGGGTGTGGTCGGCACCCGCGGCAGCCGATTGGTGAAAGAGCTGCCGAGCGAGGGCAAGGCGCGGGCCGAATACGAGCGACTGGTGCGGCAGCGGATCGGCATGGGTTACGTGGAGCAGGCGGAGCGTTGACTTCGCGGTTGCCGTGGGCAACCGTCCGCGCCCTCGCGCCGGCTGCGTCCGTAGCCGCCGACCCTCCCGGAGCCACATGCGATTCGACAACGTCGCCATCCTGAGCCTCGCCCACATCGAGGCTCCGCACCGCATCACTTCGACCTGGATCGACGAACAGCTCGCCGCGACGATGGATCGCGTCGGCCTGCGCGCCGGTCTGCTCGAGGGCCTCTCCGGCATCGTCGCGCGTCGCTTCTGGGACGAAGGGGTGATGCCGTCGGACGTCGCCGCGGCCGCCGCGGAATTGGCGCTCGAGCGCGCCGATTTGCCACGCGAGCGGATCGGCATCTGCGTCAATACCAGCGTCTGCCGCGATTGGATCGAGCCCTCCACCGCCTGCATCGTGCACGGCAAGCTGGGGCTGCCGCCGACGGCGATGAACTTCGACATGGGCAACGCCTGCCTCGCCTTCATGAACGGCATGGACGTCGTCGGCGCCATGGTCGAGCGCGGTGCGCTGGACTACGGCCTCATCGTCGACGGTGAAGGCAGCCGGCACGTCATCGAGCAGACCATCGCCCGGCTCTCCCGGCCCGACGCGACCGAGGCTGAGTTCCGCGCCCAATTCGCGGCGCTGACGCTCGGCTCCGGCGCCGCCGCGATGATCCTCTGCCGCGCCGACAAGCACCCGGACGCGCCGCGCTACCTCGGCAGCACCACCATCGCCGCGACCGAGTGGAACCACCTCTGCCGCGGCCGCGACGATTATATGGAGACCGACACCCGCACCCTGCTGATGCAGGGCTTGAGCCTCGCGGGCCGGACTTGGGAGGCTGCGACCGCCGAGATGGACGATTGGCGGGCCGAGGCCTTCGACGAGTTCGTGATCCACCAGGTCAGCAGCGTCCACACCGAGAGCCTCGCCGGCCAACTCGGCCTGGACCTCGACAAGGTCCTGCGTGTCTATCCGGAGCACGGCAATATCGGCCCCGCCGGCGTGCCCTTCGTGCTGAGCAAATCGGTGCAGGAGGGCCGCATCCAGAAGGGCGCCCGCGTCGCGTTGATGGGCATCGGCTCGGGGCTGAATTGCGCGATGGGCGAGGTTCGCTGGTGAGCGCGGACTGGCGGGCGCACTACCCCTTTCAGCCGGATTTCGTCGAGATCGACGGTCAGCGGTTGAACGTCGTCGACGTCGGCCCCGCGAGCCCGAGCGAGCCGGACGCCGAGGCTGCGGGCGGTGTCGTCGTGATGCTGCACGGCAACCCGACCTGGTCGTTCTACTACCGTGAGCTGATCGCCGAGCTGCGACGCGACCACCGCTGCATCGCGCCGGATTGGATCGGCTGTGGCCTCTCGGACAAGCCCGCCGCCGACGCCTACCCCTACACCCTCGCCAGCCGCGTCGACGAGCTCGAGCGGGTCTTGGCCGAGCGCTACCCCGAAGGCCCGCTGACGCTGGTGGTGCACGATTGGGGCGGCATGATCGGCACCGCCTGGGCGCACCGTCACCCCGATCGGGTCGCGCGCTTCGTGGTGATGAATACGGCCGGCTTTCCGATGCCGTCGGACAAGCGCTTCCCCGCCGCCCTCTCGTTGGTCCGCACCGGCCTCGGCGCATGGCTCGTTCAGCAGTGGAACGGCTTCGCCGGCGTCGCCGCCCGGGTCGGCTTCAAGAAGCCCGTCGATCCGGCGATCCGGGCCGGCTTCGTCGCGCCCTACGATACGCCGGCGCACCGCGTCGCGACCCTGCGTTTTGTGCAGGACATCCCGCTGCGCGAGGGGGATCCGGGCTACGAGATCGTCCGCGCCACCGGCGAAGGCCTCGGCCAGCACAAGGACAAGCCGGCGCTGATCTGTTGGGGCGAGCAGGATTTCGTCTTCGACGCGCCCTTCCTCCGCGCCTGGCAGAGGCATTGGCCAAAGGCCGAAGTGCACGCCTTCCCGCAGGCGGGCCACTACGTGCTGGAAGACGAGAAGACGACGATCGTGCCGATGGTGCGGGCCTTCTTGCAGCGCACCCGGGCGTAGTCAGTCCGCGCCGACGATCGCCGCGTCGACGATCGCCTCGACGACCTCGGCCGCCAATGCGAAGCCGAACGCCCCGGTGACCATCGTCGCCGCGCCGAAGCCCTCGGCGCAGTCGAGCTTCTGCGTCCGCGCCCCCTGCGGCGGCGTGGTCGTGACGCAGCCATCGCCGGTCGGCCAGACCTGACGCTCCTTCGACCACACCGCGCGCACGCCGTAGGGCTGCCCGGACGGCAGCTCCAGGACCTCGCGCAAGCGACGGCGCAGGTTGCGCAGCAGGCCGTCGTGGCCGCTTTCACCGAGATCGCCGCGGCAGAGCGCGGTCGGATCTCTGCGGCCACCGGCGCCGCCGCTGACCGCGACCGGGATCTCGGCGCGCAGGCAATGCTCGATGAGCACGGCCTTGTTCTTCACCGAGTCGATGGCGTCGAGGACGAAGTCGGGCCGGTCGACGAGCAGCTGCTCGGCGGTCTTCGCGGTGAAGAAGGCGACCTCGGCCCGGACCTCGGCCCACGGCGCGATCCGTCGACAGCGCTCGGCGAGGACCTCCGCCTTGGCGCGGCCGATGGTGGTGCTGTCGGTGTGCAGCTGCCGGTTGGTGTTGCTGACGCAGATCTCGTCGAGGTCGACCAACGTCAGCCGGCCGACGCCCGAGCGGACCAGCGCCTCGGCGGCCCACGAGCCGACGCCGCCGACGCCGACCACCATCACGTGTGAGGCCTGCAGCCTCGCGAGGCCCTCGGCGCCGTAGAGGCGGACCAGGCCGCGTTGCGCGCTCTGCTGGGCCGTCTCGCGGGCCTGCAAGTGCGCCGCGCCGTCGATCGCCTCGCTCATCGCGGCGGCTCCTCGGAGCCGCGCGGCGGCTCCGGCAGCCGCGCCTCGACCCGGGCCTGCAGGCCGCCGTGGGCGAGCAAGATCTCGACGCTGCCGCCGAGTTCGACCTCTGCCGCGTCGCGCAACGCGCGGCCATCTGCCGGTCGACGGACGATCGCGAAGCCGCGGCGCAGCGCCGACTTCGGATCCAAGGCCGCGAGCTGGGCCTGCAGGGTGGCGAAGCGGGCGCGGCGCGGCGTGGCGATGCGCTGGGCCTGGGCCAAGAGCGCGGCCTCGGCGCGGGTGTGACGCAGGCGCCGACGCGGCCCGAGCGCAGCCCCGGCGTTACGCAGGCGGGCCGTGAGCTGCTGGTGGCGGCGGCGCGCCGCGGCGAGGCGTTGGCGCGGATCGGCCTCGGTGAGCCGGCGGGTGAGCAGAAGCAGCCGCCGTCGGGCCGCCGCCCGCTCGGCCCGCTCGGCCCGCTCGATCCGCGCCAGCAACGCGTCGATGGCGCGACGGCGCTCGGCGGTCAGGCGATCGCCGGAGACGCGGGCGTCGAGCAGCGCCCATTCGCGCCTGCGGACGGCTGCGAGGCGCTGCATCCGCTGGCCGAGGCGGCGGCGCAGCTCGGCGATCCGGCCGAGGAGATCGGCGTGCCGCGGCACCACCATCTCGGCCGCCGCGGTGGGGGTCGGCGCCCGCACGTCGGCGACCAGATCGGAGAGCAAGGTATCGGTCTCGTGGCCGACGGCGCTGACGACGGGCGTGCGGCAAGCGGCGATCGCGCGAGCCACGGGCTCTTCGTTGAAGGCCCAGAGGTCCTCGATTGAGCCGCCACCGCGGCCGACGATGATCACGTCGCACAGTCCGCTGCGATCGAGGTGCAGCAGCGCGTCGGCGATCTCGGCGGAGGCGCCCTGCCCTTGCACCCGCGCCGGCGTCAGCACGACGCGCACCGGGAAGCGGTCGTGCAGCACCCGCAAGATGTCGCGCAACGCAGCGCCCGTTTGCGCGGTGACGACGCCGACGGTGCGTGGCAGCTTCGGCAGCGCCTTCTTGTGCGCCGGATCGAAGAGCCCCTCCTCCTGCAGCTGCGCCCGCAGGCGTTGCAGCGCCGCGAAGGCCGCGCCGATGCCGCCGCGCTCGACCCGCTGCACGACGAGCGAATAGGTGCCGCCTTGGACCCAGAGATCGAGGTCGCCGGTGCAGATCACGTCGTCGCCGTCGCGGAGGTCGAGGCGCAGCCGCTGCAGCGTCGAACGCCAGATCACCGCCCGCAGGCGAGCGCTGCGGTCCTTCAACTCGAAGTAGAGGTGACCACCGCTGTGCCGCGGCTGGCTGACCTCGCCACGCACACGCAGGCCGCGCAGATCGCGCAAGCGCGAGGCGACCGCCTGGTTGGTCGTGGTCGGAGTCAGGATCTCGGCGTCTTCGTCCCAGCGCATCGCCGGCGGAGACTAGCCGGTCGCGCCGCGGGGCGCACGCGGCAAACCGAGTTGGCGGCGGGCCTCGCCCAGCGAAGGGCTCTCGAGGCGCCAATGTCGCTCGATCGTGACGGCGTCGCGCGCGCGCTGATCCTTCGCGACGCCGTCGGCCGGATCGAGCGTGAAGAGCAAGCTCACCCCGCGCGCATCGGTGCGCTCGCTGACGACGGCGAATTGGGTCTTGCCACGGCGCGGCTTGAACAGGACCAGATCGCCCGGCAGCAGATCGGCGTCACCGACGGCCTCGACGCGCTGCGCATAGGCATCGAGAAAGGCGGCGAGGTTGGCCGCATCGAGGACGCGCAGCGGATCGTCGTTGGCGCCCGGGCGGCTCTTCAGGCCGTAGCGCCGCGGCTCACGGGCCCGATGCGCGAGCAGCGCCGCACGCAGCGGGAAATCGACGCGATCGAGGGCGCGCTCGACCAGATCGACCGAAGAGCCCTTGATCGCGCGCAGGTCGGGGACCGAGCCGCGGGTGGCGTAGACGCCGCGCGCAACGTGATCGCGGGCGGCGCCAAGGAGGGCGCGGCGGACCGGGTCGATCGCCGGTGCCGCCAGACGCGGTGGCGCGACCTCGGCCGGTCCGGCGGGCGCGCCGGCGACCGCCGCGCGCGTCGAAGGCGCCGCGGCCGTCGCACTGGCCGCTCCGTTGCCCTTGGTGCCAGCGGCGATCGGCGTGATCGCGGCAGCAGCAGTCGGCGACGGGGACACTCCGTCGAGGTCGGCGCCGATCTCGGTGAACCAGAGCGACGCGCCGAAGCCGAGCGTGGCGAGGACCACCAGCCGCAGCCACCAACCACCGCCGGACGGACGCTGCCGTCCACCGCCGAGACGCATCCCACCGCCGAGCTGAACCCGGACCGGGACCTCGATCGTGCTGCGTTGGGCGGGTGCTCCGAACATCATCGACTGGCCTTATCGGCTCGTTGATTATGCGTCAACTGGCCGCGCGCAACCGATCGAAATCGCGAGACTGCGCGCCAACGCCCAGCGGCGGCGGCGCCAAGTGCGGCGCCGAACCGATCGACTTCGCGGCAGATTCGCGCACCGTCCCGACGATCGCGGCATCGCTCTCCTGCGGCAGCGCTCGGGAATAGCGTCCACCGGGGAGGGTTTGCTGCGGCGAGTTGCGCGGCGTGGAGTTGCACCCTACCTTGCGCGCCCTTGTACGTTCAGCGCGTCCCCGCGGCGCGAGGAGGATGTCCCGATGAGCAGCGCGACGGATGCCCAGAACGGCACCAAAGCAGGCCTTCCGCAAAGCCCGGCGATCTTGCATGCGCTGATGGCGGTCCTGGCGATCGGCCTCGGCATCGCCGCCTATATGGTCCGCCACAAGCTCCTGCTGGAGACGGGCCTGATCGAGAACTCGAGCTGCAACATCAACACCACGATCAACTGCGACGCGGTGAACACCTCGCAGTATTCGTCGTTGATGGGGCTGCCGATCGCGCTCTACGCGATCCCGACCTACGCGGTGATGGCCTTCCTCGCCTGGCTCGGCGTGCAGGGCGTCGGCAGCAGCGACGAGGCGATCCGCGAGCGCGGCCGCTATGCCGTCGCCGCGGTCGCCGCGATCGGCATCCTGACCGTGCTCCACGCGATGTACATGGCCTACCTGAGCTCGGCCGTGCTGCACACCTACTGCCTGTTCTGCATGTCGCTCTACGTGGTGAACATCGTCAGCACCGTGCTCGCGATCAAGGCCGGCCCCGGCAACGTCGGCGCAGCGTTCTCCGGTGCGTTCGAGGCGCTGACGACGTTCAAGCCACCGGTGCCGCAGGCGGTCGCGGTGCTGCTCGGCGTCGCGTTCGTCAGCTACGTCGGCCACGACCAGCTCAAGCGCAGCTACGACGCCGAGGCGGTCGCCACCGTCGCCGCCAAGATGGGCGGGACCGCACCGGTCGCGGTCGGCAGCGCGCAGCAGCAGGGTGGCGTGGCGCCGGCCGAAGTCGCGCAAGAGGCGCCGCCCTCGGGCAAGGATTGTGGCGACGGACCGCAATATGATCCCGCCGCCGCCCGCATCGCCGGACAGCAGACCAAGGAAGACGGCTGGACCGAGGTGCACTACCCGATCGACGAGGATTGCGAGTTCTTCTACGGCAACCCGAAGGCGAAGGTGACGTTCGTCAAGGTGGCGGACTTCCAGTGCCCGTACTGCCGCTACCTCGCGATGACGCTCGACCCGATCATGAAGGAATACAAGGATCGCGTCCGCTTCGTGATGCGTCACTTCCCGATGAACGGCCGCTGCAACCCGCGGATGTCGGGCTACGACAAGCACCCCAACGCCTGCGAGGCGAGCTGGGCCGCCCATTGCGCCGGTTTGCAGGGCAAGTTCTGGGAGATGCACGACCATCTCTACGCCAACCAGCAGGCCTTGGACGAGTACAACCTCGACAAGCACGCGCAGACGCTGGGCTTGGACATGACCAAGTTCCGCCTCTGCATGAAGGACCCCAAGACCGACGCCCACATCAAGAAGGACATCCAGATCGCCTACAAGGGCGGCATCTACGGCACGCCGAAGGCCTATATCAACGGCCGCTTGGTGACGGGTTCGGGCAGCAAGGCGATCTTCAAATACCACCTCGACCTGGCGCTGAAGGAGGCCGAGTCGGGCCAGCAGGTCGCCGCCGGTGGCGCCGCGCAGCAGGCCGCGCCGAAGGGCGACGGCACCTCGATGGTCGAGGGCAAGACGGCGTCGAAGAGCTTCTTCATCGATCCCTTCGAGGCCAGCATCGGCAAGGACGGCAAGGCCTACAGCAAGCCCGGCGCCAAGCCTGCGCGCGTCTCCTGGCAGGACGCCAAGGACGCCTGCGAGAAGGCCGGCAAGCGCCTCTGCAGCGAAGAGGAGTGGGTCTCGGTCTGCACCGGAGAGCCCGCGGTCGACAACAACAACAACGGCCAGTTCGCCGATGACGACGTCGAGGGTCGGATGTACCCCTACGGCGCCTTCTACAAGGCCAACGCCTGCATGGATCAGGGCGACAAATACCAGGGCAACCCGGTTCCGACCGGCTCCATGGAGCAATGCCGCACGCCCTCGGGCGTCTTCGACCTGGCCGGCAATATCAGCGAGTGGGTCGGCGCGACCAAGGAGACCGCGACCTTGCTCGGTGGCCACACGGCCAGCGGTGAGGGCGCGCGATGCAACGATCGCGCGTTCCAGCCCGGCATCGGCCGGCGCAACCACACCACCGGCTTCCGCTGCTGCGCCGACAGCAACGTCCGCAGCAGCGCGGTCGACGTCGCGGCGCTGCAGCCCGTCGTCGAGACGATGAAGGGCCAGCAGGTGCCGGATTTCGAGGCGAAGGACAGCGAGGGCAACACCATCCGCAGCCGCGACTTCAAGGGCAAGGTGACGCTGCTCAACTTCTTCGCGAGCTGGTGTGGCCCGTGCAAGAAGGAGTTCCCCTTCCTGGTGCAATACGCCAAGACCTACAAGGCCAAGGGCTTCCAGATCGTCGGCGTCGGCGTCGACAACGAGAGCACCGCCAGCTACGACTTCGCCAAGGAATTCGGAGCGAACTTCCCGATCATCGGCGACCCGGATTCCATCCTGATGGGCAAGCTGATGGTCTACTCGATGCCGGCGACCTTCCTGATCGACAAGACCGGGAAGATTCTCTACACGCACACCGGCTTCAAGCCCGAAGAGGACGAAGGCGCGCTGCGAGCGCAGATCGAGCGCCTGCTCTAGTCGTGTCCAAGCCGTTGTTCCTCGCCGCAGCCGCGGCGGCGCTCTCGTTGCTGCCGCCCGGCTGCGCGCGGACCGACGGCACGGCTCCCGTGCATTTCGAGGCGATCGCGGATGGCTGCGAGCTGGCGCGACCGCGGCTTCGCGTCGCGTCGGGTGACGAACCCTTCGAGCTCGTCGTCCTGCGTGTCGATCCGGCCCGGTTTCGGGTTGGCGCGTTGCACGATCCCGGCCTCGGCGACGCGCAGAGCTTCCGCGAGCGCAGCGGCGCGATCGCGGCAGTGAACGGCCACTTCTTCGATCCGAACTACAAGCCGCTGGGGCTGCTCGTCAGCGATGGCAAGGAGATCGCACGGCTGCGGCGGGTCGACCACGGCATCTTCACGATCGCCGGCGGAAAGCCGGGCCTGCAGCACGCGAAGAGCTTTGCTGCGCCGGCGGACCTCGAATTCGCGATCGAATGTGGGCCACGCTTGGTGGTCGACGGCAAGGCGGTGGATCTGAAGCAGAGCCGCGCCAGGCGGACCGCGCTGGCCTACGACGCCGAGGGGCGGGTCTTGGTCGTCGCGTCCACCGGTGTGGTGACCTTGCGGGACCTCGCCACGGTCCTGGCGCGGCCGGCAGCGGCAGGCGGGCTGGGCGCGATCGGGGCGCTGAATCTCGACGGCGGCTCCTCGACCATGTTCGACCTGGCGTTGCGCGGCCGACGGATCTCGATCCGGTCGGCGGTGCAGGTGCCTGTCGGGGTCTTCGTCGCCCAGCGCGCCGAGCGGTGACCCGGGTCCCCACCGAACCCTGCAGCGCATCGCAGCGGACTGCTGGAAGCGAGCCGATTTTCTGCTATACAGGCCGGCCCGGAGCGCCTGCCCGCGCCCGATTCGGAGGAAGCGACATGTCCGCGAGCCGCACGATGCGTCGCGTCTTCGCCTGGTTGCTGTTGATCGCGACGCCCTTGACGCCGATCACGCTGCCGCTGCCCGGCGGTTGGGCGGCCTTTGGTGAAGCGCTGGCGCAGCAGGGCAACAAGCCCGCCCTGGCGCTGATCCCGCTGGCACGGCGCGAAGGCGTGAAGACGCTCGCCGCCGCGCGCATCGAGGAATACCTCCGCGCGATGATCGAAGCCGGTGGCGTCGTCACGCTGATCCCAGAAGACGTGGTCAGCACCGGCCGCCCGCGCCGGAAGACGCGCAGGGCCAAGACGCCGCAGCAGACCGAGGCACAGAAGCAGCTCGACAAAGCCGACGAGGCGCTCATCGCCGGGCGTGACGGGCTGCAAGCCGGCGACGACCTCGCCACGGCATTCCGCCTGCTCGAGGCCGCGATCGCCCGCTACGAGGAGCATTTCGTCGAGCTGGTGGACTTCACCAAGCTGGTCGACGCCTACGCCCGCGCCGCCGAGGCCGCGCTGAAGTTGGGCAAGAAGCGCGAAGCCAAGGCCCTGGTCACCAAGGCCCTGACCATCCAGCCAACCTTCGTGCTCGACAACGTCCGCAGCTATCCCGAGCTGGTCGAGCTGCTGAAGGAGACGCGCGAGCGCCTGACCAAGCGGCGCGCAGGCGATATCGAAGTCAGCGCCAACGTCGAGGGCGCCGTCGTCTTCGTCGACGGCGTCCGCCTCGGCGAGGCCCCCGCGGAAGCGAAGGACCTGCTGCCGGGCACCCACTACGTGCAGGTGAAGAAGGACAACGCCGAGCCGTGGGGCCGTGCCGTCACGGTCCGTGGCCGGACGGTCAAGGTCGCGGCGAAGCTGGAAGTCGAGGAAGACGAGGGCAGCGAGATCGCGCTGGCGGTCCGCTACACCGACATCAAGCCGATCCCGGAGAAGGGCGAGTACCACACCAAGCTGGTGCGCAACTTCTCGTTCATGTTCGCCCGCCAGATCCAGGCGCAGTACCTGCTCTACGGTGTGCTGGCGACGACGATGCGTGGCATCGAGCTGCACCTCTTCCTCTTCGACTTCAAGGCGCGCAAGGTCGCGGCGTTGCAGCCGGTGGAGTTCGCTTCGAACCTCGGCAATATGCAGATGAAGATCCTCGAGGCCGAAGGCTATGTCCGCGCCGCGGTGGCCAGCTTCCCGGCCGACCGCGTGGTCGCGGACGTGCCCGAGGTCTACACCCGCACCGCGGCTGCGCCTTCGCGCCCCGCCGTGGTCGCGCCGCCGCCGGTGGTCGTGGCGCCGGATCCGAAGCCCGATCCGCGACCGGACCCGCGGCCGGATCCGCAGCCCGACCCCGATCCACGACCGGATCCCGAGCCCCGCCCGACCTCGCCGGTCGTCACGGGCCCGCAGACCAAGCCGAATACGCCGATCAAGCCCAAGACCGACCCCTACGCGGGCCTGGTCAAGGACGAGGACGAGAGCGTGGTCAAGAAGTGGTGGTTCTGGACCGTGCTCGGCGTCGTCGCCGCGGGCGGTGGCGCCGCCGCGTACTACATGCTCAGCCAGGAACCCGCTGCGTCGCCGAACTTCAAGGTCGACGCGGTCATCGCCCCGTAGGAGGACACGTCATGCTCGATCGTCTCGCACGTCGCGTCCGCGTCCCGTTGCTCGCCGCCGTGGGCACTCTCGCCTTGGCCGGTTGCGCACAAGAGGTCGCCGACCCGACGCAGGGCCTCGCGGTGGTCATCAAGGCCCCACCGGGCGCCGACAGCCCGTTCGCCAATCCCGACGTGAAATTCGTCGCGTTGATCGCCGAGGGCCCGGGCCTGCCGACCGAATCCTCGCTGGCGCCGAATACGGTCCAGCCCTACACCGGTCCCGGCCAGACGCTGGTGATGCCCTCGGTGCCCTACGGTCTGGGGCGACAGATCCGGGTCGAGCTCTACCCGGCCGACGCCAACGGCATCCCGACCTTCCCCGTGCTCGGTCGTGGCCGGACCGTGCCGACCGACGTCGACACCGGCTCGACCCACCTGGTGCACGCCTACGTGACCCGCACCAACAACTGGACCTCACCCGTCTCCGACCAGACGCAAGAGGCGAAGACCGACGCCCGCGTCGGTCTCGGCGCCGAGCTGCAGCCCGACGGCGGCGTGATCATCGCCGGCGGCGCGGACGCGGGCGCAGGCAGCACCGCCCCCTTCGAGGCGACCGGCCTCGGCAAGATGAGCAAGGTCGTGCTGCGCTACGACGCCGGCGCGCGGGTGCTGCAGAACCTCTCGGCGCCGCCGGTCTCGGCCCAGCTCTCGACCGGACGCGCGCTGATGGCGACCGCCACCGGCTTCGACGGCCAAGTGGTCTTCTCGGGTGGCTACGTCGAGGGTGACCTCGGCCCGGTGGCCAGCAACCTGATGGAGTATTGGGACCCGAAGGAAGCGAAGATCAAGCAGTCCGGCGCAGGCGCCGCGCACCTCGAGTTCGCCCGCGCACACCACACCGCGACCCGCCTCTTCGACAGCCAGGAATATTACATGGTCGCCGGCGGCAAGGGCCCGCAGGCCGAGGCCGCGGTCTCCTGGGAGATCTGGCATCCGCTCTACGGTCGCCTGCAGAAGGGCAGCCTCTCCAAGGCGCGCTGGAACCACTCGACGGTGCGCCTGCCGGAGAAGGACGGCGGCTACATCATGCTCATCGGCGGCGAGAACGAGAGCGGCCCGATCGACGATTTCGAGGTGCTGCGCTACGACACCGCCGGCAACGTCAGCTTCAAGGGCAACACGAAGATCACCTGCTACATCGGCACGACCGCGCATACCGGCGCCGACAGCAACGACAAGTGCGCCGCGCTCAAGGGCCAGCCGGGCTACAAGGAGTTCGCCTGGGAACCGCTGGTGCGCAAGCTCAACGGCTCGATCGCGCGGACCCTGGCGGGCGCCGTCTTCGTCAGCAACGGCGCGACCAACCACATCTATATCGTCGGCGGCTTCGCCGACGCGGCGCATACACAGCCGCTCTCGCGGGTCGACGTCTTCGATATCGTCAAGGGCGATTGGCTCGGCAGCGTGCCGCAGCTCGAGTCGGCGCGCGGCGCGCCCCAGTTGGCCGTGACGCGCGGTGGTCAGCAGGCCGGCCGGGTCGTGGTCGCCGGCGGTATCGACGCGCAGGGGCGCACCTTGGCCAAGGCCGAAGTGCTCTACTACGATAGCGCCGCGGGCGCGACGAAGCGTGAGTGGGCAGACGGGGAGATCCCAGGTGGCGGACGCGTCGCCGGTCGGGCCATCGGCCTTCCGACCGGGCACGTCATGGTCATCGGTGGTGCGGCCGCGACCGACGGGGTTTTTGTCGCCTCGGATCGCATCGGGCTGTACAACCCTCGGTAGCAGAATCGAGCGGCGCGCGGGCGCCGGCGGGTCGAGGAGGAGCCGGCGTTGATGGGCCCTGGGCGAACGAGCCGCCAGCGATCGCGCGCCCTATGGACGCTTGCGCCGCTTCTGCTCGCGCTCTTGCCGGCCACGCCGGCGCGGGCCTTCGTCGACGGCACCTATCCGTCGCAGCCGCTGGCGTTCAAGGTCTACGGCAAGGCGGTGCAGCTCGGCGCAAGCCTGGTCACCAACTTCACGGACTACCGCTACAACGACAAGCTGCTGCCGAGCTCCTCCGACAGCGTGCAAGCGTCGGAGAAGCTGCCGGAAGACGCCATCATCGTCGGCGCCTACCTGTTCTGGGGCGGCTCGGCTTTCGGCAGCTCGAACAATCCGCAGGTCGACCAGACCGTCACGCTGACTGCGGCCGACGGTGCCGCCATCTCGGTCACCGCCGACGCCTGTGATACCCGCGCGGTGCCCAACAATTTCGGTGTCGATCCCGGCGCGCACTTCTATTGCCGCAAGGACGTGACCTCCCTCATCGCGGCGCACCCCGGCCTCGACGCCTACAACGGCACCTATACGGTCGGCGACGTCAACGCCCGGGTCGCTTCGATCACCTCGAATTGCGGCGGCTTGCTCAAGCCCAACCCGTCGTGCAGTCAGCCCGAGACGGTGTGCTGCGCGCCCTCGGATCCCTTCTGCCAGGCGCGCCACGCGAGCTGGTCGCTGGTCCTGATCTACGACACCAAGGCGAGCGAGACGACGCAGCGGGACATCTTCCTCTACCCCGGCTTCGTCCTGCTCGACGAGCAGGAGACGACCACCGGCCAGCAGACCATCAACCTCTCCGGCATCTTCGTCGGCGACCCGCCGCAGGCGCAGCTCAGCTACCACGTGATGGAAGGCGACAAGCAGCTCGGCAACCCTTACCAGGACCCGCCGGGTGGCTGCGACAGCCCGCCGTGCACGACCTGCTTCGACTTCATCAGCTTCGGCGGCACCAAGCTGACCGGCGGCGCAGGCAACAACGACGCCAACAACATCTTCAACAGCACGCCCGAGACCAGCCTCGACCTCGACACCTTCGACGTCTCGAACCTGCTCAAGCCGGAGCAGACCTCGGCGTCGATCCTGGTCTCGTCGGGCAACGGCAGCATCGCCGACAACACCCCCAACGCAACCCACGGCTACGGCGAGTTGATCCTCTACGGCTACACCTTGATGCAGATCAACCGGCTCGCGCCGAGCTTCAAGAACCCGATCACCAAATACACGGTGAACGCGACCGAAGCCGCGCCGGGCGAGGTGCTGACCTACACGATCGACCTGCTCAACACCGGGCAACTCGACGCCAACCCGACCGTCGCCAAGCTCGACGTCTTTCCACCGCCGGGGACCGAATACGTCGCCGGCAGCACCGTGGTCGAGGGCGTCGTGCAGGCCGACGTCGGCGGCAAGAGCCCGCTGCAGACCGGCCTCTCGCTCGGCAACGTGAGCAACCCCGCCGGCGGCAATTCGGCGCGCAAGGTGAGCTTCAAGGTGCGGGTGCTGCAGAACCCGCCGGTCGCCGACATCGTCAGCACCGCCGCGCTCGACTATACCTACAAGGGCACGCAGCTCACCTTCACCGACTCGGTGCAGACCAATACGACGACGGTCAAGATCACCGCGCCGAAGCTGGCGACGCCACTGCTGGTCGTCAGCCCGAGCAGCGCCGCGCCCGGCGAGAGCGTCACCTATACGCTGACCTTGGAGAACGCGACCGGCGCCGACGTCGCCGTCGACAGCTTCGAGATGCCGATGCCGCCCGAGGTACTCTTCCAGGGCGCCAACGGCCCCGGCACCAACCAGTCGGCGGCCAGTGGCGGCGCCAACGGCACCGGATTTGCGCGCTTCGCGACGGTCTTGGTGCCTGCCGGTGGCAAGGTCTCGTTCACCATCAGCGCGAAGGTGCGGACGGTCGCCGAGCTGCAGCAGCTCGGGATCGGGACGCTGAACGGCCACGCCGTCGCGGCGCAGGCGAAGATCAACCTCGGCACGAAGGTCCTGAGCAGCGACGATCCGAACAAGCCCGGCGACGCCGACCCGACCGTCTTCTCGCTCGACGTGCTGAGCAACCTCGCCGCCTCCTCGAAGGAAGGCAAGGACCTCTCGGCCGACACCCCGCTGCTGCCGGGCGACGAGATGCAGTTCAATATCGTCATCGTCAACGCCGGCCCCGGCGACGCGGTGGTGAACGTCACCGATCCATTGCCGTCGGCGCTGGAATTCGTCAGCTCGCCCGAGCCTGAGGTGCAGCACGCCGGCGGCGTCGTCACCGCTTCGGGGCTGCAGGTCGGGGCCGGGCAGACGCGGACGCTGCTCTTCACCGCGAAGGTTCGCTCGGATACGCCGGCGAGCACCAAGCTCACCAACGTCGCCACCCTCTCGCCCGCCGACGGCAGCCCGCCCAAGGTCGTGCAGACGGGCGTCTTCACCGTCACCGGCGGGCCGGATCTCGCCTCCTCGAGCAAAACCGTGGTCGACCTCAACGGCGGCGATATCGAGCCCGGCGACACGCTGCGCTACACAATCCTGCTGACCAACTCGGGCAAGCTGCCGACCGGGGCGATCGAGCTGAAGGATCCGCTGCCGTCGAGCCTGGAGTCGGTGAGCAATATCGTCGGCGGCGGCAATTTCGACGCCGGCAGCAACAGCGTCATCTGGTCGCTGCCCTCGCTCTCGGGCAACGGCGGCAAAGTGGTGCTGGGCTTCGACGCCAAGATCAAGGCGACCGTCACCAACGGCACCACCATCGAGAACATCGCGACGGCGAAAGCGGCGGAGATGGCGCAGCCGGTGCCGGTCTCGGTCGCGGTGCTGGTCTCGGCCTCGCCGAACGTCAGCGTCTTCGACCTCACCGTCGCCGCCGACAAGGGCCAGTTCGTGCCCGGCGCGGCGGTGACGTGGACCCTCTCGCTGCAGAATACCGGCAAGGGTCCGGTGCTCGGGCCGACCGTCACCCTGCCCATCGACGCCTTGGTGAAGATCGACTCGGTCGCCGGCAGCGGCAGCAGCTTCGACGGCCAGACCGTCACCTGGAAGCCCGGCGACCTCACCAACGGCCTCGCGCCGCAGGTGCTGCTGGTCAAGGGCACGATCGCCGCGGTCGTGCCGCAGGGTAGCGCCGTCGCGGCGCAGGCGACGCTCTCCGGCGCCGGCCTCGGCATCCCGATCCAGAGCGACAACCCCGCGACGCCGGTGCCGGACGACGCGACCTCGTTCACCATCACCTCCGCGCCGCAGATCGTGCTGAGCAAGAGCTTCGCCGACGCCAACGGCGGCATCGCCCAGGGCGGCGACGGGATCACCTTCACCATCAGCGTGCGCAACGACGGCAACGCCCCCGCGACCAACCTCGTGGTCCAGGACACGTTGCACACCGCCCTCGAGCAGGTCGCGGTGCAGAACGGCAGCTTCGACGCGACCACGCGGGTGGTGAGCTGGGCGCCGATCGCCAGCTTGGCCCCGGGCGCTGCGCCGATCGAGCTGGTCGTCGGCACCGTCATCGCCAAGTCGACGCCGAGCAAGACCGTGGTGCAGAACATCGCCACCGCCGCGTTCGACGAGACGCCGAAGACCGCGACCTCCAATAGCGTGAGCTTCGAGGTAGAGAACCTGCCCGACTTCGGCCGCACGACCAAGGCCGTCTCGGCGGCGGTGATCCAGGCCGGCGAGGCCGTCGAGTGGACCATCGAGGTGGAGAATTCCGGCAACCTCGCCGGCTCCGGCGTCGTCGTCAGCGACAAGGTCGACCCGCAGCTGACCGACGTCGAAGTGGTCGGCGGCAGCTTCGACGCGACCAGCCGCGTCGCCACCTGGCAGGTCGGCACCCTCGCCGCCGGGGCCAAGGCCTCGCTGACCTTGCGCGCCAAGGTGGTGAAGCCGCTCGGGAGCGGCGTCCAGATCTGCAACCAGGCCGAGGTCAAGGCGCAGGAGAATCCGACCGCGTCGCTCTCTTCGCCACCGGGCGGCACCTTCGACGGCAGCCCGACCTGCTTCGAGGTGGCCTCGGCGCCGAAGTTGGTCATCGAGAAGCGCGCCCTGGCCGATCCCGGCGGCCAGGTCCTCAACGGCGGCTTGGTCAAGCCCGAGACCGCGCTGCGCTACGAAGTCCGCGTGCGCAATGTCGGCAACGCCGTGGCCGAGAACCTGATCGTGACCGACGTCGTCTCGCCGCTGCTGATCGACGTCGAGGTCGAGGGCGGCGGCAGCTTCGACGACGCCAGCCGCACGATCACCTGGGACGAGGCGCCGAGCCTGGGCATCGGGACCAACGACGTGCTGGTCCGCACCTTCCGCGCCAAGGTCGACAAGGCCCTCGACAACGGCCTGCCGATCCCGAACCAAGCCGCCGTGCAGCACAAGGACGGCGGCGCGGCGCCGCAGCTCTCCGACGATCCGACCACGCCGGCCGAGGGCGACGCGACCGTCTTGACCGTCATCTCGAATATCGACTTCAGCAAGGCGACCAAGAGCGTCGTCGACAACAACGGCGGCGACGTGCGCCCCGGCGATACGCTCACCTACACCATCGACGTCCGCAACGAAGGCGACGCGACCGGCAAGGCCGTGGTCATCGACGACCCGATCGACGACCGCTTCGTCGACGTGAAGCCGCTCGATGGAGGCGTGCTGCTCGGCAGCGGCAGCGGCAAGGTGGTCCGCTGGACGGTCGGCGAGCTGGCTCCGGGCGAGGGCGTCAAGGTCCGGGTCGAGGCGACGCTGGCCAAGCCGCTGGCCGACGGCGTGGTGATCCCGAACCAGGCCTTCGTCACCGCGCAGGGCTTCGCAGCCCCGATCGCCACCGACAGCAAGCTCGGCACACCGGAGCGGGATCCGACCACCGTCGCCGTCGTCGCGACCGTCGACCTCTCGCTTTCGGTCTGGAGCGTCACCGACGAGAACGGCGGCACGGTCGAACCCGGCGATATGCTGGTCTTCGCGCTGAAGCTGAAGAATAGCGGCGACGCGTTGGCCACAGCGACGCAGGTCCAAGCCATCCTGGGCCAAGGCCAGCTGCAAGACGTCTTCGCTTTCGACGGCGGCACGACCAGCAGCAGCACGGGCGGCGAGATCGACAAGATCGATTGGACCGTGCCGCTCATCGGCCTCTCCCCGACCGGCGACGTCGAGCTCCGACTGCGCGCCAAGGTCGCGGAGGGCCTGCAAGACGGCGCCAAGATCACGGTCGCGGCCAATATCCCCGGCGTCGTCCCGCCGCCCGAGATCACCGTCATCGTCGACACCCAGCCCAACCTCTCCAGCTCGGTGCTGGCGGTCGACGACGAAAGCGGATGGGTGGTCAAGGTCGGGCAGACCGGCCCCGGTCACGTCCTGCGCTACGAGCTGTTGCTGCAGAATACGGGCAAGGCTGCCGCCACCTCGCTGGTGGTGAACCTGCCGCTGCCGGCGGCGTTCGCTTCGGTCGACGCGGTCGGCGGCAGCGTCACCGGCAAGACTGCGAGCTGGACCATCGCGACCCTCCCGGCGGGCGGCAAGGCGACGCTGACGGCCAAGGCGACGCTCGCGACGACGATCGCCGACGGCACGGTCCTGGCGCCGATCGCCAACGCCCAGAGCCCGGATCTCGCCGAGCCGCTGCTGGTGCCGGCGCAGGCGGTGGTCGTCCTCTCGCGGCCGATCCTGACGCTGAAGAAGGTCGCGGAAGATACGAGCGGCGAAGACCTCTTCCCCGGCGATACGGTGCGCTTCCAGCTCACGGCGGCCAACGTCGGCACCGCTGCGGCGACGCCGCTGACGCTGCGTGACGACCTGACGGGCAAGCCGCTGACGGACGTGCAGCCACAGGCCGGCGGCGCGATGCAGGGCCAGGTCGCGACGTGGTCGATCCCCAGCCTGCAGCCGGGCCAGACCGTGACCGTCAGCTTGTTGGCGAAGCTGGCCAAGGGCACGCCGAGCGGCGGCACGCTGGTGAACGTCGGCAACGCCGAAGCAGCCGGCGCGGACGCCGTCGTCAGCAATAGCGCGCAACTCGAGGTGGCCTACCCGACGCTCGCGGTGGCCGCGGCCTACCTGCAGCCCGGCGGCGCGACCGGGCCGGTCCAGCCGGGCGACGAGATCGAGCTGCGGGTCGAAGTCAGCGCAGACGGAGATCGCGACGCCCGCGGCGTGCAGGTGCTCGCGCCGATCGACACCAGCGTCTTCGAGGTGGTCGAGGTCAGCGGAGGCAGCTTCGACGCCGGCGCCAAGGTCGCGGTCTGGAAGCCCGCGGACAACGCCGGCCTGCAGAACCTCGCGGCCGGCAAGACGGCCTCGCTCTCGGCCAAGCTGAAGGTCCGCGCCACCGCAGCGCACGAGGCGACGGTCGCGACCATCGTCACCGCCCGCGAAGGCCAAACCGGGATCACCTGGCAGAGCCCGGCCGCCACGGCCAGCGTGGTCTCGGTGCCGAAGCTGGCGATCGACAAGCGGGTGCAGGACCTCGACGGCGGCAAGGTCTTGCCGCTCGACACCTTGCGCTACGAGTTGACGGTGCGGGTCGAGGGCGAAGCAGCCGCGAAGAACGTCGAGATCCGCGACGCCCTGCCGCAGGGCCTGGAGCTGGTCGCGATCGGCGAAGGCGGCGCGGTACAGGGCGGCGTCGTCGTCTGGAACGCGCAGACCACGCCAGCGCTGGCCGAGATCGCGCCGGGCAAGACCGCCGTGCTCAAGCTCGAGGTACGGGTCGGCGCGACGGTCGGCGACGGCGAGATCCTGGCCAACCAGGCGCTCGGCCAAGCGACCGCGATGCCTGCCGCCATCGTCTCGGACGATCCCGAGACCGCCGATCCGCTCGACCCCACCGCAGTGAAGGTTCGCGTCGCGACGGCGCTCGGCGCCTCGAGCAAGAGCGTGACCGACGTCAACGGCGCGCCGCTGCTGGTCGGCGACGTGCTGCGCTGGCGGATCGCGGTGATCGCGACGAGCAACCAAGCGATCAACGGCGCGACACTGATCGACCCGATCCCGGCCGGCACGGCCTACGTCGCCGGCAGCACGCGGGTCAACGGCGTCGCGGTGGCAGACGCCGCCTCCGGCTCGCCGCTCGCGACCGGCCTCTTGGTGCAGAGTCCCGGCGCTGCCGAGGGCGTGGTCGAGCCGGGCACGGACAAGGCCGCGATCGTCGAATTCGAGACGCGGGTGCTGCCGAGCGCCGCCGAGGGCACGCGGATCGACAACCTGGCCACCGCGACGGCCCAAGGCGTGCCGCCGACGCCGATCGGTCCGGCCGGTCTGCCCGTCGGCAAGGGCCCGTCGTTGGCGCGCTTCGCCAAGCGGGCCGAGCTCTTCGACCAGGATGGCGACGGCCTCGCCGACCCGGGCGAGGAGATCCGCTTCGTGCTCACCGTCCGCAACGACGGTCAGGCCAGCGCCGACGAGGTCGTGGTGCGCGATCCGATCCCGAGCGGAACGAGCCTGGTCCCGGGCACGCTGGTCCTCGACGGCAAGGCGCGCACCGACGCGGTCGACGGCGACGCGGCCGAGCAAGACAGCAGCGCCAACCCGCCGGCGGTGCGCTTCCGCATCGGTGAGGTCGTGTCCGGCGCGGTGCGCGAGGCGAGCTTCCGGGTGCGGGTCGAGGCCGGCGCGGTCGCGGTGGTCAACCAAGCGATCGCCGACGCCAAGGGCCTGCCGGAGACCCGCAGCGACGGCGACGACGACGACAGCAACGGCGACCAGCCCACCGTGGTCGGCGTTGATGGTGGCAAGCCGGCGCTGGTCGCGAGCAAGACGGTCGCCGACGAGAACGGCGGCACGGTCCGCGGCGGCGACTTCGTCCGCTACACGATCCGCTTGCGCAACGCCGGCAACGAGCCGCTGAACCAACTCTCGCTGGCGGATCCGCTGCCCGAAGGCCTGGCGACCGACGTGGGCGCCTACCTGCTGCCGCCCGGCGCGAGCGCCAAGCTGACGACCGCGGCCCAGGGTCCAGGGCTGCTCGAGGTCACCGGCCTCGCGGTCGGCGACGGCGAAGAGGTGACGATCGGCTTCCGCGCACGCGTCGCCGAGGACGCCGCGCCGGGCTCGACGATCTGCAACGAGGCGACGGCGCTGATCGCGCGGGTGAGCCCGGACGGACGCCGCGCGCCCTGGCAAGTGCCGACCGGCAGGGCCTGCGTCACGGTCGGCGCCACGATCGGCCAGGCGAGCGCCCGTGGCTTCGTCTTCGAGGACCGCGACGCGCAGGACGGCATCCACGGTGCCGGCGACCTGCCCTTCGCCGGCTGGCAGGTGGTGATCAGCGCGCCGGACGGCGAGGGCGGCGTCGCCAGCGCGATCACCGAGACCGACGGCAGCTTCCGCATCGCGGCGATGCCCTCGGGCAAACGTCGGGTCCGGGTGCGCTCGCCACATGGCGCGGTCTTCCTCGACGCCACCTTCGACGCCGCGCCGGGTGAGCAGGTCGTGCTGCCGCTGGCCTTGCGCCCGACCGGCCGGATCTACGACGCCCGCAAGGGCACGCCGGTGGCCGGCGTGCGCGCTTTCCTCTTCTACGACGACGCCGATCCGCTCGCGCCCGGCAAGTTGGTGCCACAGGCCGAGCTCCCAGAGGGCCAGCAGGGCCAGCGCGTCGACGCGACGGGCGCCTACGTCTTCCAGCCGAAGAACGGGCGCATCTACCGGGTCGACGTCTCCGCCGCCGGCGTGCCGATCGGCTTCCCCTCGAATCGACGCGCCGCCGAGGCCGGCATCGCGCGGCTGACCGGCGACGGCTTCGTCGACGCAGCGCCGCTTCCGGTGGCAGGCGCTGGCACGCCCTATTGGACCCGCTTCACCCTGCAGGGCGCCACGGGCAAGAACGACGAGAGCGGCGACCCCGTCCCGCCGCGCCGCAACCACCTGCCGGTCGACCTGCTGGCCGACGCGATCGCGATCTCGCTCCACCTCTCGCGCCAAGCGGCGAGCGTCGGCGAGATCGTGCACGCCACGGTCACCCTGGAGAACCGCAGCAATATCGGGATCACCGCCAGTCCGCTGGACAACAACGGCGGCGCGGTCCTGCGCGCCACCCTGCCCCGTGGTCTGGGCTTGGTGCCCTCGTCGATCGCCGCGAGCTTGCAAGAGAAGGGCGCCGAGCGCGGCAGCCGGGTCAGCTTGGCGCCGGCGAAGGGGCCGCTGCTCGAACTACGCAGGGCCGGACCGGACGGAGCCCCGCTCGGCCTGGACTTGCCGGCCGGTGCACGCCTGGTCGCCCGCTTCGCCGTGGTCGTCGGCCCGGACGCCAAGCTCGGGCAATTCCGCGAGCCGCGGGCGCAGCTCTTCACCCTCTCCGGCTCGGCGCTGACCCACGAGGCCAAGGGCCGCTTGCTGGTGCAGGCCGATCCGCTCTTCGACCGCGGCACGGTGCTGGCCAAAGTCTTCTGCGACGAAGACGGCGACGGCTGGCAGGACCAGGGCGAGCCCGGCCTGCCTGGTGCCCGCGTCTATGCCGACAACGGCCACTACGCCGACAGCGACGCCGCCGGTCGCATGCACCTGGTCGACCTCGAGCCCGGCAACCACCTCTTCAAGCTCGACCCGGACACCCTGCCGCCCGGCTCGACGATGACGACCGACGGCAAGCGGGTGCTCTGGATCTCGCGCGGCGTCGGCCTCTCGCTGCGCTTCGGCGTCCGCTGTGCGCTCGAGACCGTGCAGCCCGAGACGGTGCGGCTCGCGCCAGAGAAAAAGGCCGAGGCTGCGGCACAGGAGAAGGGCCCCGGCGTGGTCCGGATCAGCGGCGAACTCGGGACGCTCGCGCTCTCGGTCGATGGCAAGGAGCTGCCCGCGATGCGGGTGCGCGCCGTCCTGGCGCACCCCGGCGTGGACAAGCCCGCAGAGCTGCCCGAGCCACAGACGCCGAGCACCGTCGCCGCGACCGCCCCGCTGACGCTGCACGTCGTCGCCGAGGGCCGCTTCGACCGCCACACCGTCGAGATTCGCGGCCTCGACCGCGAGAGTCGGCCGCGCGACCACGTCTGGAGCGGCCGTTTCGGCGGGGGCCCGCCCGAGCGCATGGTGCTGCGCCTGCCGGCAGGCACCTTGCGCAACGGCGGACGCTACGCCGTCCAGGTCCGCGGAGGGACGGCGTACGGCGCGGGCGCCAGCAGCGCCTGGATCGCGTTCCGCGCCGGGCCGGAGGATTCGGCCTCGCCGCTGCCGTGGCAGATGGCGCACAGCGAGCCGCGGGTCCACATCAACGGCAACGAAGTCGCGGTGGCTGGTGATGCGTTCTCGACCGAGATCGACCGCCCGGCCGATGGTCGGGTCCTGGTCGGCCTGCGCAACGCAGCCGGGGCCCGCCGCGACGCCTACATGACGCTGCGTGACCACCTGCCGGCCGACCGCGTCACCCCGCCGGAGCTCGGCCCCGCGCCGACCACTGCGGCGCCTGCGTCGGTCGTGGTGCCGAGCAGCGAACCCCCCGAGCCGGAGCCGAGCAAGCCCGAGCCGGTGACGCCCGCTCCGGCGCCGCCCGAGCCCAGCACACCCGAGCCGGTCGCGCCCGCCCCGGCGCCTGCCGAGCCCGAGCCTGCCGCGCCGACCCCGGCGCCCGCCAAGCCTGCGCCCGTGGCGCCGTCGCCCACTCCGGCTCCTGTCGAGCCCACAGCCGCGGCGCCAACGCCCGCGCCTGTCGCCCCGGCCCAACCGGCGCCCACCGCGCCTCAGCCGGCAGCGGTGGCTCCGGCCGTGACCCGCCCGACGCCTGCGCCCGCCGGCCCGCGCTTCGCCCGGATCGCGGTGAACTTCGACAAGCCGATCGGCATCGGCGTCGGAGGCACCCAGCTCCTGCCGACGTCGGGCAGCGCGCCGAGCTTGCGCGCGCCGGACGCGGCGTTGCCGATCGCGGGCGGCATGCTGCTCGCCGAGCCGGTGCTGCAGGTCGCCGGTATGTTCGCGGACGCGAAGGAAGCCGCCGTCGTGCTGCTCGATCGCGAAGGCAAGGTCCTGCTCCGCTCGCCGGTCGACGTGCCGGTCCCGGAGACCTTCGTCTGGTCGCCGCCGAGCGGCACCAAGCTGGTCAGCGGCGAGGTCGGCATCGCGCTCGAGGTGCTGCGCGAGGACGGCGGCGGCCTGGTCGGCTGGCGTTCGCAGCCGCGCACGCTGCGGCTGCGCGAAGGCGGGCCGGAGTTGGTGCCGGACGGCGCGCCGGATCGCGTGGTCCGCGCCGACCTCTTCGAGGGCGACGGCAAGGTCAACGATTCGCTCGGCGATTGGCTCGGCCGCGCGGCGAAGAAATTCCCCGGCGACGATCTGCTGATCGTGAGCTTGCACCGCCGCGGCCAGGACGCCGAGGCGCGGACCCGCTCGGCCGTGGCGCCGGTGCGCAAGCTGCTGCAGGACGCCGGCGTCGCCCCCAATCGGCTGATCGTGCTCGCCGCCGGCTCTGCCCTGGCGGACAGCGATCCCGAAGGCTGGCGCCTCGGCGCCGACCGTGTCGAGATCCGCCGGCGGACCCGCCGCTACGGCGCCACCGGCGGCGCGGGCGCGCGGCCCTACACCGTCGCGGCCGGCCTGTGGGTCGACGGCGAGCCGGTCCTCGGCGACGCCAGCGGTCGCGCGCCGGACTCGATCCGGGTCCGCGTCGGCGCACCGAGCTTGATCGAGCTGCAGCAGGATGACGGCAAGGCCGTCCTCTGGAAGCGCGTCTTCGCCCGCAATCCTGGCGCCGGCGCAGCGCCCGCCTCGCCGGTGCCGGAGCAGCGGGAAGAGGGCGCGTTCGGCGAGGCGGTCGTCGACCAGCTCCGCGCCGAGCTCGACGCCCCAGCGACCGCCAGGGCCGGTGCGAGCGACAAGAAGAAGGCCACGAAGGAGGCGAAGGCTGGCGCCGAGGCTGCCGACGAGGCCGCGCCCGCCGCGAAGACAAACGGCACGGCACCGGACGCCAGCGTCGAAGCTGCCGGGCGCGAGCTGCCCCGTGCCGACGCCGGCGACGTCGGCGCCGCCGAGCTCGCGCTGCGGATGCCGAAGGAAGGCGCGACGCTGGGCGCCGAGCGCGTCGCCGTCAGCGGCAAGACCCGCCCGGGCAACGTACTGACGATCAACGGCCAGAAGGTCCAGGTCGGCACGGACGGCACCTTCTCCCACCTCTGCGAGCTGCCGGTGGGCAAGGCCAAGGTCGAGGTCCGGGTGCGCGACGTCGCCGGCAACGAGGCCGCGGTGGTCCGCAACTACGTGGTCAAGGACCGCGCGTTCTTCTTGCTGGCGGTGGCAGAAGGCGCCATCGGCCAGGTCGGCGCGCGTGTCCAAGGGATGACCGACCGGACCAGCGTCGAGGCCGGCGGCATGCTCTTGCACGGCCGCGGCGCGGTCTACCTCAAGGGCCGGATCCAAGGGAAGTTCCTCGGCTTCGAGAAGGTGCGCTACACCGCCCACCTCGACACCAGCAAAGACCCGGACCTGCAGGATTTCCGCAGCAACCTCTTCGATCCGGAGCGTTTCTACCCGGTCTACGGCGACGCCAGCATCGACGTGCAGGACGCCCAGTCGCGGGGCCCGCTCTACGTCCTGATCGAGGCAGATCGCTCGCGGCTGCGGGTCGGCAACTTCCGCACCGGCATCGACGGCTGGGAGCTGGTCCGCTACGACCGCGCCCTCTACGGCGGCATGCTCGACCTCGAGCGGGTCTTCGGCGGCCAATTCGACACCCGCCTCAAGCTCTACGGCAGCTCCGAGGAGCGCTCGCTCTCGCGCCGCACCGATATGATGCGCGGCACCGGCGGCTCGCTCTTCTACCTCTCCGGTCGCGACGCCCTCGACGGCAGCGAGAAGGTCTGGATCGTCGTCCGCGACCGCGACAACGGCATCGAGCTCGGCCGCATCCCGATGAGCCGAAACGTCGACTACACCATCGACTACCGCGAGGGCCGGATCGTCTTCAAGGCGCCGGTCAACTCGGCGGTCGACGCCTTCTTCGTCGCCGGTCAGGCCGGAATGCCCGGTCAGCACCTGCATTGGAACGGCCACCCGGTCTACGTCCTGGCGACCTACGAGTCGCGTGCGGCGGACGCCGTCGGCGGCACCAACGTCGGCGTGCTCGGTGAAGAGCGCCTGCTCGGCGGCAAGGTCCGACTCGGCGGCAGCTACGTCCACGAAGCCCGCGACGGCAGCACCACGCCGAGCTACCAACTCGCCGGCGCCCACGCCGAAGTCCGCATGGGCGAGAAGAGCCGGCTGCGCGCCGAGTATGCCTGGTCGAACTCGCGCGATTCTCTGGTCTCGGTGAGCGACGACGGCGGCCTGACCTTCGGCCGCCAGCGCGACCTCGCGGATACGGCGATCGGCAGCGCGGTCTCCGGTCACGCCGTGGCGTTGGTGCTCGAGGCCGACCTCGGCGACGTCGCCAAGGCGCTCGGCATCGCGCTGCCGAAGACGGACCTCTCGAACCAGGGCGTCGTCACCGACCCGACGGTGCAAGACCCGAAGGCGAAGCAGGCGGCGACGCAGAATACGACCGGCCAGGGCCACATCCGCGCCCACTACCGCTGGGTTCAGCAGGGCTTCCACAGCAACGGCGTGCTGACCGAGCAGGGCCAGCAGAAGGTCGGCGTCGACACCCGCGTCGCGCTCTCGACCGACAACGCCCTCTCGCTGCGCTACGACGGCATCCTGACCGGCGCACGCCTCGATCCCTTCGGTAGCATGGGCCTCGGCGCGCAGAGCACCCTCGGCGCCGGCAGCGCGCTCGCACCGCAATGGGGCAGCGGCAGCGCGGCGACCTCGGGCAGCTTCTCGCCGTGGGGCCGGCATATGGTCACCGCGCAGGACCTGCATCGACTGAGCCCGCGCTGGCGGCTGCTGACTTCGGCGTCGTGGACCGCGGCCGCCGACGCCCAGGGCACCACACGGCACGGCGTGGTCTTGGCCGAGGGCGCCTCCTGGCAGGCGACGCAGCGCTTGACCCTGCGCGGCGAGCAGCAACTGATCTTGGGTGGCGACCCAGGCCAATACCGCAGCCAATACCTCGACCATATGCAGACGGTGGTCGGCCTCGACTGGCGCCTCTGGGACAACCTCACCCTCACCCTCGCCGAGCGCATCGGCTGGGGCGGGCAGAACGCGACGATGGCCGGCGTGCGCACCTCGCTCTCGGACAGCACCAACCTCTACGTGCAGCAGCGCCTCGAGGACAGCTACCAGACCGGCCGGCCGATGAGCGCGACGGTGATCGGCGCCGAGAGCCGCTACGGCAAGGACGGCAGCGGCCGCGCTTGGGGCGAATACCAGGTCGACGCCCTCAACGCCGGCCGGATGAACCGCGCCGTGATGGGCATCGGCAAGCGCTTCGTCTTCGCCCCCGGCCTGCACCTCGACGCCGGCTACGAGCGCAGCCAGACCTTCTCCGGCCCGACCGGCGAGACCTCGCGCGACGCCCTCTCGCTCGGCGGCGAGTGGCTGCGCAGCGGCCAGTGGAAGCTGACCAGCCGGCAGGAAGTGCGCGTCGACCAGGGCGACGCGGCCTTCGGTGGGGTGCGCAAGCTGCAGCTCGTCACCCTCAACGCGGCCGAGGTCCAGGCCACCCGCGAGCTGCTGCTCTTCGGCCGGGCCAACTACCTGCGCACCGAGGACCAGACCCGCGATCGCAAGGAAGCAGAGACGCTGCAGGCCACGCTCGGCTGGGCCTTCCGCCCGCGGACCCACGATTGGTTCAACCTGATCGGACGCTATACCCGGCTGGTCGAGATGCGGCCCTCGGGCGACAGCATCACCACCGGCAGCACGACCCAGGCCGGGGCCGGCCAGCCAGGCGACGCCCTCACCGAGCGCAGCACCAAGCATATCTTCGCGATCGAGCCGATCGTCGAGCTGCCCTTCGGCCTGCAGTGGAGCCACAAGCTGGCGCTGCGTCACGCCGAGGAGTCGATCGCCGCCGGCCCGATGGTGGTCAGCGACACCTGGCTCGGCATCAGCCGCTTGGGCTACCACATGACCAGCCGCCTCGACGTCGCCGCCGAGTACCGCGTGCTGATCACCACCGCCAGCCACGCCTGGGAGCACGGCGCGCTGGTCGAAGCGGCCTGGATCTTCGCCCGCACGCTGCGCGTCGGCGCGGGTTGGAACTTCACCCGCTTCCAGGAGACCCTGGCGGGCGATTTCGTGCGCGACGAGGGCGGCTTCTTCCTCCGCGTGCTCGGCATGTACTAGCGAGGCAGGGGGGCCGGTTTGACGCTGGCCGCCCATTGGTGAATTCTGCGCGGCGGCAACGAGCCGGAGGTTTGGGATGCGACGAGCAGGCGGGCGGAGTCGGAGCGGGAAGCCGGTGGCAGTTGCGACCGCTTGGCTCGCGATCGCGCTTGGTTGTGGCGCGCTCTTCAGCGCCGGCTGTGAGACCCAACCGCCCTACGCCGACTGCGATCTCGACGAAGAGGTCACCAAGACCGGCGTCTGCAGCGGCGATGGTACGGTCGGCAAAGGCACGACGAGCTGCGTCGTCACCAAGCATCCACACTGCGCCCAAGGCGTCTGCGTCAGCCACTTCGGCAGCGCCGCCTTCTGCAGCAGCGCGTGCACCGACGACAGCTCCTGCGGTGACGGCTTCTGCTGGACCTTCGCCGAGAACGAGCGCTACTGCGTGCCGAACAAGCTGAAGAACTAGCGAAACGATCGGCGGGTCGAGCGTATTGATTTGCGCGCGCGAACCGAAACATGCTCTCGTGCGTCAGAAGAGGGGTGGGGCCGTCGTCGGGAAGAAGACCGGCACGTCCGGTGTTCTGATGTGATCAGGGCACCACGGGTGGCCACGGGAGGGAGCCCGCGCATGCGCAAGAGCGACGCGACGCGATGCATGATCGGTCGCGCCCTGAGCCTGGGCGCGACGCTGCTGCTGGTGGCGGTCGCCGTCGCCGCGCCGAAGGTCGCCCAGCACCGCGCCGCACGACGAGCCCAGCCTGCCGGACCGGCGACGCCCCGCGTCCCGACCCGCGGTACCGCGATCCCGAGCCCGCTCTACACCGAGACGCAACCCGCCGAGACGGGCCTCTCGCCGGATACGCCGGTGACGATGGGCGCCTTCTCGAAGTTGGCGAAGGTGATCTCGCCGGCGGTGGTCAACATCTCGGTGACGCGCCTGCGCAAGGACGCCGTGCAGACGGGCGACAGCGCCGGCCAGCTGGTGACGAGCACCGGCACGGGCTTCTTCGTCCACGAGGAGGGCTGGATCCTGACCAGCCACCACGTCGTCGAAGGCGCGAAGAAGATCCAGATTCGCACCGCCGACGACCGCAGCTTCGAAGCCCGCGTCGCCGGCCTCGACCCCTTCACCGACCTCGCCCTGCTGCGGGTGGAGCAGAGTGGGCCCTTCCCCGTCGCGCCGCTCGGCGATTCCGACGCGCTCGACATCGGCGAGTGGGTCGTCGCGATCGGCAACCCCTACGGCCTCGGCCACACCGTCACGGCCGGCATCGTCTCGGCGAAGGGCCGCTCCACCGTGCTGCCGGGCCAGACCCGCTACGCGAACTACATCCAGACCGACGCCAGCATCAACCCGGGCAATAGCGGCGGCCCCCTGGTCGATATCCAGGGCCGGGTGATCGGCATCAACACGGCGGTGATCGGCAAGGCGCAGGGCATCGGCTTCGCGGTCCCGGTGAATATGGCGAAGAAGCTGCTGCCGCAGCTCGCGCGCGGCAAAATCGAGCGCTCTTGGCTCGGCATCTCGGTCGGCGAGGTCACGCCGCAGGTCGCCCGCGCGCTGCATCTCGACCGCGCTGCCGGGGCCCTGGTGCGCGAAGTCGTCGCCGGTGGACCGGCTGAGAAGGCCGGCCTGCGCGCCGGGGACGTGATCCTGCGCTTCGGCGAGCACGAGATCCGCAACGCCAACGACCTGCCCTGGCTCGCAGCGTCCGAGGGCATCGGCAAGCGCGTGACGGTCGAAGGCCAGCGCGACGGCCGCCAGCTCCGCGCGACGGTGGTGCTCACTGCGATGCCGAAGCGCTTCGCCACGGCCAGCGAGGCGGCCCCGGCAGCACCGGCAGGCGGCGAGGGCACCCTGGTGGGCCTCGGCATGCGGGTGGCGACACTCACCGCTGCCCTGCGCAAGCGCTACCGCCTGCACGCGTCGCAGGGCGCCCTGGTGGTGCAGGTCGACCGCGGCGGCCCGGCAGACAACGTCGGCATCCGCGTCGGCGACGTGGTGGTGCAATCCGAGCGGCGCGCGGTCCGCAGCGCAGAAGAGCTGGCGACCGCGGCGAAGCTCTTCCCGACCGGCGAGATGGTGCCGCTGCACGTCGCGCGCGGTCGGCAGATCCTCTTCCTGCTGCCACGCAAGGGCCGCTGAGCGCGCTGCTGTGGCGCCGTCAGCGAGCGAAGAGCGCGGTCCCCGCCTCGACCCCGTCGTGCAGATGCCAGCGTGGCGCCTGCATCCGCCCCGGCGGACAGCGCGCGTAGAAGAGCGGTGACGCGGCCGGCTCGGCCTGCCAGGTCGCGACTTCGGGTGTGACGAGCGCGGCGAGTTGACGCTGCAGTGGACGCAAGAGCTCCGCGAGATCGGTCCCAGGCGGGACGGCAAAGAGCCGCAGCAAGCCGGCGCCGGGTCCGAGCTGCGCCAGCCGCAGCCCACGATGCAGCGGCGTCGCGATCGCCGAGCAGGCAAGCCCCGCAGCCCGCACGACGACGCCGCCGGCGATCGCCGCATCGACGGCGTCCGCCTCGGCGGCGAGCCGTGCCTGCGCGAGCAGCGCCGGGTCGAGGGTTCCCGCAGGCCAACGCTGCCGGATCGCAGGCGCGGCATGGGCCAGGGCCTGCGCCCACGCCATCGCGTCGGCCTGGCTGCCTTCGACCAGCAGCGCGCGCAACGAGAGGCAGCCGCGGCCGTCGGCGAGCAGCGCATCCTCGAGCAGTCCGTCGACCACGGCATCGGCCTGCGGCCCTGGACCGCCACGGAGCAGGCCGAGCGAGACCTTCGGTCCGTGCCGACGCACAGGGATGCCCGCAGGCGCGCGCGCCGCGATCGCGTCGAGGGCGGGCTCGCCGCCGAAGGCGACGATGGCGCCAGCGTCGGAGGTGATGGCGCGCCAGGCTGAATCGTCGCCGCGCCGGGCCTCGACCAGCCGCAGCCGCCCGACGAGCGAGGGCGCCGCCTCTGCGAGCAGCCGCTGCAGCGCGCGTGGTCCGCCGGGGTCGCCGGAAGCTGGTCGCAGGCGGACCGATAGGCCGAGCAGCAAGGCCTCGAGCGACGCCGTCCACGCCGCGACGGGCAGGTTCGAGGGCGCCACGATCACGATGGGACCGCGGGCGCGGGCTCCGTCCTCGCGAAGCTGCGTCGCCCGTGCGAGGAAGGCATCTGCTGCGAAGCCGTCGGCCCAATGCCAGAGCAGGCGGTCGACGCTGGCTGAATGCAGGCCGGATTCGGGCGCGACGATCGCGGCGATGCGGCCGCGCAGCGCGGGATCGCGACGCAGCCGCGCGCACATCGCCGCGACCTCGTTCAGTCCGAGGTGGAGGGCGGATTCGGAGAGCTCGGACCAAGGGCGCGTCATCGCCGGCGCAGGGTGGCCGTCTGCCAGTGGGAGGGCAAGTGGCCCGTCGGACGCCGCTCCGCAGAAATTTTCGCGCCCCTCTTGCGCGCCCTGGCACGAGCGGGTAAGAAGCCGCTCCCGACGCCGCGGCCCGCCCGCGCGTCGTGCGCCTCCCCGCGCAGACTTGGTCTGCGGGGTCCAACGACGGGGCGGCTTGACATGAGGCATCGCGGACCGGCTGCGACCACGGAGGAGTGGCCGAGTGGTTGAAGGCAGCGGTCTTGAAAACCGTCGAGGTGAGAGCCTCCGAGGGTTCGAATCCCTCCTCCTCCGCCCAGCCCGATCTCGGCGCAGCGGAGACGGGATCCGGTCCTACGGGACGCTCACTCGACTGCGAAAGGAGTGGTGGCCGAGTTGGCTGAAGGCGCGCCCCTGCTAAGGGCGTGTACTCCAAAAGGGTACCGAGGGTTCGAATCCCTCCCACTCCGCCAAGCCAGAGGTGCTCCCGGGCACCCTCGGCTCGAACGATCTCGTCGTTCATACAGAGGGCTCATAGCTCAATTGGATAGAGCATCGGTCTACGGAACCGAAGGTTGCAGGTTCGAATCCTGCTGAGCCCGCCACGCGATGCCTCGAAATGGACACCCCGTGACCTCTGGTCTCGGGGTGTTCGCGTTTTCGGTGGTCGCTGCACGATGGTCCTGCCCGACGAGCACTACATGGACCTGGCCCTGGAAGCAGCGGCCGCGGCGGGGCATGCCGGCGACGTACCGATCGGCGCCGTCTTGGTCCACGAAGGCGAGGTGCTGGCGGTGGCCGGCAACCGCCGCGAGCAGGACGACGACCCCACCGCCCACGCCGAGATCTTGGTGCTTCGACAGGCGGGCGCGCGGCTCGGCAGCTGGCGGCTCTGCGATTGCACGCTCTACGTCACGCTCGAGCCCTGCCCGATGTGCATGGGCGCCGCGATCAACGCGCGGATCAGCCGGCTCTGCTTCGCCACGCGCGACCCCAAGGCCGGCGCCGCGGTGAGCTGCTATCACCTCGGCACCGACGAGCGGCTGAACCACCGGATGTTGGTGACCGAGGGCGTGCGGGCCTGGGAAGCGAGCGAGATGCTCTCACGATTCTTCGCTAGCCTGCGCGCTGGTTCTCGGGAAGTCTGGCGGCCGGAGTCGCAGTAGCGATCGCAACGATCGCAGCCCTGTTCGCGGCTCGTCCCTGCAGACCTGCAGAACGGAGCCTTGATGCGCATGTTCGCGCTGGGGTTGCAGTTTGCCCTGCTGCTCGCAGTTGCCCTGCCGGCGACCGCGGCGGAGCGCGCCCTTGCCCCCGCGACCGGAGCCGAACTCGAGCGGGTCTTTGCGCCGCTCGCACCCGCCGTCCGCCTGGAGAATGCCGCGATCGGCCAGACGGCGATCGACCTCGAACTGTGCGCGGGCGGCGGCGGCTGCGACAAGTTCGTGTTGACCGACGCGAACGCCGGGTGCGACGGCGAGCGCAGCGGGAGTTGGTGCGTCAACGGCGCGTTCCACGCTCTTGGGCCACAGAAGCCGCCCATCCTGCAGGCGCTGGCGTCGGTGGACGAGGCCAAGGTCTTCGTCAACACGATCGCCCGCAGGCCGACCGATCCCGCGAGGCCGACCGCGCCGGAGCCCCCGCCCGTCGCGCCGCCGCGCCGCGCATCGCCGTGGATCGCCTTGGAGCTGCTCCTCGGCTTCTGGCTGGCCGGCTTCGCCAGCGGCAGGCTGTCGCCGCGTCCCGTGCACCGGGCCATCGCCTCGGTCGCGCTGATCACGCCACTCGGTGTGACGATCTGGTCGCTCACCGTCGAGCCGTGGCTCGATCTCTGGGACGCCGCGCTCTGGGCGCTCGTTCTGGGCGCCGGCCTCTTCGCGGGGCTCCGCCACTGGACCGCCGGCCCGCTCGCCGCGATGACGATGGGGACGCTCGCCGGCTTGGTGCTGGTCGAGATCGTGGTCCGCGGGACGCTGCCGCCGCTGCCCCTCACTGCGCCGCTCGGGCTGCCCGCCATGCACGCAGTCGACCAGGAGACCCCGAGTCGCCTCGGTCGATCGTGGCAGTGGGAGCGCTTCGCCTGCGGCATCCTCTTCGGCGACAGCCGGTCGGGTCAGCGCTGGGAGCAGGCGCTGCTTGCCCCCGACGCGGACGGCCCGCGACCGACGTTGCACGTCGGCGATTCGATGCTGCACGGCATGTCCGTCAGGGTCGAACAGACCGCTGCGGGCCTGCTGCTCGCCAAGGACGGCCCCGGAACGCACGCCGCCGCAGCCATGCCGGGCACCAGCCTCGACAGCCACCTGGTGGCCACCCGCCGGTACCTGCCAACACTGCGGCCGCGACGCGTCGTGCTGCACGCCTTCCCCGGTAACGACCTCGAGGAGCTCGACGTCCCGCTCAACTGCTGCGGCACCGAGCCCCTGCTGCGCCGCGACGATCCGACATTGCCGAGCCATTGCCGGCCCGAAGGCCGGGCGTTCGAGCACGATCCGCTGCGGATGGTGCTGGAGCTATCGCCGACCCCCTACGCCGTGCGCGCGCTGACGCCCTTCAGCCAAGCGGCCAGGCGCCTGCGGATGGCGATGCGCAAGCCGCGTCCCTCCCGTCGCAAGGTCGAGCACCAGCTCCACGACTACGAGGCGACGCTGCGTCGATGGATCGAGGAGGTCCGCGCCGGTGGAGCCGAGCCCGTCATCGCCATCATGCCGTACCGCGACGCGCTCGAGGGCCGCGTGCGACCGGACGAGGGCCCGATGCTGCTGAAGCGCCGATTGCGCAAAGTCGCACACGAGTTGGGCGTGCCGCTGCACGACGCGTGGGCCTTCTTCGACGATATCCCGGCGGCCGAGCGCGACGCGCTCTTCGTCGCGTCCGACGATTTCCACCTCTCGGAGCAGGGCTACGCGACATTGACCGAGTGGCTCGCGCCCCGACTCGCGCGCACGACGCAGCCGACGAAGCGTACGCCATAGGGCCTTGCCAGCCCGCGTCGATGCTCCTACACTGCGCGCCCGTTCCGGCCTTGCCGCGAACGACCCGCGGGCCGCGCGCCCATCGGGGAAGCCAAGGAGAGCTGTCCGAGTGGTTGAAGGTGCCTGACTCGAAATCAGGTGTGCCGAAAGGTACCGGGGGTTCGAATCCCTCGCTCTCCGCCGCGCTTGGCGCTGACAAATCATCGGTCGACCCGGCGTCCCACCGAGGCGTCGCACGACGCCACCCGCCACCACGCCCGGGAAACCGGGCACCACGGAGAGATGTCCGAGTGGTTGAAGGTGCTCGCCTGGAAAGCGGGTGTACGCCAAAAGCGTACCCGGGGTTCGAATCCCCGTCTCTCCGCCGGGGGCGGGGGCGCAAGCCAGGTCGACCGGTCTTCGTTCGCGCGAGCTGACATCGCGCGTCGTGGGCAGGGCGGACGGCAACGGTGGCGTTGTGAACCCCGCCAGGTCCGAGAGGAAGCAACGGTAGCGGCAAAGCCGTGTGCCGTCCGCCCTGCCCACGACCGCAGTCACACAGCCTCCAGAGGCCGCCGGTTGCCACCGCGCGGCCTTCGTGCTTTTTGTCCGGGTCGTCGTCCTCTTCGTCGGCCGGGAGCCTCGCCATGTCCTACGTCGTCCTCGCCCGCAAATACCGCCCGCAGGACCTCGGTGCCCTGGTCGGCCAAGACCACGTCGAGCGCGCGCTGCGCAACGCGATTGCGATGGGCCGCGTCGCCCACGCCATGCTCTTCTGCGGCGCTCGCGGCACGGGCAAGACCTCGACCGCGCGCATCTTGGCGCGCATGTTGAACTGCGAACAGGGCCCGACCGCGACGCCTTGCGGGGTCTGCGCGCCGTGCGTCGAGATCGCCGCCGGCACCGCGATCGACGTGCACGAACTCGACGCCGCGAGCAACCGCGGCATCAACGAGATCCGCGAGCTGCGCGAGGGCGTCGGCTATGCGCCGGCGCGCGATCGGCACAAGGTCTACATCATCGACGAAGCGCACATGCTGACGACGGACGCCGCCAACGCGTTCCTCAAGACGCTGGAAGAGCCGCCGCCGCACGTGATCTTCGTGCTCGCGACGACCGATCCGCAGCGCCTGCCGATCACCATCCGCTCGCGCTGCCAACGCTACGATTTTCGCCGCATCCGGGCGCAGGACGTCACCCGCGCGCTGCGCGCGATCTGCGAATCCGAGGGCGTGGCGCTCGACGACGAAGCGCTCTGGTTGATCGCCCGCGAGGGCGACGGCTCGATGCGCGACTCGCTCTCGGTGCTCGACCAGGTGATCGCCTTCGGCGGCGAGAAGCTCAACGGCGCTGAGGTCGCGGCGCTGCTCGGCGTCGCCGACCGCAACCGCACGCTGCAGCTGATCCGCGCCCTGGTCGAGCGGGACGCACCCTCGGCGCTGGCCGCGCTCGGCGCTGCCCACGACCACGGCATCGATCTGCGTACCTTCGCCCGCTCGCTGGCGCTGGAGGCCCGCGATCTGCTGGTGATCCGCATCGCCGGCTCGGCGGCGCGCGACCTGGTCGATCGGGCCGAGAGCGAAGTGGAGCAGGCCGCCGCGCTGATCGAGCAGACGCCGACGCCCGAACTCGAGCGGCTCGCCAACGTCCTGCTCGAGCTCGCCGAGCAAGTCGCCAAGGCCCGCCATCCGCGGCTGGTGCTCGAGCTCGGTGTGGTCCGGCTCTGCCGCGCGACGCCGCTGGCCGACCTCGGCGCGCTGGCCACCCGCCTCGACGGGCTGCTGCGCGGCGCGGGAGCCCACCTCCCGGCGCTGCGCGCGTCTGCGGCGCGGCTCGGCCAGTCCGCTTCGGCGACGCCGTCCCGCGGCGGCCGTGAGAGCGGCTCGTCGGCACAGGCGCAGCGCGGCGGCGACGACACCGCGGAGGCCGACTCAGGCCGCGGCCGTGCAAGCGGAGCGGATCCGCGTCGCACGCTCGCCGGTGGGACCGGCCTGACCGGCGCCGTCGACCCGCATCGCCCGCCGACCGACCGGCGTCCCGGCCGCAGCCTGCGGACCGAAGACCTCGCGGCTTGGCGCAAGGCTGCCGCCGACGGTGGCGATCGCGTCCTCGCCGCACACCTCGACAACGTCGTCGTCGGGCAGAGCGAGCCGGGCCGGGTCGGGCTCAGCTTCGCCAACGCCTTCCACCTCGAGCAGGCCCGCAAGCCGGGCGTGCTGCCTGCGCTCGCCGCCGCCGCCAGCGAGGCCTTCGGCGGGGCTTTCGTGGTCGAGGCGATCGGGGTCGACGCGCAGGCCCGCGAGGGCTCACTCGCAGCCCAGGCGCGGCGTGCCCGCACCGCATCGCGCGAAGGCCAGATCGAAGCCTTGCGTGGCCATCCGGCGGTGCGCGCGATCGCCGATTCGTTCGGCGCGGCGATCACCTCGATCCGGACCCAGTCCGAGATCAACGCAGAGCGCCCCGACGTCCACTGATCGCCCTGCCCCCCTCCCGCGGAGCCAGCCACCATGGCCCAAATTCCCCGCGCACTCGAACGACTCGCCTTCCAATTCGGCCGGCTCCCCGGCGTCGGTGAACGCTCGGCGCTGCGGCTGGCCTTCCACTTCCTCGAAGCGGGCCGCCAACCCGCCCGCGACCTCGCCCAGGCGCTGCTGGCGCTGCACGACGAGGTCCGCTTCTGCGAGCGCTGCCACCACCTGGCAAGCGAGGCGCTGTGCACGATCTGCAGCGATCCGCGCCGCGACCAGCAGACGATCGCGGTCGTCGAGGGCACCGGCGACCTGCTCGCGATCGAGCGGACCGGCGAATTCTTCGGGGTCTACCACGTCCTCGGCGGCGTGCTCTCGCCGCTGCGCGGGATCGGCCCGGCGGAGCTGCACATCCGCAGCCTGGAGCACCGCGTCCGGCAGCAGCCGCAGGCCGAGGTCATTGTCGCCCTGCCCGTCTCGCTCGAAGGCGAAGCGACCGCTTCGTACCTGCACAGCATCCTGCGGCGTGATGGCCTGCGGATCAGCCGCATCGCCAGCGGTGTGCCACAGGGCAGCGAGCTCGAATACATCGACCAGGGCACGCTCGGCAGGGCCCTGCGAACGCGGCAAAACTTCGACGTATGACGCGCTGCGTCGTGGAACGATCGACCGCGATTCGCCCACGACCCGACATAACCCTCCGTTTTTTCTACTATCCGATCGGCTGCCAGCAACGTTCGTCTTGCGGCTTGCCGGCTGCCCGTGCTAGACTGGTCCGGTTGCGGTTCGGCGTCTGGGGGCGCGTTCCGCTCTGGGAGTACCTGCCATGATGTTCAAGATCGGTGATCGCGCTGTGTACCCTGGCCAGGGTGTCGCTGAGATCACGGGCATCGAGTCGAAGCAGATCTCGGGCGCGACCGTCGTGCTCTACATGCTCCGCGTGCTCGACAGCGACCGGAAGATCATGATTCCGGTCAGCAAGGTGAAGTCGGTCGGATTGCGCAAGGTCGTCGGTGACGACGAGGTCGAGCGCGTCTACTCGGTCCTGCGCGAGCGGACCAAGACGGTCGATCGGCAGACCTGGAACCGCCGCTACCGGCGCTACGTCGAGAAGATCAACACGGGCTCGCTCTACGACATCGCCGAGGTGATGCGCGACCTGAGCCGCCTGAAGTACACCAAGCCGCTCTCCTTCGGTGAGCGGAAAATGCTCGATCAGGCCCGTACGCTGCTGGTGAAGGAGCTCTCGGTGGCGCGCGCGTCGACCGAGGACGCCGTCACCGCCGAGCTCGACGCGATCATCGCAGCGAGCCAGGGCGACGACGCGACGCCGACCGCCGCTTCGGCCTGAGCACCCGCACCGGCCACAGCCAACCCAAGAAGGGCGAGGTCTGCCACAGCCCGCTGGCCAACGAGAGCGCCGGGCTGAAGGGACGCCTGCGCGACATCGCCGTGCGCTGCTCCGCTTGCCGCGCCCGCCGCGGCAGCCGCGGCGGCGCTTGATGCTTTCCGCTGGGGCTGCGTCGCATCAGCTGGCCCACAGGCGCAGGGCGACGGCGTCGGCGAGGGCAGCGTAGTCCGCGGAGCCGCGGGCATCGGGAGCAGCCGAGAAGATGGTGCGACCCTCGAGCTGGGCGCCCGAGAGCGCCGTATTGACGCCGATCTCGACCGGCAGTGCCCAACCGGCGTAGCGATCTTCGACCGCGGCCCTGATCGCTGCGTTCTGCTTCACGTTGCGCCGGTCGACCCGGGTGTGCACCAGGCCCAAGACCTCGGGCGCGCGGCCGAAGGTCATATCGAGCGTGTGCAGCGTCTCGCGCAGCGCGTCGACGCCCTTGAGGCTCAGGATCGAGAGGTCGCAGGGCACCAGCACGCGGTCGGCTGCCGAGAGGGCGTTGAGAGTCAGCAGGCCCAGGTTCGGTGGGCAATCGAGGACCACGACGTCGTAGTGGCCGCGAACCTTTGCCAAGGCGCGGCGCAAGATCAGCTCACGGCCCATCTTGCCGGCCAGCGCGGTCTCGGTCTGGCCGAGCATCCGATCCGCGGCGCTGACGGAGAGCCCGGGAATATCGGTCTGCACGACGGCGCGCTCGAGGTCGGCCTCTTTGCCGAGCAGCACGTCGGAGAGCGAGGCGTCGGCGCCACCGCGCATGTGCGCCCGCAGGCTCGAGGCGACGTGGCCTTGTGCGTCGAGGTCGAGCAGCAGGACCCGGCGCTCGTGGCGCTCGGCCAATGCCGCGGCGACGTGGACGGCGGTGGTGGTCTTGCCGACGCCGCCCTTCTGCGCGGCGACCGCGAGGACCATCCCCCCGCCTTCGCCCTCACCGAGCAACGCCCGTCCGACCGGGACGCGAAGCGCCGCAGCTCGAAGCCGATTCGAAAAATCCGACACCATCGTCATGACGTCCTCCACGCCGCCGCCGCCCCCTCGGATGGGGGCTTGCGAGCCTGCTCGTCGTGAAGAGGACCTTGGATCGAGGTCGCGCGCGGGGCAAAAAAAGAGCCGTCAGCCGCCGCGGAGCTCGACCACCAGACCGCGCGAATTGATCTCTTCGAGCACGTGCGGCGGCGGCTCGGGCAGGCTGCGGATGCCGGCCTTGTAGCCGGTCATCAGCGAGCGAACGGTGTCGTCGAAGGCGTCGTTGCCGCTCTTCTTGCTGATCTGGAATTCGAGCACGCGGCCGGTGGCGGTCATCCGGCGCACGATGACCTTGGCGCGCAGCTCTTTGCGCAGCCACGGCGGGACGCTGCCGGGCAGGACGAAGGCCTTCTGCATGGCGATCCGGACCTCGCGGACGTAGGCCGAGCCACTGCGTGCGACCAGGCCGTCGCCGCCCCGCTGGCCGGTCTTGGTGCCGAGGATCTTGCCGAGCTTGTTGCGTCGCGCCTCGCCCTCGTCGCCGCCCTTGAGGATCTTGTCGAGCTTGTTGTCCGCGCCACGGACCAGCTTTTCGACCGTCTCGACGCGCTTCTGCTCGGTCTTCGGCGGCGCGGCCGGCTTGCTGGCCTCTTCGGTGCGGGTGCCGTCGGCCTCGCCCAGGCGCTCGACGATCTCCGCTTCGAGCAGATCGACCAGAACCTCGGGTGGCGGCTCGACCTCGCGGCGCATCAGCCGACGCAGCGGCTCTGGGCAGCGTCGCGAGCCAGGGAGCTCGTCGTCGGCCGGCGGCGGCACGGCGCGGCGCGGCTGCTTCTCGCCGAGGCAGGCTGGGCTGACGACCGAAGCGCAGCCGCGATCTTCGCCCGCCTCTGCAGCACGGGCGGCGGCCTCGACGGCGAGCGGATGCTGCGCAGGAGCGAGGATGACGGCCAGGCCGATGGCGGTGTGCGCGCCGAGCACGACGACGGCGCCGACCCAACGCGCCCGCTTCAGCAGACGCGCCGACGCCGCAGCCAACACCGCGGGTTGCAGCCCGGGCGGCAGCGACGGATCGGGTGCCAGCGCGGAGCGGCTCACTTCGCGGCGCCCCCTGCGGCCTTGGGTGCCTCGGTGACGAGGCCGAAATGCTGGATGCCGGCGCGGCGCATGCGCGCCATCAAGCGCAGCACTTCGTCGTAGCTCAGCCGGCGATCCGCCTTGAAGTGGACGTCGCGCAGGCCGCCCGGCGCGGCCTTGGCCAGCGCCGCCTCGAAGGTGTCGAGGCAGCTGTCGAAGTGGTCGAGGCCCTTGCAGGCGACGAGCAGCTTCTGGTCGAGGAAGATGCGGCGCTGGCCGTCGATGGCGAGGACCGGCTTGCCCTGCTTGCCGCCGGCGATGATGCGGTCCGCCTCGGCCTTGGGTAGGTCGATCGGGACCTGATTCTGGTCGTCCGGCGGCGCGTCGACCGCGGCGATCTCCTCGCTGACGACCTGGCGCAGCGTCTCGGCTTCGCGCGAGAGGCGCGCGGTCTCCACCGAGCTGGCGGTCATGAAGATCACCAAGAGCACCAACATCACGTCGACCAGCGGCGTGACGTTGATCTCCGCCAGCGTGCTCTGCGCGATGCGTCCGCGGCCTCCGCCGCCTCCGACCGACATGCCCATGGCGCACTCCTATCGGCCGGTGCGCTCGAGGCGCGCCACACGGTTGATGAGGTCGAGACCGAAGCCGTCGAGATCGGTGACGATCTTGCGGACCATGCGGGAGATCGTGTTGTAGCCGATCACGGCCGGGATCGCGGCGAGCAGGCCGACCGCGGTGGCGACCAGCGCCTCGGCGATGTGCGGCGCGACCGTGGTCAGCACGCTGCCGCTGTCCGAGAGGTTGCCGAACGCCATCATGATGCCCCAGACCGTGCCGAAGAGGCCGATGAAGGGGGCGGCGGAGGCGACCGAGCCGAGCACGCCGAGGCCGTTTTCCAGCTCGTCGACCAGCGGCTCTGCCGAGCGGCGCAGGACGCGCTCGACGGCGTGCAGGTCGACGGCTTCATCCTCACCGTAGCGGGCGATCTCCTTCAGCACCGCGATCAGCAGCTTGAAGTGTGGCAGCGCGACGTGCGCCTTCAGCGCCTCGGCGGCGGTCGCGAGGTCGTCGTGCCTGGCGAAGCCGTTGCGGAAGGACTCGATCTGCTTGCGGAGCTGCAGCAAGGCCCAGGCACGCGCGCCGATCACGAACCAGGTCAGCACGCTCATCAGCACGAGCAAGATCAGGACCGCGAGCACCATCCCGCGCGACTGCACCGCGGCGGAGAGGGGATCGATCTGGACTTGCGCGAGCAAGGCGCCGGCAGAGGGAAAGAGGGCGATCTCCAACATCATCGAATCCTACCGAGGGCCGTCGATCGGCCGCGCCGGCAGGCTCCCCGTTGGTAGATCCCGTGTCAACGCCCCGCGCGCCGGCCACGGGCGCGCCAGAGCGCAGCCTCGTCGCCGCGGCCGAGCTTTTCGCTCGCCGCCGCACCGAGCGCGTGCACGCCGGGATCGAAGGGGTTGAGGTGGAGGGCGTCTTCGGCGTGGTGCAGCGCACGTTCGGCGTCGCCGGCGGCCAGCGCGACCTTGCCCGCGACCAGAACCAGCGGCGCGTGCTGCGGGAAGCGGGCCAGCGCGCGGTCGACCTCGCGCGCGGCGTCGTCGAGTCGGCCGATGGCGAGCAGCGCGCGGGCCAGCCGGGTCGACATCAAGACGTCCGCCGGCGCGCCCTTGGCCCGGGCGCGCTGGTATTCCAGCACCGCGGCGAGCGGGCGTTCGAGCGCGAGCAGCCGGTCGCCGAGCTCGACGTAGCGCTGGCCGCGCTGGTTGGTCTCCTGCTTGCCGGCGTCGCCCTTGAAGGCGAGCGGCAACGACGGCTCGGCGTCCGCCGGTGGCGCTTGGTAGCCGGCGCCGCGGCGCAGCGCGCTCCACCAAGTCGATTGCCAGCGGGCCGTCGTCCCGCCGGTCCACGCGGCGAGGGCCTCGTCCTCGTCCTGCCCCGCGGCGAAGTGGCCGAGCAGCCCCGCCACGGTGCGCTGCTCGTCGGCGAGCAGCCACGCGAGCAGGTGGTGGACCTCGGCGAAGGCGAGCTGCGCCTTCTCCTGGCTCGGCAGCGCGGCGATGCTCGGGCTCATCTGCCGCAACGTGACGAATGCGCGCCGCCGCCGGGCGCGGTCGAGCAGGACCCGCTCCTCGAGGTCGAGCGCCTTGGGGTCGGCACCGCGCCAGAGCCCTTCGTGCGAGCGCGCCAGGGCCTCGTGCAGCCAGACCGGCACGCGATCGCTGCCGCGGCGGGTCACCAGCAGGTGAATGAGCTCGTGCACGACGGTATCGGCCCACGGGTAGCCGAAGACCAACGCGCGCGGGCTGGTGACCATCAAGCGGTTGTATTTGCAGACGGCGATGGTGCCGCTGGCTTTGATCTGCGCTTCGGTCAGCCCGGTCGTCTCGGCGAGCTGGCTCGGGCGGGCATAGATCAGCACACGGATCGGCGCCGCCGGCAGGGGACCGAAGACCTTGGTCAACGCCGGCGCCGCGCGCCGCAACACCGCGTCGAGCAGCGGCAGCAAGAGCTCGTCGGGGCCGGGTTCGACCCAGACCTCGAAGCTGCCGTCGACGATCGGGACCCGCTTGGCATTCGCCGTGATCGTGGCGCTGGCGCTGGCGACGGCGGCCAGCCCGGCGGCCCGCTTGCGCAGGACCGGCGGCGCGCTCTCGTCGGCAGCGAGCGCGCCGAGCAGCAGGGCCGCCTCTTCGTGCCGCGCTTCGAGCAGGGCGAGGCTGCCCTCGGCGAAGCGGAGGGTGAATCCGGCCCCCGCCGAAGCGCTGATCGCGTCGAGGACGCCGCGGATGCAGACCGGATCTTCGCGGCCGAGGCACTCACCGAGGCGCTGACCGAGCTGCTGCACCGCCGGCTCGGCCGCCACAGCGACGGCGGGCGCAGTGATGGCGGGCGCGACGGCGACGACGACGGCGAGCAGCAGCGTGAAGCAGAGCCAGCGTCGACCACACCCAGCGCGGCCAGCGGCGCCGAAGAGGCCGCCGGTGCGGGTCTGCAGACGGGGACGGAGACGGGACACGGAACCTCCAACACGGGCGAGCGAAGCCTAGCGCGTCCGTCGCCTGCGCGCGATGGCGCAGGCGCAGCCGTACCGCTATCCTCGCCGCGCCGCGACCCCGCGGCCGGAGGCGAGCGTGCGCGAACGCGCGATTCGAGGCGGATTGGCGGCCGTGGCCGCGCTGGTCGCGGTGCTGGCGATGCAGACGATGCTCGCCGCGCCGCCGGCCCCGGAGCAGCCTGTCGCCCTGCAGGTGGCGGTGCCCGATCCGCTGGCGCCGCTGCTGGTCGACAGCCACGCCCGCGAGCGCCGCGACCGCGACCGCGCCATCCGCCGCCTCGGCGAGCTGCGGATCGGCTCACAGGCGCTCGACAAGGTGCGCAAGCGCTACGTCGATCCCGGCCGCGTCGAGCCGGCCGAGATGCTGCACGCCGGCCTGCGGGCGCTGCTCCCGGCGGTCCCGCCGCTGCGCATCGAGAAGAGCGCCGACGGCTACGATCTCCGCATGGGCGAAGAGCGCATGCACGTCGACTCCGCCGAGATCACCGACCTCTTCCGCCTCGACCGGGCCCTGCTCCGGGCGATGCGCTTCCTGGCCCAGCGGCTGGGTCCGGAGGTCCACCCGGCCAACCTCGAATATATCGCCGTCAACGGGATGCTGCGGACCCTCGACCCCTATTCGCGGATGTTGGACCCCGACGCCTGGCGCGAGATGCAGACCCACACCGGCGGCACCTTCGGCGGCCTCGGCATCCGCATCCTCGTGGTCGAGGGCGTGCTGACGGTGGTCGGCGTGATCGAGGGCTCGCCGGCGGCGCAGGCCGGGTTGGAGCAGCAGGACCAGATCGTCCAGATCGACGGCGAAGACACGCTGAATATGAGCGTCGACGACGCCGTCGCGCGGCTCCGTGGCAAGGTGGGCGTCGCCGCCGAGCTGATGGTGATGCGCAAGGATTGGAAGGAGCCACGGCCCTTCCGCGTCGTGCGCGCGGTGATCCAGCTCAAGAGCGTCGAGGGGCGGCTGCTCGACAACGGCGTCGGCTACGCCCGGATCAAATCCTTCCAACGCGGCACGGCGAAGGAGTTGGCCCGGCAGATCGCCCTGCTCGACGAAGACGGCGCCGGCCGCGGCCTGGTCCTCGACCTGCGCGGCAACCCGGGCGGCCTGTTGGAAGAAGCGGTGCGGGTCGTCGACCTCTTCCTCGAAGCGCGCACCGTCGTCGCCACGGTCGGCCATGGCGCGCGGCGAGAGGAGCGGCGCAGCAAAGACGGCGGGCCGGGCCTGGAGCTGCCGCTCGCGTTGCTGGTGGATCGCCGCTCGGCGAGCGCTTCGGAGATCGTCGCCGGCGCGCTGAAGCATTTCGATCGGGCCGTGATCCTCGGCGAGCGCAGCTACGGCAAGGGCACGGTGCAGGTGCCGTTCGAGATCGGCGACGGCGCGCTGAAGCTCACGGTCGCGCAATATCTGGTTGGCGGCGAAGGCGTGATCCAGGGCCGCGGCGTGACGCCAGACGTCGAGATCAACTTCCAGACCGTCCGCCGCAACCGGGTCTCGCTCTTCGACCCGTCGGTCAGCCGGCGGCGCACCGAGGGCGAGGAACAAGGCGAGCGGGCGGCACATCGGCTGCGCATCCAGATCCCGATCGCCTCCGAGCGCCGTCCGGAAGAGCGGAGCAGCCCCGCGGCGTTCCGCGACGCCGAGCCGATCCGCCGGGCTGCCGAGCTGCTGCGCCGGGTCGGCGAGTCGACCGCGTCGGCGTCGCTGGCGCAAGCCACGGCCACCATCGCCGAGATGCAGGAGCAGGACGACCGCTCGCTGACCGTGGCGTTGACCCGGGTCGGGGTCGATTGGCGCCGCGGTCCGCGGGCGAGCGACGCCCGGCTGGCGTTGACGATCGGTCGCCCGGGCGAGGGCGCCGTCTTTACCGCGCGGGCCGGCGCGGCGACGACGGTGCCGGTCACGGTGCGCAACCTCGGCAACGAGACGCTCTACCGCGTGATGGTGCAGACCCGCAGCGACGCCGGCGCCTTCGACGGCATCGAGGCCGCGGTCGGTCGGCTCGCGCCGGGCCGCTCGCGGACGGTCTCGTTGCGCTTGCGACCCTCGCGCCGCCACCTCGACGTGGTGGTGCCGATGCAGGCCGTGGCGATGGCCGAGGGCGCACCGCTCGGCGCCAGCGTCGACGCCACGGTGCGGGTGATCGGTCGACCGCGACCGAAGCTCGATTTCCGCTACCACCTCGACGCGGCGGACGGGGTCCTCGAGCCGGGGCGGCGGGCGACGCTGCGGGTCGAGGTGCGCAACGACGGCGACGGCCCCTCGCGCCGCACGGTCGTGAGCCTGCGCAGCCTCGCCGGCACACGGCTGCACCTCGAGGTCGGCAAGGCGGACCTCGGCAGGCTCGAGCCCGGCGCGACGGCCACGGCGGAGCTGATCGTGGTCGGCGGCGACGGCAATGGCCGCACCAGCGGCCTCTTGGAGGCGCGGCTGACCCTGACCGACGAGTCGTCCGGTGAATCGCGCAGCGCACGCGTCGTGCTCGGCTGGCGGCGCAAGGGCCAGGAACGGCGCGCCGAGGCGATCGCGCAGGTGATCTCCGAGCGCGCCAAGCGCTGGAACCTGGCGCCGACGATTCGGGTCGACGCGGCGACCGACGCCGGCGCCCCGCCCGTGCAGGGAGACGCCGCCGCGGTGCCGCCCGCCGCCGCGGCGACGGTGGACGCCGACGATCCGACCGCGGCCTACCGGATCACGCCGCTGAAGGCGCCGTGCCGGCTCCACTTGCGCGGCGAGGTCGCCTTTCCCAGCGGTCCGCGGCACGAGCGTTGGGCCGTGGTGAACATCGGCAGCGAGAAGCGCGTCTACCTGAGCGGGGCCGGCCAGGGGTCGGTCCGCCTGGACCATACGGTCGAACTCGCGGCCGGATTGCAGCGCGTGACCATCGTCGCGCAGGCAGGACGCGACCGGCTGGCGCAGCGCGCGCTGCTGGTGCATTGTACGGCGGTTGACGCCGTTTCCGAGGAGTGATCGACGATGAGCAACCACCCCCGCGCCCCCTTCGCCCTGGTCCTCGCGCTGCTGATCGCGGCGATCTGTGTGAGCCCCGCAGTGGCTCAGCCCGTCGCCGACCGCACCGAACTCGAAGAGAAGAAGCGCATCCAAGAAGAGAAGCGCAAGCAAATCGAGAAGATGAAGGAAGAGGCGACGCGCGAGACGGCCGACCAGAAGGAAGCCCGCCTGCGCAGCGAGAAGAAGGTCGCCAACCAGCAGGCCGCGCTGGCGAAGGCGCAGGAAGCTCTGGCGGCAGCGTCCCGGCGGCAGAACAAGAAAGGCCAGGACCTGATGGCCGAGGCCTGGAAGCTCGACCCGGGCAATATGGACTACCCGTTCAATACCGCGGCGTTCGCCGAGGCCAACAACGATCCCGAGATGGAGTTCTGGGCCTACTCGGGCTTCATGACGCTGGCGCTGAACGAGCTGGTCGCGCTCGGCCCGAGCACCAGCGAATACAAGACGCAGATCGAAGATCGCGTACAGAAGGCGCGGACCCGGATGGACGCGGTCCGCAGCAAGGTCTCGTCCGGCATGGTCAGCCTCGAGGTGAACCCGAAGGATTGCGAGATCTACCTCGACGGCGCCTTCCTCGGCCGCGGCAAGGGCAAGATCGAGGCCCTGACCGGCAGCCGCGAGGTGCGCACCGATTGCCAGGGCTACAAGCCCTTCGTGCAGCAGATCAACGTCCGCGCCGGCGACGCCAATACCGCGCTGCTCCGGCCGCAGCCGATCGACTACTACGGCTACCTGATCTTCAACGTGAAGCCGGACGAAGAGGTCACGGTCTTCCTCGACGACGTCGAGGTCAGCAAGCGCGTCGGCGCCGAGCCGAACCCAGATGGCATGATCACCGGCACCGGCAGCAAGAAAGATCCGATCCGACTGCACGCACGCAAGTGGATCATCCGCTTCTACAAGAAAGGCTTCGACCGCTGGCATCGCCGCATCGAGATCCGCCGCGACCAGATCACCGTGGTCAACGCCGCCCTCGAGAAGCTGAGCGACACCGTCGAAGCATCCGGCAACGACTGAGCCGGCGGCACCGTCGCGGTGCAAACGCCCCACTCGATCGCAGCGCGTCCTGCCCACGCTCGACCCGGCGACGGCTTCTGCTAGCCTGCCCGCCGCTGCGGCCACGGACCGTCGCGCGCGGGAGTCCTCGATGCATCGCCCCCACCATGCCCTGCCCGCTCTGCTGCTGGCGTTGCTCGTGCTCGCCGGCGCGTGCTCGAGTGGCGAAGACTCCGGAACCCCCGGTGGCAGCGCTGATTCGGGTGGCGGCGGCGGCGGTGGCGGCGTGATCTTCGACGGCGCGGGCGGTGGCATCGGCACCGGCGACGTCGAGGCCGACTCCGGCGAGACCAGTGGCAACAGCGATACCGGCGGCGGCATCGACAAGGACGCGATCGAGCCGGGCACCTTCGGCTACCCCTGCCAGGAGAACCAGGACTGCGACTCGGGCCTGTGCATCCCGACCCCGGACGGCAAGGTCTGCACCAAGACCTGCGTGCAGGACTGCCCGGACGGCTTCAAGTGCAGCGCGGTGACCAACCCCGGCGGCGACATCACCTACCTCTGCGCGCCGCGCTTCGGCCAGCTCTGCGACCCTTGCAACAGCAACGCCGACTGCAACAGCGAGGGCGACGTCGACAACGTCTGCGTCGCGTTCGGGCCCGACGGTAGCTTCTGCGGCGTCGCTTGCGGTGCCGGGCAATCGCCCTGCCCGAGCGGCACCGATTGCCAGACCGTGATCGACCCATCGAGCGGCAAATCGACCAAGCAATGCCTACCGACCAGCGGCGAGTGCACCTGCAGCCCCAAAGCCATCGCGCAATCGCTCGCGACCACCTGCACCAACAAGAACCTCTACGGCTCCTGCAGCGGCACCCGGCGCTGCGGCCCGACCGGCCTCGGCGCTTGCGAAGCGGCCGTCCCCGCGGCGGAGGAATGCAACGGCGTCGACGACGACTGCGACGGCCAGACCGACAACTTCGACGTCACCGCGAAATGCAAGAACACCAATGCGTTCGGCACCTGCACCGGGACGCTGACGGCGTGCGTCGACGGCAAGCCGAAGTGCGACGCGCCGACGCCGAAGCCCGAGGTCTGCAACGGCATCGACGATGATTGCGACGGCGGCACCGATACCGACGTCGAGACCTGCGACGACGGCAACCCTTGCACCCAGGACCTCTGCAACAACTCGGGCGGCTGCAAATACGAGCCCTTCAACGGACCGAAATGCGAGGACGGCAACGTCTGCACCGAGAACGACGTCTGCGCCCAGGGCAAATGCCAGGGCGGCCAGCCGCTCGCCTGCGACGACGGCGACCCGTGCAGCAAGGACGATTGCGCTCCAGCCAGCGGCTGCACGCACAGCCCGACGACCGAGGGCGTCTGCACCGACGACGGCAACCCCTGCACGCTCGACGTCTGCCAGGCCGGCAAATGCGTCCACGTCGGCGTCGACGACGGCGGGCCTTGCGTCGACGACGGCAACCCGTGCACCAGCGACGTCTGCCAGAAGGGCGCCTGCACGCACCCGAACGTGACCTTCACCGTGCCCTGCGCCGAGGACGGCAACGAGTGCACCGCCGACGTCTGCGACAAGGGCGGCTGCACACACCAGCCGCTCGGCGCGGACAAGAGCTGCCTCGAGGATGGCGACGCCTGCACCAACGACGTCTGCATCCTCGGCAAGTGCAGCCACCCGCCGATCGCCAACGGTCAGCCCTGCCTCGACGACGGTGAGCCGTGCACGCTCGACGCCTGCCAAGGCGGCAAGTGCACCCACCCGGCGGACAACGGCAAGCCCTGCGCCGAAGACGGCAACCCCTGTACGCAGGACATCTGCCAGAGCGGCAAATGCAGCCACCCGGCCGCCGACAGCAAGCCCTGCGACGACGACAACAACCCGTGCAGCAAGGACATCTGCCAAGCGGGCGCGTGCAAGCATCCGGCCAATACCAACGCCAGCTGCGACGACGGCGACCCCTGCACGACGACCGACTATTGCGACCTGGGCAACGGCACGGGCGTCTGCAAGGGCATCAACCTGAAGAAGTGCGACGACGGCAATCCGTGCACCTACGATACCTGCACCAAGGGCCAGGGCTGCACCTACAAAGCCGAGACGGGCAATTTCTGCAATGACGGCAACGTCTGCTCGACCGGCGACGTCTGCCAGAACGGCGTCTGCAAGGGCACCGGCGGCAAGAGCTGCGACGACGGCAATCCCTGCACCGACGACGGCTGCGACAGCGGCACCGGCGGCTGCAAGTTCACCGCCAACAGCCTGCCCTGCGCCGAGGACGGCAACCTCTGCACCGACGATATCTGCGCCGGCAAGACCTGCACCCACCCGAAGAAGGCCGACAAGGCGCCGTGTGCCGACGACGGCAACCCCTGCACCGACGGCAGCTGCTACAGCGGCGTCTGCAAGCAGGAGAGCAACAACAACGTCTGCAACGACGGCAACGCCTGCACCAGCAACGACAAATGCGTCGGTGGTGCGTGCAGCGGCACGGCCTTCAAGAACTGCGACGACGGCAACCCCTGCACCCAGGATTCGTGCGACCAATTCGGCCAGTGCACGCACAAGGCGCTCTACGACGTGAGCTGCAAGGCGTCCTCGGGTGAGTGCCCGACCGGCATCTGCCAGGGCGGCTCGTGCGTCAGCAAATCGGGTGTGCTCTGCCAGGCCAAGATCGACGTCGACCTCTGCTCGAGCGCCAAGGTGCCCGGCCAATGCTCGGCGAGCGGAAAATGCGTCGCGACCACGGTTCCGCCGGAGTATACGTGTCCGGGGTGCAACGGAATCTGCGTCAAATGCCTGATCTTCCAGTTCTGCGTCGCGCTCTTCTAGCCTCTGCGCTGACGGCGCTCGTTGGCTGCGCGGCGGAGCGTGGGCGACCCGAGGCGTTCGTCTGCCAACCGGCCGCGACGGCGCGGCAGGCCGTGGGGTTGTTGGTCGCCGGTAGCGGCGCGGCGTTGCCCTTGGCGGAGGCGGCGCAGCTCGAGATCGGCGAGCAGGCCGGGATCGCCTTGCGGATCGCCAGCAGCATAGGCTCGCGCGGCGCGCGGGAGGCGCTCGGCGCCGGAGATATCGATATCGCGCTGGCGGCCGAGCCGACCCTGCCGCAGACGCCGGGCGTGCGCTGGACCGCCGTCGCGCGGACCGACGTCGTGCTGGTGACGACGCGCCGCGGTGAGCTCGCGCCGCTCGACGAGCGGACCTTGGCCGCGGCGATCGCCTCGGCACCACCGCGTTGGTCGGACGGCAGGCCGATGCGGATCTTGCTCCGCCCGACGGACGACAGCGGCATGGTCGCGTTGGCACGGAGCCGGCCACGCCTGTACGCGGCGCTCGACGCGGCGCGCGAGGGCGAAGACGTCCAGATCCTCGACACCGACCAGGAGATGGCCCGCGCCCTGCGCGCCACCACCGACGCCATCGGCCTGCTCGACCGCGGGATGCTGGGCTTGCTGCAGGTCCCGGCGTGGCCGATCGACGCCGGCGCGAGGGGGCCGAGTGCGCAGCGCGTCGTCGCCGTCGGCGTCCGGGTCGATGCTGGCGCGGAGGTGCGCAACGCCGCCGAGGCGCTGATCGCCGCGATGCGGACCCGGGCCGAGCGGGAGGCGGGCTATGGCGCCCTCCGCTGAATCGGGCGCGGTCCGCCGCCTGCCGTGGCTCGCGGTGCTGGTCGGGCTGGCGATCGCCGTGCCGCCGCCGCTGCTGACCTGGGCAGCGAGCTGGCGCGGGCTCGGCGACCAGGCGCAATCGCTGGCATTCGCCGTTGCGACCGACCTCGAGACGGCACGGCGCAACGAACCTCGGCTCTGGCGCTACACCGCACCGAAGCAGGTCGCGCGGACGATGCGCGGCCCGGCGGCGGTCGGCGTCCGGAGCGTGGAGGTCCTGGCCTGCGACGGCAGCAGCCTGCACCGCACCAGCCGGGCAGAGGGCGGCCGGGTCGGCCCTGCCGCCTTCGCCGCGGTGGGTGCGCCGGCGGCGCTGGGCTGGGTCCGGGTCGAGTTGGACGGCACGCCGGCGCTGCGGATGAGCGGGACGGTCGCCGTCTTCGCCGCGATCCTGGCGCTGCTGGCCGTGGCCTTGTTGTGGTTCGGCCCCTTCGCCCGGATCCGCGAAGAAGCCACCGCCCGCGCCGCCGAGGTCGAAGCCGCCGTGGCGCAGGTGCGCGCCTTGGGGCGGGCCAGCCTGCGGGCGGTCGAGGCAGAGCGGAACCGCATCGCGCGCGATCTGCACGACGACCTGGGCCAGCAGCTCACGGCGATCCGGCTCTCGCTCGAAGCCGACCCACCCGAGCCAGCGGCCGTGGCGCGGGCGCGCGATCGCCTCGACGAGGCCAATACCGCGATGCGGGCGGTGGTCGCGGATCTGCGGCCGGCGGGGCTCTCGGAAGATCGCGTCGCCGGCACCCTCGACGCGGCCTGCAGCCGCTTCGAGGAGGCACACGGTGTGGCGGTCCTCTTCCGCCACGACGGACCGGAGCTGCACGACGCGGTGATCGCCGCGGCCTTGCTGCGTGTCCTGCGCGAAGCGCTGCACAACGCCCGGCGCCACGGCGAGGCCGAAGAGATCGCCGTCCGCCTCGCGATCGACGACGACGAGCTGCGGCTGGCGATCCACGACGACGGCAGCGGTCTGCCCCCGGGCGTCGATCCGCTGGCGCTCGGCCGAGGGCTGGCCGGGCTGCGGCAACGATTGGCCTTGTTGGGTGGCGATTTGACCTTGGCCAGCCGCGATGGTGATGGTGTGCGGGTGCAAGCCCGGCTGCCAGCGGCGGCGCGGGCGGCACACGGGAGCCGAGCATGAGCAAGACGGGCACGATTCGCGTCGGCTTGGTCGACGACCACGCCATCCTGCGGGAGGGTCTCGGCATCGTGCTGGGCAACGCCGCGGATATCGAATTGGTCGGCGAGGCCGGGTCGGTCAGCGAAGCGCGGCAAGCGATCGGCGCGTGGGCGGCGGACGTCGTCCTGCTCGACCTCTCGCTCGGCGACGGCCACGGCAGCGAGCTGCTCGAGATCCAGGGGCCGCGCTACGTCGTCCTCTCGATGGTCGATGATCCCGGCACGGTCGCGCGGGTGCTGCGCGGCGGCGCGGCCGGCTACGTGCTCAAGGGGCGAGGCTCGGACCGGCTGCTGGCGGCGATCCGCGCCGCGCATCGCGGCGAAACCTGGCTCGACGAGGCGATCGCGGGCCACGTTCTGCGCGGCTTCCTCGGCGAGGCGACGGACCCCGCGCCCGAGGCCGATCCGCTCACGCCGCGGGAGCGCGAGATCGTCGCGTTCGTCGCGGCGGGTTGGACCAGTCGAGAGATCGCCGCCGAGCTCGGCGTCGCGACCAAGACGGTGCAGAACCATCGCAGCAACCTGCTCGACAAGCTGGGCCTGCGGACCACGGCCGCGCTGGTGCGCTGGGCGCTGGACCGCGACCTCGCGAGTCCGCGCCGCCCGCCCGACGACAAGCGCTAGCGCCCCCGGACAGGACCGGCGGACCGGGAAGTTCTCCCGCGCCTTTCCGGGCACTGGGCCCATATGACATCTGGTTGCCAACGGTATACTGCGGGCCCCTCAGCGGCACCGCGGCAGCGGACCGTGCTCCTCGGAGTCTCCCGATGTTCGGACGGACGCGTCTCTCGCGCATGTGTGCGCTCCTGCCCGCAGCGACCTTGCTCGTGCTCGCCTGCCCCGCTCTGGCCCAGCCCGGCCCGGACGGCGACGGCGCCGGGGAGCCATCGCCCGCCTACGGAGCGCCACACGACGCCGAAGCCGCAGCCGAGACCACCGATCCGATCGTGGTGGCGCCGCGCCGCAGCGGCCAGCCGCGCTTCGAGGCGCCGGCGAGCGTCGAGCGGGTCGACGGTCGCCGCGGGCGAGAGATGGGCGCACGCACCGCGCCAGAGATGCTCGAAGAGTCCACCGGCGTCGCGGTGCAGGCGACCAACCGGGGCGCCGGCGCGCCGATCCTGCGCGGCCTGATCGGCCCCTCGAACCTGCTCGTGGTCGACGGCCTGCGCTACCACCAATCGACCTGGCGCACGGGCCCGAACCAATACCTGGCCACGCTCGACCCCTCGACCTTCGGCGCGATCGAGGTCGTCCTCGGCCCGGCGAGCGTCACCTACGGCTCGGGCGCGATGGGCGGCGTGCTCGCCGTGGTGCCGCTGCAGCTGCCCAAGGGCGACGGCTACGGCGCGCAGGCGTCGTTGCGCCTCAGCAGCGCCGACCTCGCGACCGAGGCCTGGGGTCAAGCGTCCTACCGCAAAGGCGCGCTCGGTGTGACGCTCGGCGGCGGCTACCGGCGCTTCGGTGAGCTGCGGACCGGCGGCGGCGAGACCGCGCCGATCAGCGACTTCGGTCAGGTCGGATATACGCTGCGGCTCGGCTACGACCTCGGCAAGCGCACCGAGCTCCGCGTCTCCTGGCTCGGCAGCCGCATCGACGACGCCGGCCGCGCCGATCAGATCGACAAGGCCGATATGCGTTGGTACGACAACGCCGACGATATGGGCTGGATCGAGCTGCGACACCGCGGCACCGGGATGCTGGACTCGGTGCGCGTCGCCGCGTCGATGCACCGCAGCGACGAGACCGTCGATCGGCTGCGCTGCAAGGTCAGCGACATCACAGCCGAGCGGGCGAGCTGCATCGAGGCCGGCCGGGCGATGCACGACGACGAGAGCGTCGCCCCGAGCGGCCCGCTGCAGCGACAGAATCAGAACCAGGACACGGTGCTCACCCTCGGCGGCCTGCTGCAGGCCTCGCTGAAGCCGCTGGCCGGCGCCCGCCGCGACGACCTGCTGCTCGACGTCGGCGGCGAGCTGTGGAGCGACGGCGTCGGCGTCTCGACCGCGCGCGAGCGCCGGACGGACAAGGACGATTGGACGTGGGCCGACGCGTCGCGCGGCAACTTCTCCGAGGGCTCGCGCTGGACCGAGCTCGGCGCCTTCGCCCGCGCCGAGTACAAGCTGACCAAGATCGGCGGGGGCACGCTCTGGCTCGACGCCGGTGGCCGCTTCGCGCATTTCCGCGCCCACGCCGGCGACGTCCCGGGCCTGGGCGATATCGACTACGTCGCCTCGGGCGCGGTCGGCTCCGGCGCGCTGCGCCTGCTGATGCCGACGTGGATGGCCTACGCCTCGTTCGCCCAGGGCTTCCGCGCGCCGAACCTGCAGGAGACCACGACGCTCGGCGATACCGGCAGCACCTTCGAGGTGCCCAACGCCGACCTCGGCCCCGAGCGCAGCAATAGCGTCGAGCTCGGCGCGCGGACGCGGCTGGCCCGCCTCGAGCTGCACGGCGCGCTCTGGTACAGCCAGCTCACCGACGCGATCGATTCACGCGAGGTGCCGGCGTCGGAATTCGGCGATTTCGGCATCGACGCCGGCGCGATCGGCAGCAAGCCGGTGCGCCAGCGGATCAACGCCGCCGGGGCGACGCTCTTCGGCGCCCAGCTGGCCGGCACGCTGCGCTTGGGCGCGCTCTCGCCGTGGGCGCGGCTGGCGTGGATGCAGGGCGACGTCGAGCAGGACGACGGCAGCACCGTGCCCTACCGCCGGATTCCAGCGCTCTCCGGTGCGGCCGGCCTGCGTTGGGAGCAGGGCGACCTGCGGATCGAGGCGTTCACGCGCTTCGCCGCGACGCAAGATCGCCTCCACCCCTCGGACGAGAGCGATCTACGCATCTGCGCCGACCCCGATGCCCCCGGCAAGACCTACAAGGACGGCGGCGCGAGCTGCCCGGGTACGCCCGGTTGGGCCGACGTCGGGCTGCGCGCGGGCTACCGCTTCAGCCGCAACCTCCGGCTCGACGCCGTCGCGCGGAACCTGCTCGACCAGAACTACCGGGTCCACGGATCGGGTTTCGACGCGCCCGGTATCGGCGGCTCGCTGGCCGTCTCCGGCCGCTTCTGAGATCGGAGAGGCGCTGCCAGACAGCAAGAAAAGCATCGGTTTTCCAAGGCTTGTCGCACGACGAGGCGGCTTGACACCCCGAATCGGGGCGCGGCATCCTCCGCCGCCCGCGACGGGGGCCTGCAGGAGGGCGATTTGAGCACGCGTCAACAAGCGGTGGTCCTCGGCAAGGGCGAGCTCGCCATCCAGGCTGCGGATTGGTTCCTCCGCAGCGCGGACTACGATCTGCTCGCCGTCGTGCCGGTGGTGCCGGAGCCGACCTTCGTCGCTTCGCTGACCGCGTGGGCGGAGAAGAACGGCGTCCGCGTGATCTCGTCGGGCCACTACCGCGACCTGCTGCAGCCGGGCGAGCCCGCGATCGACCTCGCGGTCTCGACCTTCTACGACAAGATCATCCGGGCCAACTTCATCGACGCGTGCGGCCGGATCATCAACGTCCACAACGGCCCGCTGCCGCGCTACCGCGGAGTTCGGCCGATCAACTGGGCCTTGAAGAACGGCGAGCGCGAGCACGGCGTGACGATTCATGAGATCACGCCCGGCGTCGACGACGGGCCGATCATCAGCCAGGTCCGCTTCAGCATCGATCCGGAGATCGACGAGGTGGCCGACGTCTATCAACGCGCGCTCGCCTTCGGCTGGACGCTGCTGGCGCAGACGTTGCCGCGGCTGGATCGGATGCCCGCGACCGAGCAGGACCACACGCTGGCGACATTCTACCACTCGCGTGACAACCACCTGCTCGGCGACCGCAGCACGCTCACGCGTGCCGACTATCAAGCCGATTCATGAGCGGGCCGGGGCGGCTGCTGCGGCGATTCCCCGGGGCGCGACAGGCCTGGCGAAGGGTGCGAAGGGCCGCGCTGCGTGCACACGCCTATCGACGGGCGCCTTTGTTGTGGGCTCCGGCCGCTGGCGGCTTGCTCCGAGCCGAGATCGTCGGCCTCGACGGCCTGATCGCTGCTGCGGCAGCTGGCCAGGTCGAGGTCCTGCAGCGGAGCCCTGCGCGGCGCACGACCTGCGGCGTGGGCTTCGTCTCGCGCAGCGGCTCGGAGCTCCCCGCGGCGCTGCCGCCGCTCGAGGTGGTCCCCGGCCCCGATCAGTACGTCGCCCGGATCGCCGACGCCACCATCATCGGCGGCTCCAGCCTGCGGCTGATCGGTGATCCGCGGCGGCAGGCGTGGGCGCTGCACGATCTCCACGGCCAGGACCGCGGCCGCCGCTTCTTGCTGACCGACGGCGCGACGCGGCAATGCGTCGGGATGCGGTGCGAGCTGCTCCCGCCGCTCGACGGGACCGCGGCGCAGTCGCTGCCGAACGGGATCGCGCTCACCCTCAACTACGGCTGGAACTACTACCACTTCGTCTTCGAGGTCCTGTGTCGGATCCGCGCCGTCGAGGCCCTCGGGCTGCCGCCGTCGGTGCCGTGGCTGGTCGACGCGACGACGCTGGAGGTCCCGGCCTTCCGCGCCCTCTTCGAGGCGGTCGATCGCGAGCGCCGTCCCGTGGTCTGCGTCGCCAAGGGCGCCTGGTGCCACGTCGAGGAGCTTTACGTTGTCGGCGATCCGCATCGCATCCCGGCCAACCACCGCCGCGTGGATCGGATGCGCGCCGACGACCACGCCTTCGACGCCGCGTCGCTGGTCTGGTTGCGGGAGCGCCTGCTACCGCTGGCCCGCCGGCGCGACGACCTGCCGCGGCGGATCTACCTCTCGCGCTCGCGCGCCAGCGTCCGGCGCCGCTTCAACGAGGCGGATCTGCTGCCGGCACTGGAGCGACACGGCTTCGTCAGCGTCGCACCGGAGACCCTCGACGTCTTCGAGCAGATCGGCCTCTTCGCCGGCGCCGAGGCGGTCGTCGGCGGCTCTGGCGCGGCGTTCACCAACCTCGCCTTCGCGTCGCCGGGTTGCCACGCGCTGGTCTTCGCCCGCGAGCAGCTGCAGGCGACCTTCTTCGCGCCCTATGCCCGGCAATGCGACGTGCGCCTCGCCTATCTCACCGAGCGGGAGGGGCCGCCCGAGCTCTACGCGACGCTGCACGAGGCGTTTCGGCTCGACCCGGCCCGCGTCGACGCTGCACTGGGCGCGATCGTCGACGCCATCGAGGGCGGTGGCGCGGCGTCGGCGAGACGGTGACGCGGCAGCGCCCGTGGTGTAGCGTCCGCCGTCCGCGCGCCGGGGATGATCCTGGCCCGGCCGCGCAACAACCCAAGGGGACTCGCCGACAGGACGGCGACGCAGTGGAGCAGGCATGAAGGGCGTCATCCTCGCAGGTGGACACGGAACCAGGCTCTTTCCGTTGACCAAGGCGACCAACAAACACCTGCTGCCTGTCGGCCGCGAGCCGATGCTCTACCACCCGATCCGGCAGATGGTCGGCGCCGGGATCTCGGAGATCTTGGTCGTCACCTCGACCGATCATATGGGCGACGTGGTCCGCTGCCTCGGCTCCGGCGTCGACTTCGGCTGCCGGCTCAGCTACCGGGTGCAAGAGAGCGCCAGCGGCATCGCCCATGCCCTCGCGCTGGCCGAGTCCTTCGCCGGTGGTTCGCCGATCTGCGTGATCCTCGGCGACAACGTCTTCGAATGCGCGATCGAGCCCTACGTGGCGGCCTTCCGCGGCCAAGGAAAGGGCGCCCGCGTCCTGCTCAAGGAGGTCGGCGACCCCGAGCGCTACGGCGTCGCCGCGCTCGACGAGCACCAGGTCATCGAGATCGAAGAGAAGCCGAAGAACCCGAAATCGCACTTCGCCGTCGTCGGACTCTACCTCTACGACGCCCGTGTCTTCGACATCATCCGCGGGGTCGAGCCCTCGGCGCGCGGCGAATACGAGATCACCTCGGTGAACAACGCCTATATCGCCACCCTTGAGCTCCGCTACGATATCTGCAAGGGGCGCTGGACCGACGCCGGCACCTTCGACTCGCTCGCCGAGGCCAATCGCATCCTCGGCGGCAACGACAACCGCATCCTCGACCACGACGAGTAGCCCATGCCCACGGCAACGCATCAACCACGCCGCGTCCTGGTGACCGGCGGCGCCGGCTTCATCGGCAGCAACCTGGTCCATCGCTGGCTGGCGAACGACCCGACGCTGCGGATCGTCAACCTCGACCGGATGACCTACGCAGCCACCGAGCGCAACCTCGAAGGCGTCGATCCGGAGCGGCACCAGCTGGTGGTCGGCGATATCTGCGACCGCGCCTTGGTCGAGCGCCTGTTGCGCGAACACGATATCGACACCGTGGTCCACCTCGCCGCAGAGAGCCACGTCGACCGCTCGATCGACGGTCCCGCCGAGTTCGTCCGCACCAACGTCGAGGGCACCTGCGCCCTGCTCGAGGCAACGCGGCAGGTCTGGCTGGCCGAAGGACGGGCCGCCGCGCTGGCCGACGCCGGGCGGACGGTGCGCTTTCACCACGTCTCGACCGATGAGGTCTATGGCGACCTCGAGCCCGAAGATCCGGCCTTCTCCGAGACGACGCCGTACGCCCCCTCCTCGCCCTATTCCGCCAGCAAGGCGGGCAGCGACCACCTGGTGCGGGCGTGGGCGCGGACCTTCGGCCTACCGGTGACGATCAGCAACTGCAGCAACAACTACGGCCCGCGCCAGCATGCCGAGAAGCTGATCCCGACCGTCATCCGCAAATGCCTGAATCGGCAACCGATCCCGGTCTATGGCAAGGGCAGCAACGTCCGCGATTGGCTCTACGTCGACGATCATGCCGACGCGATCTGGCATATCGTGCGCCACGGCGGCCAAGCACAGACCTACAACGTCGGCGGCAACAACGAGTGGAGCAACCTCGACCTGGTGCACGCGCTCTGCCGCGCGGTCGCCGCTGCGGTCGACTGCCCGGCCGAGGAGCTGCTCGGGCTGATCACCTTCGTCAGGGACCGGCCCGGCCACGACCACCGCTACGCCATCGACCCGCGCAAGCTCGAAGCGCTCGGCTGGATGGCGACGCGCACGCTGGACGACGGCCTCCAGCGCACGGTCGCCCACTACGTCGCGCTCTGGCAGGCCGGCGGCCTGGAGGAGCCGGGTCGCTTGGGCCTGGGCAGCACCAGCGACGCAGACGCGGCCCCGTCGACCGATGACGAAGGCGTCGCGGGCTGCCACATGCTGGCGATCCGCAGCCACCTCGACGCGCGGGGTGGCCTCGCCTTCGCCGAGGGTGAGGCCGACCTGCCCTTCGCCATCGCCCGGGTCTACTACCTTTGGGACGCGCAGCCAGGGACCATCCGCGCCGAGCACGCACACAAGGCGCTGCGGCAGGTCTACATCGCGCTGCACGGCGGCTGTGACGTCGTGCTCGAAGACGGCGAGGCGAGCAAGACCGTGCGGCTCGAGCGGCCGGACCAAGGCCTCTACCTCGGCCCGATGGTCTGGCGTCGGCTCGACAACTTCGCCCCGAATACGGTCCTGCTGGTGCTCGCCTCGGCGGGCTTCGACGAGGCCGACTACTTCCGCGACAAGCAGGAATTCCTGGCGGCTGCTGCGGCCCGCCGCAAGGCATGACGATGAGCGTCCCCTTTCTCGATCTCGGCGCTGCGGTCGGCGAAGTCCGGGCAGAACTCGATGCCGCCTGGACCCGCGTGATGGATCGCGGCTGGTTCATCGCCGGCGCCGAGTTGGACGCCTTCGAGGCCGAATACGCGGCGTTTTGTGGCGCCGAGCATGCGATCGGCGTGGCCAACGGGCTCGACGCCCTCTCGCTGGTGCTGCGGGCCTGGGAGATCGGCCCTGGCGACGAGGTCATCGTCCCGGGGCACACCTTCATCGCGACCTGGCTGGCGGTCTCCTATGTCGGCGCGACGCCGGTGCCGGTGGAGATCGACCCGGCCACCGCGAACCTCGACCCGTCCGCGCTGGAGGCGGCGATCACCAAGCGGACCCGGGCCGTGATGCCGGTTCACCTCTATGGCCAGCTCGCCGATATGACAGCGATCGCCGCGATCGCGCGGGCGCACGGCCTGCGCATCCTGGAAGACGCTGCGCAAGCCCACGGCGCCACCCGCGGCGGCCAACCCGCCGGCGCGCTCGGCGACGCCGCGGGGTGGAGCTTCTACCCGGGCAAGAACCTCGGCGCCTACGGCGACGGCGGCGCGGTGACGACCAACGACGCCGAGCTGGCGCGGCGGCTGCGGGCGCTGCGCAACTACGGTTCGGAGCGAAAGTACGTCCACGACCTGCGCGGCGTGAACTCCCGCCTCGACGAGCTGCAGGCCGCCCTGCTCCGCGTCCGCCTCGCGCACCTCCCGGCCTGGAATGCGCGCCGCAGCCGCATCGCCGAGCGCTACCTGGGTGCACTCGCGGGCGCGCCCGGGCTGACGTTGCCGACCGTTGCAGCGGGCTCCTCGCCATCGTGGCACCTCTTCGTGGTCCGCCACGCCGAGCGCGACGCGCTCCACACGGCGCTGGCCGAGCGCGGCGTGCAGACGCTGATGCACTACCCGACGCCGCCGCACCACAACGGCGCCTATGCCGAGGAATTCGCAGGGGTGTCGCTGCCGCTGAGCGAAGCCTTCGCGGCGGAGTGCCTGAGCTTGCCGATCGGCCCGCAGCTCGGCGACGACGCGGTCGCCGAGGTCGTCGCTGCGGTCCGAGCGGCCTGCGCGCAGCTCGCCGGCTGAGCCCACATCGCGCGGTTCTGCCCTACCCGCGCGTCTCGAAGCGGGCGAGCAACGCCTTGGCCAATCGGGCCAATCGCCCCAACGGTCCCTTCAACTCGACCATCGTCGCGACCCGCGCGAACGAGCGCACTCCGAGCACCGCCGCGACCGGAACGCCGACCAGGGTCCCAGCGAGTGGCGAGACGCGAGAGACCACGGCGAGCGCAGTGCCGAAGCCGATCAGCAGCAACGCGCTCCGCCGCAGGCTGGCGGGCCAGCTGTAGCCCGAGACGGTGCGGACCAGCAGCAAGATCAGCGGCAGGTGGACGACCGTCATCAAGAGGAAGCCGACGCCCGCTGCCTCGACCCCGAGCCGTGGCAGCAACAACCACGTCGTCCCGATCAGGATCGCGTTCAGCAAGACGGACTTGGCGAAGTGGAGCGTGCCGCGCCCGGCCGCGACGATGACGAAGCTGAACGACCAGCCGACGATGCGGAAGAGGTCGCCGAGCAGCTGCCAGCGCAGGATGTCGACCGCCGGCTCGAAGCGATCGGAGTAGAGCACCGGAATCAGCCACGGCGCCAGCGCCAGCATGCCGACCACGATGGGCCCGGCCAGCAGCAACGCGACTTCACTTTGCTCGTCGACCATCTGGCTGGTGGCGTCGCGGTCGTGGACGACCGCGGAGAGCCGGGGCAGATAGTCTCGGCTCATCGCTTGCAGGACGAAGCCGATATAGAGCGTCGCGATGGACCACGAGGCTTGGAATTGACCGAGCCCGTCGGCGCCGATCTCGTGCTTGACCGCGACCCGCATCACCAGACCGGAGCCGAGCTCGAGCAGCATCGTCAGCATGATCGGCACGCCGAGCGCTGCCATGCTGCGCCAATGCGCGGTCATGATCCCGGCGTCGTAGGGCACACCACGCGGCCGCTCGACGCGGGTGAGCAGCCATTGGCCGAGCAGATAGTTGCTGATCGGACCGGCGATGAGCAGCGCGACCATGGCGCGCTCGCCCCAGATCAGCAGCGCCCCGATGCCGGCGACGGCCTGCAGGACCGCCGCACCGATCTGTAGGCGGGCGATATCTGCGAAGCGTCGCAGGCCGACCAGCAGCGCCGACTGCGCGCCGGCCGCGATGGTACACGCCACGCCCAACGCGACCCAGCCGACGAGATCGGCCATCGCTGGGTCGTCCATCATCGCGCTGGCGATCGGCGCGCGGAGCAACCAGATCACCGCGGCGCTCAACGAGCCGAGGACCGCGGTCGAGAGCGCGAGCGCCCGCCGCACATGCACGACTTCAGGGCCGATCGCCTCCTGGTCGGTGCGCGCCGCCGCCAGCTCGCGGGCGCCGGCGCTGGAGAAGCCGAGGCCTCCGACCAGACCGCCGATCTGCATGATGTGCGAGGCGAGGCCGAGGACGCCGATGCCCGCTGGCCCGAGCAGCGCGGCGACGACCTTGGTGCGCACCATGCCGATCAGGATCGAGGCCACGCCGACCGCACCCAGGAGCGAGGTCGAGTGCAGGATGTCGCGGTACGACGTCTTGCGCGTCGTGTCTGCCGGCGGCGTCTCCGTCGTCACGGTCGCCGCCGGTCGACCGTCGTCTCGGAGAGGGCGGCGAGGAGCGACGCGACGACGCGTGCTTGCTCCTCCTCCTGCATCGTGTGGAAGAGCGGCAACGCGATCGACTCCGCCGCCCAGGCCTCGGTGGCCGGCAGCGGGCCACGTGGCAGGGCCGCCCACGCGGGCTCCTGGTGCGCCGCCATGATCCCCGGCCGGGCCCCGATGCCCCCGCGCAGCAGCGCGTCGAGCACGGCGTCACGGCGACTGGCGCCCCCGGCGACGCGGACGACGTAGCTCTGGTGGTTGGTCGTCCCCCACGGTGGATCGACCGGCAGCGTGATGCCGGCGCTCTGCGTTGCCGCCAAGAGCTGCTCGCCATAGCGCGCCGCCAGCTCCCGCCGCCGCGCCACGATGGCGTCGAGGCGGCCGAGTTGGACCCGGCCGATCGCCGCCTGCACGTCGGTCATCCGGTAATTCCAGCCGACCTCGGGGTAGCTGGGCAGCAGCAGGCCGGCGATGGCGTGCCGCTGTTGGTCGTTCACGCTCATCGCGTGCTGACGCAGCGTCCGCAGGCGCGCGGCGAGCGCGGCGTCGGCGAGGGTGAGCGCGCCGCCCTCGCCCGTGGTCAGCACCTTGCGCGGGTGGAACGACCAGGCGACCAGCGCGCCGCCGGGATGCCCCGCCGCGACGGCGCCGATCCGTCGGCCCTGGTAGGTCGAGCCGATGGCGCAGGCGGCGTCCTCGAGCAGCAGCAGGCCGTGGGCGTCGCAGAGGGCCTGCAGCGGGCCGAGATCGGCGGGGAAGCCGACCTGGTGCGCGACGATGACGGCGCGGGTGCGCGCACCGATATGGGGCGCGACGGTCGCCGCGCTGAGGTTCGGGACGGCGTCCTCGACGTCGGCGAAGACCGGTGTGGCGCCGCAATGGGCGACCGCGTTGGTGGTCGCGATGAACGAGAGCGAGGGGACGATGACCTCGTCGCCTGGCCCGATGCCGTGGGCTGCGAGGGCGAGGTGCAGCGCCGTGGTGCAGGAGGAGAGCGCGACGCCCTCGGGAGCCTCGACCGCGCCGGCCAGCTCGGCCTCGAAGGCGGCGACCCGCGGGCCCTGCGCCAGCCAACCCGAGCGGACGGCCTCGGCGGCGGCTTGCGCCTCTTCCTCGAAGACGGCGGGCTTGATGATCGGGATCATGGGACCTCCGCGCGTCAGCGCCACGCCTTGGTCGCCATCCGCTCGAGCGTTTGACGGCTCCACGTGGCGTACCGGTCTTCCAGGATCGCCGTTCGTGCCTGCCGCATCAACTCTTGGAAGAACCAGAGGTTGTGCAGCGTCAGCCAGAGCCCTCCGGCGACCTCTCCGGCCATCCAGAGGTGGCGCAGCAGGCTGCGCGAGACGGTGGCGCAGGCCGGGCAGCCGCATTCCGCCTCGATCGGGCGGTCGTCGGCGGTGAAGCGGCTGTTCTTGATCCGCAGCGGCCCGTCGAAGGTATAGGCGTTGCCGTGGCGGCCGTTGCGGCTCGGCAGCACGCAGTCGAATTGGTCGATGCCGAAGCCGACGCAATTCAGCAGATCTTCCGGCGTGCCGACGCCCATCAGGTAGCGCGCCTTGTCCTGCGGCATCTGCGCGGCGGTGTGGGCGCAGATCTCGTAGGTGACGTCGGTCGCTTCACCGACCGAGAGGCCGCCGATGGCGAAGCCCTCGCAGCCGTCGCGGGCGCAGATCTCCTCGACGTGGCGGGTGCGCAGCGCGGCGTTGATGCCGCCCTGGACGATGCCGTAGAGCGCGACCTCACCGCGACGGCCACGGGCGGCGAGGCAGCGGTCGAGCCAAGCGGTGGTCCGCCGCATCGCCGTCTCGATGAAGCGCGCCTCGGCGCCGGCGGGCGGGCATTGGTCGAAGGCCATCATGATGTCGGGGCCGTAGAGCTCCTGCACCCGCATCGCCTCCTCGGCGTCGAGGCGGATCTTGCGGCCGTCGATATGGCTGCGGAAGACCACGCCGTCGTCGCTGATCTTGGCCTGGTGACCGAGCGAGAAGACCTGAAATCCGCCGGAATCGGTCAGCATCGGGCCGTTCCAGCCGGTGAAGCGGGCGAGCCCACCGGCCTCGGCGATGCGCTCGGGTCCGGGCCGCAGCAGCAGGTGGTAGGTATTGCCGAGCACGATGCCGGCGCCCATCTCGCGCAGATCGCGCGGCAGCACGCCGCCCTTGATCGCGCCCTGGGTACCCACGGGCATGAAGGTGGGGGTCGGCACGACGCCGTGGGCGGTGCGGATCTGCCCGGCGCGGGCCCCGCTCTCGGCGCAGACGTGGTGCAGCTCGAAGCCGTAATCGCCGTGCCCAGAGCCGGCCAGCGGTGCAGCGGTGCGCGGCGACGCCGCGGGCGCCGTGGACGTGGTCGGTTGATCAGACAAAGCGCAACACCTCGTCGACGCTCTTGTAGCGCCGACCTTCGAGCCTGGCCTGCGGGTGGCCGAGGAAGACGATGGCGGCGACGTCTTCGCCGGCGCCGACGCCGTAGAATTCGCGCATCGAGGGGCTCATCAGCACGCCGCCGGTCGACCAGAGGCTGACCAAGCCGCGCGCGGCGGCGCCGAGCAGGACGTTCTGCACCGCGCAGGCGGTGGCGGCGTAGTCCTCGCGGTCTTCGGCCGGATCGTCGGGCTTGCGGCGCCAGGTGACGACCAGCACCGCGCCGGTGCCGTCGAGGCGGCGGGCGATCTTGTCGCGCTTCTGCTCGAGCTTGCGCATCGACTCGGCGTCGCCGCCTTTCGCCATCGCGTCGAGGCTCTGCAGCACCGCCTCCTTCATCGCCGGCAGGCGGGCGTGGCGGACGGCGTAGAAGCGCCACGGCTCGGTGAAGCGGTGGTTCGGCGCCCAGCGGCCGAGATCGACCAGCTCGCGCAGGGTGGCGTCGTCGACGGCGCCTCCGGCGAAGAATTTGTGCGTCCGGCGGCTGCGGATCGCCTCGTCGACGTGCATCGCGGCTCCTCTCTGCGGGGCGAAGACCCGCGGCGGCGCACGCTCGCCAAGCGGCGGGCGGGTGTCAACCGGGGCGGCGGGAAGTCGCTCCGGCGAAAAAGTTCCCCTCGCCGCCGCGCCCCCTACGATCGCCACCTGCGCCCGCCTTCAACCGCCGGCATCGGCGCGCAGCGTCCGACGGAGAAGCCCCACGATGCCCGAACACGACGCGCCCCCCGCCGCACCGCAGCCCTCGACGCTGGCGATCCTCACCAGCCGCCGGATGCTCGTCACCCTGCTCTGCGGCTTCGCCTCGGGGATGCCGCTCTTCGTGCTCTACCAACTCGTCCCGGCGTGGCTGCGCGACAGCGGCGTCGACCTCAAGACCATCGGCCTCTTCGCCCTGGTCGGCCTGCCCTACAACTGGAAATTCCTCTGGTCGCCGCTCTTCGACGCGCTGCCGGCCCCGGGGACCGCGGCGCTCTTCGGCGAAGGCGGCACGGCGCGGCGGCGCGGCTGGGCGCTGTGGAGCCAGCTCGGTTGTGCGGCCGGCATCGCGGCGCTGGGCCTCTTCGCACCGCGCGAGGGCACGGCGCTGATCGTGCCGTTGGTGGTGCTGATCGCCTTCGCCTCGGCCAGCCAGGACATCGTGCTCGACGCCTACCGCCGCGAGCTGCTGCCGGACCGCGAGCTGGGCCTGGGCAACTCGCTCTTCGTCAACGCCTACCGCCTGAGCTCGCTGGTTCCCGGCTCGCTGGCGCTGATCTTGGCCGATCACATCGCCTGGTCGATGGTGCTGCCGATCGTCGCTGCCTTCATGGCCGTCGGCCTCGCCGCGACGCTGTGGATGCCCGAGGTCGACGTCGCGCCGCCGGTGGCGCGGGGCGTCAAGGACGCGGTGTTGGTGCCGTTGCGCGCCTTCGTCCAGCGCCACGGAACGTCGGGCACGCTCGGCATCCTGGCCTTTCTGCTGCTCTACAAGCTGGGCGACAGCATGGCGACGGCCTTGGCGACGCCCTTTTACCTCGACTGCGGCTTCAGCAAGACCGAGATCGGCACCATCGTGAAGGTGACCTCGCTCTGGGCCAGCCTGGTCGGCGGCACGCTCGGCGGGCTGTGGATGCTGCGGATCGGCATCCACAAGGCGCTCTGGATCTTCGGCGGTGTGCAGATCGCCTCGATCTTCGGCTTCTGGGTGCTGGCGCTGGTCCGCGCCGACCCGACCCCGCTCTGGTCGACGCCGGGCCCGGACGGCATGGCCATCAGCGTCGGCCACGCCACCCTCGCCGGCGCCGTCGCGTTCGAATACCTCGGCGTCGGCCTGGGCACCGCGTCGTTGGTCGCCTTCATGGCGCGGGCCACCGACCGGCGCTTCACCGCCACCCAGCTCGCGCTGCTCACCAGCCTCGCCGGGCTGCCGCGCACCTTCGCCAACGCCGGCACCGGCTGGCTGGTCGAGTCGCTGGGCTGGCCGACCTTCTACTTGGTCTGCGCCGCCATCGCCATCCCTGGGCTGCTGATGTTGCCGGTCGTGGCGCCGTGGGGCCGGGAACCCGCCGAAGAGGCCGCCGCTTCAGCCGACCGAGCGGCGTGAGGCGTCCTGCGCGTCCGGCCGGGCGCAGAGCGCGGCGCGGCTGTGCGCGGCCAGGGCGCGGAGCAGGTCGGGCAAGGCGATCGGCTTGCTGAGGACGTCGACCGCTCCGGCGGCGCGCATCCCGGCCTGCTCGCTGGGCAGCACGCTCGCCGAGAGGATCAGCACCGGGATCTCCGCAGTGGTGGGGTCGGCGACCAGGATGCGGGTCGCGTCGCGGCCGTCGAGCCCGGGCATGCGGGCGTCCATGAGCACGAGGTCGGGCCGCTCCCGGCGGACGAGTTCGACCGCCTGATCGCCGTCGGCGGCCTCGATCAGGGTGATCGGCAGCGGCCCCAGCATTGCCCGCAGCAGGATGCGGTTGGTCTCGATATCGTCGGCCACCAGCACGCGCAGCGGCGGCTCGGCCTGCAGCCAGAGCGCTGAGTCGGTCGCGGCTTCGTGCTCCAGCGCGGGCGCGACGGCCAGCGGCAACTCGAAGCGGAACGTGGCGCCGGCACCAGCGGCGCTGCGCACGGTGATGCTGCCGCCCATCCCATCGACGAAAGCGCGGGTCAGCGCGAGGCCGAGGCCGGTCCCGTCGCGCCGGTGGCGGCCGCTGGCGGATTGGCGGAACGGCTCGAAGATCGCCGCCTGCTCCTCCACCGCGATGCCGGGACCGTCGCCCTCGACCTCGCCGAAGAGGCGCACCGTCTCGCCGTCGCGCACACCGCGGGCACGCACCACGATCGGGCCGAGCTCGGCGAACTTCACCGCGTTGCCGACGAGGTTGATCCAGACCTGGCGCAGCTTGCCGGCGTCGCCACGGCAGCTCTGCAGATCCGCCTCGTCCAACTCGAGCTGCAGCTGCAGGCCCTTGGCCCGGGCCGGGGCGCCGAACATGGCGACCACGTCGCGGACGACTTCGGCCGCGTCGAAGCGATCGTCGCGCAGCTCGAGCTGCTGCGCGTCGATGCGGGACACCTCGAGCACGTCGTCGATCAACCCGAGCAGGTGCTCGCCGCTCCGCTCGATGATCCGCAGGCTCTGCCGCTGCCCCGGCGTGGCGTCGGCGTCGCGCGCCAATAGGCCGGTGAAGCCGAGGATCGCGTTCATCGGGGTGCGAATCTCGTGCGACATATTGGCCAGGAAGCGGCTCTTCGCGGCGTTGGCGTCCTGCGCCTCGACCAGCGCGGCCTGCAGCTCGGCAGTTCGGGCGGCGACCTCGGCCTCGAGCGCGTCGCGATGCGCCGCGAGCTGGCGGTTGGCCAAGCCCATGCGGCCGAGGTTCTCGGCGAGCAGGACCAGGAAGGCCATCGTCCGCTCGACCTCTTCCCGCGAGAAGACGGGCACCGCAGCGATCGCGGCGACGTAGGCCTCTTCGTCGAAGCCGTAGAGCCGGGCCTTGGCGCGGAAGGCGTCGAGGTCGGGCGGCTCGGAGAAGAACTGACCGGTGAAGAGGTTGCCGACGTGGTAGCCGTCGACCCGCACCGGGACGGCGACGTCGACCAGGCCGTTGCGGCAGTTGTAGACGTTGTAGCGGCTGCCCTCGGCCAGGCCACTGGCCAGCGCGGTGTCGCTCTCCAGGCAGCGCGCCGCCGTCTCGCTGTGGACCCGGTGGAAGAGCGAGCAGCTGTCGCGCCAGCCGGTCGCGATCAGCACCTTGCCCTCGAGGTCGAGCAGCGCGGTGACGACGTTGTTCATCGCCGTCAGCGCCTCGAAGAGCGCCGTCAGCGAAGGGATATCGAGTACTTCTGTGATGTGGAAGGGCGCCATCACGCTCCGTCTGCTCGCTCGGGAAAGGTCCGCGTCGATTCGACCTCGATGATGCCGCCTCCGATCGGATGCGGGAAGGCCAATCTCGACGCGTGGAGCGCGATGGCGCCGGGCCGGTAGGGACGGTCGGCGCCATAGCGGGAATCGCCCCGCAACGGCGCGCCGCGGTGCGCGAATTGCGCCCGAATCTGGTGCTTGCGCCCGGTCAGCAGCGCGATCTCGCAGAGCGCCCCGGCGGCGTCGCTGCCGAGCAGCTGCCAGCGCAGCGCTGCGTGCTGGGCCCCCGCCGTGCCTTCCGCGACGATCCGCGAGCTGCCGCCGTCGCGCCCGGGCAACAGCCAATCCTCCAACAGGCCCTGCGCGGCGGAGGGCTCGCGACAGCAGAGCGCGAGGTAGGTCTTCTGCAGCCGACGCTCGCGGACCGCAGCAGAGAGGCGCGAGGCCGCCTTGGAGGTGCGGGCGAAGACCATCACGCCACTCGTCGGGCGGTCGAGGCGATGCACCAGGCCGAGGAAGACGTTGCCGGGCTTGTCGAATTCCGCCTTCAGGTAGGCCTTGCCCCAATCCAGCAGCGAGAGGTCGCCGGTCGCGTCGCCCTGGCTGAGCATCCCCGCTGGCTTGTCGAGGACGAGCAGGTGGTTGTCGACATAGAGGACGATCGGCTCGCTCACGCGGCCTCCTGCGCCCGTCCGCCGCGGCCGCCGCGGCCACCGCGCGCGCCACGCACCAGCAGCAGCCCCTCACCGGCGAGGAGCAGAAGCAACCCAGCGAGGGCGTAGGGCGCGACGGGCCAGCGAGGCCGGCGTGCGCTCCCGCTCGCGGCGCCGGCGGTGGCGGTCGGTTCGGGCAGGTCGAGGCCGGCGAGCCGGGCCGCGGGGTTCTCGGCCGGGTCGGGCGCGACGACCAGCACCCGCTGCTCCAAGACGCCGGCGGCGGAGCGCTCGATCGCCTCGTAGACGCCGGGCGCGTCGGGCGCCACGGCGCGCCAGCGGCGCCGCGACGCGGTGGAGTCGAGCGGCGCCTGCATCGTCCGCACCACGGCGCCGGCGGCGTCGCGGATCTCCAAGGTCCGGGCCTCTTCCCGCCGCGGCAGGTCGATCGGCTCGCCGGGCGCCACCGCGGTCGTCGCGCGCTCGGCGCCCTGCCCTGCCGCCGCCGCGACCAAGCCCGCCGCCAAGGGCACGAACCCCGGCTGCAGCGGCAGATCGCACCAATCGAGGTCGATGCTCGAACCCCAGAGCACGATCCGACCCCTGCCGCGGGCGAAGCCGAGCGCCGCGGGCAGGCCGTCGCTCCAGCGCAGCGCCACGTGGGCGTCGAGGTCGGGGCGCGGCAGCAGGCCGAGGCGCCGCTGCGCGCGCAGCTCCCCGAGCGCGGGGATGGCGGGCTGCAGGCGACGCGCCAGGGCGACGGTGATCGGCAAGGGATGCAGCAGGTCGGCCTGCCGCACGCCGGGATCGGCTGCACCGGTCTGCGCGTCGGCGAGCGTCTCGGGCAGCAGCCCGCCGAGCCAGCCGAGCACCGCCGCGCGACCGGCGCCGTCGCCCAGCGTCACGACCACGCCCATCCCGGCCTCGATCCGCGCGATCAGCGCCGCCAACGCGGTGGGCGCGAGCTCTGCGACGTTGGCCAGGACCAGGACGTCGAGGTGGGCGATGCGTTCGGCCGTCAGGTCGGCTTCGCGCAGCTCGTCCAGCGCCAGCGCGCCGAGCCCTGGTGCACCGACCTCGAGCGCACGGCGCAGGAAGAAGAGCTCGTCCTCGCGTGGCACCGGCCTCGGCGCGCCGTTGAGCAGGCCGACGCGGACGGCCTCGTCTCCGGCCAGGCGGACGTGACGGACGTCGTTCTCGGGCAGGGCGTCGTCTCCGCCCAGCAGCGCGACCCGGGCGATCGGCGCGTCAGCCGCCACCGGCAGCTCGAAGGTTCGCTCGGCGCCAGCGGCGACCTCGACGCCGCGGCGGATCGCGCGCGAGCCGATCTCGACCAAGAGCGTGCCGACGAAGGGACGCGGGCCGTGGTGACCGATGGTGACGAAGAGGCGAACGGCGCGGGCGCCCCGGTCCGGCGCCGGCTCGGCGCGGGCGGAGACCACCGCGGTGTCGACGACATCGCCGCCGACGGCGACCACGTCGACCCGTGCTCCGCGGGCGACTGCGCCTGCCACCGCCGTGCCCTGAACCGCCGCCCAGCCGGCGCGCTCGAGGTCGGAGAGCAGGACCATACGGCCCCGCTCACTGCCGACGAGCAGCCGCGACGCGAGCGCGAACGCGCGCTCACCGTCGTCGGCGCTGGCACGCGGGCGCAGGCCGCGCAGCTCGGTGGCGACGCTGCGGAGGTCGGAGATCAGCCCAGAGCCGAGCACGTCGGCGGGTCGCGCGGTCCGGACCACGGCGGCGCGGCTGCCACGCGGCAGGCTGGCGACCAACGCCGCGGCCCGCTTCGAGGCGACGCTGAAGCGACTCTCGCCGCCCGTACCGGCCCGCATCGAGAGCGAATCGTCGAGCAGCACGACCAGATCGACCGGCTCGTCGCCGAGCATCGCGCCTTGTCCCGCAGCCGGCCCACAACTCGGCAGCAAGGGCCCGGCCAGGGCCACCGCGATGCCGGCGGTCGCCACCATACGCAGGGCGATCAGGGCGCGCTCGCGCAGCCGCATGGCGCGGGCGCGGGCCGGATCTTGTTCGAGCAGGAAGCGCAGCGCCGAGAACGCCAGCTGCGGCGCGTGGCGGCGCCCGCGCAGGTGCAGCCAGAGCGGGATCAACGCGGCCAGCGCAAACGGCAGCAGCTCGGGGCGCAGCAGCTCCATCAGGCGCTCCGCCGGCCCTGCCCCGCCGAGGCGAGCAGCTCGCGTAGCGGCGCGGCGAGGTCGCCGCCGAGGTCGGCGAAGACGTAGCGCACCCCGGCCGATTCGGCGGCGAAGCGCAGCGCGCGACAATGCGCCTGCATCATCATCGCGGCTTCGTCCTGCATCCGCCGCGGGTCGAAGATCCGCTCGTCGCCGGTCTCCTCGCAGCGCAGCGTCATCACCGACTCGAAGTCGAACGCGATCTCGCGCGGGTGCAGCCCGTGCACCAGCGTGACCTCGGCACCTGCGCGACGGGCGGCGGCGAGCGGCGCGACGACGGCATCCGCAGGCGCGAGGCCGTCGGTGAGGGCGAGGACGGCGCCGCGTCCGCGCGGCCGCCAGCTCGGCAGCCCCGGCTCGCCGGCGCCGCGGACCTGCAGCAAGGCGTCGCCCAGGGTCCGGGTCGCGGCGCTGCCGCCGCGCGGTGGCAACGAGGTCGCGGGGCCGTCGGCGGCCGGGACGTCGAGACCGATCGCGTCGCCGCCCGCCACGGTCGCCAGGCCGATCGCCAGCGCCAGGACGCGGAAGCGGTGCAATTTGTCGACCGGCTCACCGCCCGATACGGCGGGCTCGACCAGCGCCATCGAGGCCGACCCGTCGAGCACCAGCCAGACGTCGGTATGCACCTCGGCCTCGAAGCGCTTGACCAACAAGCGGTCGCGGCGGGCGTAGGCGCGCCAATCGAGGTGACGCAGGTCGTCGCCGGGGGCGTAGTCGCGGTGCTCGGCGAATTCGATGCCCCCGCCGCGACGCCGGCCGACGTGCAGCCCACCTGCGGCGCCGTGTTGCGGGCGGCCGGTCGGCAAGCCGGTCGCGCCGGCGCGGCGGACGACTTCGCCGGCCTCCACGCGCAGCGCGGCGGCGGGTTCAAGCATGGACGGCGAGCTCGCGCACCAGCGAACGGACCAAATCGGCCGCCGAACGCCCCTCGGCCTCGGCGCGGAAGCTCGGCACCAGGCGATGGGCGAGGACCGGCACGGCCAGCGCGTCGACGTCCTCGCGCTCGGGTGCCTTCTTGCCGAGCAGGACGGCGCGGGCCCGCGCCCCCGCGACCAACCACTGCGAGGCACGCGGCGAAGCGCCGAACGCGATCAGGTTCTGCAGCGCCGCCGGGCAGCTGGCGTCGGCCGGGCGCGAAGCGCGGACCAAGCGCACGGCGTAGCGCACGACGTGGTCGGCGACCGGCAGCTCGCGGACCAGGCGCTGGATCGCCAGCACCTCTTCTTTGTCGATGACCGGGGCGATCGGGTCGTGGCTGCCAGCGGCGGTGCGCCGGACGATCTCGACCTCGTCCTCTTCACTCGGATAGTCGACCTCGATCGCCAGCATGAAGCGGTCGAGCTGCGCCTCGGGCAGCGGGTAGGTGCCGTGCTGTTCGATCGGGTTCTGCGTCGCGAGGACCAAGAACGGCGCCTCGAGCGGCATCGTCCGGCCGCCGGCGCTGACCTGCCGCTCGGCCATCGCCTGCAGCAGCGCGGCTTGGGTCTTCGGCGGCGTGCGGTTGAGCTCGTCGGCGAGCAGGACGTTGGTGAAGACCGGGCCGCGCAGGAAGCGGTAGCTGCGCTGGCCGCTGCCGCGGTCCTCCTCGAGCACGTCGGAGCCGGTGACGTCGGCCGGCATCATGTCCGGCGTGAATTGGATGCGCGCGAAGCCGAGCTGCATGGCCTCGGCGAGGGTCTGGATCAGCAGCGTCTTGGCCAGGCCGGGCACGCCGATCGAGAGCGCGTGGCCACCGGCGAAGAGCGCGACCAACATCTGCTCGACGACGGCCTGCTGACCGACGACCCTGCGGGCGATGGCGCCGCGGAGGCGCTCGGCAGCCTCGTGGGCGCGGGCGAGCTGCTCGATCTCGTCGGTGGGCCAGCCAGCCATCTCACTACTCCTTGGCCGCGGCCCCGGGCCGCAGGACGATCGCCACGGTCAGGCCGACGAAGGTCGACGGACTCCCGTCCCCCAGCCAGCTGTGGGCACCCAGCCCGACACACCAACTCGCGGAGCGCACCGGCGGCGGAGCATAGCGGATCGCTGCGCCGATGGCAGCGCGCACCGAGGCCACGTCGCCGTCGCGTTGCAGCACCCCGCCACCGAGGTCGGCGGCGAGCTCCAGGGCGCGCAAGCCCTCGAGTGGACGCCACGCGCCGCGCACGCCGAAGCCGGCGAGGATGCCGCCCCCCGCGGCGCTGCCGGGGTCGGGCGCGCCGATCAAGCGGCCGCCGCGCAGGGCGACGCCGATGCTGGCCGTCCGCTCGGCGGTGAGGACGGCGAAATGCCCGTCGATCCCGACCAGCGGCGCACCGCCGGGTTGGTAGGCGCCGCCCAGGCCGATCCCGATCTCGACGTCGGAGCCGTGGTCGCGGGACGAGCGCGGCGGCGGCGGGATATGCGGCAGCGCGCCCGGCGTCACCTCGGGCGGCAGCGGCAGCGCGTCGGCGCCGGCCTTGGGCTGCAGGTCGAGCGCGCCGCGGACGCTGTCGAGCAGCGCCGCGCTATAGGCGGCGTAGACGTTCGGCGGCACCGCGCCGGCGGCGAGTCGATTGTTCGGGGAGAGGGCGATCCAGCGCGCGAAGACGGCCCGCGCCTCGGTGCTGCGATCCAGCCGGGCATAGGCGAAGGCGAGCAGGCGGAGGTGTTCGCCCGCTTGCGTCGGATCGGGCTCGCGCCCCTGCAGCTGCTCGATGACGCAGCCGAGCAGGCCCTCGGCGTAGCAGCGTTGGGCCCGTTCGAGCGGCGTCGGCGCCGCCGCTGCGGCCGGGACGGCGGTCCCGAGGCACAGCAAGGCGACGCCGACGACGCGTCGGAGCGGAACGATCAGGCCGGGAACTCGCGGTCGAGCTGCTTGGTCAGCTGCTCCTTGACCATCCCCTTGGCCATCTTCGCGGCGAAGCCGATCAGGTCGACGTCGACGCTGACGTTGCTGTCGGTCACGGTGAAGGCGCCTTTGAAGAACTTGCCCGAGGCGGTGGCGGTGTTGCCGGCCCACGAGACGTCCTGGACCAAGTCGGGCTTGCGCTCCTTGAAGCCGGCGAGGAGCGTCTCGAGCTTCGATTTGGCGTCGTCGAGTCCGAAGCTGTGGTTCCGGGAAAGCGAGATATCGGCCATGTCTTCCTCCGTTGGGTCCGTTTGGCGACCGGGCGGGAAGGTGCCCCAAAGCGATGGTGGCGGCAAGTCGCGGCGGGCCGATCGGGCCTCTTGACCGCAGCCGTGGCATGATCCCGGTTCAGGGCTGCAGCGCCGCGTGCGCGCCGCTTGCCGGTGGTCGCACCGGTGCCTCAAATGCGCTGTGCATCCGAACCTGGATGGCGTCCAGGATCCTGCTCGCCCGCTGAACGGTGATGCCATGGTACTCGTTGCGCTCGTCGCGCGAGACCTGGGACTCGTGCACACCCAGCAGGCCCGCGAGTTCACGCTGGCTAAGCCCACGGGCGATGCGGAGCGCGACGAGCGTCCGGCCAAGCCCATGCAGATTGAGCAGTTCGCCGAGATCGCCGCGCTTGAGACGCTCGTAGCTCTGCACTTCCTCTTCGAGTTGGAGATGAAATGACCGTAGCGGGTCGAGCGCACGCTCGCGCTCATCGTCGCGCAGCCCCATTTCGGCCAGGCGCGCGCTATGCTCTTCGAGCCGGCGCTGTTCTTGTTCGAGGCGAGCGACAGCCTCGCGGTATTCCGACTCGTTGCGGATCATGACGTCCTCCTGATCTTGATGATGCCGCGGGGCGCGCCGTCTCGACGCGATGTGCGGAAGGCCGACGGGAACTCGAGCTCGTTCCCGAACTTGTCTCGGATTCCAGCCAATTGGCCATAGTGTGGGTACATTTCGACGCGGTATCGGTGCCACATCGGCAGTTGGCGCTTTGCGTACCCGAGATAGGGCAGTCGGGAGGAGGGGTCCCACGTCCAGCACTTCTCGGGATCCAGCAAGTTGAGCTCTCGCTGAAGGCGACCGGATGCGAGATGCTGAAGATCACAAACGAAGTATCCATCAATATCGTTCGGATGATCCTTGTCTTCGGCGAACGAGCCATCGATGTAGATGTCGGAGATCCCGACGGTCCAAAGCTGCTCGACCATGACGGCCAGGTTGTCCACCAACCGGCGCCTCCAGGATGCGTCCCACAGCGGGGAGCCAGCCCCCGGACCGACGACGAGCAAGGATTCGCGCAATGCGTCCAGCGTCAACTCGTAGTCGCCCGGCGGGAGTAGCCCTCGTTCGTCGAAGCCCGGCAGCATTCAGCCCTCCTTCGTTGGCACACGACGCCGCAGCTTGGGTATGATGGTATAGTTTGACAGAAATGTCAAACATGACACTCTCTTGATCGCCAACATCCGATTCTTGTCCTTGATCGTCGATACGGCTTCACCTGGGGTGTACGGCATGCAGCGAGATTCTTGGAGAGGGCGAATTCGCGATTCCGTGTCGTCGTCACGTGGTCCCGCCGCGGCGCGTGCTGCGCCAGATGACGGGGAGGGCCCGCGGCCGCCGTCGCAGGTATCGCTCGCCAGAATCGACGTGACCGACCGCAGTCTGTGCTGCCGCACGCACGTTCGCGTCGGCCGGCTGGCCGGGGAGATCGCCGAAGTCGGTTTGCAGGTGCCCATCCTGCTTCGCGCCAGTCCGAGGGCAGACTAGCTCTTTTAAGTCGTGGTCGGCTTCCGCCGCGTGGCAGCCGTGATGGCATTGGGCCATGCGGAGATCCTCGTGCACGTTCGCAACGACCTCGATGACGTGCAGGCATTGCGATTGGCGATCGCCAGCAACGCCGCCGGTGCGGCGCTGACCGACCTGGACCGCGCGCGGCTGGTGCTCCGCCTACGCCGCCGACGCCGACGCTGTTCAATCTGGTCGGCACTGATCTGCAGCGCGGGCGGGCCCGGCTGTTCGCGCTCGCCATCGACCGCAGCCAACTCAGCGAAGCCGCCGTCGCGTCGCTAGCGGCGGACGCGGCGGCCCTGCTATCGTTGCTGGGCCAAGACGTGAGCCCGCTGCGCAACGTAGACGAAGGAGAGAGCCATGACCTTGCATGAAGGACGGGAGGCGGAAATCGATTTCCGCCGAGGCCGATGCGCTCGATCGGCGGTTCACGGCACGCAATTCATGCGGCTGCTGCTCGCTTGGGCCTTGCTCGCGACGGCGCTGACCGGCTGCGGCGAGGACGATGGCGCGGCGTCGAAGGACGCTGGAGCGACAGCCGACGTCTCGGGTGGGGGCGCAGACAGCAGCGTGGATTCTGACGCGGCGGCCGTTGGCGATGGAGATGGCGCCGCGGCGGACACCGGCGACGCCGAGGTCGGCGACACCGCGGCGGACGTCGTTCCCGCGCAGTCGTGCGTCGAGCACGCCGATTGTGCCGGCATCGCGAAGCTGTGCATCGAGGGCGTATGCGTCGCTGGGCCTGCTTGCACCTCCGACAAGACGTGCGTGGCCTATGGGGCCGTCTGCGCCAAGGCGCTCGGATATTGTGCGCCTTGCGTCGTCGACGCCGATTGCGGCGGCGACCAGACGTGCAAGGCGTGGCGCTGCGATGGCACCCCAACGCAGTGCAGCAGCAGCAAGGAATGCGCCGCGGAGGGCAAGGTCTGCGACAAAGGTGTGGGGAGCTGCGTCTCGTGCGTGACGGTCGACGACTGCGCCAGCGGCGAGACGTGCTGGCAGAACCAATGCGCCGCGCCGCTCTGCGAGCCGGGTAGCTTGGGCTGCGTCGATGCGCAGACGCAATGGACCTGCGACGCCAACGCGCTGACCAAGACGGCCAGTGCCTGCGGGGCAAGCGAGGTCTGCGCCACGAAGGGCTGCGAGAAGCTCATCTGCTCGGCTGGCGAAACGCGCTGCAACACTGCCGGACTGCAGACCTGCGAAGCGAGCGGCTTGGTGTGGGGCGCTGCGGTGCCTTGCCCGACCGGCCAGGCGTGCATCGGCAAGAGCTGCCAGGCTGCGGTCTGCGTTCCGGGAACCAGCGACTGCAAGGACGGCGGCGTCGCGATCTGTGCGGCCGACGGCGCAGGATGGAAGCAGACGCCATGTGCGAGCGCGACGGCTTGTCAGGTCGAGGCGGGCAAGGCGAGCTGCGTGGCGCTGCTGTGTAGTCCCGGGAGCAAGGCGTGCCAGGGCGAGGTCGTGCAGCTCTGCGCGAATGACGGGCTCTCGGTCTCGCCCGGCGCGGACTGCGGCAACCCGGGGCCGGGAGGCGCGGCTCAGGTCTGCCTCGGCGGCAAATGCGTGCCAGCGGGGTGCACGGCGGGCGCGACGTCGTGCGCCGACGATGGCGCGCTGCTGACGTGCAAGGGCGATGGCGCCGGCTGGATCTCCAGCGCGTGCGGCGAAGGCAAGACCTGCCTCGGCGGCGCGTGCGTCGCGCAAAGCTGCGTTCCGGGGAAGAAAGCCTGTGCAGGTGCGCTGGTCATGGTCTGCAACGCCAACGGGACGGATCAGGAGATCGCACAGGACTGCGGCCTGACCAGTGATGCTTGTGGTGATGGCGTGTGCGAGGGGGGGCGTGCGCGATCGCTGCGAAATCCTGCGACGACGGCAAGGTCTGCACGGTGGACGCCTGCGAGGCGAGCAAGGGCTGTACGCATGTGCCGGGGTCTGGCGCTTGTGAAGATGGCGATGCTTGTTCGGACGGCGACACCTGTGCGGACGGCGTCTGCAAGCCGGGACCGGCGAAGAGCTGCGACGATGGGAACCCGTGTACGGCCGACGCGTGTGTAGCGGCCAAGGGCTGTACGAATGAGGCGGGGTCCGAGGGGGCGAGCTGTGCTGCGGTCGATGGCGGCGTGTGCAAGCTGGGGCAGTGCGTGGCTTCCTGCCCGTTCGGCTACGAGGCGGTGGAGATCGACAAGGGCGGCGTCAAAGCGATCTCTTGTGCCGCGGTGCAGCAGGTGTGGGGGTTGCGGCCGGAGAGTACGGCGGGGTTGTTGAAGGTCGAGACGATTGGCGGCGGGAAGGTGCTGGTGGATAGCGGGACTGGAATGATGTGGGAGCCGGGGGTGGTGCAGGGCAGCAAGAAGTGGGACGACGCTGTGAAGGCGTGCGATGAACTGGTTCATGCGGGGTTCGAGGATTGGCGGCTGCCGACGCTGTGGGAGGCTGTCGCCTTGATAGATTGGGCGACGACGCCAAGCAAGGGGTGCTATGCGCCTGTCGTTTTCGACGTCTGGGGTGGTGGAGCCTATTCGCCTGGCGACTGGTGGCTGATATTTTGGACATCTACGTTGGCGAAGCTCTCCAAACCCGACCCGTCCACCAAAAGCCCGTTTACTATTGGATTGTTAGAATCAAACAGCTGCTTTGCAAGTGCGATTGGTAGTACTGAATATAGGAGTGTGCGCTGCGTCAGGACCCAACAGACGATTGAGGCCAAACCACAGCGATTTGCGGTGAGTGGCAGCGGTGGCGACGCGGTGGTTTCCGACGGCTGGACGAAGCGTGATTGGCTACAGGCCAACTCGGCGGGCCCATTGACCTACATGGCGGCGCAAGGCTGGTGCAGCTCGATGAAGGTCGCTGGCGGGGGATGGCGGCTACCGGACTTCCGGGAACTCTACAGTTTGTTTGGCAATTCTCCAGGATCTGGCTACTTCGATGCCACTGCACTGAGCGAAGGGTCGAAGGACGGACTCGCGACCTCGACGTGGACAACGACAAAGGGCAACAAGAGCAACTCCAACTTCACCTATCGTGTAGTCGCAACCCTGCTGGGCCCCAGCAACAAGATAGTGACCAATTCAGGCGGCGTGAGTGAAGCGGGCGACTTCAAGAAGACACCTGGTGGAGACTTGCCCGTACAGTTCACGCGCTGCGTTCGCAACTCAAAGTAGCAAATACAACAACATAATCACGCTTGTTCGCGAGGGAATTGGGTGGTCATCCTGCCCTGAGGGATCCCCTCGATCGCATCACGGCCTCCCGGGCTTGACCTTCGATCCCACCGACCCCAGCTTGCCGACCTGTGACCAGGGAGGCAACGATGGCGAAGAACACGAAACGAAAGATGTGGCGAGGAATATGCCAGACGACATTGCCGCACGGTTCGCTGGAGGTCGCGACGGGTTCCTCGAATTTCTGGAGTTGCTCCTCATCCCCGACATCGACGGCTTCGGCACCGGAATCCTGGACAGCATCTCCTTCGCCGCCGAGATCGAGCTGCGCCAGGTCGACATCAAGGGCTGGGTTCACGCCCCGTGAGCACGTGGCTGGGATCGCAGAGACGACGCCAGCCGCCGGCATCGGGACCAAACCGGCGTGCCGATGCCGATATGCCGATCGGGCCTCTTGACCGCAGCCACGGCATCTTCTAGAAAGCGCGCCCTTCGTCGAGGTCCGTGGCGGATCTTGCCCCTCGACGACCGCGCCGCCTCTGCAGCTGTGCAGCCCCGGCGCGAACTGTGAATCCACGGCATCGCTGACGACGCCCCCACCGCGCTGCGGCGTGGCGTCCGCGTCGTGCTCTGGAGTGTGGGCATGAAATGCTTTCTGCGCGCGCCGATGATGGCGTTGCTCGCTGCGCATTGCGCGGCGTTGTGTTCTCTCGGCTGCGTCGAGCTCGCTGGGCCGACGGACGACCCGATGTCGCCGAGCTCGGCGGTCGCGACCCTGACGCCGCCATCCGCGCCGGGTGCCGCATCGGCGCAGGTCATCGAAGGCGTGAACTTCGATCCGACCGAGGCGATCCGGGTGCTCGACTACGTCAACCACGCCACGCTCGAGGAGCTCGATATCGGCGCGGGGATCGACGTCCGCGCGGCGAAGAGCATCGTCGCGGCACAGCCGATCGCGAACTTGCAGGAGCTCGGCGGCCTCTATTTCGTGGGGACGGTGACGCTCGAGCAGCTCAAGGCGGCTGCGCTGGCCGACGAGGCCGGCAAGACGCTCGCTGGCCAACCGACGCTGAACACCGCGGGTCAACGCGCCATCTAGGGTCCGACCCTGGGGTGTGGCTGTCCCCGAGCATCGTCGCGGTTCGGGATCGACGACGGCTTCGCTCGCATCCTTTCTCCCCGCCGGGCCGGGGAGCGGGGCCCCAGGCCCAGCGCGGGGCGACCGACCGCGAATCGTCCTCTCTCCCCGCCTTGCGGGGAGAGATGGGCCGGAGGCCCAGAGAGGGGCGACGAAGGATTGCGCACCGCAGGCGCACCACTCGAGGTCCGTGCAGCGAGCGCTACCGACGAGCACTGCGCAAGGAACCATGCCGAATCGACGCCGGGCTTGGGACAACCGAAGGCGCATCGTCGCATTGCGGATACGGCCCCTCTCTGCCTCCGGCATCTCTCCCCGGATACCGGGGAGAGAGTCTGCACAGCGCACGGGAACATGCCGAGACGGCGCTCGGCGCTGGACAAGGAAGTGGGACTGGCGCTCGGCGCTGGACAACGATGTGGGACCGGCACTCTGCGCTGGCCGACCAGGCCGCCAAGACGCTCGCCGACGGGTCGGGCGGATCGCCCGTCTACCGGCCTTTCGCGCGGGCGATCTAGCCTTCGGAGGGGCGGTAGGCACGGAAGAAGCCGACCTGCTCGGTGCCCTTCCAGATCGCCCCCGCGATGACGCCTTCGCCGACGCGGCCGCGGAAGACGCGGCGGTCGGCCTTGGCGCCGTCCTTGGTCTTGCAGCTGCGGTTGCTCCAGTCGATCTCGAACTCGAGGTTGCCGTTCCGCGCGCGGCCCGAGCAGATCGTGTAGCGCTGCGGCCCGGAGGCGAGGCGGAGCTCGACCTCGCCCTCGACGCGGTGGTCGTCGGGCGCCTCGGCCGGCAGCATCACGACCAGCGGGAAGGCGTCGATCGGCCCGATATCGGCCGTGCCCTGCCACATCCCGGCGGTCGGCGCCGAGCAACCCAGCATCCCGAGGCCGAGCATGGCGAGGCCGGCGCGGCGCAGGGTGCGGCCGATGGAGCCCGTGGTTCGGTTGTCGTCTCGATTGTCGTGGACCTGCATGTGCGCCATCCTCCGCGCCGCCCGGGCGCGACCTCGACGATAGCAGCGCAGGCCCGAGCGCAAAGAAACTCACCCGGTCCGGCCGGGCGCGGACCACGGAGACGAAGATGGCCAAGACGATCGGTTTGTTGACCGGCGGAGGCGATTGCCCGGGGCTGAACGCGGTGATCTGGTCGGTCGTCCGCGCCGCCGCGCACGAAGGCATCGAGGTCCTCGGCATCGAAGACGGCTTCGAGGGCCTGATCGCCGGCGGCACGGTTCGCAAGCTCGGGCCGGCGGAGACGCGCGGCATCCACCGCGAAGGCGGCACGGTGCTCGGCACCACCAACCGCGGCAACCCCTTCCGCTACCGCACCGAGCAGCCCGACGGCAGCGTGGTCGAGACCGATTGCTCGGACGACGTGGTCCGCGCGGTGCGGCGGCTCGGCCTCGAGGGGCTGATCACCATCGGCGGCGACGGCTCGCTCGCCATCGCCCACGAGCTCAGCAAGAAGGGCGTGCCGATCATCGGCGTGCCCAAGACCATCGACAACGACCTCTCCGCCACCGACAACACCTTCGGCTTCTATTCGGCGGTGACCACGGCGATGGAGGCGCTCGACAAGCTCAAGACGACCGCCGAGAGCCACGACCGCGTGATGATCCTCGAGGTCATGGGCCGCGACGCGGGCTGGATCGCGATCGCGTCGGGCCTCGCCGCCGGGGCGCATTGCATCTTGATCCCGGAGATCCCGTACCGCACCGACGTGGTGCTCGAGCGAATTCGCTCCCGCTGGGCGGAGGAGCAGCGCAACTACACGCTGATCGTGGTGGCCGAGGGGGCGTTCTCGGCCGGCGGCGACAAGAGCTACGTACAGGCCGCGGGCGTCGGCACCGTCGCCCGCTTCGGCGGCGCGGGTCACCAGCTGCAGGCGGCCCTCGAGGCGGCGTTCTCCGAGGGCTGGGACCGTCGCCGCGGGGTCCCGGAGGTGCGGACCACGGTCCTCGGCCACCTGCAGCGCGGCGGCTCGCCGGGCGCCTACGACCGCATCATCTCCATGCGCTTCGGCGCCCACGCGGCCCAGCTGGCCGCCGCCGGCAAGTGGAATCGTATGGTCGCGCTGCAAGGGATCGAGATCGGGTCGGTCCCGCTGGCCGAGGCGATCGGCAAGCAACACCTCGTCGAAGCCGACGGACAGCTGGTCCAGACGGCACGCGCGGTCGGCATCTGCATGGGCGATCGCTGGCCGTAGCGACACGAACTGACGCCTCACGTCAGCGCTGACAATTTTCGTCAGCGCTGTCCGTACACGCCGACACATTTCGTCATCGACGCGCGCGGCTTCCGCTTCGTTATCCAGACAAAACCTACTCCATTTCGTCTTGTTGTAGATTTCTCGCGGCGGTTGGCACCGGATCTGCACATAGGTTTCGTGCCGAGAGGCACCGGCCGCCTCGCACGACGCGCCGGGTCCACAGAGAGGGGCACGCGTCGTGCCTGCCAACCACCCAGGGGGATTCCATGTTCAAGTCCATCCGTGACAACAAGGGCTTCACGCTCATCGAGCTGATGATCGTCGTCGCCATCATCGCCATCCTCGCGGTCGTCGCCGTGCCGCAGTTCACCAAGTACATGCGTTCGGCGAAGACGGCTGAGGCCAACGAGATGCTCGACATCATCAAGAAGGGCTCGGCCGCGTACTACACCACGCCGCGTACCCAGCAGGGCACGATGACCAAGGTCGACTGCCAGTTCCCCGCCTTCGTCGGCACCACGCCGGTCGGCTCGGGCTGCTGCAACATCGACGGCAACGGCGACGACCGCTGCGATCCGTCGCCCTCGTCCTGGAACAGCAAGAGCTGGTCGGCCCTGAAGTTCTCGATCACCGACGAGCACTACTTCCAGTACACCTACAACAGCGCCGGCACGCTCTCGACCGCGAAGTACACCGCGACCGCGAACGCCGACCTCGACTGCGATACGATCTTCTCGACGTTCGAGATCGTCGGTACGGGTGACCCGAATGCTCGTAAGGCCGAGTGCAACGCGGTTGGTGCTCCGGCTATCTTCCGTGACCAGGAGACCGAGTAAGAACTCGGCGACCTAGCTCGCTTCTACGCGCGGGGGCCCTTTCGGGGGCCCCCGTTGCGTTTTTGCGGGTTTGTTCGCCTCGCGGGTGGTTTTGTTTTTTCGTGCTGGGTTCGCCTTTTCAGGCGTGGGGGATCAAAGAGGGGTGGGCCCCTCTTTGGAACTCCCCCGTCCGAAGGGGGGGCTTGCGCACCCCCTTCGGGCATCCCCCGCATTGGCCGGCGAGGTAGGACGGGGTGGGCTGCGCCGCCTTGGCACTTCGCCTTCGCTTCGCTTCGGCTTTGGCCTTTGCGGCGGGGTGGGGTGAGGTTGGGGAGGGGCTTCGCCTTTGTTGGCGCCGCTGCTGCTGCCGCTGCCGCCGCTGCTGCTGCCGCGGCTGCCGCTGCTGCCGCTGCCGCTGCCGCAGCTGCCGCTGCTGCCGCTGCCGCTGCTGCCGCTGCTGCCGCTGCCGCTGCTGCCGCTGCCGCTGCCGCTGCCGCTGCCGCAGCTGCCGCAGCTGCCGCAGCTGCTGACCTGACGCCGCTTCCGACGCTGCTGGCGCCGCTGCTGACGCCGCTGCTGACGCCGCTTCCGACGCTGTGCTGTAGAGCCGCGAAGCGGCGAAGGGCAGTAGCCTGGGGTGACAAACCCCAGGAAAACGAGCGGATTTTTGAGAAGCCGCGAAGCGGCGACCGGAGCCGGGTGCCTGTGGGGTCAGGCTCTGCCGAGGGCTTCTTGGATTTGGGCGGCGAGCGCGGGGCCGATGCCTGGGACGGCGGCGATGGCTTCTGGGGTGGCCTTGCGGAGGGCGCGGACCGAGCCGAAGGTTTGGAGGAGGGCGGCTTTTCGGGCTTTGCCGACTCCTGGGATGCCGTCGAGAGCGGAGGCGAGGGTTCGTTTGCCTCGGCGCTCGCGGTGGAAGGTGATGGCGAAGCGGTGGGCCTCGTCGCGGAGGTGGGTGAGGAGCAGGACCTCGTCGCTTTGTTGCGGGAGGATGAGGGGGTGCTGCTGGTTCGGTTTGTAGACGCGCTCGGGCGTGCGGCGGCTCGAGCCGGCGTCGTCGCTTTCTTGCGTGCGGGCCTTGGCGAGGCCGACGATGTCGACGTCGTGCACGCCCAGGTCGTGCAGGGCGGCGACTGCCATGCGGAGCTGGCCGGGGCCGCCGTCGACCACCACGAGGTCGGGGAGCTCGGTGCCGTCGCGTTGGGCCCGCTCGAAGCGGCGGACCAGGACCTGGTACATCGTCGCGAAATCGTCGGCGGCGCCGTCCATGCCGCGGATGCGGAAGCGCCGGTAGGAGGCCTTCTCGGGCTCGCCGTCGCGGAAGACGACCATGCCGGCGACCGGGTCGGTGCCCTGGATATTGCTGTTGTCGAAGCACTCGATGCGGCGCGGTAGGCGCGAGAGCTCCAGCTTGCGGCGCAGGCCCTCGAGGGTGGCGAGGGCGCGATCGCTGCCGCGGAGCTGGTCGTCGAAGGCCTGGCGTGCATTCTCCTGCGCCATCTCGAGCAGGCGGACGCGGTCGCCGCGCTGCGGCTGCTGCAGCTGCGGCCGACGCCGTGGGCCGCCGCGCTCCTGCCGGAGGTCGTGCAGCCAGCTCTGCAGCGTCTCGTCGTCGTCGAGGGCGATCGGTAGGAGCAAGACGTCCGGAACCTGCGCGCCGCGGTCGTAGAAGCGCACGATGAGCTCGCTCAACGCCTCGTCGTCGGGGAATTCGGCGCCGCTCTGGGTGAAGGTCTCCGCGCCGATCAGGTGGCCTCGCTCGAGCCGCAGCACGGCGAACGCGACCCGGCCGCCCTCGCGGTGTAGGCCGAAGACGTCGATGTCGCGGTCCTCCTCGACGAAGGCGACGCGTTGGCGTTCCAAGCTCTTCTCGATCGCCTGCCATTGGTCGCGCAGGCGCGCCGCCTGCTCGAATTCCTCGGCCTCGGCCGCCGCCAGCATCTTCGCCCGCAAGCCGTCCGCCAGCTCGCCGCCGCGGCCGGAGAGGAAGAGCGCGGTCTGCTGCAGGCTCTCGTCGTAGCCAGCGCGATCGACGGGCAGCACGCACATGCCGGGGCAGCGGCCGATCTGGTACTCCAGGCATGGCCGGCTGCGGTTCTTGAAGACGGTGTCACGGCACGAACGCAAGCCGAAGAAGCCGTTGACGCGGCGCAGCGTCGCCCGGGCGGCGGACGCCGAGGCGTAGGGGCCGAAATAGCGGGCGCCGTCGTCCTTCGGCCGGCGCACCACCTCGAGCCGCGGCCAGGCGTGCTCGCTGCCCAGCCGCAGGTGGATGAAGTTCTTGTCGTCGCGCAGCTTGACGTTGAATTCGGGCTGGTGCCGCTTCACCAGCTCGTTCTCGACCAGCAGCGCTTCCTTGTCGGATTGCGTCAGCACCAACTCGATGCCGCCGAGCAGCTCGCGGAGCAGGTGGACGAAGAAGCGCTCGTCCTGTTGGTGCAGGTATTGCCGCAGCCGGGCGCGGAGGTTGCGCGCCTTGCCGATATAGATGATGCGCCCCTTGCGGTCGCGCATCAGGTAGACGCCGGGAGTCTCGGGCGCGCTGCGGACGCGCTCGGCGAAGTCGAAGGCCGGCGCGTCGGTCGCCATGGGCGCGCGGGCCGCTACTCGGCGGGCTTCTCGGCCGGCGCGGCCGGAGCCTCGGGAGCGGCCGGAGCCTCGGGCGCGGCCGGAGCCTCGGGCGCAGCCGGAGCCTCGGGGGCAGCCGGCGCCTCGGGAGCGGCCGGGACGGCGCCGCCCTTGCCCAGGTCGAGCTGGATCGGCTGGCCACCGGAGGTGATCGAGATCGGGTTCGCCGGCTTGTTCGCCGCGGCGCGCTTCTCGGCGTCCGCCTGACGGGTGCGCTCGGCCTCGACGACCTGCGACCAGGCGTCGGAGCGGTCGATTTCACCGGCGGCCTCGGCCTTCTGCATCATCTGCTTGACCACGGCGCGCCAGGTCTCGGCCCGCTTCATGCGGAGCAGCGTCTTGCGCAGGCTCTTCTTCGCGTCGCCGGCGGCCTTCTTCTCCTCGTCCGACTTCTCGGCGGGCGGCGCAAGGCGCGCGACGTAGCGGGTCTTGCCGTCCTCGCTGCCGAAGACCTCGCCGGCGACCGGCGACTCGGTGGTGAGCTTCCACGCGGCCTTGACCATCGCCGGGACCTTGCCGACGCCGGGGACCTCGTCCTGCGCGCCCTCACGCGGCGGCAGGCCGAGCGCGGCCTGGAAGCCCTTGGTCAGCTGCGCCGACGGGGCCTCGCCGACCATGCCGGAGGTCATCGCGGTGAGCGGACCGTCTTCCTTGCCGCCGTGGGCCTTGTTCCAGCCCTTGACGGCCTCGGCGAGGGTCTTGTCCTTGCCGGCCTGCGCGGCCTCGAGCACGCCCTTGGCGATCGCGTCGAGTTGCTCGGAAGCGCGCTCCTCGGCGAGCAGGCCCTTGGCGATCTCGGTCTGCGCCGTCTCGAGCGGCGTGGTGTTGGCCTCGTCCTTCTTCTCGACGGCGAGGACCCACCAACCGTGGGCGCCCTCGACCGGACCGATCAGCGCCCCGACGGCGGCACCCTCGACCGCGGCGGCGACCGCCGGGCCCATCGGCGAACGGCCGAGCGCGTCCTTCGACTTCGGATCGAGGAAGCGGCCACCGACCTCCTTGGTCAGATCGTGCTCGCTCTTCTCGCTGGCCTTGCCGCTGAAGTAGGTGAGCAGCGCTTTGTTGCGGGCCGCGACGTCCTCGATCGCGGTCGCCTTCTTGCTCTCGGAGCCGCCGTCACCGGTGGCGACGTCGATCGCGACTTCGCCGCTCCAGGCCTTGTCGAGCTCGGCGCGGATGGCGTCCGCGGCGGTCTTCTTGCTCGCCCACTCGGCGTCGATCTCGGCCTTCTTGCTCTCATCGGCGCCCTCTTTCTGGGTCGCCTTGACCAGGATGCCGCGGACGGTCCATTTCGCCGGCTTGACGTATTTCTCGCCGGCGGCCTCGTAGGCGGCCTTGATCTTGTCGGCGTTCTTCGCGGCGTAGGCGGTGGCGTCCTCGTCGCTGACCTGCACGGCGTTCTTCGCCGCGCGGGCGTCGATCGCGACGACCTCGAGGCGGGGGCGATCGTTCTCGGCAGCCTCGACGGCGGCCAGCTCGGCGTCGCTGACGGTGACGCCGGCGGTGGTCGCCATCATCAACTTGTCGCGCAAGATCTCGCGGGCCAGGAAGGCCTCGAGCGCGGCCTTGCTGGTGCCGAGCTGGTAGCGGACGAAGACGTCGTACTTCTTCGGGTCGAAGCGGCCCTGCTCGTCCTTGAAGCTGGTGCCGAAGACCTTCTCCAGGCGCGCGACGCGGGTCGAGATCTCCTCGTCGGAGAAGCCCAGGCCCATCTGCTCGGCGGCCTTGGCGGCGAGGACGGACTCGATGAGCTCGACCATCACCTTCTCTTTCTTCACCGCCGGGACTGCCCCGTCGAAGGGCGTCACGTCGGCGATCTCGGGCGAGACGCCGCTCCACAGCATGCGCGTGCCTTCGTAGCGCTGCTCGGCCTGCAGCTTCTCGAAGCCGCCCATGCCCGGATTCGGCGCATCGGCCGAGAAGATCGTCGCGAGCGCGAGATCCCGGCTGTCGATCGGCGTCCCGGCGACTTCGACCAGCACGTCGGTGGTCGGGGCGTTGGGATTGCCACCGACCGGACCCTGCGTGTTGAAGGTCAGGATGAACGCCAGGATGATGACGCCCAAGATGATGTAGATCGCGATGGATCGCGTCTGGTTACGAAAGATCTCCAACATGCGTCGGCTCCGGTCGAACCGGCCAGGCGCAAGGGGGGCCCGGCCGCGGGACGGCGGACTCTAATCGCGCGTCGGGCAAGGGTCAACCGCGTGCGCAGCTTGGGTTCAGGGCGTGGTGGTGCAGGTGGTGTTGCCGTTGGCGTCGGTCTTGAGGAGGAGGATGTCTGACCCGCCCTTTGGCTGGACGCCGGAGGCGTTGTCGGTCGAGTCGCTTGTGCCCAGGACCCAGAAGCCGCCGGCCTTCGACTCGACCACGGCCGCAGCATAGTCGGATTTGCTTCCGCCGTAGAGGCGGTTCCAGCCGGTGGAGCCGAGCGTGCCGGTCGCGTCCACACGTCCGAGCCAAACATCAGAGCTCCCAAGTCCCGTGGCACCGCCGGGCAGCCCTGGCGAAGACGTGTGGCCCACGTACGTGACACTGCCGGTCGCTTGGACAAGAACGTCCGAAATGTAGGCGCCGCCAGTTCCACCGAGCACTTTTTCCCATTGGCTATTGCCGTACTCGTCCACCGAGATAAGGAGAGCGCTGCTTGGCTGCGACGTGGCGCCAGAGAGTCCCATGGTCTCGCCGGCCAAGACATATCCGCCGTCCGGCTTGGGGGCGATTGCACGAGCCGAGTCTATGCCGGCGCCGCCGAACTTGAAATTGCCGGTCAACTTGCCGCTGTCGTCGGTGAAGATCAGCACTGCATCATGAGCTGACGTAGCAAGGGATGGACCACCGAGAGGCATCGCGCTCCACTTCGCTGTGCCAACTGCGGCGAAACCACCGGCTGGCCGTCGCGTCACGTCGACCAGGTGGGCGGATCCGGACTTCACGCCGTATGTCCGCAGCCAGACGAGATTTCCAGAACCGTCTGTCCGCACGAGGGCCATATCCTGGGATCCGACCTTCGCAGCGCCACCGGGCAACCCAGTCGCAGACTTCGTGGTGCCAACGAACACCATCCCGTCGGTCACGGCGATGGCACCATCGGCCTGCTCCAAGTCATCACCGCCAATGATCTTCAGGGTGGACAACGTACCGTCCGCATTCACTATCACGATCAGCCAATCGTAGTATTGGTTCTTCGCGGCGAGGCCTCCTGGCAGATCCTGGGACTTCGTGCTGCCTGCCAGCGCCAGTTGCCCAGAACTCAGCACGACGGCCGCACTACACGTCTCATGATCGGTCCCGCCGAATGTCTTGGACCACAGCAGCTTGCCCCCGGCGTCAAGACGCGCGACCCAACAATCGCCGGCCCCGTTGGTCTGTGCCCCTCCCGGCAGGTCGTAGGACTGGGTTGATGCGACCATGTAGACGCCTCCATCCGGCGCCGGCAACAACGCATGTGCGAGTTCCGACTGTGTCCCACCAAACATCTTCTGCCACCCACCGCTCGCGCCACCGGTGCAGACGCCGGCCTTGCAGGCATCGCCGCTGCTGCAGGCATCCCCGTCGTCGCAGGCGGCACCGTCGGCGAGCGCGGTGTGGGTACAGCCCTTCACCTTCTCGCAAGCGTCCTGCGTGCACGGCTGCTTGTCGTCGCAATCGACCGCATTGCCGCCCTTGCAGCTGCCGGCGTCACAGGCGTCGCCGCCAGTGCAGGCATTCCCGTCGTCGCAAGCGGCGGTATTCGGCGTGTGCGCGCAACCGCCCGGCTCGCCGCAAATGTCGTCGGTGCACGCGTCGCCGTCATCGCACTTCGCAGCCGCCAACGCGCAGCCGCCGAGGCCGGCGTCGCAGCTCGACGTCGTGCAGGCCTTGTCGCTCTTGCACAGCGTCTCGATCCACGCCTTGCCGTCCGTACCGCAGACCGAGAGCTTGGCGCCGTCGCACTTCGCTTCACCCGGCGTGCAGGTCTTCGGTGCCGTCGCGCAGGCCCCATCGATGCAGACCTCGCCGCCAGCGCAGGTCTTTTCCACCTCCCCGTCGGTGCCTTTGGCGTTGCAGAGCAGGATGACTGCCGCACCGCCGCCGGCCGCAGGAGCGCAATACGTCGTGCCGGGTTTGCAGCTCACGCAGGCGCCGCTGACACAATGAGGGGTCGCCTTCGGGCAGGGCGCGGATTGCCAGCCCTTGCCCTCGCTGGTGCAGGTCGCCAACTCGGTCTCGCTGCTACATTGGGTCGCGCCGGGCGCGCACTCGGCGACGACGCAGCTGCCGCCGACGCAGGACTGCGGCTTGCCGCCGGGAGAGAGCCCGGCGCAATCGACTTGCAGGGCTGCGCCGAGGCCGGCGGCGTCGCAGATCATCGACTTGCTGCCGTCGCAGAAGGCCTTGCTCGGCGTGCAGACCTGGGCTTTGCACACGCCGTCTGTGCAGGTGGTCTCGCTCGGGCAGCTCTGCTCGCTCCAGCCGGTGCGGACGTCCTTGCAGACCCGCAGCGTCCCGGCGTCCTTGCAGCTGCTGCTCCCCGCGGCGCAGGCGTCGCTGACGCAGATCGACTCGGCGCAATGCTCCCCGGCGATGCAGTCGTCGTCGCCGGCACAATCGACGCAGGTCCCGAGCTTCTTGTCGCAGACCTGATCCAACCCGGCGCAATCCTTGCTCGAAGTGCAGCTCTGCCCGGGTTCGACGCATGTCCTGGCCTTGCACGTCTTGCCGGACGGACATTCGGCGTCGCCGAGGCAATCGACGCAGAAGCCCGCGGCCTTGTCGCAGACCCGGTCACTCTCGATGCAGACCTTGTCCGAGGCGCAGGCCGTCCGCGGCTTGCAGGCGTGGTCGACGCAGCGCCAGGCCGTGGCGACGCCGTCTGGGGCGCAGTCCAACGCGACGTTGCAGGCGACGCAGGTGCCGCTGCTCGCATCGCAGACCTTGGCCGGCGCCTTGCAGTCGGCGTCGCTGCTGCAGGCCGTGGTGGCCGTGTCGGAGCCGGCGGCGATCCCGTCGCCGCCGCCGTTGCCTTGGCTGACGTCGATGCCGGCCACGTCCGAGCCCGCGGCGCCGGTGGCGTCCGAAGTGTCGGCAGACGCGTTGGCACTACCTTCGCCTTCGCTGCCGCAGCCCGCCGCGCTGGTGCCGAGCAGGAGCGAGAGCGTGCAGAGGACGAGGGAACTTGGCGTTCTTGCGAGCATGGCGGTGTCCGAGCGGAAGTGTGGGATATCGCGTGAGCGCCCCAACTCTATCGGATCGCTGGCCTTGCCGCCACTCCAAAGCGGTTTGGAGCGTGCCGCTACCGGCGCAAGACCACCCAGCGCCGCGCGCCGCCCCGGATCACCAACAACGCCACCGAGCGCGGGACGCGCTTTCCGGTCAGCACCCCGATCAGGTCGTCGGGCGCAGAGATCTCCCGCTGGCCGGCGGCGACCACCAGATCGCCGGGGCGCAGACCCGCGGCGTCGGCCGGCGAGCCTGAGTCGACGTCGAGGATCACGGTCCCCGCGGCCTGCTGCGGCAGGCGCAGGCGCTGCCGCAGCGCGTCGTCGAGCGCGCCGAGGCGGAGCCCCCAGCGGCCGATATCCGACGCGGCCTCGGCCTGCGCCTCCGCACCACGGCCGGGTCCGGCCACCGCTTTGCTCTTCGCCTTGCCGAGCTTGACCTTCAGCCGCCGCGCCTTGCCGTCACGCCAGAGCTCGAGCTGCGGCTCCGCGCCGGGCTGCAGGCCGGCGATCCGGTTGCGCAGCTTCGCGGTATCGGCCACCGGGTTGCCGTCGACCGCGAGGATCACGTCGCCGCGCCGCACGCCGCCCTGCGCCGCGGGGCTGCTCGGCTCGACGTCGGCGACCAGCACGCCGCGCGGGTCGCGCAGGCCGAAATGCTCGGCCAGGCGCGGGTCGAGGTCCTGGATCATCACGCCGAGCCAGCCGCGCTCGACCGTGCCGGTGTCGACCAGGCTCTGCATCACCCGCTGCGCCATCTTTGCTGGGATCGCGAAGCCGATGCCCTGCGAACCGCCAGAGCGCGAGGCGATCGCGGTGTTGATGCCGACCAGCTCGCCGCGGGCGTTGATCAGCGCGCCGCCGGAATTGCCGGGGTTGATGCTGGCGTCGGTCTGGATGAAGTCCTCGTAGTCGACGATGCCGACGTTGGTGCGGCCCTTGGCCGAGATGATGCCGAGGGTCACGGTCTGCGCGAGGCCGAAGGGGCTGCCGATGGCCATGACGATCTCGCCGAGGCGGACCTTGTCGCTGTCGGCGAAGGCCATCGGCTCGAGGTCGCCGGGGACCTTGTCGATCCGCAGCACCGCGACGTCGCTCTGCGGATCGCGGCCGACCAGCGTGGCCGAGAGCTTGCGCCCGTCGTGCAGCGTCAGCTCGATATCGCCGCCCTGTGCGACGACGTGGTTGTTGGTCAGCACCAGGCCCTCTTTGCTGACGATCACGCCCGAGCCGAGGCTGCCGGGCGCCATTCCACCCTGCCCACGGCGGCCCGGGAGGTAGCGCTCGAAGCCGCGCGGCTGGACCTGAACCCGCGTCGCGACGTTGACCACCGAGCGCACCGCCTTCTCGGCGACGTCGGAGAACGCGTTCGGGTTGACCACGGCGGCGGCGTTGGCGCGGGCCGGCACGGGCGCGGCGAGGGTGCCGGCGGCGGCGGCGGCGGCGAGGGCGGGACCAACCAGCGCGCGGGCCAACGCGCGGCGCGGGTCGGAGGTTCGGGCGAGGTGCAGGGTCGTCATCGGGGTCTCCTCGGTCAGGGTCGGTGCAGGGTCGGTGCAGCATCTGCACAGGCGTCACGTTCGTGGGGGAGCGCACAGCGGGGCTTGCCCCCCTGCCCTGCAACGCTGGCGCGCCGAGGTTATTTCCACCCGCCGACTCGCTTGCCGCTCGGAGTGCGTTGCAGCGAGCGCGGCTCTGGGTTTGACTCGGCGGGCGATGCGGCTCTCCCTCTCGACCCGAATCTTCCTCGGCTTTGCCCTCATGGTCGTCTGTTTCGGCGCCGCCGCGCTCTATGGCGTCGCCGCGGTGACCAGCCTGCGGCACGAGCTGAACCTGCTGCGCAAGCGGGCGCTGCCGCTGCTCGGCACCCTGCGCGACAACGGTTTGGAGCTGCGCGGCTTCGACGAGGCCCTGGCCCGCGCCGCGCCGCACGATCTCGATTGGGTGGCGCGATTTGCGCCGAGCGCGCGGCCCTATGAGCGCTTGGATCGGATCTTGGCGCAGATCGGCCAGATGCAGGCGGTCGACCGGCCGCCGCGGCTGGCCCGCGCCCTGGTCCCCGCGCCCGAGCCGCTGCCCGCGATCGGCAGCACCTTGGTCGCGATCCGCACCTCGAAGGAGGCCGCGCGGCGCATCGGCGCCAACGCCGAGCTGCTCGCCATGCTCCCCGGCCAGGGCACGCCGACGCAGGACGACGAGGCCTTCCAACGCTTGATCGGCGGCCTCTCACGCGCCGTCGCCGAGAAGCGCTACCGCGACGCCAGCCGCCTCGTGGTCGAATGCCGTCGGGTCGTGCGAAGGGTCCACACCGCGATCGGCCGCGCCGAGGCGCTCTTCGAGGCGACCTTGCAGGAACGCTTCGCCACCGCGGAGCGCTCCGAACAGCGCCTGGTGGTCGTGGTCGTGGTGAGCTCGGCGGCGGCGCTCGCCGTCAGCGTGCTGGTCCTGCTGACGATGCTGGCGACGCTGCGGCCGATGGGGCAGCTCGCCGAGGTGGTGCGCCGCTTCGCCGGTGGCGATCGCCACGCCCGGGCCGAGCTGCGCGGCGCGACCGAGATCCGCACCCTCGCCGAAGAGACCAACCGGATGGCGGACGCGCTGCTCGCCCGCGAACAGCAGATCTCGACCGCCCGCGAGGAGTTGGCCCGCTCCGAGCGGCTCGCCACCCTCGGCCAGCTCGCCGCCCGGATGGCCCACGAGGTCCGCAACCCACTGAGCAGCATCGGGCTCAACGCCGAGCTGCTGGGCGACGAGCTCGAGGCGGCCGGCGTCGCCACCGGCGAAGGCACCGAAGCACGCGAGCTGCTCGACGCGATCGGCGCCGAGGTCGAGCGGCTGCGTGAGGTCACCGAACGCTACCTGGAGCGCGCCCGGCCCTCGCCGCAAGGCAGCGCCCGGCTCGATTTGGGCGAGCTGGTCGGCCGCGTCGTCGACTTCGCCGCCGCCGAGCTGCAGCAGCGCGGCGCCAAGGTCCGGATCGACGCCGTCCCCGGCTGCGAGGCCCTCGCCGACGAGCACTCGCTGCGGCAGGCGCTGTGGAACCTGCTGCGCAACGCCTGGGAGGCGATGCCCGAAGGTGGTGACATCCGGGTCGAGGTGCTGCCCGAGCCAGAAAGCGGGCAGATCGTCGTGGCGATCGAAGACGACGGTGCCGGCATCGAAGAGGGCACCGCGGATCGCCTCTTCGAGCCCTTCTTCAGCACCAAGGAGCGCGGAACCGGCGTCGGCCTGGCCGTGGTCCGCGAGACGGTGCGAGCGCACGAGGGCAGCGTCCGGGTGGCGCGGCCGCGCAGCCTCTCCGGTGCGCGCTTCGAGCTTCGCTTGCCTGCGGCCGAGCGCGACGATGTGGGAGGCGACTGAGCTTCGCGCTCGGTTCGAGATGCCCTTGACCCGCTTTGTCGTAGGCAATAGTGTCGCAGGCAATCGTGTCGCAGGCAATCGTGTCGCGGGCTTACAGGAGCGATGGCATGTCGGGACAGCGACGATGGAAGGCGGCTGCCGGCGCCCTCGTGCTCTGCGCGTGGGCCGGCGCGTGCTCGGAAGATGCGAGCCCCGTACGCGACGCTGGCCAGATCGGTGATGGCGCAGCTGCCGACGTCGCCGACGTACTGATCGAGGCCGGCACGCTGGGTCCGGGCTGCATCGGGAAGGCCGACGGCACGCCCTGCGACGACGGCGACCCGTGCACCGACGAGACCCGCTGCACGGCCGGCAGCTGCGGCGGCGGATTGCTCCGCTGCGCGTGCAACGTCGACACCGACTGCGCGCCGTACGAGGACGGTGACCGTTGCAACGGCACGCTGATCTGCTCGGCGCTGCGGACCTGCGTCGTCGATCCTTCCACCATCGTGCACTGCGATCCGAGCACCGCGACGGTCTGCAGCAGCCCGACCTGCGAGCCGCTGAGCGGCCAATGCGTCCCACTCGCCCGGCCGAACGGCACGCCCTGCGCCGGCGAGCCCTGTTGGCCCCTCGCGGCGTGTGCCGACGGCGTCTGCAGCAACGTGACCGGCGGGACCAAATGCCCGTGCCAGACCGACGGCGACTGCGCCGCACAGGAAGATGGCAACCTCTGCAACGGCACGCTCTATTGCGATACCTCCATCTTTCCGGGCAGCTGCAAAGTGAATCCGGTCACGGTCGTCACCTGCGCGGAGCCACCCGTCGGCGGTTGCCAGGCCACGGTGTGCGCGCCGGCGAGCGGAGATTGCGTCACCAGCGCGCTCGCCGACGGAACGGTCTGCGACGACGGCGACGCGACCACCGCGGTCGACCTCTGCCTCGCCGGCAGCTGCGTCGGGACGGCCTACGGCGCCTGCGCCTCCGACAGCGACTGCGCCGCACAAGAGGACGGCGACCTCTGCAACGGCACGCTCTATTGCGACGTCGCGGCGCAGGCCTGCGCGATCAACCCGATCACCGTGGTCAAGTGCCCCTCGGTCGCAGACACGGCCTGCACCCACAACACCTGCACGCCGAGCACCGGCACGTGCGCGCTGACACCGCTCGCCGACGGCACCGCGTGCGACGACGGCGACGCCTGCACGGTCGGCGAGGTCTGCGCCGGCGGCAGCTGTACGACGGGCACCAAGGCCTGCCTCTGCAAGAGCGACGCCGATTGCGCCAGCAAGGAAGACGGCAACTTGTGCAACGGCACGCTCTTCTGCAATGCGGCCAGCGGCAGCTGCGAGATCAACGTCGCGACCCGGAAGGTCTGCCCGACTGCGGCCGACGACGACTGCAACAAGGCCGCCTGCGTGCCGCTCTCCGGCGAATGCACGATGGTGCAGGTCGGCCACGTCGCGACCTTCTGCGACCTCGGTGCTGGGACCTCGATCTGCCGCACCGAGGTCAAACCGGGCGCCAAGGACGTCGCCGCTTCGTGCGATGACGGCGAGGCCTGCACCGTCGGAGAGACCTGCCAAGGAACGGCGTGCGCCGGCGGCGTCGACGTCTGCTTCTGTTCCACCGACGCGGACTGCAAGGACGACGGCGACCTCTGCAACGGCCTGCCCTTTTGCGACAAGAGCGACCCGAGCAAGCCGACGTGCGCGGTGAACCCGGCGACCGCCGTCGTTTGCCCGACCGCGGGCGACACCGCCTGCAAGAAGGCGACCTGCCAGCCGCAGACCGGTACCTGCAAGCCGACGCTGGTCGCCGACGGCGAGAATTGCGACGACGGCGCGCCGTGCACCGCCGGGGACTATTGCGTCGGAGGGAGCTGCCACGCGGGGTTGATGATCTGCGATTGCCTCACCCACGCAGATTGCCTGGACAGCGACGACGGCGACCTCTGCAACGGCGTGCCGTATTGCGACAAGAGCGATCCGAAAAAGCCCGTGTGCAAGCCGAACCCGGCGAGCGCCGTCTTCTGCGACAAGAGCCAAGATACGGCCTGCCAGCAGAGCGTCTGCGATCCGAAGACCGGAACATGCGCCCTCGCACCCGTGGGTGCCGGCACCGCCTGCGACGACGGCAACGCCTGCACCGAGGCCGACGGCTGCAAGCTCGGCGCCTGCGCCGGAACCCCGGCGAAATGCGACGACGACGACCCCTGCACCATCGACAGCTGCGATCCGAAGACCGGCTGCGACCACGGCGCGGCGAGCTGCGACGACGGCAACGTCTGCACGGTCGACGTCTGTGATCCGAAGACGGGCGCCTGCGTCTTCGACGCCGCGGCTGCGGTCGGCAAGGGCTGCGACGCCGACGGTGACGGCTGCACGGTGGGCGATGCCTGCCACGCCGGCGCGTGCAAGGCCGGGCCGCAGGCCGTCTGTCCGGCCGCGAGCGGGGCGTGTGATCAGGCCGTCTGCGTCTCGACCGGGGCCACGGGCTATACCTGCGGCGTGGTGCAGCGTCCCGACGGCGCAACGTGCAGCGGCGCCGGTGGATGCACCGTCGACGCGAGCTGCCAGAAGGGCGCCTGCGTGCCGGGCTCCATCGAGCGCCTACACGTGCGCACCCACACCGAGGTCGCGGCGCACCGCGGCGTTGCGCTGCTGGCGGGCGGCGCGGGCGGCGCGTGGTTGACCGGACGCCAGCCGAGCCCGACCGACCCGCGCTGGCGCCTCGACCGCGTCGACGCGGGCGGCCACGGCGTGAGCGCGCTCAACGTCGCGCTCAACGGAGCGGTGACCGACACCGGCGCCGGCGCGCGTGACGTGGTGCTCGACAACCAGGGCCTGCTCGTCGTCGGCGGCGACGTGGGCACCGCCGACGCGGGACGTCAATTCGCCCTCGCTGCGGTCTCGCCGAAGAGCGGCGCGCTGCTCTGGCAGCAGACCTACGGCGGTGCCGGCGACGAGAGCCTCGCCCGGATGAAGCAACACCCTGCAGGCGGCTGGTTGCTGCTCGGCCATCGCAAGGCCGGCGCGGCGCTCGACGGGTTCGCGGTGCGCAGTTCGCCCGGCGGCATCCTGGTCGGCAGCTGGCAAGGCGGCGGCTTGGAGGAAGACGGGCTGCTCGGCGGTGTCGGGCGGACGGACGGCAGTAGCGTGGTGGTTGGCGTGACGCAGGCCGGGGCGGCGCGGCGCGGCTGGTTGGTCGGGCTGGACGGCGCGAGCAAGACCGTCTTCGAGTTGGCCGTCGGCGATGCCGCAGATCAGACCCTCTCCTCGGTGGCAGTCCTCGCCGACGGCGACCTGCTCGCAGCGGGTTGGCGGCAGGACGGCACGCTGCGCCACCCGTGGTGGGTGCGGACCAGTGCGGCCGGCAAGCTGCGCTGGCAGCGGACGTTGCCGCTCGCGGCCTGGTGGCGGGACATCCTGCCGCGCGCGAGCGGCGGCGTGGTCCTGGTCGGTGCGGTGGATCCGAGTGGCTCCGCGGCGGATGCGTGGCTCTGCGGGATGGACGCGGCGGGCTACGTCGCCTGGCAGCGTGTGATCGACGCAGGCGGGGTCGAAGAGCTGGCCGCGTTGCGGCTCGACGGGGCGGGAGCGCCGGTCGCGGTGGGCCAGCACACGAGCGCCAAGGGGGCGAGCGCCGGGTTGTTGGTGCACACCGACGCCTGGGGCCACGCGAGCTGCACCGAGGCCGGCGTCTGCGCGGCGATCAGCGCGACGACGTGCACCGACGCGAAGCCCTGCACCGACGACCTCTGCGACGCGATCAGCGGCTGCGTCGCGACGCCGAACGCCCTCCCCTGCTCCGACGGCGACCCTTGCACCGGCCCAGACCTCTGCGAGAGCGGCGTCTGCAAGCCGGGTGGCCCCGAGACCTGCGACGACGCCAACGCCTGTACCTCCGACGCCTGCAAGCAGGGCCAAGGCTGCGTCCACACTGCGCTGCAAGGCGCCTGCCCCGACGATACGGTCTGCACCGAGAAGGAGATCTGTCAGGCGGGCATCTGTGTGCTCAGCGCCGTCGATTGCGACGACGGCGACCCCTGCACCTACGACACCTGCGACGCCGTCAACGGCTGCAAGAACGCTGCGTTGGCCGACGACTCGCCGTGTGCGACCGGCAAGGTCTGCGTCGAAGGCGCTTGCATCGCGCGCTGGGCGATCGCGATCGCCGCCGGCTCGGGCTCGGGCGCAAGCGCGAAGATCGGCTTCGCCGCGCTGCAGCCCGGCGGGACGCTGCGAGTCTGGGACGAGAACAACGGCCCGGGCAAGCCGAGCGTGCCGCCGGGCGTGGTGGCGATCGCCGGTGGCGAAACGATGACCTACTTGCTCACCGACAAGGGCAAGGTCTGGGTGCGCGGCTACAGCAAATACGGCGCGATCGGCCTCGGCAGCTCGACGAGCTACCAGTCCACGGCGACGCCGCTGACGACATTGCAGGACGCCAAAGCGATCTGGGCCGGCCCGCGCGCCGGCTGCGCCCGCCTCGCGACGGGCGAGACGCGCTGCTGGGGGCAGCAGAAATTCGGCGTCTTCGGCGACGGGGTCTGCAGCAGCTCGGTCAGCAACGGCCCCTACGTCAGCTCGCCCAAAGCGATGCCGCATCTCGATTCCTTCGTCGAGCTGGCGCTCGGCTTGGCGATGGGCTGCGGACGCAAAGCGGACGGCACGGTCTGGTGCTGGGGCGGCGGCAAGTGCGGCGACACCGGCTACCGTGGCGACGGCAGCGGAAAGGCACAGCCGACGCCGGTGCAGGTCGCAGCGCTGACAGACGCGGTGCAGATCACGGCAGGCTTTCAGCACGCATGCGCGTTGCGCGCGACGGGCGGCGTCAAATGCTGGGGACGGCACAGCTACGGCCAGCTCGGCACCGGCACCACCAGCAGCAAAGCGGTACCGGCGCAGGTCTACGGCCTCGAGAGTGGCGTGGCGGGCGTGGTCGCAGGCGACCTGTGGACCTGTGCGTGGCTCGAGGACGGCACCGCAGCGTGCTGGGGCAACAACAACAGGGGCCAGCTCGGCATCGGCAATAAGAGCAACATGCTTGTTCCGACCGCGGTGAAGAACCTGACGGGCGTGATCGGGTTGGCGACGAACCACCTCGGCGATGCAGAGGCCAATATCTTTGACGCCTCGACCTGCGCGCTTCGCAAGGACGGCTCGGTCGCCTGCTGGGGCGCAGAGGCACTGGGCAGTGGCGCGACCGGATCGACGATCCCGGTGAATATCCCAGGCTCGTTGCCGTGAGCGACGTGGCCGCAGGCGCTCGGGTGGGCGAGATCGTGGCCGTGGCCTACAGCGCGCTGCGGATCTGAGCGCCGCGACCCAGCGCCGCGAGCCGGCGCCCGAGACCATCTCGGCGACGCAAAGCCGGCGCAGCCCGGGCCGCATGCGCAGCAGGGCGAGGGGTGAAGCGGGGCGCGGTTTCGGTGACGGTGACGGTGATGACGCGGTGGTGGTCGGCTGCATCGGGGACCGCAACTACTCCGATGCGCTGGAAGCCGAACGGACCCGAGCCTTGACATGAACATGTGCATATTCATGATGGGAGCGGACACGGAGGTCGACATGGCCCACACCCGCCACGCCCATATCCTGATGGAACCACTCGAGTACGAGCAACTCGAGCGCATCGCCCGGCAGCGTCGCACGTCGGTGGCCGAGCTGATCCGCAGGGCCGTGCGCGAGAGCTACCTGCAGCAGCCATCGGCTGAAGGCGATCCGGTTGCGCGGCTGGCTGCGCTGCAACTCGAGTTGCCCCGTTGGGAGGAGCTCGCACGCGAGCTCGACGAGGCCTACGATGGCGGCGTTCGCTAGCCGGCGCGTCTTTCTGGACGCGAACGTCTTCCTCTACGCCGCTGGCGTCGACTCGACGGTCGCCACCGCGTGCCGTGCGCTGCTCGCTGCGGTTCGCGACGGCCAGCTCGACGCGACGACCAGCACCGAGGTCGTGCAAGAGATCCTGCACGTCGTCGCGCGCAGACGCGGTGCCACCATCGCCGCGGACGCCGCGGATGCCGTGCTGGCGCTGGTTCCCGAGCCGATCGCGGTGACGCCGACCGTCATCCGCAGCACCGTCGCGGTCGTGCGGGCCTCGCCGACGCTGTCGATCCGCGACGCAGTGCACGTCGCGGCGATGCGGTCCGAGGGGATCGGGATCGTCGTGAGCGCGGACAAATACTTCGATGCGGTCGACGTCGAGCGAGTCGATCCCTACGATTCCGAAGCCGTGCAGGCGCTGTTGCGGCGGCTGTAGACCGCACTCAAGCGCGATAGAACGCCTCAACCTCCTCCAGCTGCCCGGTCCGACGCGCTGGCGGCAGGGCGGCGAGCAGCTTGCGGCCGTAGCCCTTGGTCGCCAGGCGTGGGTCGAGGATCGCGACCACGCCGCGGTCGTCATGGCGCCGGATCAGGCGGCCGAAGCCCTGCCGCAGCGCGATGGCCGCTGCCGGGATGCTGAGCTCGGCGAAGGCGTTGCCGCCCATCCGCTCGACGCTGGCGCCGCGCGCGGCGAAGCGCGGCTCGTCCGGCGGCGGGAAGGGCACCTTGTCGAGGATGACCAGCCGCAGGTCGTCGCCGGGCACGTCGACGCCTTGCCAGAAGCCCATCGTGGCGAAGAGCACGGCGGGCTGCGCCTGGCGGAAGCGGTCGAGCAGGGTCGCCTTGCTCTCGTCGCCTTGGACCAAGACGCGGATCGTCAGCCGTGGCCGGAGCCGCCGCACGGCGTCGTACATCTGCCGGTAGCTGGAGAAGAGCGCGAAGGCGCCCCCCGCCGAGGCCTGCACCAGCGCCAAGATCGCGTCGGCGACCGCTTCGTCCCGCCCCGGCGCGAAAGGCGGCGGCATCCTCGGATCGAGGTAGAGCAGCGCCTGCCGGGTGTAGTCGAAGCCACCGGCGAGGCAAAGCGTGCGCACGTCGGCGTCCAGGCCCAGCCGGGCCCGGATCACGCCGAAGTCGTCGCCGACCGCCAGCGTCGCCGAGGCGAAGACGCGCGTCGCAGGTTCGGCGAGCAGCGTCCGGCGCAAGATCGGCGCGACCGTCACCGGCTGCGCGCAGAGCACGGTCGAGCGCTTGCGTTGCTCGATCCAGCGGACGACGTCCTCGCCGTCGTGGCGCGGCGCGGCGACCTCGAGCACGTCCTCCTCCAGCGCGACGAGCGACTCGCGCAGCTTCTCGTGCAGCGGCGAGACGGACCCGACCTTGCCCATCGCCAGCCAGGCCACGCCGAGGGCGTCGATCAGCGCCTCGCGCGGGGCCTGCAGGGCGCGCTCGATGGCGGCGTCGATCGGCTGGTTCGGCGGCAAGGTTCGGGCGGCGGCGAAGAACGCGCCGGCGGCCTCGGCCAGCCCGCCGACCGCGAGCCGCGCTGGATCGGTGGGCGGCACGGCGGCTTCGTCGAGGTCGACGCCGAGGTCGGCGACCAGCCGCTCGACCCGGCGGCTGCTGATCTGTCGGCCGAAGAAGCTGGCCACGACGTCCTCGAGCGCGTGGGCCTCGTCGACCACGATCGCGTCGACCGCCGGGAGCAGCGCCGCGCCGTCGAAGCGCTCGCGCAGGGCGTAATCGGCGAGCAGGACGTGGTGGTTGACCACGACCACGTCGGCGTCCATCGCCCGGCGCCGGGCGCGCAGCACGAAGCACTCGCGGACGAAGCTGCAATCGGAGCCGAGGCAATTGTCCGAGTTGCTGGTGATCTCGGCCCAGAGCGGGTCGTCGTCGGGCAGGCCGGGGAGCTTGGCCACGTCGCCGTCGAAGCTATTGCGCAGCGCCGCCGCGGCGCGATCGAGGCGGGCGTCGATGCCGGCACGACGGCCGATCCGGCTGGCGACCGCGCGCTCGACCCGGTCATGGCAGAGGTAGTTGGAGCGGCCCTTGAGCACGGCGATCTTGGCCATGGTTCCGGCGGCGCGCAGGGCGGTCGGCAGGTCGTGGTCGACGATCTGCTCCTGCAGTTGACGGGTCGCGGTGCTGACGATGGCGCGCCGGCCGGTCGCCAGCAGCGGCAGCAGATAGGCCAGCGTCTTGCCGGTGCCGGTGCCGGCCTCGACCAGCAGGTCGACGCCTTCGTCGAGGGCCGTGGCGACGGCCTCGAGCATCTGCGCTTGGTCGGGCCGGGGCTCGAAGCCGGGCAAGATCTCCGCCAGCCCAGCGGCAGCGGCGCGCCACGGCGCGGTCGCGGCCTCGGTCGGCGGCCCGGCCTCGTTCAACGTCCGCCCTCGGGGCCATCGCCGGGGGCGACGCCGGGCGCGGTCTGCGGGGTGACGGTGCTCGGATCGCGGACTTCTTTCTCGCGCGAGTAGACCCGCACCGCGAGCGAGGCGAGGAAGCGGTGGCCGTCCTCGCGCAGGCGATAGCCGGCGTCTTGCAGCTGGTGGTCGACCAGCGAGCCGATCACCGTCTCTTCCCCCAGCGCGGCGCGATCGCCACCGAGCACGATGGTCGGCGGCCGGCGGACGAGCACGGCGGCGACGCCCTTCACCACCGCGGCCTGGGCCGGAGCGACGACGTGCAGGCGGTTGCTCTCTTGGCCGCTGAGCAGCTTCCAGCGCACCCGCAGCCCTTCGCTGCCGACCAGGACGGCCTCGCCGTGGCCGGTGATCTCCTCGGCGACGAAGAGGGCGACCTTGCGCGGCGCCGTGCGGCCGACGTCCTGGTTGCGCTCGAGCAGGTGGTGCCCGCCAAGGCCGAAGATCACCAGCGCGAAGAAGATCAGGCCGTAGGTCGATTGACGATGCCCTGCCCCGGGACCGTCCTCGACCATCGCCGGCAGCAGCGCCGCCGCAGCGCAGCCGACGCCGAGCAGCAGCGCCATCGTCGGCCGAGCCATGGCCACTGCTTCGGCCACGCCTGCGGCATCACCACGGACCGCGGCCATCGCCGCCCACGCCGCGGCGAGCAGCCCAGGCAGCAACAAGGGCAGCCAATCGCGCTCACCGAGGCGACGCGGCGCAGTGGCGACGGCCACGCCGAGCGAGCGCCAACCGTCGGCGGCGCCAGCGCCGCCCGAGGTCGAGACGGCGGGTGCGGCAGGGGCGGGATCTTCGCGCAGCAGGCCGCGGAACAGGCCGAAGAACGCCAGGGGCCAGAGCAGCGCGCCGGCGACGACCCGCCACATCGGCGCGACCGGCAGCTCGGCGAGCGCCGTGAGATCACCGGTCGCGCCGCCCGGCGAGAGCACCGAGAGGGCCGAGATCGCAGCGCCCACCGGCGCTTGCAGCGGAGCTGCGGGATAGCCGGGCGCGGGGTCCATCACCCACGCCGCGATGTCGCCGAGCACCGGCGTCACGCTGCCGGCGACGCTGGCGAAGGCGAAGGCGCCCAGGCCGGCGGCGAGGGCCCAGGCCGCTGCGGCGGCGCCACGCACGGCGGGCATCGTCACCGAGCGGCCGATCAGCCACAGCGCCGAGGGCAGCACCACCCAAGCGGCGGGCGTCAGGGCGGTGGCCGCAGCGAAGGGCAAGGCCGAGATCGCGGCGCGCGGCAGCTGGCCGCGACGCAGCGCGCCTCGCAGCAGCCACAGGCCGAGCATCGCGAACGCTGGGGCGAGGCCGGCGGCGTCGGCCCGCCAGCCGATCTCCAGGCCGAGCGGCGCCATCGCGGCGACGGCGGCGGCACACAGGCCGGCGATGGTGCCGAAGCCGGCGGCGCGGGCGTAGCCGATGATGGCCAAGACGATGGCCAGCTCGGCCATGACGGTCGGCACCCGGCCGACCGCAGCAAAGCCACCGCCCATCTCGGTGAAGGCCGAGAGCAGCAGGCGGCCGGGCTCGGCGGGCAGGCTCGCCGGCGGCAGCATCGCCAGCACCTCGCTGCCGTAGGGGTCGACCGAGAACATCGAGACGGCGCGCAGCGCGAGGGTGACGACCGCGACGCGCAGCACGAGTCGGTGCAGGTCTTGGGCGGGGACGATCATGGCGGCTCCGGGCCGCATCGGGGGCGGCGACCGGACCCTAGCCGATGTCGATCTCGACGGCGAGGCCCCCTAAATGGTTCCAGGTGCTTATACTTTATACTTTCGGAAAGTATAAAGTATAAGCACCTGGAACCTCCTAACCCCCCGGAACCACGCGATGCGCCCACGCCCAACCAGCCCGCAGCCCCCGTCGCTCCAGACCCGGCACGATCACGTCGCGCACCGTATCGTAGAAGAGACGCCGCGCCTGATCGCCGTCGCAAACCCCGACGTCGGTCGCCGCCCGCGAAGGCGACGGACCCGCGGCGAGTTCCCGCAACTCGTGCGCCTCGACGTGGCCAAAGGCGAGCCGTAACCAGGCGTCGAGCCGCGCCGCCCGTGCCGGACCGATCCGCGGCGTGAGCTGATCGAGCAGCGCCCAGCCGAAGCGGGCGTGGCCGACCTCGTCGGCGAGGATGCTGCGCAATGTCTCCTGCAGCGCGGCGGGCCCGGTCTCCAGCCGCTCCGAAGCGATCAGCGCCACCGCGACCGTCTCCGAGAGGCACGAGATCGAGAGCACGTTGCGCAGCAGCCCCTCGAGCGGGTCGACGTCGCGATGCCACGGCACCTGCGCCCGCGCACCGAGGTCGACCACGGCCTCGCCGCCGAGCGCCACGGCCGCGGCGGCGCAGAGCTCACCGTGGCGCAGCTCCTCACCGCGGAATTGCTCCAAGGTCGCGACGGTCGCGGCCGTGAGCCCGGCGGCACGCGCCTGCTCGGCGAGGGCCTCGAAGACCTTGGCCGAGGCGTGCTCGTTGCCCATGCGCCCCTGCCAGGTTGCGATGGCGACCGCCCGCTCACCCGGATGTAGCGCTGGCGCGTCGTGCAGCTGCGGAGCCCGCGCGCGGGCCACGTCGCCGAGGTCGAGCATGGTCGAGTGCAGCGGCGCGTTCATGCCAGCACCCCCTGCTCAGCGGCCAGCAGCGCGCGCAGCAGGCGCTCATCCATCGAGGGCGGCGGCGGCGGACCCCAGGCCATGCAGCCCTTGTTCCAATCCCAGCCGTTCTCGTCGCAGCACTTCTGGTAGCGCTCCCAATCGCCCTGCATCAGCTCCTGGCAGCTGTCGCGCGACCCGGCGTCCTCGTCGGCCTGCGCCACGTCCGCGCTGCCCCCGCCGATCCGGCGGGTCGGCGGCAAATCCGCCCCGCCGCGGTCGAACGCATCGGCCTCGCCGGCGTCCAACGCGAAGCCACCACCGTCGAGGCCGCCGGCGCCGTCCTGCCCGCCGATCCCGTCGCTGCTCGTCACACCGTAGACGGGGACGTCCAGATCGGCACAGCCGGTGACGGCCACGCTGGCGGCCACGGCGGTCGCAGCGCGCAGGGCGCGGCGTCGAATCTCGTTTCGGGTCAATGGTTCACGCATGGCTGCCTCCTGCGACCCGACGCCCCTTCCACGACTTGCCGGGTCATCGCTCTACCACGATGGGCCTTGCCGAGAGGCTTGTGAATCGGGATAATCAGAACGCTTGTATTCGTCATCCACGAACAATCAACCGAGGGGCGCCCGATGGATTTCGACGACCTGCGCTGCTTCGTAGCGGCCGCGCACCACCGCAATTTTCGCCGTGGCGCCAAAGAGGTGGCGCTCTCTCCGGCGGCCTTCAGCGAGCGCGTCGCGCGGCTGGAGGAGCAGCTCGGCAACCGCCTGCTGGCGCGGACGACCCGCAGCGTCGCCTTGACCGCCGCGGGCGAGCGCGTCCTGCCGCATGCGATTCGGTTGCTCGAGGATGCCGCAGAGCTCGGTCGATTCGCCGCCGACGACGCCGCTCAGCTCCCCTACGAGCTGACGATCGGCACCCGTTTCGAGCTCGGCTTGTCCTGGCTGCTGCCGGCGCTGACGGCGCTGCGCGAGCAGGCTCCCGAGCGCCGCTGCCACCTGCGCTTCGGCGACTCCGCGGCGCTGCTCGACGACCTCGAACAAGGCCTGGTCGACGCGGTGGTGACCAGCTTCCGGCTGAACCGGCCGCGGCTCGACTACGCGACGCTGCACGAGGAGCGCTACGTCTTCTGTGCCGCGCCGTCGCTGCTGCAGCGGCGCCCCTTCGCCGACCGCAGCGACGCGCAGCAGCACGTCCTGATCGACGCCCATGGCGATCTGCCGCTGTTCCGCTACCTGCTCGACGCCAACCCCGGCCGGGAGGCCTGGACCTTCGGCTCGCAGTGGATGTTGGGAGCCATCGGTGCCATCCGCGACCGACTGCTCGCAGGCGACGGCGTCGGCGTCTTGCCGGAATACCTCGTCGCCGCGGACTTGGCGGACGGAGCGCTGATCCGGGTCCTGCCGGAGCTGCCGCTCCACTCGGATTGGTTCCGCCTGGTCTTCCGCCGCGGCGACCTGCGCCAAGCCCGTCTACGCGGGCTCGCAGGAGAGTTGGTGGCCTTCCCGCTCCGTTAGCCGCCTTGCGAGTTGGTCGATTTCGACGCACCCTGCGGCTCCTTCCGGAGGCGGCGTGATCCATTCCAGCGCAGACGGTGCGGCCCTTCCGGTCGTCCTGGTCGAGACGGCTGCCGGCCTGCGCGCGATCGAGGCGTCGCGGGTGGTCGAGATCCTGCCGATGGTGGCGGTCGATCGCTTCCCCGGCGAGGGCGGCGAGCGCTACGTCGGAGCCGCGCGCTACCGCGGCGCGCTGGCGCCCGTGTTCAGCAGATCCCGAAGATCCCGGCGACGGTCGAGCCACCGTGCGGCTGACCTCGGCGCAATTCGAAGCCCTGCAGGCGATGGCAAACGCTGCCGAGGGCAAGTCGACGACGACCGCGAACGAGCCTGCCGCCTCCGGCAAAGGCCAGCAGGACCGGCGCAAGGCGAGCGAGAGCGTGCGCGTCTCCGGCGAGACCATCGAGCGGATGCGCGGCTTGGTCGGTGAGCTGATCGTCGGCAGCCTGCATCGCACCGAATGGCTGCAAGAGTTGCGCGGTCTGCACCGCCGGCTCGGCGCCCTGGCCGAAGGTTTGCGCGCGCGCGGCCACGAGAGCAGCGAGGCGCGCGAGCTCGAGCGCGACCTCTTTCGCCTGATGGGGCGGCTCGACCGCGGCATGCGCGACGCAGCGCTGACGGCCGACGACCTCGACGAGACCCTCTTGCAAGCCAGCCTCGCCCCGCTGGAGCCCTGGCTGCTCAGCCTGCGCACCGTCGTGCGCGACGCCGTCCGAACCGCCGGGATCCAAGCCCGGATGGACGTCGAAGCCGCCGACCTCTCGATGGAGCGCGCGCTCCTGACTTCGCTCCGCGAGCCGATGCTGCACCTGCTGCGCAACGCGGTGGCACACGGCATCGAGCCGCCCGAGGTGCGACGGGACGCGGGCAAGGACCCGGTGGGGGTCATCGCCGTCACCGCCCGTGCGCTCGGCGATCAGGTCGAGATGGTAGTGCGCGACGATGGCGGCGGCGTGAACCGCGCCGCGCTGGCGCGCAAGCTCGACTGCCCGGTCGCCGAGCTCGACGACGACGAGCGCCTGCTCGCGGCGCTGGCCAGCGATGGGGTCTCCACCGCGCGCAGCAGCACCCAGCTGGCCGGGCGCGGCGTCGGCATGGGCGCTGTGCTCGACGGCATCGCCGGGGTCGGCGGAAGGCTCACGCTGCGCAGCCGCCCCGGCGAGGGCACGCAATTCACCTTGCGCGTGCCGCGGCGGACCACCAGCGGATCGGGTGTGGTCGTGGTCTGCGGGCAGACGCCGCTCGCCGTGCCGATCCACGACGTCGAGCGGATCGTCCGGCTGCAGGAGGACGACTTCGTCCAGGTCGAGCAGGCCCGCTGCGTGGAGCACGGCGATGCGCTGGTCTCGGCGCGCTCGATCGCGGAGCTGATCGGCGACCTCGACGAGCCCCGCGCCGACGGCCGCGGCCGCCATACTGCGCTGCTGCTGCGCTCGGCAGGGGCGCGGCTCATCGTCTTGGTCGACGAGGTCGTCGGCGACCTGCCGCTGGTGATCAAGCCGCTCGGGCCGCAATTCGAGGGCGTCTCGCTCTACGCCGGCTGCGCGGTCGAGCCGGACGGTTCGCCGCTGCCGGTGCTCGACGTCGGCGAGCTCTTCCGCCGGGCGCGCACCAGCCGATTCAGCGCCATCGAGCGGGAGGTGGCTGCCGATGTCGAGACCGAGTCGGACGAGGGCACGCCCGCGCCGGTTCACGCGCTGCGGGTGCTGCTGGTCGAGGATTCGATGACCATGCGGACGATGGAGCGCAATATCCTGCAGGGCGCCGGCTACGAGGTGATCACCGCGACCGACGGCCGCGAGGGCTGGACGCGGTTTGCCGCCGACCCGCGCATCGACCTGGTCGTGACCGACGTCGAGATGCCGCACATGGACGGCATCGAGCTGTGCCGGAGGATTCGGCAGAGCGACCGCGGCCATACGCCAGTGGTGATCGTGACGTCTTTGGCGTCGGCGAGCGACCGCCGGCGGGGGGCCCAGGCCGGCGCGGACGCCTACGTCACCAAGGGCGATTTCGACGAGCGACGATTCCTGGGTACCATCGCCAAAGTGGTGGACGCGGGAGCGTAGGGGAGCGGGATGCGGGTCATGGTGGTCGAGGACAGCCGCGTCGTGCAGGCCTACTTGGGTGCCTGCCTGCGTGGCATACCGGACCTCGAAGTGGTCGCGATCGAGAGCGACGGCGTCACCGCCGTGGCCACCGCGCTCGAGGTCCTGCCAGACGTGATCCTGATGGATATCGAGCTGCCCGGCCAATCGGGGATCGAGGCGACCAAGCAGATCATGGCCCGCAGGCCGACCCCGGTGCTGGTGCTCTCGGCCCACCTCGACGGCGCCGACAACCCGCGACCCTTCGAAGCGTTGGCAGCCGGCGCGGTGGAGGTCATCCCCAAGCCGGACGGCGCCGGCTTCGGCGAGATCGACGCCCTCCGTGCCCGGCTGGCTGCGAGCCTGCACGCTGCGATGGCGTCGAGCCCGCGCCGGATGAGCGCGGTCCACGGCATCCGCGCGCTGGCGACCACGCTGCCGCCCACGGTCGTCGCGATCGCTTCGTCGACCGGCGGTCCGGCGGCGCTGCATGCCCTGTTGACCGCGCTCCCCGCGCCCTATGCGTGCCCCGTCGTGGTCGCGCAGCACATCGAATTCGGCTTCGAGGCCGGCCTCTGCCAATGGCTCTCGACGACAGGACACAGGGTCGAGATCGGCGTGGTCGGCCAGCGCCCGCAGGCCGGCGTCGTCTCCGTGTTGCGGGCAGACGCGAACTACGTCGTCGATGCCGGCGGCGCGATCGCCCGGCATCCGGGCGGCCCGGAGCGGCCGCGCCCGAGTGGCGACCTGCTGCTGACCTCGGTGGCCGAACGCTACGGGGCGCGCGCGATGGGCATCGTCCTGAGCGGGATGGGCCGGGACGGATCGGTCGGACTGCGCGCGCTGCACGAGCGGGGCTGCCGCACCGCGGTCCAGGACCAAGCCTCGTCGGTCGTCTTCTCGATGCCGTCCTCTGCCCTGGCCAACGGCGCGGCGACGCAGGCTCTCGCACCGGCGGCCCTGGCGCAGTGGCTGCTGCAGGCACAGGAGGCGCGATGAGCAGCACGCGCGATGCAATGGTGAAGGTGCGCGTCCTCGTCGTCGAAGACAGCCGCACCCAGGCGCTCGCGCTGCGCTTGATGCTCGAACGCGCCGGCTACGAGGTCGAGACCGCGGGCGACGGCATCGAGGCGCTGGAGATCCTGCGCCAGCGCAGCTTCGAGACCGTGATCAGCGACCTGCGCATGCCGCGCATGGACGGCCACG
>JACKFC010000010.1 GCA_020632665.1 Deltaproteobacteria bacterium
CGCCTGGGCCCGTGACCTGCCGGTGGTGATCAACGTCATCGCCTGGAACGGCTGGCCCGGTGCGGCGTTTCGGACTCCGTCGGCGGCGGACGTCGACCGCGCCGTGGCCCGCCTGCGAGCGGCTGGCCTGCGCGTCACGGTGCGGCTGCCGCGTGGCCGGGTCGAGGCCGCGGCCTGTGGCCAGCTGGCGTTGCGAGGGGTCGCATGACGAATGGAATGCAGCGGACATTGGTCCGAGGGATCTCGACCCTGCTCACCGGCGAGGGGCCGCTGCGTGGGCCAATTGCGCGCTGGAGCGACCTCGGTGCGCTGCACGACGCGGCCGTCGTGGTCGCGCATGCGCCCGATGACGCGCGACATGGCGGCGGGCTACACGGGGGCGCGCTGCACGGCGGCACGATCGCGTGGCTCGGCAGCGCCTCCGACCCGAAGCGCCCGGCCGTCGACGCAGAGCGCGACCTCGGCGGGGCCGTCGTCCTTCCCGGCCTGGTCGACGCGCATACGCACGCCGTCTTCGCCGGCGACCGCGCCCAGGAGCTGATGCTGCGGCTCGGCGGGGCCTCGTATCAGGAGATCGCCGCGAGCGGCGGCGGCATCGTCCACACCATGGCCGCGACCCGCGCAGCAAGCCCGGAGGCGCTGCGCGACGGCCTGCTGCACCGGCTGCGCGAGATGGCCGCCTGGGGCGCCCGCGTGGTCGAGGTGAAGACGGGGTATGGGCTCGACCTCGCCAGCGAGCTCCGCAGCCTCGACGCCATCGCCGCGGCCCGCGCAGCCCTCGCCGGCCGGATGACGGTGGTCGCGACCGCGATGCCGGCGCACGCCGTGCCGCCCGAGTTCGCCGGGCGCAAGCAGGACTACGTCGCGCTCTGCGCCGAGGAGATCTTGCCCGCGATGGCCGCCCACCCGGCCGCGCCGGCGTTCGTCGACGTCTTCGTCGAGGCTGGCTACTTCGACGTCGCCGACGCCGAGCGCCTCGCCGCGGTCGGCGCCGCGCACGGGATGCGGCTCAAGGCGCACGTCGACGAATTCGAGCGCGTCGGCGGCCTGCGCTGGGCCATCGACCGCGGCGCCACCAGCGTCGAGCACCTGCTCGCCAGCGACCCAGCCGACCTCGCAGCCCTCGCCGCCAGCGAGACCGTCGCCGTCGCGCTGCCGCTGGTCTCGGTCTTCCTCGGCCAGCCCTTCGCGGCGATGCGCGCCCTGGTCGACGCCGGCGGCCTGCTCGCGGTGGCGACCGATTGCAACCCCGGCTCCTCGATGTCGACCAACCTGCTGCTCGCGGCGCAGATGGCCGTCTTCGGCGGCCGGCTGACTCCGGCCGAGGTCGTCCGCGCGCTGACCCGCGGCGGCGCCCGCGCGCTCGGCTGCCCCGGCGGCTACGACGGCCGGCTGCGGGTCGGCGGGCCCTTCGTGGCGACGGCGTTCGCCGTTGCGACGCCCGATGCGCTCTTGTACGAGCTCGGCGCGCCGCCGCGGGCGGTTGGGATGTAGTGTTCGCGTGCGGCGTCGGGGGTCATGACTGTCGTGGCCGACGCCGCTTCTTCGCCGGTTTCGACGCTGGCTTCTCGTCGGGCGTCTGCTCGGGCGCGTTGGCGATCCGCGCCGCGTGCGCCGGATCGTCGATGCCCGGGTTCCAGGCGTCGATATTGGCGGCGATGGTGGGCCAGCGTGTTCGCGCGCTCTGGAGCATCTCGGCGTAGAGGTTGTCGAACTCGGCGCTGCCGGCGCCGACGACGCGCCAGCCGCGCAGGATGGCTTGGAGGTCCGGGTCGGTGCCGGGATAGGCGTCGATCGCGGCAGAGACATCGGCCGCGCGTTGCGGGTCGTCGGGGGCTTCGAGCCAGCGGGTCATGGCGTGGAGGTAGCGGAAGGGCCACTCGGCGAGGAGTTCGGGGGGCCAGGTGGGTTCTTGGCCGGTTGGGGTGGGCCAGGTGCCGGTGGTGGCCATGGCGTGGAGGGCGCGGGCGAGGGCTTCGTCGGGGGTCCAGGAGTTGTCCCGGCGACGGATACTCAAGCCATGGTCGAAGAGGATTGCGAATGCTGAGATCAAGCTCCGGGCCGAACCGTCGTTGGTTGGGAGGTCGTGCCCGCTCGAGCTGCCCGGCTGGTCGTTCCCGTCGTTGTCTGCGTTGCTGCGGCGCCATGCGTAGGAGCGATTGGTGTCCACGAACTTCATCCCATAGTTTCGCGGTCGCGGCGACTGTTGCTCCCACACAACGAACAGCTCCGACGGACTTGCCCATGAAATGGTGCTGGAAGCGACATGCTCCCCATCGGTTGTTTCGGTTGGCAACGTGGGCAGCGCATGTGCGGGGCTCAACAATGCACGAGGACGGTAGGCGCGAACCACGGAAGGTTTGGGCACGCCGATGCGAGCCAGGCCGCCGCTCCGTGTCGCCGCGAGGATCGCGAGTTCCAGGACGAAGACGGCACCATGCAGCGCGAACAACACTGCCGTCGCGGGTGCGCCGCGGAGCAACTCCGGATTCGCGATGACGTAGATCGGAGTGTTCGGTGCTGGCGCCATCGAATCCATGGCCGCAGCGCTCGCCGCTCGAAAGGTCGGGAGCACCCAGTCGAGGGCCCACGCGTACTGGATGGCGGCCTGGAGCGCGTCGGATCGGCCGGCGACGCAGGTTCCTGCGAACCTCGCGGCGGGCCCTCGAGAACCCAAGCCCATGGTCTGTCCAACCAAATTGCTCAGCGGTTCCCCCATGACCAAGCTGGCAATTGCCGGGGCCACCGCGGCTTTCCAGACCGGTAGCTCGTGTTCGGCCATCGCGTCGAAGATATCGGCGGTGGCAAGCCGGAATTCGGCACGTGCCCGACTCGCTGCCTCGACGACTGGGATCACATGACCCGAGTCGTCAATGACGCCCTCGAGCACCAAATCAAGCAGCCAGACCGACGCACCATCGTCCTTCTGACACCCCTGCGTGACGAGCGCCGAGGGCAGCGACGGCTTTCGCGGGCATTCCAAAGCGGCAGCATAGAGCGCGATCTGCCGCGTCGGGCTGTTCCCTGCGAGGGCGATGAGTTCGGCGGCCAAGGCTTCGACCCGAAGCTCGCCGTTCTGCGTCAACCAAGCATGCGCGGCAAGGTATTCAGCGATCGACAGATGCACGAACTCGAGCGTCCCCGGGCTCGCCTCCACCAACAGCCCGGCCCCCTCGACCATCCACTCCAGCCACCGCTGCGCCAACCGTTCTCTCGCACCCACGTCGGCAGCCGCCGCCTGGCCGCCGAGCTCCGCGGCGCAGATCTGCACTGCATCATCGAACGAAACCGTGACTGCGGCCTCGCGATCCTCACGCGCCCCCACAACCCTCCACGCCAGCACTTCACACAACCGCCGCTGCTTCTCGACCGATAATTTCCGAAACACCCGCCCGCCCGCAGCCGGCCAGGTCTCCAGCAGCGTCTCGACGACCTTCTCCAGCAGCTTCGCGCGGCTCCCAGGTAGCTGGGCGCTGTAGCGATGCACCAGCGCGATCAACGTCGCGAGCAGCGGCACGCTCGCCAGATCCGCTGCTGCCGGTGTCCGCTCGATCGCTTGCAGCAACTCCGCCGTCCGCCGCCGCCTTTCCACCGGATCGTTGGCGATCGCCAGCGCGTACCATCGCTCGACGAATCGCCGCACCCGTTCCGTGTCGAAGGGCCGCAGCTCGAAGTGCTCGAACGGCTCGTGCAGCGATGCCCGGTCATAGCCGACGATCCGGCTGGTACACAGCATCGCCACCGCCGGCCAGGCCGCCGCCAGCGCCGCTACCTCGTCGCGGATGCCGCTGCGTTGGCTCTCGACGTGAACCTCATCGAAGCCGTCGATGAACACCGCGACCTTGCCGGCCTCCGCCAACGCACGCAGCGCCGCTTCATCGACCGGAACGCTATAACGCTCGCGAAACTGCCGGCAGGCAAAGCCGATCAAGCCGCCGTCGCGCTGCAGCAGATAGTCGCGCAGCCGAATCAGCACCGGGACCTTGCCGCGCGTCGCCGCCGCATGCGCCAGGTAGCGGCAGAGCGTCGACTTGCCCATTCCCGCGCCGCCGAGCACGACGACGTGTGCGGCCTGCGTCTGGTCCGCGAAGAGCCGTCGCTCCAGCTCCGCCAGGGTCGTCTGCGGCGTCTGTCGTGCGGTCCCCAGCGCCTGCATCCGCTCCCAGCGGACCCAATCGGAATCGCCGTCCGTAGCGCCGTCGTCCCGTGCAGACTTCGGCTCCTCGAGCACGACCCGCGGCGCGAAATCCTGCGCGACGAACACGTCGGCCAGCCTCGCCGCCGGTCGATTCGCCGCCACCGGAATGCCAACGAAGTCGAATGGCTCCAGCACCGCCACCGCCGCGCGTGCCAGCCGATCCTGCAAGCCCTCAATCGCCGGTGGGGCAGCCGAGCCCGCCGTCACCGCCGGTAGCTGCAGCGTCTGCACACCGTCGCGAATCGCCTTGCCGGCGCTGTTGTCGAGATGCCAATAGCCGCCATCGCGCGGCGACCATCCGAGGTACACGATCTCCAACCGCCCGCTCGAAGGCTCGAACCGGCCAACCTGTACCCGCTGCGGACCGGCGCCGCCTTGGTAGAGCGCACCCGCTGCCGAGGTCACCGACACACCGCCACCGCACAACTGCGCAAGCGTCCGCTCGCGGTGCAGATGCCCGTGCAACACGAAGTGAAATTCACTGGCCAACAGCTCCTCGACGACCGCCTGCTCGGATTCGTGCAGCCAACTCAACGGATGATGCAGCAATGCGATCCGCACCATGCAGTCCCGCAACCGCTCGCCGGCTTGGCGTACCTGGCGCTCGCCCAGCAAAAGATGACCCTTGTCCGAGTCATCGCCGGACAACAGCACCGAGCACAGGCTGGCGACGCCCACGCGCAGGCCATCGATCTCGACGACGTCCTCGCGCCACGGCCGGTCGTGCTGCACGCCGCGGGCCGGTCCGAGCATGTCGCTGGTGAACTGGCAGTAGGCCGCGAGGCGCGCGCCCAGCACGCCGACGTCGGTCGGATCCCCCAACAACGCGTCGAACTCCGCCAGATCCGCCGTGCCGGCGTCGCCGGCGTAGGCGTTGCGCAGCGCCTTGCCCGCGCGCCCGATCGCCTTGCGGTCGACGTCGTGGTTGCCCGGCACCAGGAACAGCCGCTGCCGTGGGTCGACGCCGAGGGCCTGCAGCAGTGCTGCAAACGCCTCGGAGGCCGCCAGGTACTCGGCGGGCTGGCCACTGGACGCGATATCGCCCGTACAGAAGACCAACGTCGGCTGCAGGTCGCGCTCGCGCAGCAGCTCGGGCAGGTCCCGCACGAGCTGGCTGATCACCAGCGACTGGCGCCAATCGGTCGCCTGCAGGTGCAGATCCGACAGGTGCAACCAGCACAGCGGCCGGTCCACCGTCACCAGCCGCTGCGGCTCCGACGGCAACTCGATGCGGGAGCGCAGCACGCTGGCCAGATCTGGCGCCGTCCTCGCGACGTGCTGCCACAAGCCCGCTGGACCCGCGAGAAAGACCAGACCGGCGTCGTCACGATCGAGGCTGTCGCGGCTCGCCCGCAGCGCCTGGATCCAGCCGTCGAGCGCGTCGAGCCCGTCGGCCTCGACCCAGAGCAACTTTGCTTCGCGCACGACGCCGTCACGGACCGCCTGCAGGAACGCCCGGGGATCGGCGAATCGAGCGCTCGCGTCGCCGTCGACCGTCGGGCCGGCTCGCTCGACGCTGCCGGCTTGCTCCAACCGTCGGCGGATCTCCGCGCGCGCCGCCGGCGGACCTTCGACCGTCAAGCAGCGAAATCCACCCTTGACGCCGAGATGCCAGTCCAGGTGCGCGATTCGTCGCTCTACTTCTGGCGTAAATACACCTGTCTGGGGTTGCAGAGGCATGGCGCTAGCGTTCCAGTGTGGCGCGAACCAATGGATTCACGTCGTACCAGAAGTCACCATTGCAGTACGTCAGCACCAACTCGAGGTCCTGGGCAACGAGCAGATCGTCGATCTGTCCGCTGTCGAGGCGCGTCACGTCGCCGTCTGCGTTGATCGCGCGCAAGATCCCGGCGTTCGCCCGGGCCGCCTGGCGCGTGAACATGCCGTGGTTCTCGATGGCGTCCTCGGACCTGTGGAGCGGAATCGGCAGCTCGAACTCCCCCGCGGCGTTCTTCGAGCCCTTCATCAGCACATCGGCCGCAATGGCAAGCAGGTTGCGCAGATGTCCGCCACTGGCGAAGGCGATCGCGCGCTGCGCGTCCGGGTCGAAGAGCGCCGCGACATCGATGCGCCTTGCCAACACCTCGACCAGGGCGTCGCAACCGATCCCGTCGACTGCATCGACAGCTCGCGGCGGCGGCGGCGAGACACGCACACAGCTCAACTGGACCAGGTGGAACATGGACCGCAACTGCGGCGCGACGACGAATGTCTGCGGTGGCACCACATAGACCACGTGAGCGCCGGCGATGCTCAGAACCTCTCCATACTGCACGAAGAAGTCTGCGAAGCGGCGATAGGCTGCAGCGGTCTTGTCGACGAGCTGGTGCAGCTTCTCGAGGCCGTCGATCAGCAGGACTGGCCGCGCAGTACCGAAGCTGGCAATCAACTCCGCGAAGAATGCTTCAAACGCATGGAAGACATCGCCACGTTGCCGGGCAAGCGCGCCGGCGAGGCGGTCATGGAAGGTAGCGCCGCCGCGGAGATTGACCTTCAGCCATTTCAGGTCGACTTCGCCGCTCAACTCGGCATCGACCTTCTCCAGCGCAGCACGAATGCGTCCTAGGAAGCTGGTCCAGGCGCCGAGCGTTTCTGCTCCCTTGACCTGCAGCGCCGCGCCTTGCTCTCCGACCGCAACCGCCAATGTCACCAACAGCGTCTCGATCGTCACCGGCCCGGTACCGTCATGGTAGCCGAGCGCGTCGACGGCGATCACCGGGAACTCCCGACTCAGCGCTTGCCGCAACTGCAGCAAGATGGTCGTCTTTCCGGAGCCGCGAAAGCCAGCGAGGAGTTGCGCGGAGTCCGTGCCTGCGCGTGTGGCGAAGCGGATCTGGCTCTCCAACGCTGCGAGCGCCGGCTGTCCGCGAATGAGCACCTGGCGGCCACGCGCCCCTGTCGGCTCGCTACTGTCCCGCATCCGCGGCGCGTCCAAGTCGACCCAGTTCTCGCTGGAAGAGGCGCCGTCGATCCGCTCCCTGTCGTGCTGGAGTGTGGCCCATGCCTCGTGGACGAGATCCTCCGGAGACTTCTTCATCTACGTCCTCGCAGCAGTCGGCCCGATGCAACGGCCCGCAGTCGGGCGGGACCTTGCCGGGGCTGCCGGCTGAATCGGACCCCTCCCCGGCAGGCTGCAACGCGACCGGTAGGCCGTCAACGTCGATCCGCCGCCCCTCCCTGATCGCCGCAGCACGCCGAACCACGGCGTCGCCACTTCACGCATGGCCCGTCTCGACGCCGCCTCGAAGCGGACCGAGTGCGCCGCGCGTGCCGTCTGTGATTCGAGGGCGCCGTCGTTCCATGGCCGGCTCGTCGCGTCGTCCGGGTCTGCGGTTCGATCGGACTTCTCCATGCCCATCCGGAGCTGACCCGCGGCGGCGCCCGCGCGCCCGGCTGCCCCGGTGGTTGCGACGCCCGGCTGCGGGTCGGCGGGCCCTTCGTCGCGACGGCGCTCGCCGTTGGGACGCCCCATGCGCTCTTCTACGAGCTCGGGGCGCCGCCACGGGCGATGTAGCTAGGTGGCACGATCAAGCAGGAGGCGAACCACCTGCGCCACGCCCGTGCTCGGATTCGGCCAGCGCGCCAGACCCACGGCGCCCGGATCAGGTTGAAGCGCTGCGGCGCGAGCTATCGCGACCTCGGTCAGCGGAGTTGTCGGGTCGATGTGAAGTTCTCGGAAGTATCCCTTGGCCTTGTCATAGGCCGCGAGGTGTTGCCGCAGGGCATGAATCGCTTGCTTCGCTGTCAACGGCGCGCGCTGTTCGACAAAGTGCAGCAGGTACCAAAGCTCGAAGCTCGGGTTGCTGATCGCGAGTTGGATGTCCCTTCGTTGTGCAAGGCGAACGGCGTCGTCCCACCGCCTGCGTTGCGCCTCGGATTGCCAATGCTCGTCACCGTCCAAGATCGCGAATGCCGCGTCGCCCTTGGTCCAACGGCGCTGGGTGCGCAGGTCGTCGACGTGGTCTACGACTTGTTCGACGATTCTTAGTGGATCGGTGGTGTCGTGGCGTAGGATGCGGATATTGAGCGCGGCGTCACGAAGGTACGACTTGACGGCTCGGAAATTCGCCGGCTCGGTCTTGCGGCCCTCGCACGCGAGAACCACCTTGCTGCGAGGTCTCCGGCTCGCCACCGGCCGCTGGAAGCTGCTACGGCCCATCGTCGACACCGATGGTAGGCAAGATAGGAACCGCGCCGAATCGACCGTCGAGGTAGGCCCTCTCGAGAGCGAGATCGTTGCGTACCTTGAAGTCGCTCAGTGGGACGAGTTCGGTCGCCCCGATCGCATCCTTCGAGGTGAACCAGATCTGGTCGCGTCGGAGCAGATGGTCTGCCTGGAGCGTCACGTCGTGGCTGTTGAAGATCAACTGGGCGCCCTTCGGGTTCGTCTCGGCTCGCTGGAAAAGCGCGACGATGTGCCTGGCCATGTGTGGGTGAAGGTGGGCACCGAACTCGTCGAGACCGATGAGCCCAGGGCCGTCGAGTGCGTCGAACGCCGGCCCTGTGACATAGAATAGGCGGCGTGTACCAGCAGATTCTTCGCGGAGCGGCCAGGTGCGTGTGCCTCCGGCCGTGCTGTGCGCGACCCAGAATTCCGGCCCCTTCTCGGCATCGTCCCCCCTGTTGAGCACAGCCGTCACACCCGTATCCAATTGCTCGAGTAGCGAGCCCGCGCGTGCCAGAAACGCGGTGTCGAAGCGGCTGCGGACACGCGTCTTGATGAGCGAATCCACGCCGGAAGCCGTGTCGATGGTCGAATTGAAGAGCCATTTCGCCAGTGCGACGAACTCCGGTATCCTGACCACTCGCACGATGTGGCCCAGGAGGAGCGCTTCGTCGGTCAGCACCAACGCGGTCTGTTCGACGATGGCTGGCATCCCCTCGTTGACCTCGACCTTCTTGCCGCGGACGTCACGGTCGAAGAAGAGCGTGGGCGCCTTCGTTCCGGGTCCGGTGACCGTGAGCTTTTCCGTCACGACGGACTTGCCCTCGATGGCGAACGCGTAGTCGGCAATCACATGCGAAGAACCGGTGTCGAGTGCCAATCGCAGCCGGAATCGCGTCGGCTTGTGTGATGACTCTTCGTCCAACAGGAAGGGACTCGCGCTCGTGCGCCATGTGGCAGGGCCAGAGTTTGGATCCAGCGATTCGAGCAGGAAGCTCAGCGCGGCCAGCACATTGCTCTTGCCGGACGCGTTCGCCCCGAAGATCGCCGCCGTTCGAAGCAGGCGGAAGTCCCATCCCGGGACTTCCAGCGACGGAGAGATCTCCTCATCTGCGGGAATGGGCCGCTTGCGGTTCCCACCGCGCTGCCGTGCCCTGCGCGGCGACTGCTGGATCATGCTCAGCGTCACGGGTGCGCGGATGGAGCGGAAGTTCTCTACGGAGAAGTCGATCAGCATCGTAGCTCCCTGCGTGACATTGTCACGTAGGGCATAGCATAGCCCCAGAGGTCTGCTCGTGCCAACGGTTCCCGACGCCACGGCGTTGACCAGTGGGGCCTCCTACGGACTCTTCTTCGATTGTGAGTTTGCTTCAGCGGGTTCCCTGCCGCTCGTGCTTCGCGATCCGCCCCGTCTCGTCACGGTGGCACCAGATCCAGCAGCTCGAGCGCCGACTGCACCGGACCTCGAAGAGCAGCGTCCACGACGATGGCCTGCCGCCCCGGGCTGCTGAGTCCGAGCGCCGCAAGCGCCGGCTCTGGCATGTCGGCGAGGGTCCCACGCTTGGTCGCAGCGAACTGCCGGTGCGGTGCCAACACCGAGCCGACCAGCTGGCGCCACTGCGGCTTGGTGCTGACAGGAAAGCGCTGCAGCGCGGCCTGTGCGTAGGCAAGCCCCCAATTGCCATGGGTCTCCTCATCGGCGAGCGTGGCATCGATGACGAAGCGCACGGCTGGCGTCTCGCAGCGGCCGCGCAGGTCCGCGATCAGGCAGGTGGAGATCGTCTCATTCACAACGAGCATCGTGAGCGCCGTGTGCATCGCTCGCTCGCCGAGTTCGGCGGCGAGAAACTGCGGCGGATCACGCAATTCGACCGGATCTGGCAGAAAGGGCTGTGCTCCGATCGCGCGGCACAGGCTCGCGCACAGCGACGCGTGCCGGACTTCGTCGCGGACGAGCTCGACCGCGCCTGCATACACGTCGATCGGGTCCCCGGCCCCGACAACCTCGTGCAGAAAGCGCGTCAGGACCTGAACCGAGCGGAACTCGCTGCGAAAACGCTCCTGCCACACGTGCCGCGCCTGGATGAGTCGTTGCGGCTCGAAGGGGGAGAGATCCAACGCCGGCAGCGGTGGGCCTACGAGGTTGCGATGGTGATGGGCGAAGGGCCCACCAGCGAAGAAGGCTTGCCGGCTCATGGCCCACACTCCGCGTCCGGCGATCCCGAGTCGTCGCACGAGACTGCGTCGCCCGCGTCGAACGACGCGCCCGTACCGTCGCCATCGCTTGCATCCGGAGTACAGCTCGTCACACCGAACGCGCCCTCGCCTGGACCACAGGTGCCGTCGGGATTGACGCAGAGGCTCCAATTGCATGACGAGCTGGCCTCACACGCACAACTCGATACTTTGCCGTTGATGCAGCACGGATGCCACGTCACCCCAGCGTCGGCATCGCCAGCGTCCGGCGCTACATCGTCGACGTCGCTGACATCTGCGACGTCGCTGACATCTGTCGTGTCGTCCGCGTCCCCTACATCGGTGCTGTCGGTATCATCAGCGTCCACGGAGCGGCTGGTGGCATCGCCTCCGCTGGCGTCGGAAGGACAACTCGACACACCGAAGCTACCTTGGCCCTCCCCGCAGCTCCCGTCTGGATGCAGGCACATGCTCCAGTTGCATGTCGAGTTCGCCGGACATTGACAGCTAGAGACTTTGCCCTGTTTGCAGCACGGATGCCATTGGATCGTGCCTTCACCGTCGGCCGCAGGTACGGAGTCAGCATCCGCTGCCGAGCCGACTGTATCGGAAGAAGGCGCCGAGCGCGGCGCCGGTTGTGCACCGCACGCTGCGAGCAGCAGCAAGGCAAGCGCGACAAGCGCCGCCGGAGTCGCTGATGTGGCGCTTGCGCAGCCAACAAGCAACATGGTCAGCATGATGATGGGTATCCACCGCACGATGGCGGCACCTTCGCTTGCGTGGTCTCGGAGTGGTCGGGGCATTGGTTCCTCGGTAGCGGTGGACAAACAGAGGGTATGCGCACACAGGTTGGTGGACAATGGATCGATCGCGTGTCGGACGAATCGGCGTGAGCGCGAGGGCGACCCACGTGCAGAAGACCTTCGCGTCCGCAGCTGGATCTGCTAGACTCCGGACATCGAAGGAGGTTCGCCATGCGCACGCTCGCTCCCCTGATGGTCCTCTTCCTGCCGTCCGTCGCGCTGGCCGACGTCGCGCCGAGCTGCAAATGCGACGCCAGCGCCGGCATGGTCGCGCCGAGCCTGGGCGCGGTCATCGTCGTCGGCCTCTGCCTGGCGGCGGTCGCGCTGATGCGCCGGTCGCGCGTCGCGAGGGCGGTCGAGGCGCCGCGTTGAGCCCGGTCCTTCCGGACCCGCGCCCTCGCTGCCGACGCCGAGAGTGGGCAAGACGGGTTCCCGGCCGCGCCGCAGCGTCGCCGACCGGAACCTGCTCGATGACCACGCGTCGTCATCGCGGCTCGTGGAGGGGGAAGGTTCGCGAGAACCACGCTTCTCGCGACCTGGGGGCGCCCAGCCCCCCAGAGAAAAGAAGAGAGATTCGGCTAGAACATGCGAGACTGCACATTCTGGTCGCGTCTCTGGGGTCGCACCACCAACTTCGACGCGAGGGTGCCCATGGCTGGATCTCGGAGCATGATCGGCTGGCAGGCGAGATGGTCTCACCCAATGGGGTTGCCGCCGATCTTGGTCGCGCTTTCGGCCCTGCTGGGTGCGCTGCTCGCCTCCTGCAGTCAGGGCGCGGGCAGGACTTCCCTCGCACCAGCAGACAGCCACCTGGCCGTTGAAGTGATGGCGGATGCCGGAGACGCCGATGTCGCCGAGACGATCCTCGATGCAACCGACGCCGACAGGGGCGGCCGTGGCGGATGCGTCTCTGCAGTGGACTGCCCAGGCGTCGCGGGGCTGTGCGTCGAGGGAGCCTGCATCGACCCGATCCCGTGCGATGGCGATAAGGTCTGCGTCGGCAAGGGCGGCGTGTGCAGCGCCAAGCTCGGCTATTGCGTCGAATGCAGCACGCAGGTCGACTGCAGCGCCGGCAAGGCATGCCACGCATTTCGCTGCGTCGCCGCGGGGGCTGCCTGCAGCAGCGGCAAGGATTGCCACGCCAGCGGTCAGGTCTGCGACGCGACCGGACATTGCGTCGATTGCCTCAAGGCCGCCGACTGTGGCGAGGGCGCGCTGTGCGTCGAGCAACAATGTGTGGTCGGCCTCTGCGACGTCGCGCCGAGCTGCGTCGACTTGGAGCACGCAGCGGGTTGCGACGCGAGCGGATTGGTGCCGACCGTCACCGCCTGCGCCGGCGGGCACCATTGCGTCGACGGCGCGTGCCTGCCGGTGATCTGCCCGGCGGGAGACGCCCGCTGCCAGGGCAAGTCGAACGTGCAGGTCTGCGATGCCTCGGGCACCTCCTGGAGCGCACCGCAACCATGCGCTGCAAAAGAGAAATGCGTCGCCGGGACGTGCAAGGACGCCTCCTGCACGCCGGGTGCCGTGACCTGTGGCGCAACCGGCAAGATCGAGGTCTGCAACCTCGACGGACTCGGCAGCAGCGAAGTGGCGTGTCCGCCCGGCCAAGCCTGCGTCGGCGATGGCTGCCTGCACGTGATCTGCACGCCCGGAAACAAGGGCTGCGACGGCACCATCATCACGACCTGCGACGCCCAGGGAGCAGCTCTGGTGCTGGGCCAGGACTGCAGCAAGCTCGGTGGCGGCTGCGGCGGTTCCTGTGTCGCCGGCGCCTGCTCGACCGAAGGGACGCTCTGTGACGACGGCAACCCGTGCACGAAGGACAGCTGCGACCCGGTGACCGGCTGCGCTTCCACCCCGGACGACAGCCTCGACTGCGGCGTCGGCGCGACCTGCTTCGGCGGCGCGTGCCTGGCGAAGATCTGCCAGCCCGGCGAGACGATTTGCCTCGGCAACTCGGCCCAAACCTGCGTCGCCAAGGGCACGAAATACGCGGTGACGACGGACTGCGCCACGCTCGACGGCACTTGCAGCATCGGCGTCTGCAGCGCTGGCGTCTGCTCCAGCAGCGCGAAATCGTGTGATGACGGCAATCCGTGCACCGACGACAGCTGCAACGCTGCCAGCGGCTGCGTCCACACCGCGCTGGATGCGGTGCTCTGCGGTTCGGGTGGCTACTGTATGGCGAAATCGTGCGTGCCGCAGGTCTGTGCGCCGGGCAGCAAGCAGTGCAAGGGCGATGCGGTGCAGATCTGCGACGCGCTCGGCTCGACCTGGCTGAGCGGGGAAGATTGCGCGGCCCTCGGCGGTAGCTGCGGCGTCGGCACCTGCAGCGACGGTGTCTGCAAGTCCGCAGGCGTCGATTGCGACGACGCCAACCCCTGCACGGTCGACAGCTGCTCCGCCGCGTCCGGCTGCGTTCACGCGGCGCAGACCGGCGTGGGCTGCGGAACGGGCAAAGTCTGCAGCGCGGGCACCTGCGTCGACCAGCTCTGCGCGCCGGGATCGACCAGCTGCAACGGCAGCAAGCTGCAACTCTGCGACGCCAGCGGCGCCCAGTTCACCCCATTGGGCGATTGCGCAGCCTCGAATTCCGCCTGCGTGCAAGGAAGCTGCACGGCCGGCGCTTGCGTCTTCACCGGCAAGGCCTGCGACGACGGCAACCCCTGCACCACCGATAGCTGCAGCACCGTGAGCGGGTGCATCGCCACCCCGATGGTCAACGGCGCCGAGTGCGGCGCCGGCGCGGCATGCTACGCAGGGACGTGCTGCAGCTGCGGCGCCGGTCAGGCGTGCAATGAATACGGCCAATGCGTCAGCACCGCGAGCTGCAAACAGCGATGCGGCGAGTACAGCAAGGAGGCGGCCTGCCAATGTGACGCCGAGTGCACCAAATACGGAGATTGCTGCGCCGACAAGGACGCGCTCTGCGGCGCTTGCGATCCGGCCAAGCCGCTGCAGTGTTCCGGCGACAACCTCGTCCTCTCGGACACCTGCGTCGGCCAGCAAAAGCAGGTCCCTTGCCCCTATGGCTGCAACGCCGCGACGCTGGCCTGCAAGCAGGATCTCTGCGCCGGCTATACCGCGGCGGGCACCTGCAGCGGCGGCGGCTTCTACGCATGCACTGCCGGCACCGGTTCGGGCGCCGTGCCCAAGCTGTCGTGGTCTGCCTGCGCGGCCAACGAGAGCTGCACCGAAGCCGGCGGCTACGCGCATTGCGTCATCAACGGTGCGGTGTGCATCGACGGTCAGGCGAAGTGTGCCGCGACCGCCGGCCAGTCCGAGACCTGCGTCGGCGGCAAGTGGACGGCGTCGCCCTGCGCGGGGTGCCAACCGTCCGGCGCCGGCGTCATCTGTGCCGGCTCGGTCGCCCTCGCTCCAGTGACGCTGAGCATGACCTACGACCGTATCGTGCCCAACGCCACCTATACGGCATTTGCCGCCGCGCCGCAGAAGACCCAGGTCGACGCGCTCTGGGCTTGGGTGGTGCGCTACGACCTGGCCGGCGACGCCGGCGTGACCCTCGACATCGGCAAATTCAGCGCCGGCAAGGTGACGTTGAACATGCCGAAACAGCCGATCGCCGGTCGCGACTACGTCGTCGTCGGCACGGTAGGCCACTCCGATTCGGGCGATGCGCCTCGTTTCTCGGTCCTCGAGCCGGCGGTCGGAGACGGTGAGGTCGGCTTCGACAAACTCGATGCGCTCGAGGGCAAGCCCTACGCGTGGGCGTTGCCGGTCGCCGATGCCGTCGCCACCGGCACCTGGCACCTCGCCGCTTCGCAACGCGCGTGGGCGCTCAATATCCACCAACGCTACCACCGCGCCTTCGCCGATATCGAGACGACAGTCTACGGCAAGGCCGGAAAATCGCTGGCGGTCTGGGCGCGGGAGGGGACGTCGTTCGTCTGCGGCGCGTGCTTCTGGCCCGGGTTGACGACCACGGGCGTGCTCGACGGGCAGAAGGCGCAGTCGCAGATCGTGCTCTCCACCGACGGCAACGATCACCTCTCCGAGGCGACCCAGATGCACGAGCTCGGGCATTGGACCATGGCCTCCTTCGGCAGCAGCCCGAACGAAGGCGGCACCCACTATATCGGCACCAAGGTTCCACCGGGGATGGCGTGGTCCGAGGGTTGGGCGACGTATTTCTCCTCGATCGCGCGGGCGGTCGGCGTCTACTTCAGCGGCTATTCCGACGGCAGCGGCGGGCTCTTCTGGGTCGACCTCGGCGCGAAGAAGGGCTCCAGCAAGCCGATGCTGCCCTTCGAAGCGGGCTCGCCGCTGGTCCAATTCAGCGACGAGAACCGGGTCTCGGCGGCGTTGTGGGCGGCCTCGCACAAATTCGGCAATCCGCTGACCAACCCGATCAACCAGCCGCTGCTGCAGGGGCTCCGGGCGAAGCAACTCAACGATGGCGTCTTCACCCGCGGCTACTTCCGGCAGACCTGGTCCAACGTCCAGCCGACCTCCACGCCGCCGTTCTACGCGACCTACTTCGACCTGAAGCAGACGAGCCAGCCGGCGACGACGTTCTACGATTATCTCGACGCGCTGCTGTGCAAATCGCCCGCCCTGGCGACCTCGATGGCGTCGGCGACCGCTCCGCTCTCGTTTCCCTTCACCAAGCCGACCTGCAAATCCAGCGGCGCGCCGACCGCGCCGGTCCGCACGCGGCTCGAAGCAGGCCCGGTCGACGCGGACGGCAGCGTGCTGCTCCGCTTCGTCGTCGAGCGGATGATCCCGGGCCTTTCGCCGATGCAGATCGGGCTCACGCTCCCCGCGGGGGCGACGCTCCTCGCCGGACCTCGAACCGTGACCATCACCGACGATCGCGCAGTCGCCGAGGCCTCCTGGCGGGTTCGGCCGGCGTCTGGCGCAGCATCATTCGTCGCCACCGCCAAGCATCAGGGGCAGGGGCGCGGCTTCGAGGCCCTCCGCACCTGGCCCGAAGCGACCAAGCCTGCGCCGCTGCAGCGCTTGCGCCGGTTGATCAGCAGCGGTGGGAAGGACTTCGGCAGGCCCATCTTGGTCCGGAGCCGTCGCGATTGACGCGAACCATCCGCGTCGAACAGCCATCCGGTCGAGCGCCGGGCGCCGCTACGGGCAACACGCGGCCTTGTCCTTGCAGCAATCGCCGTATTGCGCGCACGTCGAATCGCAGAAACAGCCCGATGGGGCCTTGCCGCCGCAATGGCCGTTGCACGTCGCGCTGCCATCGAGCCCGCAGATCGATGCCGCGCAGCATGCGTTTCGGTTGGCACAGCAATCGCCGTACTTCTCGCACGCCTTGTCGCAGAAGCAGCCGCCGACACCGGAGCCGCCGCATTTGCCGTAGCAGCCGACGTTGGGCACACAGCTGCTGCCGCAGCTGGGGATATCGGTGTAGACGCATTTGTTGTTGATGCAGGCGTCGGAGGTACAGGCGTTGTTGTCGTTGCACTGCGAGCTGCCTTGGCAGCAGCCGGCGATCTTCTCGAACGTACAATAGCCCTGCGCGCACGAGTTGGTGGTGCACGGGTCGCCGTCGTCACATTGCACCGAAGCGCTGCAGCAGTCCGATTTCACGGGATTCTGGCATTTGCCGTTGATGCATTGGTCCTCGGTGCAGTTGCTGCCGTCGCTGCAATCTCCGTTCGTCTTGCAGCAGTCGCCGATGTTGGCGTGGAAGCAGAAGTGATTGGAGCAGGTGTCGACGGTGCACCACAGCCCGTCGTCGCATTCGGTGTGGAGGTTGCAGCAGCCAGCCTTGGGGATGTGCAGGCATTGGTTGAAGGAGCAATCGTCGGTGGTGCAGACGCTGCCGTCGTCGCAATCGGCGTATTTGGTGCAGCAGTTCTGCTTGTCGGTGTGGACGCAGTTGCCGTTGCTGCATTGGTCCGTCGTGCAGGCGTCGCCGTCGTCGCAGTCGGCGGGGCCGGTGCAGCAGGCCTGTGTCGGGGTATGGACGCAGCTGCCGTTGCTGCAGGCGTCGACCGTACACGCCTTGCCGTCGTCGCATGCGCTATCAGTGATGCAACAACCGAAGATTGCTGTGTTCTTGCAGGAGAATGCGACGCAGCTGTCTTGCGTGCACGGGTTGCCGTCGCTGCAGGCGCCGTCTCCTTCGCAGCACCCCGGCTGGGCGGCGTGCTTGCAGACCCCGGTCGTGACGTCGCAGGTGTCGATTGTGCAGGGCTTGCCGTCGCCGCAGGCCGCGTCGTCCTTGCAGCAGGCGCTGGTCGGTGTGTAGGTGCAGATGCCCGTCGTGGTGTCGCAGCTGTCCGTCGTGCAGGCGATCCCGTCGTCGCAGGCCTGCGCGGTCCCTGCGCAGACGCCGAGCGCGCTGCACGAATCGGCTTTGGTGCAGGCGTTGCCGTCGTCGCACGCCGTGCCGACCGAGGGTGCGGCCTTGCAGCTCGCGCTCGCGGCGTCGCAGCTGTCGACCGTGCATGCGTCGCCGTCGTCACAGGTCGCCGAAGCATAGGATTTGCCGTCGGCGGCGCACGTCTTCAGGGCGTTGCCGTCGCAGACCTTGGATCCGGGTACGCAGAGCCCGGCGACACACGCTCCTGCTTCGCAGTACGTGCCGCTCTTGCACGTCTCCGGGGTCGACCACGCCGTCCCGTCGGCGGCGCAGGTGCGCAACGCGTTGCCGACGCAGGACTTGCTGCCGGGGGCGCAGATGATGTTGACGCAGCTGCCGTCCTTGCACTTGGTCTGCGCGCCGCAGGTGGCGGTCGACCAACCCGAGCCGTCGGCCTTGCACGTCTGCAGCGCGTCGTCCTTGCAGACCTTGGCGCCGGGGGTACAGATCTTCGTTGCGCAATCGCCGGCCTGGCAGAACTTGCCGCTGGTCTCGCAGTCTTCGCCCTTGCTCCAGGCGAGGCCGTCCGCTGCGCAGAACTCCGCTTGCGCGCCGGTGCAGCGCTTCGCTCCCGGGGTGCAGACCGCAGGCACGCACCCGCCCTTGGCGCAGACCTGACCGCTCGGGCAGGGCGCTTCGCTCCAGGCGAGCCCATCGGCGGCACAGGTGCCCAGGCTCGTGACGCTCTTGCACGACGTCTCGCCGGCGACGCAGATCGACGACTTGCAGCTCCCGGCGTCGCAGACCTGGCCGCTGGGGCACGCCTTCAGGTCGTCGATCGCGGTTCCGCTGGCCGAACAGACGCCGAGTTTGCCGCCAGAACAGGCCCCCTTGCCGGCCTCGCAGATCACGGCCGCACAGGCCGGACCCGTCGCGCCGACGACGCAGACCGAGCCGGCCGCGCACGGCTTGCTGGCGACCGAGAGCGCGTCGGCGTTGCAGGTATCGACCGCGTCCTTGCTGGCGTTGCACGCGATCGATCCGGGGCTGCAGAGCGGGTCGAAGCACGCACCCAGGCTGCAGACCTGCTTGGTGTCGGCGCAGGCGACTTGGCTACCGTAGCCGGAGCCGCTCGCGTTGCAGGCCGAGGCCTTGCCGTCGACGCAGCTCACGGTTTCGGGCGCGCAGACTTCGGCGACACATGCGCCGCTGTCACAGACCTGCCCCGTCGGGCAAGGCGTGGTCGTCAGCGCGCTGCCGTCGTCGGCGCACGTCGCCAGCTTGCCCGCGACGCACGCGGCCGAGCCGGGCTTGCACGGCAGCGCGACGCACGTGCCCGCCACGCAGCCGTACGCGGGCGCGGCTCCCACTTTGGTCGCGCAATTCTCACCGCCGGAGAGGATCGCCGTCCCCAGCGCATTGCAGCTGGTGGCGACCCCTTCGACGCAGAGCGCCGCGCCCTTCTCGCAGATCACCGGCACGCACGACGCGACATCGTCGATGGTGTCGCACGCTGCGGCGGCGTCGCCGACGGGCGGGCACGCTGCCGCCTCGAAGCCTTGGCCATCTGCAGCACAGACGGCGATCTCCGCGCCGGCGCACTCGACCGCCCCCGGCGTGCAGACGTGTGGCTTGCACGTCCCCGCGACGCAGCCTTCGCCCGCCGGGCACGCGCCTTGGTCGGTCCATTGCACGCCGAGCGCGTCGCAGACTTCGACCTTGCCGTCCTGGCAGCGCTTGCTTGCTGGCTCGCAGATCTCGGCAAGGCAGTTGCCGTCGACGCAGAGCTCGTCCTTGCCACAGGCCGTGACCGTGAAGCCGCTGCGGTCGCTGTTGCAATGGGCGCGCTGCTTCATGTCGATGCAGGAGTGGTACCCCGCCGGGCAGACCGGCGTGGCGCAGCTGCCGTCGATACACGCCGTGCCGTTGCCGCAGTCGCCCGAGGTGACACAATCCGCACAGACGCCGCGGGTCTTGTCGCAGACACGGCCGGCACATTGTTTCGAGCTCTCGCATGCAGCCGGCGGTTTGCGGCAGACCTGGGCGACGCAGACCAGCCCCGACGCACAATCTGCATCCGAGGCACAATCGACGCAGCGGAACAGGGTCGCCGAGCAGATGGCGTTGACGGCGGCACACTCCTTGTCCGATCGGCAGAAGTCCGAGGTGATGCAGCTGCCCTGGTTGCAGCGCAATCCCGGCGCACAATCGGTAGCCAGCAAGCAGGCAACACATTGGCCCGAAGCGATCTCGCAATGCGGCGTCGCGCCGCTGCACGCTTTGCCGCACGGCGTGGTCGAGACCTCTGGCTGCACGCTGACGTCGACGACCACCTCTGCGGCTCCGGCGCCATCGTCGGTGGCGACATCGGTGTCGGCGACCACGTCCTCACCTGCGTTCGTGGCGGCGTCGGCGCCACCGCTGCCACCCGCGCAGGCGGCGAGGCTCATCATGAGGGCGGTGCAGAGTAGGGCGCGCATTGTGCGGCGGAGTGAGAATCGCATTGTACCTCCGTGCCGGAGGCGGCTGATGGTCGCCGCGCTGGATCGGCGCGGCGCAACGACCATCGATCGGTTCCGACCCCCCGATTCTATGGCCTTGCAGACGCCTTCCGCAACGAAGATTCGCACGCAAGTGTTCCCCTGCAGTCGTCCTCGCTGCGCCACGCGAGGATCGCTACGCCGCAGCGCCGCCGACCAGCACCTGCTCGATGACCGCGCCGATCTCTGCGGCCAGCCGACGGATCGGCACATCCGCCCGATGCTCCGGGTAGAAATTGCGCACATGCTGGGTGCCCGGACCCAGCCCCAAGCCGATCAGGCGGACGTCGGCCTCGGGGCGGCGGAGCTGCGCGACCGCGCGGTGCAGGTCCTCGTCGCCGCTGCGACGACCGGCCGGGACGCCGTCCGAGACGGCGATGACGACCCGCTCGCTCGCCGAGCGGGCCTGCACCTTCGCGGCGAATTCGAGCAGGCAGGGGCCGTCGTCGTTGTAGCTGGCCTGGTTGTGCCCGCCCGGCCGGTTGCCGCTCGCCTCGCGTGGCATCGAGGCGATGCGCGCCTGCACCGTCGCGTCGAGGCGCTCGTGGAAGCCGACGAATGGGATCAGCACGTCCTGAAAGCCGTCGATGGCGTAGTCCACGCCGAGGCGCTCGAGGGTCTCGGCGAGCAGTACGGTGCCGAGCAGCGCGTTGCGCGCAGGCGAGCCCGACATCGAGCCCGAGAGGTCGACCAGCAGCCCGATGGCGATCTCGCGTCGATCCGGGATCGTCGGGCGCATCCAGAGCTCGTTCCAGCGCCGCGGGTCGGCCTCGTAGGTCATCACCCGGCGCAGGTCGAGCCGATGCCCGGAGGGATAGCCGGCGCGCGCGCCGAGGCGTCGCCGCGGCCGCAAGATCGACTCCAGGTGGCGGACCAGCGCGTCGATTTGGCCGGCGACCTGCCGCCGCGCCCGCTCGTAGGGCAGCTCCGATTCGGGGAGACGCAGCCGCGGGTGCAGCGAGCCGGGCTCGTGGCCGCGGCCTCGACCGGGCGTCCCGACCGCAGTCGCGCCCTCGGTCAGCGGCCGATGCGTACGCCCCTGTGCGGCCGCGCCGAGCAGCGCGTCGGCCAGGGCGCGGGCGTCGTCGCCGGCCGACTCCGAACCGGGGCCGAAGAAGTTGCCGAAGCCCGGCATCGCGCCGCCGCCCCCGGCGAGGTGCCGCCGCGCCGCCGCGGCCGCCTCGGGGTGGCGCTGCAGGTAGCGCGCGATCCGCTCGCGGTCGCGGAGGTAGAGCTCGGCGACGACGGGCAAGATCTCCGCCTCGGCGATCTGCAGCGCCTCCCAGGCCGAGAGGCGCACGGCTTGCTCACGCAGCTCCGGCGGCCAAATCGCGCCGCGGTAGCGCGGGTGCACCTCCTGCACGTAGCGGGTCGCCGTGCCGCCGGGGTCGGGCACGCCGAGGTTGGGCTGCGGCGCGCAGTCGCGGTAGCGCCGGCGGGCGTCGCGTGTCTGCTCCAACGCCTCGGCCGCCCCCTGCGGCAGAGGCTCGTGGATCGGCACGAAGTCGCGCTCGCCCTCGGCCGCCGCGCCGAAGACGAAGGCGAAGAACGCCGATTGGATCGCCGGCCGGACGTGCGCCTCGCCACGGCCCGCAATCAGCCAAGCCCGCGCCCCCGGGAAGCGACGCCCCATCCAATGCTCGACGCGCGGGTCCTCGATCCCGTTGAGCACCGCCATCGCCGCGCTCAGGTTGGGGAACGCGACCGGCAGCGCGAGGTAGCGGCTGATCAAGACGTGGCCGACCTCGTGCGCGACGATGCCGGCGCAATACGCCGCGCCGCGCGCCGCGATATCCTCCGCGCTGACCCGCAGCACCCGGCGGCTCGGATCCCAAGCCCAGCCCTCGCCGACCTCGATCGCGATCCCGGCGTCTTGCCCCAAGCCGCTCGCGATCGCCGCCAGCTCGGCCGGCAACGACGCCGTCTCAGAACGGGATGTCGTCATCATCGTCGTCGTCGTCGTCGAGGTCGTCGTCGTCGAGGTCGTCGTCGTCATCGCCGTCGAGGTCGTCGTCCTCGCCGGTCGGCACCGCCGCGTCGAGCGCTTCCGGGTCCCAGACGCCCGGACCGATGCCGGCCGCGTCGAGCAGCCGCACGACCAGCGCCTGGTCCTGACCCGGGTGCACGCGGGCGACGAAATAGCGCAGCAGCGCGCGCCGCAACGAGCGCACGCTGCCGTCGCCGACGCCGGCGTGCAGCGCCAGGTATTCCATCAACGCGAGCAGGCCGCGGCGGGTAAAGACGTAGCGCTCCTTGCGTCGGTTGCCGAGCGCCGATTCGCGCGAATTCGCGGCATGCTCGACCCCGGCCTGGAAGCGCGCCAGCGCCCGCAGGAAGGCGTCGATGCCGTCGAGCTCGGCGAGGCCCCCGAGCGGCGCGGCGACGGTCTCGCCTTCGTAGGCGCGGCCGAGGACGCGGACCGCCGGCTGCTCGCCGAAAACCAACAAGCGCAGCATCGCGAGGTAATCCGCTTCGCCCGGCGGGCGGACGTAGCGGTAGCCGCGCCAGCGGTCGCGGTAGGCCGGCGAGAGGGCGGAGCGGCCGGCGTATTCGGCTGGGTTCATCGTCGCGAAGATGCGGAAATGCGGGGCGATGGGCGCCTCGCGGCCGCCGATGACCTCGCCACGGTGCTCGGTCAGCACCAGGGTCGGGTAGCGCTCCAAGGCCGGGTTGAGGCGCTCGAGGATCTGCGGCTCGGCGAGGTTCAGTTCGTCGAGCACGATCCACCAGCCGCGGCGCATCGCCTGCACCACCTGGCCGTCCTGCCAGCGCCAGGGGTGGCTCGGCTCGCCCTCGGCCGGCGCGTCGTCGCGCGGCACGAAGCGGCCGACCAGCTCGCCGGTATCGGTCTGTCCGTTGAGGTTCAGCCGGACCACCGGCTGGCCGAGCAGATGCGCGAGGTAGAGGATGATCGAGGTCTTGGAGACGCTCGTCTCGCCTTCGAGCAGGCAGGGCTCGCCGAGCGCGACCGATTCGGCGACGTGGGCCAGCGTTTCGGCGGTGCCGCCGTCGAGGCAATAGCCGGCGAAGAGCGCCGCGTCGGGCACCAGGGCGGCCTCGTCCGGGCGCAGGTCTTGCCGCCGCGGCAGGCGCAGCTCGGCGACCCGCAGGTGGTCGGCGTCGAGGCCGAGCAGCCCGGTCTCGACGGCGTCTTCGTCGACCTCGGCGAGCCAGGCCTGCAGGTCGAGCGTGACGTCGGCGTCGTCATCTTGGCTGCCGCCTTGGCCTGTGCCGCTGCCGTCGATGCGGATCCAGATGTCGTGGTCGTCGTCGGACCACGCCTTGTTCAGCGTCAGGCGGCGGCCGGTGTGGCTCTGCACCATGTCGCGCACGACGGCGACCAGCGCGGGGGGCGCGCCGCCGTATTGGATCTCTGGGTCGTCGACCTCTTCGGTCTCGGTCTCGAAGCTCTGCCACGGGATCGCCCGCAGGGCGTGCTGCAGCCCTTCGAACGACGACGGATCGCTGCAGCGCAGCGAGAGGCGCCAGCGCTCTGCCGCTGCGTGGATCCGCTCCTCGCGGGTCTTGCCGTCGGCCGAGGGCAGCTCGACGACGATGGTGTCGTCGGCCACCGCGCCGGTCTCGACCACGGGCGCGGTCGGCAGCAGCGCGTCGAGCTCGGCCGTGAGCACGCCGGCGATCTCTTCGGCGGAGTCGGCGGCGTCTTCGCCCGAGCGGACGCGGGCGTCGATCAGCCCGGTCGCGCCGGTCTCGACCCGCACCTCTTCGAAGCCCGCCGCGCCGAGCGCGGTCGCGATCCGCGCGCCGGTCGCCGGATCGTCGGTTCGCAGCTCCACGTCCCAGCGGCTGCGCTCGCTGCCGGCCCAGGGCCGCAGTCGCCCCTCGCGCATCGCCCGGCTCGGCAGCTCGATCCGCGCGTCGGTGAGCCGGCCACGCGCTTCGGTCGTGCGCAGCGGGAAGCGCGCCGGGTCGGCGCCGAGGCGGCCGAGGTGCAGCTCCAGCAGGCTGACCAGGGCGTCGCGGGTCTCCGAATCGGCCTCGAAGCCGCCGACCTCGACGCTGAAGCGGGCCCGGCCGGCGGTCGGCAGCAGGGCGGTCGTGACGCGGGTGAAGCCGCGGCCGCGCAGCAGCTCGCCGAGGGCTTCGGCGTCGGCGACGTCGTCGGTGGCGATCTCTACGCCGAGCCGCTCGCGCAGCGGCAGGCCGACGGTGGCCGGGTCGCGGAGGTAGAGCCAGATATCGTTGTCCGAATCGCTCCAGGCCTTGACCTCACGCAGCCCGCGGATGCCCAGCGCGCCGAGGCCGAGCCGGACGATCTGCCGCGCAAACGGCGTCGCGCCACCGTAGCGCAGCTCGTCGGTCGAGACCTCCTCGATATCGGTGTCGTCGATCCGCAGCCCCAGCTCGCGCAGCGACCCGCCGATACGCTCGGCGAAGCCGCTGTGGTCGGTGTGGATATCGACGTCCCAATGGCCGAGGTCCCGGCTGTCGCCGAGGCTCAGCACCGCGTCGATTGTGGCGTCTCCCGTGGTATCGCCCGGGATCTCGGCGAGCGGCTTGATCGAGGGCGAGAGCGGCTCGATCGCCCCGAGCAGCCCCGTCACCGTCTCGAGCGGCAGGTCGCGGCGGTAGGCCAGCTCGAAGAGCTTGCTGTCGGCCAGGCGCAGCGACGCCTCGTGCCCCGCCGCGCGCAAATGCTCGCACACCAACTCACCGACCGAGCGCAGCCCGGTCTCGACCCGAAGATGCATACCTAGGCTCCTTGTGCGCGGGACCAGGCCGCGGCGCCGGGCAAGCCGAGCTGCTCCAGCCGCGGCACGATGACGTCCTGCACCGTGGCGAAGAAGAGCGAGCGCGCCTCGCTCGGATCACAGACGCCGACCGCGACGGCGGCCTCGGTCGGCGCCGGGCCCTCCGGCAGGTGCGCCAGCTCGTGCGCGACCAGGTGGCGGAAGGCGACGACCAGCCAGTCTTCCATCCGGCCGCGCGCCGCGTCGTCGAGCAGCGGCAGCAGCACGGCCACCAGCTCCCAGCCGAGCCGGGCGTGCTGCACCTCGTCGGCGAGGATGGTGCCGAGCGTCTTCTGCAGCGCGTCGGGGCCGGCGCGCAGCCGCTCGGCGCCGATCAGCGCCACCGCCACCGTCTCCGAGAGGCAGCTCACCGAGAGCAGGTTGCGCAGCAGAGCCTCGACCGGGCCGGCGTCCTCGTGCCGCGGCACCTCCGGCAGCGCGGCGATCTCGGCCTCGGCGTCACCACCGAGCGCTGCGACCACCGCGGCGCATTGCCGGCCGTGGCGCAGCTCGTCGGCGATGGCGTCGGCGATCTGCGGCAAGAACGGCGTCGCCTCGGGCACCAAGAGCGCCTGCGGCAGCAGCGCCGCGAAGACCCGCGACGAGATCGTCTCGTTCACCATCCGCCCACGCCAGGTCGCGATCGCCGCCTCGCGCTCGGTCGCGGTCAGCGGCGGCAAGGTCCCGAGCGCCTTCGCGCCTTCGGCCGCCGCGTCGCGCAGATCCAAGCGGAACGCGCCCATCAGACGACCTCGAAGACGGCGCCGTTCGCCACCACCGTCGGCCGCCACGCCAGGTCGAAGCGCGGCGGCGCCGGCGGCCCCCACGGGATGCAGCCGGTGCACTGGCCGCTGTAGTTGACCCCGAAGATGCAGACGTTCTGGGCGTCGTTGTTGTCGGCGAACTGGGCCGCGCACCATTTGGTCCGCTCGTCGCAGCAGGTCGCCCACTCGGCGGTGCCCTGCGCCGCGACGCAATCCGGCTCGCCGTCGACCTTGTCCGGGCAGCCCGTGGCGGCGTCCGTCGTCGTGTCGGTCGCGGCTGCGGTGTCGGTCGCGGTCGCGGTGTCGGTCGCGGTCGCGGTGTCGGTCGCGGTCGCGGTGTCGGTTGCGGTCGCGGTGTCGGTCGCGGTCGCGGTGTCGGTCGCGGTCGCGGCGTCGGTGTCGGTCGCGGTGTCTGCGGCCGTGTCTGCGGCGGTGTCGGTTGCAGCGTCGGTTGCGGCTGCGGTGTCGGTGACGTTGCCGCCGCTATCGGCGACGGCCGTGTCGGCCCCGCTGGTGCCGGTCGCGGCGGTGTCGGTGCCGCAGGCGAGGGCGGAGAGGCCGGCGGCGGCGGCGGCGGCGCGTAGGGCGCGACGACGGATCTCGAGGGCGTCGATCATGGCGGGACTCCTGGGGCGGGAGGTGGGGCGCAAGGCTGGCGGATCTCGGCCCCCGGGGCAAGGCGCTCCCGGCTAAGGCTTGTACCAAGCCTCGCGGAAGTGCAGCGGCGTCGAGATGCCCTTCGGCCACACCGCAGCCGCGCATTCGTTGCCGGTTTTGCCGTTGCTGCACGACATGGCAGGCAGGTTCGGCGTCCACTTGCAGGTGGTCGAGACGCACTCGAACAACCCCTCGACGCCGACCTTGGTCGTCGCCGGGAGCGAGATGGTCGCCATGCCGCTGGTCGGCACCATCGAGACGGTGCCGCCGACGCGGAACGCCGAGAGCTTGCTGTCCTGCGCCTTGTGGGTCGCCGTCGTCCAGCCGACGCTGCTCGTGACGCCGCCGACGAAGACCTTGGATGGATCGGTGGCGTCGAGCACGCCGAAGAGCAAGACGGTCGGACCGGCCGGACACTCCGGCACGCCCTGCGACGAGGCCGAATAGTCGTAGTTCTTCAGGTAGCAGCGCTTCCACGTCTCGCCGCTGACGCCGAGCTGCGCCGCGAGCCCGACCTGCTCCTCGTGCGTCATCAGGCCGCTGCCGGCGAAGGTCGTCGGCGCGGGCTTCTGGCTCGGGCAGCTCGGGTAGAAGTCGAAGCAGGCGTAGCGGCCGAGCATGGCGCTCAACGAGACGCAGCCGTAGCGTCCGTCGAAGCCGACGTGCGGCCCGCTCGCCGCGCCGACCGACACCGCCGCAGTGGCGACCTGGCCGACGTAGACGTAGGTGGGGTCGTGCAGCCAGCGCGTGATGCCGAGCGCGTTGTAGAGGCTGCCGCCGTAGAAGCTGTCGCCGACGACGAAGGCCGAGGAGGGCGCCGGGTTCGGGTAGGTCGCCTCGCCGACCTTGGCGCCGGTCGCCAGGTTGAGCCGGACGACCTTCGTCTTCTCGCTGGTGGAGGAGCTGAACGCCCAGACCTGATCGCCGTGGATGGCGATGAAGGCGGCGAATTGCGACCACGTCGCGTCGGTCTCCCAGACCTTGTTGCCGTCGGGGCCGTCGATGCGGCGGATCGGCTTGTAGCCGATCGACTGGTCGAACGACGCGACGTAGTGGCCGTCGACGGTCGCCTCCATGGAGCGGGTATAGGGCAGCAGCGGGAAGGTCTTGCCCGTCGGCTGCATCGCCTTGGTGTAGCGCGTGCACTGACCGGGCAGGCCGTTCTGGTTCCGCTCGATCCACCACCACTCCTGGTATTTCGGCGAGAACGTCAGCAGGTTCAGGCCGGGGAGCGCAGGCGTCGGCGCCGGCATCGTCCGCAGCGCGCCGATATAGACGGGCGCAGCGACCTGGGTGCAGGGCTGGCACACCCCACCGACGCAGGTCTCGGTCGGTCCACAGAGCTGGCAACCGCTCGGCGCGACGCACGCGCCGCCCTGGCAGACCTTGCCCTCGCCACAGCTGGCACCGTCGGCCAACGGCGTCTCGACGCAGCCTTTGTCGTCCGCGCAGGCGACCTCGGCGCAGGTATTGCTGGTCTGGCAACCCTGCACCGCGGTCCACGACTTCCCGTCCGCGGCGCACGATTTCTCGGTCTTGCTGTCGTTGCAGGACTTCTGGTTCGGCGTGCAGAGCGTCGCGACGCAGGCACCGGCGACGCAGGCCTGGTTGGGGTTGCAGGCTTTGCTCGTGGTGCCGCTGCCGTCGCCGTTGCAGGTGGCGACGGTGACGGCGTCGGCGCAGCTCTTTTCGCCCGGCGTGCAGCTGGGCGGCGGCGTCTTCTCCTTGCACACGCCGGAATCGCAGGTCTTGCCGCTGGCGGCGCAGTCGGCGCTGGTCTCCCAGGCCGTGCCGTCGGCCTTGCAGGTCTTCTGCAGGTCACCGTCGCAGCTCGTCGCGCCGGCGGTGCAGATCGCCACGGGCGCTTTCTCCTTGCACACGCCGGCGTCGCAGACCTTGCCCTTGGCGCCGCAATCGTCGCTGATGTCGCCGGGCTCGCCGCTGGCGTTGCACTCGGCGATCTTGTCGCCGACGCAGACGTAGCTCCCGGGTGTGCACGTCACCGCTTCGCAACTCGTGACGCCGCCTTTGGAAGCGCAAACCTGCGCTGCGCCGCACGGCGTCGCGACCGTCCCGCTGCCGTCGGCCTTGCAGGTCAACAGGGTCAGTGGGCCGTCGCAGCTCTTGGCGCCCGGCGTGCAAATCTGCTGTGTGACGCAGGCGCCGCTGCTGCAGGCCTGGCCCGATGGGCAGGGCGTCTCGCTCCAGCTGGACCCGTCGGCGGCGCAGACCTTCAGCGTCGTCGCGTCCTTGCACGCCGTGGCGCCCGGCGCGCAGCTCGCCTCGACGCAGACCGCGGCGACGCACAGTGTTCCGGCCGCGCAATCCTCGTTCTGCAGGCAATCGACGCAGACGCCCGCCTTCTTGTCGCAGACCTGCTCGGTGGCGGCGCAATCCTTGCTCGAGCTGCAGCCCACCGGCACCACGCAGCTGTGGCCGATGCACACTGCGCCTGCGCCGCAATCCTCGTCGGCGTTGCAGTCGACGCAGACCGACGCCTTCTTGTCGCAGACCTTCGCCTGCGCGGCGCATTCCTTGTCGCTCTGGCAGGGCGTGGTGGATCCACCGGCGTCCTCGGTCGAGGTGTCGGCGGCGCCGCCGTCGCTGCCATCCGCACCCGCCCCTGCGCCGTCCGTGCCGGGCTGCAGGGCGTCGACAGCGGACGTGTCGGCAGCAACTGCAGCGTCATCGCCGCCGGCGTCGGTGCCCGGCTTCGCGTTGCTGTTGCCTTCGCCCGCGCCACCGGCGCAGCCCGTCACGAGCAGGAGCGCGGTGAGCGCGGACGCCGTCTTCATCTCGAACGCTCGGGCTCTCATCGCATCCCTCGGGGCCACGCGGCGGCCGATTCTACGGGCCGTATCGCAGCAGCGTACCTTGCATCGCGTTGGGCCACACCTGGAAGTTGCCACCGCCGGCGAGCGCCTCACCGCCCGGCAGCCGCAGGACGAAGTGCAGCACGTCGCTGGTCAGCGGCTCGTCGATCTCGACCGCCTCGCCGGTCGCGAGGTCGACCTCTTCCATCCAGCCGTAGGAGCCGGCGACCCAGACCTTGGTGCCATCGCCGAAGACGTCGACCCCCGAGAGGCCGACCATGCTGTCGCGCACCTTCTTCCACTTGCCGTCCGGCTCGCGGACCAGCACGAATCCGGTCGCGGTGCCGCCGACGACGACGTAGCGGTCGGTGCCGAGGCGGCGCACGGTGACCAGGTTCTCGGCGGTGCCGGTCGACTCTTCCTGCCACGCCGTGCCGTCCCAGTGCAGGGCGAGGCCGACGTCGCCGACGACGAGCAGGTCGTTCGGCCCGTGGCCGTCGATCTTGAACAGCCGCGCTTGCTGCCGCTCCTTGGTGATCTCGGGCAGCGTCACGCTGGTCCAGCCCGCGGAGGTCTTGTGCAGCAGGCGCGGCGCCATCACGTCCTTGCTGACCTCGTCGCCGCCGACCGCCCAAGCGTCGTTCGCGCCGAAGGCGAAGCAGCCCCAGAGCTCGTCGCCGGCAGGGAGGTCTTCGCTGGTCCAGCTCCCGCTCGCGCTCCGCCACAGCGCGCGGCGGCCGTTGCCGACCACCAGCGTCGCGCCGTCGGCCCCGACCGAGGCCCAGTTCAGCAGCTTGCCGGCCGGCACCGTCTCGTCGGTCAGGGCGCCGTCCTGCAGCCGCCACGCCGCGCCGGCCGTCGCCTGGCCGCCGACGATCAGCGTCTCGCCGCTCGGCAGCAGCGTCGCCGCCATCAGGGCGCCGCCGGCGATGCCTTCCTTCTCGACGCTCCACTTCATCTGCACCGCGTCCTGGCCGTCGGTCCCGGTGCCGCCGTCGCAGCCGACCATCGCCAGCAGCACGAGCCCGACCAGAAACAATCCATTCCGCATCTGCACGTTCCACATCCTCTCGCCCCCGTTCGCGTCGACGTCGACCGCCAGCGCGCTCTGCCGCCCCCACTTCACAGCCTAGCGCCCGTCGCTGGCGCCGGCCAACGTCTGCTGGACGCCGTCGCAGAGTCCGGCCTGCAGCAGCGCCTCGCCGCCACGGAAGGGCTCGGGCGTGACGACGAAGACGTATTCGACGTTGCGCGCCCGGCCCGGCGCGCCGACCCGCTCGCCCTGCGGGTTGTAGACCCCGATTTGGTGGCCGATATAGCGCTCGTGGCCGCGCGAGAGCACCGTCACGTGGCCGCGGCCGCGCAGCGTCTGCACCAGCGCGTCGTAGCCGAGCGCGCCTTCGTTGCTGAAGCTCACCACCAATCGCTCGGCGCGGCAGGCCGCGACCAACGCGGCGAAGGCCTCGCCGATCCGGACCTTCGAGTTGAAGGGCGATTTGCGCTGCTGCACGTCGATCCGCTTGCAGGCCACGCCATAGACCTCGGGCGCGTCCCAGCGCACCAGCGTCTCCCAGACGTGGTAGTTGCCGAGGTAGCTGTGCTGGTTGTACGGCGGGTCGAGGTAGACGACGTCGGCCTGCAGGCGGCGCGCGGCGTCGAGCGCGTCGAGGCCGTGGGCGCTGCCCTTGCCGTGGCGGGCGCGCGGCAAGAGCTCCGGCAGGCGCGGCGCGATCGGCCGCAGCGCCCGCGGCGCCCACTTCTTCAGGTAGGCCATCTGCACGCCGACGGTCGAGTCGACCCGGTCGGCCGCCTGCACCAGCGCCGTCAGCAAGACCGCGCGCAGCTCGGGGCCCGGCGCCCAGCGCTCGATCTGCTCGCGCATCGCCTCGATCCGGGCCGCGTTCTCGGGCGAAAAATAGCGCGCCTGCTCGGCGTAGGTCGCGGTGAACCAACCCGGCCGGCCCGGCAGCGCCGCCAGCTCGCGCAGCATCCGCTCGGCGCGGGCCGCGTGGGCCTCGCGGTCGGCGGCGACGTAGCAGCGCGCCAGCGTCTCGGCGTAGGCGTTGTGGTCGTTGCTGCGCACCCGGTAGCCGGCGCCCTTGAGCGCGTGGCCGACCCGCGCGGTGCCGCTGAAGAGGTCGGCGACCGTGCGCACCGGAGCCTCGCCGTCGAGGGCGTCGACGGTGCCGACCAGCAGCGGGAGCAGCGCTCGCTTGGAGCCGAGGTATTTGATCACGGGGGCTTCGTCCCGGCGGCGGGACTATTTGGTCCGGGTGAAGCTGCGCGAGTACTGCACCTTGCCGTCCTCGTCGATGAACTCGCCGTAGAAGGTGTCGCCCTCGATCTTGACGTACATGAAGCCGGCCTTGTCCGCGTCCTGGAAGTGGAAGGGGTTGAACTCGAAGCCGCCCTTATCCTTGGTCTCGACGTCGGTGGTCTTCGCGCCGCCGCCCGAGACGATGAGCTCGACGTCCTTGCAATGCTTGGTCGAGGCCGCCTTGTCGAGCCACTGCCGGCTGTGGTCGTGGCCGCAGAAGTGCGCGTCGACCCGGCCGCAGAGCAGCTTGTCGTAGGCCTCCTTCACGCCCTTGCCCGAGGCCACCGGAATCAGGCCGCAGAGCTGCGGAATGGGCGCGGCCTTGGCGCCCTCGTAGCAGCCGGCGTTGCCGTGCGGTCCGTTGCTGCGGTAGGGGTGGTGGGCGAAAGTGAACTTCCAATCTGCCGTGCTGTTCTTGATCCAAGCGTCCACGTCGGCCAGCTGCTTGGTGATGATGAAGGGCAAAATATCGCCGTAGAGCAGCGAGTTGCTGTCGAGCGCGAAGAATTCCACGTGCCCGATCTGCTCGTGCCACCACGCGTCGGGCATCTTCCACTTCGCATTCTTCTTGCCGTAGTCGATGTAGAAGTCCTTCTTCAGGAATTCCGCGCCCGCGCCGCCCGCGCCGTAGTCGTGGTTGCCGAGCACGACCCAGAAGGTCGCCGGCACATCGGCGTAGGGCTTCTCGAACTTCTCTTCGAATTGCTTGTCGTTGGCGTCCTTGACCCCGGTATCGTAGAAATTGTCGCCGAGCAGCAGCACCAGGTCGCAGCCCTCGGATTTGCATTTGTCCGCCAGGACCTTGCCGACCTTGTATTGCGTCGCGCTGGCGGTGCCGGTGTCGCCGAGTGCGGCGAAGCGGACGATCTTCGGCTTCGGCCCGGCCGTGTCGGGAGCGGCGGTGTCGGGAGCGGCGGTGTCCGCGCCGCTGGCGTCCTCGGTGCCCGCGTCGGCCGTGACCGCCGCGTCCTCGCCGCCCGCGGTATCCGGCGTCATCGCGCCGCCGTCGTCGGCGGAGCCCGCATCTTCGGCCTGCGCGGTGTCTTCGGTGCCGGCCGTGTCGTTCGCAGCCGCGTCGGCGCTGGCGGCATCGCTGCTGGTGGCGGTATCGGGCGAGGCCGTGTCGGTCGTGCCCGCGGTGTCGGCGCTGGCGGTATCGGTCGTGGCCGTGTCGGTGCCGGCTCCGGTGTCTTCACCGGGCGCGCCGCTGCCGTCGCTGCCGGCTTGGCCGCTGTCGGTCGCTGCGGTGTCCTGCTGGAAGAGGTTGCCGCCGGTATCTTGTATCGCGCCGGCACCGGCGCCGTTGTTGCCGCCGGTCTCGTCGTTGCCGCAGGCCGAGGCGACCAACAATGCGCCGATTGCAAACTGCTTCGCGTACCGTCGTGCTCCGAACATCCTGACCTCCTGCGGCCCGTTGCGGGGCGCGGAGTGTGTCAGAATCAGGGCCTTCGGTCCAACACGGAATGGCCGCGTCGGCCGCTACGGTTCCAGGTCGAGGTGCCGCACCAAGTCGGCTGGGGCGATGACGGTGGCGCCGGCCGCCCCGAAGAGCCCGGTATCGCCCGTTACTTGCACCTGCCGGCGCGTGCTGCCCGCGTCTCCGCGACGGCGAGCCCCATCGCAGCGTCGTCGTCCATCGCGGCGCGCTCACGCGCTGACGCGACGAGCGCAGCGGCGGTCTCATTGCACTCGAGGCCGTAGAACGCGAGCGCCTCGTCGATGATCTGCGCCATCGATTTGCCCGATGCCGCCGCAGCTTGACGCAGCGCGCGGTGGCGCTCGTCGCTCAACGTGATGGTCTATCGGGTCAAGGCGTGCCTCCGGCGATGGGGTGCATTCCAGGAGTTGAAATCTCGCCGACGAGCCTGCGATTCGAATCTGCCAACATCTTGCTTTCGCGCTACCCGTTGAGATCCGAGCGCTCGCTTGTGCATTCGAGTCGTGCTGCTTCGACCAGCGTGTCGTAGTCCGGCGACCCGCGCGGGTGAACGCGCCAGCGGCGCAGTTCGTCGGCGAGGCCGGGGAATTCTGCAGGGCAGGCGGCGATCTCGGCGTCGAGATCGGCTTGGCGGGAGGGGTTGGTTGGGTCTTCGAGAAGGAGGCAGAGCGCCAGAAGGTAGCGTTCCGACCAAAGGCTCGGCGCGGTGGTCGCGCGAGTCCCATCGAGGGTGGGCCACATTCCGGTCGTCGCGATCAGCAACGCAGAGGTGACGAGATCGTCCTGCCACAGTTGCTCCCCTGTGGCGCCTCGCACCGTTGCTGGCAAGCCTGCCTCTGCGACCGCCAGTCCCAACCACGCCAACCATGCCGGCTCGCAGGCAGCGTCGATGGCGGCCGTGCGAGCATCGCTGCAGGTCTCCGCGTGCGATGGGACCCAGGAAAGCCGGACTTGCGTGGATTCCCCGGGCGCACGCGCAGGATGGTGAAGCGTGCGAGCCTCCACAGCCGCGCCACTTGTCACCGTCGTCTCAGAGAATCCAGCCGATTTCATGGCCCGGATCAGCGACCCGGATTCGACTCGAGGCGAGTCTCCATCCGTCGTCCGCGCCAAGATCGCCACGGCTGGCCGCAGCCGCCAGCTCACACGACTCGCGTGGTGTGGCTCCGCCAAGATGAACCCTCCTCGTGCCGCCACTCCGGCTGCGCGGGCGATGAGGTCCGCGAGAGACGCCAACGCGATCGGGAGTCCAATCCCGGGAGCGCGTGTCACGAGGGAGCCGTAGGCGAGGACATTGCTGGCGTACCAGCGACCAGCACTGAGCACCGTAGGCACGTCCGAGGTCGAGAACGTCCTCGCGATCCGGATGTTCCACGTCTCCTGCAGCGGCGCAGGGATCAACTCCGCGCGGTCTCGACGTTGGCAGAGCTCCGCAATGACCTCTTCTTCGGTCGCTTCGTCCAAATTCCAGCAGTAGGCGAACAGTCCGCCGCGGAAGATCGATGCTGGCGTTCCGGTTCGTGCGTGCGCAATCGCCGTTCGCCGCACCACGCTCGCGTTCTCCTGATCCAACCTGGAGATGTGTGGAATCCAGTTCGCTCCAAAGACAAATTCCCACCAGCCGAAGTCCTGCAGCACCCGCGTGAGGAGTTGCTCGCCGTTCGCGAGGTGCGCCACGCCCAACTCGGCGGCGGTGTCGAGCAGGAAGTGCAGGTCGTCAGAGGACGATTCGCTCATCGCGAGTGCCTGGCCGACCATCGCATCAAAGACGCGGCCACCGGTCGCATCATCGAGCATTTGCACTGCGAGCATCGCGATGTGGCGATGACGTTGGGCGAGGGACAGTAGTTCGTTCGCCGCTTCCGACTCGGTGCGGTCGGTCTGCTGGCGCCACGCCTCGGCCGCCAGCAATTCGCCCACTCCGAGGTGCAGGAACGTCAAGCCATCGAAGCCAATCCGGACCAGAAGTCCCGCATCGTCCACAAGCCATCGCAGCCAATCACGGACGAGATCCTCAGTTGCGACCCGTTCGCTGCTCAATGGATCGGCAAGGGCGTCGGCGAACGTCCGCAGTGCCGTCGACTCCGCGACCGTGACGACCTGATCGCCCCTTGCGCGATCGCCGCCGAGCAACATCTTGCTCGCGAGTGCGCGCAGACAACGACGCTGCTGCCCAGTGCTCAGCCGCGCAAATCCCCGCCGCCGCCGCGCCGGCCAGGTCTCCAACAGCGTCTCGACCACCTTCTGCAGCAGCACCACCCGCCGAGCCGGCACCCTCCCGCTCCGCAGCCACAACATCGCGATCAACGTCGCCAACATCGGCACCGACGCAATCTCCCGCGCCGCGCGATTGGTCCGCAGCTCCCCCTGTAGCGCCGCAATCTCGCGTAGCCGGCGCGCGTCGTCGTCCTGCACTTCCCAAGCGAACCAACGTTCGAAGAAGCGAGTGAGCGCAGCGTCATCGAAGCCTTCGAGGATCCACGGCTCCAACGATTCTGCGTCACCGATTTCTCCGACAGTTTCGCGTGCCGTCACGAGCAGCCCGAGCGCAGGCAAGCGGTTGCACGCCTCCTTGAGCCATTGCAGGATTTCGTCGCGTCGGCCTACGTCGAAGACTTCGTCCAAGCCATCGACGATCAACACGATCCGCCCGTCTGCGAGCAAGGCTTCTAGGTCCGCTCGCTCGACAGCGATCCCCAAACCCTTCCCGAGCCTGCGCAGGATCGACGCCTCGATCGTGTCGCCCGGGGGGCCGAAGTCCTGGGCCTGCAACAAGATCGGAGCACGGGGCTGTTCGTCACCCTCGCTGCGCGCTAGCCCGATCGTGACCCGCCGACATAGCGACGACTTTCCCATCCCCGGTGCCGCGGACACAGCGATCTTCGCTCCGCCCCGCAGCCGCTGCAGCAGCGCATCGAGCTGCAGCACCCGGTCAAGCTCGAAGCGCCGATGCTCGCCATGATCGCGCGGCGCTGCGCGGAGGGGTTGGGCGACGTAGACCTCGAGCCACGAGGGCGCCCGTGGCCGCGCGGCGACGGGCCAGCCTAGCCAAGGTCGCGACGAGGCATCGCGTTCCGCCGCTGCTGCGATTCGCTCCACCACCCGCGACTGGGCTTCGTGTCGCGCTGCGGGATCGACGACGTGCAGCGCGATCTTGTGACGATGGCTCGTCCCGCCGGAGCCCATTCCGGCATCGACAACCCAGCGACCGCCAGCGCGTTCGTCGAAGCGGTAGCCGAACGATTCCACCGATCCACCAGCGGGATCGTAGCGACTCGCCTGGACCGTCATCGGCCACGGCTTGGCTTGATACAAGGCGCCCGCGGAGGCGATGAATTGCCTGCCGACCACCGAGGCGCGTGATTCGCTGCCGCCCTCGTGATCGTGACCGTGCAGGACGGCGTCGAAGCCCGCTGCGAGGGCACCGCCGACCGCCTTCTCCTCGCCATCCGCAAGCCAGGAAACCGGGTGGTGCAGCAACGCGATTCGTAGATCGGCATGCGCAGCGTCGGCGCTGAGGTCCACGATCTGTCGCTCACCAACCCGAAGCCTACCCTTCTCGTCTTCCTCTCCGGCCAGCAGCGCCGAGTTGAAGCTCGCCACAGCGACGACGAGCCCGCCCACGCGAACGTCCTCGACGCGGAACGGCTGCGTGGGCCTCAACGCCCGCTGCGGACCGACCAGCCGTTCGTGGAACGCAAAGAAGGGTCGCTGTGGCAACGCGAGCGTGGCGAGGTTTTCCGGCTCGCCCAGTACGTCGTTGAGTCCATCGGCGTCGTCCGCTCGCACTTCGAGCAGCTGCTTGCGCAGCATGCGGCACAATCGGCCCTCTCGACCCGTGAGCAGATTCCGGTCGACGTCATGGTTGCCCGGAACGACGAAGAGCCGCGTCATCTCGAAGCCGACGGCGTCACGCAACGCGTTGATGCCATCCTGTGCCTGCTCGTATTCGAGCTCTTTGCCGCTCTGCGCGACATCGCCAGTGAAGAAGACCAGGTCCGGGGCGAGACCGTCTGCGGCCAGCAATGTGGGGAGATCGCGGACGAGCGCTCGGAAGACCTGATTCTGCCGCCACTCCCTGACCGTGGCGTGAAGGTCCGAGAGGTGCAGCCAGCAGATCGGCCGCATCGCCGTCTCGACCTGAGTCGGCAAGGGAATCACCTCTAGGACGTGGCGCAGGTCCACAGGAATGGCAGCCGACCTCTCCTGCAGCCCTGGGCGCGTCGCCAACACAATTGCACCCAGCCCTGGGCCGATCCAGGCGTCTCGCCGAAGTGCGATGTCCCGCAGCCAGCGGGCCTCGTCTTCGCGTGACCGCGCCTCGAGCCACAACACCCGACCAGGTTCGACCTGTCGCACACGGTCGACCGCAGCGACGTCGACGCAAGCGACGAGGGCGTGATCCGTGCGTTCCTGCAGCCACGGTCGTGCGGCTTGCAGCGCCTCGCCCTCTGCCGACAGGGCATAGAGCCCCGATCCTGCAGCATCTTGTAGGGCATCGACCAGCTGTCCGAGCGCGCGCCCGAACTGCCAACCCGAAGCCACCGCCGTCGTTTCGTCAGCCACTGGGCCCGTCCAGGACCGATCGAACGAGCGGGTGGACGTCGTACCAGAGGTCACCGTTGGCGTAGGCTCCGACCAGCTCCTGATCGAGCGCGACCACCAATTGGTCCAGGCCCTCGGACGACAGCATCCCGGCATCCGCACCCTCGGCGACGCGCTGTAGGAGCGGTCGCAGCCGGCGCGCTTGCTCACGACGGATCATATGGCCACGTGCGAGTACCCCTTGGACGAAGGCCGCATCCAACGGGAGCTGGGGCAACGGTTCCAACGTGACGGCTTCCTTGACGACCTCGCGGCAGAGGTCCAGCAACGTCCGCAGGTGGCCACCCGAGCCATGGATCAGTGCACGCGTCGCCCGGCTCTGCCGTCCCCCGAAGATGGCGTCCAGGTCGATGCGCGCACCGAGCAGGGCGGCCAGCGCGGCGTAGCCCGCATCGTCTCGATCGCGCGTCGGCGGCCTGGACTCGAGGCGGACACACGGCAGGGCATAGACCGTCCCGAGTTGGGACGCCGCGAGCACGAGCGTCTGCGGCGGAACGACGTAGACCACGTGCAATGCTGGAGGATTGATGACGTGTGCGAAGCGGACGAAGACGTCCGAAAGCAGGCGATAGGCGCTCGCGCTCTGGTCGGTCGAGGCTTGGATCTTCTCCAAGCCGTCGATCAGCAGCACGGTCGACGCGCTCGGAAGACGTTCGGCGATCCCGGCGAAGAACTCTTGCACGCCACGCGCCAGGCTGCCCTCTGGATCCCGCAGGTTGGTGCGCACCCGCTCCGGGAGGGGGGCTCCTTCCTCCAGCCGAAAGCGCAACGCCCGCAGGTCGATGGGCTCGCTCATGTCGATCGGGCTGCCCAGCGCCTCGCTGATCCGCTTGCCAAAACGACTGAGCGCCCTGCGGGCGGGATCGCCGACCTCGCGTTCAGCCGCGACACCCACTGCTGCCACCAATCCGACCAGGACCGATTCGGGCGTCAGCTCGCCCGTCAGTGGGTAGCGAGCGGCCGCGTCGACCGGGATCACGCAGAAGCCACCGTCGGTCAGCTTTTCCGCCACTTCGCGCAGGACCGTCGTCTTGCCAGTCCCGCGATCTCCTGCAAGGAACTGTGCCGACCCTTCATCGAGGCGCGAGGCGAAACGGATGCCACGAACGAGAGCATCGGCAGGGACGAGTTGGCCGCGAAGGTGAGAAGGCGAGCCGTCCTCGCGTTCGAGGCGGTCGAGCTCCACGACCGGAGCGCCGTCCTCCCTTGGCGCTTCGATGCGTTCGTGTCGGCTGCGCAAGGCCCGCGCTGCGTCCATCAGGATCGATTCGTTGCTCGTTTGTTGCGCCACGGGTTCACGCTCCGGATCCGCCGGATTGCGGTCGTGGTCCGAGGCTAGCCGGACCTCGACAGGGATGCCAGCGTGGCGTCCGTCGGTCGATCTTCACGGCCCAATCGCAAGCGTGAGGTCGAACTGCACGGGCGCGGCACCGAAACCACCGCGCAGCCGCCAGAGACGCGCGTCACCGACGAGTTCAACTACGCCGTCGTCGTCGAAATCGACCGCAGCTCGAGGGCGCTCCGTTTCCAATGCCTGTGCAATTGCGTTCCAACCTTGCGCTCCAGCTTCGAAGAGGAACGATGCGCCGCAGGTGGCTTGATCGCAGTCGAGTTGCGCGACATCTCCTCGCACGTCGCTCGCCAGTCGATCGTGCCTCGATGTCGGTCACGCCGCGGTCGGTCGCCGTCTCGACCGATCGCGTCATCGTCCTCGTAGAGCCATGTCGTAGCCCACATCGACCGCGCGATCGCTGGCCACAACTCCACGACGGCCTGATCGTCGCAACGGAGTTGTTGTTGCCGCAGCGCAAGTGGAGCGGGAAGGGTGGCGTCGCGAGCCCACGTCGCTGCAGCGCAGTCGTTGTCCGTCAGCGTGATGAATCGTGCAGCGATCCAGGTCGGAAGCCGTTTGCCGTACTGCCGCTCGAGCGCCGTGTGATCGAAACGGCCGTCGTCCTGCAGCGGGGGATCCATCGCCGTCGCTGCGACCTCTCCTCGCTGCACAAGTTGGAAGTCGACGGCCTGGCCATGACACAGTGCAGTTCCGCGACGCCCGAGTAGGAGCCGCTTCTCGGCGTAGGCCCGCCATCGTGGTTTCAAGCCGTCCGATCGCAGCGGACGCGTTGCCAAGATCGCGTGGACCCGATCTTCGGTGACGACACCGCGAAGGACCGTAGCCGACCAACGACGCGGCCCCAGTGCCAGCGCATCTGCCGTGGCCGAGTCGATCTGCCGCAGGTAGATGTGGTCATCTGCTACGAACGCGAACTCTTCGGGCTCCGGGGGTTCGACGTCATGCTGAAGTGATGTGCGAAGATCGGGTCCGATGGGTAACACACCGACGGAAGCCACGGACGCATGCCGTAGCGCGGGCGAGGTCAAAGTCGGACCAGAGTGCTTTCCGCGTGTGGTCTCTGCTTCGGTCTGGCTCGCTGGGGCCCGACCACAGGCCGCGCCCAGGTGGACAAGGACGATCGCGACCGACTCGAGTGCGCTTCGACCCATTCGCATCAAGCCCCCCGCGCCGCGTCGAGCTCGGCGCCAACCGCTTCCTGCAACGCCGCGCGCCCCGGATCCAAGCGGCTGACGACCACCCCGGCCAGCATCGACAAGACGAAAGCGGGCGGCAGCTCCGAGAGCGGTTCGAGCACGGCCGCAAAAGCCTCGACCTCGAGCAGGACGAACCGACACAGCGGCACGGTCGCGAAGCCGACGAGCATCGCCGCCATCGCGCCGCGCGCGGTGAAGCCCTTCCACACCAGCGACAAGATCATCGTCGGGCAGAAGGTCGCCGCGATCCCGCTCCAGCCGAAAATCACGAACCAAAACACCGTCCGCCCGGGAACCAGCGCCGCGACGGTCAAGCTGATCGCCAAGGCGAACGCCGCCAACGCCACGGTCAGCTTGCGCGAGAGCCCGGTCAGCGCGGCGTCGGGCAGCTCGGGGTGGCGCACCTGTTGCCAGACGTCGCGCGCCACCGCGGACGCGGCGAGGACCAGCAGCGAGTCGACCGTCGACATGATCGCCGAGAGCACGATCGCGATGTAGAGGCCGACGATGATGGCGGGGAAGAGCGCCGCGACCATCACCGGCAGCACGTCCTGGCCGCCGTTGCCGAGCGTCGCGGCGATGTCGTCGCCCGCGCCGGTGAGCAGCGCGCGGCCGATCATCCCGGTCAGCACCGCGCCGCCGTCGGCGAGCAGGGTCCACAGCACGGCGACACGCAGTCCCGGGCGGAGCTCGGACTCGCTGCGGATCGCGATGAAGCGGACGAAGATCTGCGGCGAGCCGAGGAATCCGGCGCCGATCATCGAGAGGCCGATTGCCGAGAGCACGACCTCGGTCGTCCAGCCGCCCTTGCCGAGCGAGACCAACGCCGGGTCGATCGCCGTCAGCTTCGCCGCGACCACGCCCGGACCGCCGACTGCGACCACGCCGACGATCGGCAGCACCACCAGGCCGGTGACCATCAGCGCGCCCTGCACGACGTCGGACCAGGCCACGGCGAGGAAGCCGCCGGTCGTGACGTAGACCAGCACGACGACGAAACCCACCACCGCGCCGACCTCGTAGCGCCAGCCGAGGAAGGATTCGAAGGCCGTGCCGGTGGCGTCGATCTGCGCCGAGACGTAGATCGTGATGAACACGACCAGCACCGCCGCCGCGACCAAGCGCAGCCGCTGGCTGCCGTCGCGGAAGCGCGCCTCGAGGTAGTCCGGGATGGTGATGGCGTCGTAGCGGTCGGTCAGCCGCTTGAACGGCTTGGCCAGCCAGGCCCAGGCGAGCCACACGCCGAGCGCCTCGCCGACGACCGCCCACATCGCGTGCAGGCCGACCGCCGCGCCCATGCCGGTCAGGCCGAGCAGCAGCCAAGCCGATTCGCCCGTCGCCCGCGCCGAGAACGCCGTCGCCCAGAAGCCGAGCTGCTTGTTGGCGGCGAAATAATCGCGCGCGTCCTTGACCCGCCGCGACGCCACGACGCCGAGCAGCAGCAGCCCCGCCATATAGGCGATGACCACCGTCAACTCGACCCACGAGACGCCTCCGCTGCCGGCTGCGACCGGCGCCGCGCCGCTCACGGCAGCACCTCGTAGTGCGCCTCGAAGGGCTCCTGCAGCGCGTTGCCGGCCCAATCCCGCAGGCCACCGGCGCGGACCTGCAGCACGTAGCGGCCCGGGGCGAGCGGCGCGCGCGGGGTCACGTTCACGAGATGCTCCTGCGCCTGCACGATCGACTCGACGGTGCCGCGCTCGGGGCCGAGATCTTCGCGGTAGAGGCGGACCGAGCCCTGCCATGCCGTCTTCGGCTCGACCATCTCGGTCAGCGTCACGCCGACCCGCGAGGTGGGCCGCAGCGTCTTGCTGCCGTCCGGTGGCCAGACCCAGGTCACCCGCGGCGGGGTGGTGTCGGGCGCGGCGAGCAGCGGCACCACGCCGGAGCCGGCGGCACCCTCCTTGTCGGCCTTGTCGTCGACCGAGAGCAGCAGCAGGTTGCCGACCGGGGTGGCGGTGTCGAGGTCGCCGGTCATGGTCCAGCGGCCGATCTCTTCGATGGCGTCGAGGTCGCTGATGTCGAAGCCGACGGCGTGGTCGCTCTCGCCGCAGAAGGCGCGGTCTTCGTGGAAGAAGACGTAGCCGCCCTTGCCGTTGGTCACGGCCTCGGCGCGGAATTTCGGCGCCGACGGGTCGCGGATATCCCAGATCATCAGGCCGCCGCCGCCGTCTTTGCGGGTGGCCCAGAAGAGCCCGTCGCGGACGTTGTTGAAGTAGTATTTGCGCGGCTTTCCGGTGCTGTCGCGGACGGTGAAGTCGCCGCCGGCGATCGGCTTGGGCTTGCGCGGGTCGGAGATGTCGAGCAGCGCGGCGCGGGCGTCGTCGGCCGAACCGACCACCAGCAGGTCGCCGATCGCCTGCACCTGGCCGACCCGCAGCGGCGGATCGAAGGTATATTGCTCCACGAGCTTCGGTTGCGTCGGGTCGCTGGCGTCGACGATGTAGACGCCGGGGTTGCCGCCGCCGACGTAGACCGTCTCGCCCTGCCAGAAGACCGAGAGCGTGACCTTCTCGTAGGCGTCCGGGTAGAGGAAGTCGTCGAACTTCAGGACGCTGGCGACCTTCGGGTTGGTGAGGTCGGCGAGGTCCCAGAAGAGGATGCCGCCGTAGATGATGCCTTCGCCGTGGTTGACCACCGCCCAGCGGCCGCCCTCGAAGGAAAAGCCCACCGAGTGCGTCTCGCGCATCTGCTTGGTCGTCGCGTAGCCGACCCGCTCGGGCTGGCAGGGGTTGCTCATGTCGAAGAGCGAGACGCCGCCCTGCGCCGCCGTCTCGGGCGCCCACGGCATGAAGAGGTAGCCCTCGAAGGGCACGACGAGGTTGTGGTGCTGGGTCTTGTCGTCGGGGCCGCCGCTGACCCAGGCGCAGACCGCGCCGAGTTTGTCGGCTGCGATGGCGACGTGACCCGCTCCCGGCCCGGCCATCGGCTCGTGCGCGCCGGGGTCGGGGTAGGGGTCGACGGCGGCAGGCTCGGCGTCGGTGCAGCCGGGCGCGGCGAGGGCGCAAGCGAGCGTGAGGAGCGGGGCGATTCGTTCGACGACGCGACGGGGACGGGCGTGGCTGGGCTTCAAGGAGGCCTCCTGTGGTGCGCAGGAGTCTGCACCGGGCGCGCCGCCGCGGCCAGGGAAGCGTGCGCCACGCTGCGGAAATCCGGGCCGTGCTTGCCGCGATCGCGGGCAACGGGTACATCGCCGCGGCGATGAGCGACCTGCCGACCCTGCCGATCTTGCCCCCGACCGAAGACATCGAACGCACCGCGGCGCGGCTGACGGCGGCGGGGATCTCGACCCACGCGACGGTCGGTCTGCCGCCCGAGGCGCTGCCCGGCGGTCGGCCGAGCCCGGGGCTGCCACGCTACCGCACCCAGCCCGGCACCGATGCCACCGACGACGGGGCGCTGCTCGCCCTCGGCGACGTGCTCGGCGAGGGCGGCATGGGCGTGGTCCACCTCGCCCGGCAGCACAGCCTCTCGCGCGACGTCGCGGTCAAGCGGGTGCGTGGCGATCTGCACGACGGCAGCGAGGAGCGCTCGGCGGTGGCCGAGGGCCGGCTGGTCACCGAGGCGCTCGTCACAGGCGCGCTCGACCACCCGAATATCGTGCCGATCTACGAGCTCGGCCTGGACGAGGCCGGCGGCCCGCTGATGGTGATGAAGCGGATCGAGGGGCGGCCCTGGTCCGACGCGCTCTCCGAGCGACCGATGCCGGGCGCGCCGAATTTCCTCGATTGGCTCGAGCCGCAGCTGCGCGTGCTGCTCGCCGTCTGCGACGCCATCCGCTTCGCCCATGCCCGCGGCGTGCTGCACCGCGACATCAAGCCCGAGAACGTCATGCTCGGCGGCTTTGGCGAGGTCTTGGTGGTCGATTGGGGTGTGGCGGTGACGCTGCGCGACGACGCCGATCCGCGCTTCCCCCGCGCCCGCGAGAGCCGCCACATCGCCGGCACGCCCGCCTTCATGGCGCCCGAGTTGGTCGACGGCGATGGCCGCAAACAGGGGGTGCACACCGACGTCTATCTGCTCGGCGCGACGCTGCACGAGCTGCTGACCGGCCGGGCGCCGCACGACGCCGAGTCGGTGCACACCAGCCTCTTCTCGGCCTGGGAGTCGCGGCCGCCGGCCTTCCCGCCCGGCATCCCGGCGCCGCTCGCGGAGATCTGCCGCTGCGCCTTGGCCCGGCTGCCCGAAGACCGCTACGCCGACGTCGCCGCGCTGCGTTCGGCGCTCGACGACTTCCTGCTGCACCGCGCCAGCATCGAGATCACCGAGCGCTCGCTGCGCCTCGCCGCGCAGCTGCACGCCACACCACCTGCCGACGCCCTCGACGGCAGCAGCCAGATCGACCCGCTCGGCGTGCACAAGACCTTCGCCCGCTGCCGCTTCGGCTTCTTGCAGGCGCTCGAGATCTGGCCGGAGAACGCCCGCGCCGCCGCCGGCTTGCAGGACGTCCTGCTGCTCATGATCCACCGCCTGCTCGACGCCGGTGAGCTGAACCAGGCCGCGCTGCTGATCGAGGAGCTGCCGCTGCCCGACGACGTCGCCGCCGAGCGGCTACGCGACCTGCGACAGGCACAGAAAGCCCGCGAACGCGACCTCCGCGCGCTCGGTGCCATCGGCCGCCGGCACGACGATCGCGTCGGCATCATCTACCGCCGCCGCTTCTTGGTCGGGCTCTCGACGATCTGGGCCGGCGTCGCCGTCGCCGAGGGCGTCGCCTCGGAGCGTGGCGCGCTCTCGCCTGCGGTGCACGCGGTGATCCCCTTCGTGATGCTGCTGATCACCTTCGTCTACGGCATCGTCCGCCGCGAGCCGATGCGGGCGGCTGGCGTGAACCTGCGGCTCTACAATATCGCCACCATCACGCTCGGCGCGATCGTCATCGAGCGGCTGCTCGGCGCCGTCGTCGGCGCGCCGATCCCGCTGCTGCTGGCCTTCGAGAGCCTGCTCTTCTTCATCGGCATCGGCGCCAACGCGGCCTTCACCCGCCGCAAGATCGCGCCCTCGATGCTGGCCTACGCCGCTGGCGCCGCGGTCGGCGCGGTCTGGCCCGAGGCGATCTTCTGGGTCAGCGCGGCGACCCACCTGCTCGGCATCGGCAGCTTGACGCTGGCCTGGCGCGCCGAAGACAGCCGCGCCGTCGGCAGCCCGGGGCCGGCCCCGCTCGCCTAGCTCAGCCCTTGTAGCGACCTGCCGCAGCGCCGAGCGTCTGCGCGATCTCCGCCCGCAGCCACGCCGGGGCGACGACTTCGCAATGCGCGCCGAAGCCGAGCAACATCGTCCGCAGCGCGCGGGTGTCTGCGACCGTCGCGCGCAGCCGCAGCGAGCCGTCGGCCTGGTCCTGCACCGCCTGGTCGGGCGCGATCGGCACCTCGACCAGGCGGGCGCCGGCGAGCGCGTCGAGCACGAGCTCCAGCGCCACCGGCTCGTCCGAGAGCAAGTAGCCCATCGCGTCGCTCTGCGCGTAGGACTGGGCGTCGAAGCCGTCCTTGTCGCGTGCCGGCCGCTCGCTCGCCTTCGCCACCACGAAGCGGTGCAGCGCGAGCTGCAGGACGTCGTCGTAGTCGCCGTGCATCGCCAGCAGATAGCCCACGCCGTCGCGGTAGACCAAGCCGAGCGGGTGCAGGCGGTAGCTGCGTGCCTCGCGTTCACCGCGCCGGCAATAGCGGGCGTCGATCTCGACACCCGCCATCAACGCTTCGGAGATCTGGTCCGCCAACGCCGGCTCGACCTGCGGCAGCTCGGCCCGCATCCCGCTGCTCGCGACGGCCACGCGCTTGGTCCAGCGCCCGAGCGTGGTCGGCGCGAGGACCTCTTCGGCGGTGCGGAAATGCGGGGTCAGCCGCTGCCGCGAGGCCACCGGCAACAAGGGCTCGAGGAAGGCCTGCGCCAAACGCAGCGCCACTGCCTCGTGGGTCGCGAGGCCGGGGATCTCGAAGCCGTGGGCCTCCAGCGCGAAGGACCACCCGCGCGGTCGGTTCTCGTCGCAGACCAGGGGAAAACGCTCGGAGAGGTGCTGCAGGTCGCGCTGCACCGTGCGCATCGAGACGCTGTAGCCGTCCTGCGTCAGCCGCGCCGTCAGCTCTTTGGTGCCGATGCGCTGCGGATAGCGCGGCAGGTAGCGGAGCATCTGCCATTGGCGGTGTATCGCGTCGAGCATCCAACTCCGGTCGGGGGGCGGCTTCGCTGACCACCCTGTCATCTGACGTCCGTTGCCGGAATCGCACCACAGGGCTGCGAAACCGGCAACGGGCCTCTTGCTCGGATGTGACGCGATCTGTCGCTTTGCTCACCCCGCCTGCTGTGCGCGACGGCGAAGCGCCTCGATCAGCTTGCACGACGGGCTGTAGCCCTCGTTGCAGGCGTGCTTGAGGTAGCGCACGCCCTCGGCGCGACGCTGCTTGCCGGCGCCGCCGACCAGGTACCAGATGCCGAGCCAGTTGCAGCTCTTCATCTCGCCGTCATCGCAGGACTCGGCGTGCGACATCGCCTTGTCCGAGGCGGACGAGGGCATCGACGACGCGGCACCGATGCCGGAGGACGAGGTGGCGCCGCAGCCGGTGGTCAGCGAAAGGCTGGTGAGCAGGCTGGCAGCAATGATCCAAGACTTCGACTTCATGATGGTTCCTCCCTTCCTTCCCTTCCGTGGGGTGGTGCCATCAAGGACGCATCGCTTCGGCGATGGATCTATCTGCGGCCGATTTTTTTCGTTCAGATGCGGAAAACCAGGGCCGCGGTCCAGCGAACGCCGCCGCCGCCGGCGTACCAATAGCCGCCCGCCTCGATTCGACCGATGACGAAATCGAGGAAGAGGCCGGCGCCGAGCGGGTGGTAATGCGCCAATGCGTCGTCGCCGAACCAGCGGGCGAGGTTGAGGTTGAAGTCCCACCAAAAGCCGAATCGACCGCCGCCACGGCCGGCGACGCGGACGTTGAGCGCGCTGTGCGAGGTCGTCGCGGTGTCTTGCCGCTCGTAGCGCAGGCCAAAGCCGGTGAGCGCGCCTTCTTCGGTCTTCCAGGTGCCGATCATCGCGCCGAAGTGCAGCCCACCGATGCCGAGGTTGAGCGGGTCGATCTCCCCGCCCGCCTCGAAGCGGGCGACGCCGAAGACGACGGCGTCGGCGCCGAGCCGTAGGCCCAGCAGCGAGGGGCGGGTCACGGTGGGGCCGCCGTGCAGGCGGAGCTCGAGGTAGCTCTCGTCGCGCTCGCGCTCTTGCACGAAGGCCGTCTCCGAGAGCGCTTCGTAGCGGCGTCGCGTGGCGCGGTCCGGCTCGGGTAGCTCGGGGTCCACCAAGCGCTTCGGGTCGATATTCGAGGCGTCGCCGCCGGCGCGGCTGCCCTCGCCGCCGACCAGGGCCGCGAGCGGATCGTAGGCCGGCGTGGCGCGACGCGCCTTGCGCGCCGGGGCTTTGCTCGCGCCGTTCTTCGCCACCAGCCGTACCGCGCGGTGGCGGCCCCAGGTGCCCGGCCCTCCGGCGACCTCGGCCGGGAGCTTGAGCACCTGCGCGATCCGCCCCGCGTCGCTGCCGTGCAGCCCGGCGCCGACGAGGTAGGCCTGCAGCGCGAGGTCGACCGCGCCGACCGCGTCGCCGCGGCCTGCCGCTTCGTCGGCCTTGCCGCGCAGCGATTGCGCCAGCGGCTGCAGCGCGCGCTGGTCGAGGCCGTGGGCCAGCTTGGCCGCGGCGGCGATCGCCGCGCTGCGCATCTGCGGCACCCGGGTCACGCTCAGCGGGTCGCGGCCGGCCTTGTCGTCGTAGCCCGAATCCTCGGATTGATTCGCGTAGCGGAAGGGCAGGGTGGTCTCGCCGCCGGGCCAACGCGCGGCGATCGTGCCGCTGACGGCGAAGGCGTGGCGCTCGTGGTCGATGACCCGGGTGATGGTGTGGCGAATGCGATCGACCACGCGACGGATGCCGCGGCGGGTCCGCTTCACCGGGACCGACACGTTTCGGCACCGTTGCGCCGTCGTGTAATTGTTGCGGCAGGTGCGACGCGAATAGCCGTTGCCGACATACGAGGTCGTGCAGGTCTGATTCGCATAACGCTGATAGTATTCGCATTTCCGCTGCGATTCGTAGGTCGTATAGGTCTCGACGTAGGGCACCTCACGGATTCGCTCTTCGATCCAGGAGACCCGCTTGCGCGTCTGCCAGCGGTCGGCGCGCTGCTGACACGGCCCGAACTGCACGGTCAGGGTCACGCCGACGCCGCCGGAGCCTTGTTTCAGCGCGCTGCGCAGGCCGCTCTGCAGCTCGGAGCAGGCGGTGACCGAGCCGACGTCGTAGTGCACCCGGCGTAGCTGCGCGCGGACGGCGTCGCCGCCTCGGCCGCCGAAGCGCCGCGCCAGCTCGAGCTCGGCCCAGCACAGGCCGGGGGCGGTGCCGCAGACCTTGGCTGCGCGGCGCTCGTGGATCTGCCGGGCGTGGCTGCGCGCGCTGTCGCGACGTGCCGCTTGGCTGCGGTCGTCGGGCAGTACGCCGGCGAGCCGCTCGGCGAGGGTGTAGGCTTCGAGCGTGCGCTCTTCGCCGAGCAGGCTGCGGACCAGGTCCCAACCGCGCTCGAGCGTCGGCCCGGCGAGGTCCGAGAGCGCCTCGCTCAGCGGGCCGCGGTAGCGTCGCGGCACGATCTGGAGTCGCTGGCCGAGGGCGCGGATCCGCGCGCCGGCCTCGTCGATCGCGCCGGAATCGCCGGTGAGCGCCTGCAGATCGATGCCCGCGGCGACGCTCAGCGCCTCGCGGATCTCACCGACCACCCGCGCCCGCGCTGCCTCGATGCCGTCGCTGGGGTAATGCCGCCACAGGCCCTTGCCGGCGTAGAGCGGCAGCAGGATGTCGAGGGCACGATCGCCGTCGCCACTTCGCATCGCGCGCTCGGCGCCCTGAATCGCGGCAACGGAGAGGCGGTCGATGGCGGCGGTGATCTTCTCGTCGAGGGCGCGACGCTCCCGGGCGTTCATCAGGTGGCGCTCGCGCCGACGGGCCTGCAGCCAATCGACCAGGGCCTGCGCCGTCTCGCCGCGCTCGTGCGCCGCGTCGCCGGAGTGGGAGAAGAAGGCCCGCGAGCAACCAGCGCTGCCGAGGGCGAGGACCAGGGTCAGCAGCGTGCCGGTGAGCGCGGCCACGTGGCGGAGGCGGCGGTTCATCGTCCACCTCCGAAGCCGAATTGCAGCCCGACGGTGAAGCGGGAGAGCGAGCCAACCTCGCTGCGCACGCCCCAGCGCTCGTAGGCCGCGACGAGCTGCAGCCGCTGCAAGCCGACGCTGGCCCGCAACCGCGCGACCCAGATCGGCGAGGGTCCGCCGCTGCGGCGGTCGCCGTAGACGCTCGGCGCGACGTCGGCGTCCAAGCGCCCGACCAGCCAGCTGCCGTGGCCGACGATGACGCGCAGGCCGATCCGTGGCAGCAGCCGCCAGCCCCGCAGCCACGGGTGCTCGACGTCGTAGCGGAGCTCGGCTTCGCTGACCAATAGCAACTCACCGGGCCAGAGCAGGTTCCAGCCGTGCAGGCCCCAGACGCCACCGACCCGGCCGGCGAGGAGCAGGCTCGGCTTGTCCGCGCCGGGGTCGTCGCCGCCCTTGCCGCTGCCCAGGCCGGCGGTCACCGCGCCCGCGTCGAGGCCGAAGGTCAGGCCGGCGGCGCCATCGCGCACGCCGCTGTCGAGCCGCAGCGCGAGGCCGTCGCCCCAGCCGGAGGCGCCCTGCCAACGCGACGCCATCAGCCCGACGGTCGAGGCGCGTTCGGGCAGCACGACGCTTCCCTCGCGTGCGCTGGCGTGGCTCGAGAGCAGAACGCAGGCGAGCAGCGTCCAGAGGGCGGCGCCTCGGCCGGCCCGTCGTTGTTGGTGCAGCAGCATCTTCCCTTCCTCCTGGCCGCATCGACGCACGAGAACCGCGAACGATCTCCGCTGACGATCTCCGCGAGGCTGCCTCAGGACCTGCCCCCTCGGCAAAAAACGCGACGACGCTGGGCCTTGGGGCATGCTCTGGCGGTGAACGTCGCCTTCCTGATCTTGATCCTCTCTGCGGTGCTGACGGCTGCCGCGACCGGCACTCCGGAGGCCGTCGGCAAGGCGGCGCTGGACGGGGCCAAGGCTGCGGTCGACCTGGTCCTCGGCCTCACGGGTTCGATCGTCCTCTTCGTCGGGTTGATGGCGATCGTCGAGAAGGCCGGAGGGTTGGCGTTCCTCGCCCGCGCGATCCGCCCGATTCTGGTGCGCCTCTTCCCCGCGATCCCAGCCGACCACCCGGCGATGGGCGCGATGGTGATGAACCTCGCCGCCAACGCCCTCGGCCTCGGCAATGCGGCGACGCCCTTCGGTCTCGAGGCGATGCGGCACCTGCGCAGCCTGCACCCGCGTGGCGACCAGGCCAGCGACGCGATGTGCCTCTTCCTGGCGATCAACACCAGCGGCCTCGCGCTGCTACCGACCGGGATCATCGCCACCCGCGCGGCGCTCGGATCGACCGACGCAGCGGCGATCTTGCCGACGACGCTGATCGCCACCGGCTGCTCGACCGCCGCCGCCATCACCGCTGGCTTGCTGCTGCGCAAGCTCTGGGCGCCGGCGCAGACCGAGGGCGACCTTGCCGACGCCGCCGCAGTGGACGAGCAACCGCCCGAATCCGCGCCCACGGCGACCGATGTGGCCCCGGCCGTGGCCGCACCGGCGACCGGCTGGCTGGCATGGATGCCCGCGCTCGGCATCGCCACCGCCTTGGCCCTGTTGGTCGCCGCGGTGGCGCGCTACGGCTCGGCGGCGAGCGCGTGGATCTTGCCCGGCCTCATCGCGTTGATGGTCGGCGTCGGCGCCGTGCGCAAGGTCGCGGTCTACGAGGTCTTCGTCGCCGCGGCGAAGGACGGCGTGCAGACCGCGCTCGGCATCATCCCCTACCTCGTCGCGATCCTGGCCGCGGTGGGCATGTTGCGCGCGTCCGGTGGCGTCGACGCCGCCGTCTCGGTGGTCGCGCCGTTGCTGCAGCCGCTGGGCGTCCCGGCGGAGGTGGTGCCGCTCGCGCTGCTGCGTCCGCTCTCGGGCTCGGGCGCCTTCGGCCTGTGCGCCGAGCTGCTGCAACAGCACGGACCGGATTCACCGATCGGCATGCTGGCGAGCACGTTGGTCGGCTCCACCGAGACGACCTTCTACGTCCTCGCGGTCTATTTCGGCTCGGTTGGTGTGGTCCGCGCGCGTTGGGCGTTGCTCGCCGGGCTCTGTGCCGACGTGGTCGGGGCGCTGGCCAGCGTCGTCGCGGTGCGCTGGCTCCTGCTCTGACGACGCTGCTACCGGGCGGCCGCCGGCTCGAAGCGCTGCGCCGCCTTCTCGCTGATCACCATCACCGGCAGCGGCGACATATCGATGATCCGGCGCGTCACCGAGCCGAGCAGCAGCCGGGCCAGCGCGCCACGGGCGTGCGGCGCCGCGACGATGGCATCGGCGCCGCCGTCGAGGGCGAGCGCGACCAGGCCGGCCGCGGCGTCGGAAGCCGCCGCCACCGAGACGCCGGAGTGGTGTGCGCCGATGCCGTTGCAGAGCGCGACGAGTTTGAGGTGCGCCGCTTCGGCGTCGGCGACGCGGCCGGCAGGGATCGGCGGCAGGAGCGGCGTGCTGCCGTCGACGGCGGGCTCGATGCCGCGCTCCTTGAGGATGGTGCCGAGGCGCATCTTGCCGCCGATGCCGAGGCTGATGCGGTGGGCGGCGCGGATCGGCGCGCTGCGATCGTCTTGCGGATCGACGGCGACCAGGACGTTGTCGAGCCGTCGCGGTGTGTCGAGCGTCGGGCGGACCCGGCCAGCGTGAAAGACCAAGACCGGCACCGCGCAATCGCCGATCAGGTCCGCCGTCACCGAGCCTCGTTCACGCGGCGTGCCGTCGTGGACCACGACCAGGAGATCGTAGCCACCGCGCTCGAGCGCCACCTGCAGCGCCGGCACCGGCTCGCCCGAGAGCACGCGGAACGACGGCGCCAGCCCCAGCTTGGCCGCTGCCTCGCGCAGCTCGGCGAGGTGGGCCTCGACCGAGCGCTGCTCCAGCGTGAACGCCGTCCCCGCAAGCCCGGCCGCCTGCGCGTCGGCATACGCCACCGTGACCTCGGCCCCGAGTCGGCCGACCAAGCCCGCCACGACGGGCAAGGTCACCAGCGTCTGCGGGCTCAAGTCGGTCGCGATGAGGATCGATCGGAAGGGCATTCGCTGCTCGGTGCCGCGGTGGGCCGGTGTAGGTGACCAGAGTTTGCAACCCCGCTTCACGATTGTCGAGTGCTCGCGGCAAAGCGCCCCGCTGGCTCGGATCTGGCGTCGATCGGCTCGCGGCTTGCGTCGGCGGCAGACGCCGGTAGCCTGCGCAGGGCTGCAATCCTGGGCAGGAGCGAGGATGTCGATGGTACGCAAGTTCGGGTTCGGTTGGCCGGTTCTCACGCTCTTGGTGGTCGCGGCAGGCTGCGGCACCACGACGATCTCCGGCGGCGGCAGCAGCGACGCCGCGGACGCGACGACCGCGGCCGACGGCGCGAGCGATACGGGCGCGAGCGATACGGGCACCAGCGATGCGGGCGACGCCGATGCCGGCGCCGACGATACCGGCACCGCCGACGTCGCCGCGGATACCGCGATCGGCGACGACGCCGCGACGACCGACGCGACCATTGGCGACGCCACCAATAGCGACGGTGGCAGCAGCGACGCGTCCGATACCGGCGGCACCGAGGACGACGCGGGCAGCGATACCGGCGCAGACGTGGTCGGTCCCACCAACTGCAAGAGCAAGGCGGATTGCGGCGCCGACCAGACCTGCGAGATCACCACCTGCGGCACGCCGGGAACCTGCGTCGCCGCGCCGATGGGCTGTGGCGCCGTGTTCATGCCGGTGTGTGGCTGCGACGGCAAGACCTACAGCAACGCCTGCGTCCTGCTCATCGCCGGCGTCGGCAAGGCGGCGGACGGCGAGTGCTCCGGCGGCCCCAAGGCCTGCAAGACCGGCGCGGCAGACGCCTGCGTCAGCGGGGAATTCTGCCAGGCCCCCGGCTGTGGCGACGGGCTCGACGGCGTCTGCGTCCAGACCGGCGGCGGCTGCACCAAGGAATACGCGCCGGTCTGCGGCTGCGACGAACAGACCTACGGCAACGCCTGCATGGCCGCGGCGGCGGGGCGCAACGTGGCGAGCAAGGGCGAGTGCGAGACCAAACCGCAGAGCTGCGGCGGCAAGATGGGCCTGACCTGTCCGACCGGGCAGATCTGCGACCAACAGGGCTGCGGCGTCGATATGCTCGGCGTCTGCGTCGACGCGCCGAAAGCCCCGTGCCCCAAGACGACGCCCGCGGCACAGCAATGCGGCTGTGATGGTACGACCTACGCCAACGCCTGCCTGCGCCAACTCGCCGGCGTGGCCAAGGCGAGCGACGGCCCGTGCCCGGTGCCGAAGTGCAAGATCGGCGACGCGACGGCTTGCCCGGCCGGCCAATGGTGCGATCCCGGCGCTGTCGGCATCTGCTCGGGCGAGGGCGAGTGCGGCCCCAAGCCGGAGGTCTGCACCACCGACGCGCCCGGTGCATGCGGCTGCGACGGCAAGACCTACAGCAATCCGTGCAAGGCCAACGCCGCCGGCGTCGCGGTCGAGTATGCAGGACCGTGCAAGGCAGCACCCGGCAGCTGCACGATCGGCACGACCGACCAATGCGATCCCGGGCAATACTGCGCCGCCCAGGGGCCCGGCCTATGCGGTCAGACCGGCGTGTGTGAGAATACGCCCATGATCTGCAACAAGATCTACAAGCCGGTTTGCGGCTGCGACGGCAAGACCTACGACAACGAATGCATCGCCGCGGCGAAGTTCATGGCGGTCGACAAAACCGGGCCCTGCCCTTGAGTGCGTGCATGGAGGTCAAGATGCGGAACGGAAGGTTCGTGGCGCCGGCGCTCACCCTCGCGCTGGCCGCGGCGCTGGCCTTGGCCGGCTGCGGCAGCGACACCACCGGCACCTCGGGCTCGGCGGGCAGTGACGCCGTCGGCGGCGGCGGAACGGGCGTTGGCGGGCCGACCTGGCACCGCGACGTGCGGCCGATGCTGGGTCGCACCTGCTTCGGTTGCCACCGCAGCGGCGGCATCGGTGGCTTCGACCTCGACGACGTCGAGACGGCGCGCGCCATGGGCAAGACGATGATCGCGGCGATCGATGCCGGCCGGATGCCGCCGTGGGGCGCGCAGGAGACGGCCGAGTGCACCCCGCCGGCGCCGTGGCAGCACGACCTGCGTCTCGATCCCGCCGAGCGCGACCTGCTCGCCGACTGGGTCGACGCCGGCGGTCCCGAGGGCGACGCCGCGAGCGCGCCAGCCGGGGGCAGCAAGGACGCCGACAAGCTGGCCAAAGTCGACCGCTCGCTCAAGCCCGTGAAGGCCTACGTGACCAGCGGCAACAAGGACCAATTCGTCTGCTTCGTGCTCGATCCGAAGTTCACCGAGGACGCCTGGGTCCGTGGCATCCACTTCCGCGCCGGCGACGCCCGGGTCGCGCACCACGCGCTGCTCTTCGTCGACGAGAGCGGCAGCGCCGCGGCCAAAGCGGGCGCCGACGGCCACTACCCCTGCTTCGGCGGCCCCGGCGTGAACGGCAAGCTGATCGCTGCATGGGCGCCGGGCGGCATCCCGGCCGAGCTGCCGCCCAACGCCGGCCTGCCGGTGAAGAAGGGCGCCCGCTTGGTGATGCAGATGCACTACCACCCGCTCGGCGAGGAGATCGCCGACCAGACCACCGTCGAGCTCGAGCTGCACGAAGGTCGCCCGGCCTGGACCGCGGTCTCGATGCTGATCGGCAATTTCCCCGGCCCGATCGGCGGTGGCGGCGACGGCCTGCAGCCCGGTCCCGGCGACGACGGCAAGGTGAAGTTCCAGATCCCGGCCGGAGCGACCGACCACGTCGAGTCGATGATCTGGACGGTGCCGAAGTTCAACGGCGTCGCGATCGGCGGCCTGCGCGTCTACGGCATCGCCAGCCACATGCACTACGTCGGCAAGGATATGCGGATCTGGCTCGAGCGCGGGCAGATCCAAGGCCTCTGCGACGACAAGACCCGCGCCGCCCTCGGTGGCTGTGCCGATTCCAAATGCGCCGGCAAGATGGGCGAAGACCTCGTCTCCTGTGCCATCGCGCAATGCGGCGCGCACGTCACCGCCGCCTCGCAGGCCTGCCAGCAATGCCTGGTCGCGGCTTCGGGCGCGGGTGCCACCGAGATGTGGTCGCTCTGCGCGCCGCAGACCGAGACCAAGGACGCCACCGACGCCTGCCTGCTGCACACCCCGCAATGGGACTTCAACTGGCAGCGCTACTATTTCTACGACGCCGAGCCCGACGCGCTGCCGGCCGTGCGCACCGGCGATCGGCTGCACATGCGCTGCGTCTACGACAACTCCAAGGGCAACCCCGGCGTCGCCCGCGCCCTCGCCGAGCAAGGCAAGGACGCACCGGTCGCCGTCTCGCTCGGCGAAGAGACCCTCGACGAGATGTGCCTCGCCGCGATGGTCCTGCTCTACCCCACGCCGCCCGCCGCGCCCTGACGCGCAAAGCCGGAGACCCCTTCGATGTGGGCGCGCGTCACGTTGCAACTCCTCGATGGCAGCCGCCACGATCTGGGGCCCGGCGAACTGCCGCGGCAGGTCCTGACCGGCAGCTCCTCGCTCTGCTTCGACCCGCGGCCGCGGCTGGAGCGGCTGGGCGCCTCGTTCTGGGCCGTCATCGAGCCACGGCGGGTGCTCTCGGTGTGGCGTGAGCCGCGCGCCTGAGCGCGGGCACCCCCGGGCGACGTTCAGGTCGCGTCTTCAGCGGCAGTTGCGCAGGTGCGCCGGGTGGTGGCCCTTCTGCAGCAGGGCGACGGCGCAGCTCGCGTCGACGCCTTTGCAGTTGCGCAGCAGCGCCGGGTGGTGACCCTTCTCGATCAGCGCGCTGGCGCAGCTCGGCTCCAAATCACGCTTGCAGTTGCTCAGCAGCGCCGGGTGGTGGCCCTTCTGCAGCAAGGCGACGGCGCAGTAGGGCTCGGCGCCCTTGCAGTAGCGCAGCAGGCTCGGGTGGTGGCCCTTCTCGATCAGGACGTCGGTGCAGCTCGGCGGCGGCGGCGGTGCGGGCTGCGCCGGCTGCACGACCACGACCGGCGGCGCAGGCTGCGGCGGCGGCGTGGGCTGCTCCTCGGCCACGGCGACTTGCGGGCGGAGCTGGAAGGGGCGGGCGTGGCCGTGGTCGCCATAGCAGGTGCCGCTCATATTGCCCTGGTCGACGAACCCGGCGCAGACGAGCCTGCGGCCGCGCACCGTGGTGCCGGTGACCTGGACCAGGCCAACGCGCTTGGCCGCGGCGATCTCGATCTGCAGCGCCCAGCTGGTCGGCTTGGCGGCCTGCGCCATCAGGCGCTCGCCATCCTTGGTCGCGGCGACGCGGCGGACCTTCATCGTCGTCATCTCGCCGCCCTTCGGCCCTTCGAGCTGGAAAATCCAGACGCCGGCCCACGGGTCGGAGTGGCCGGCCTGGGCGGTGAGCGGCAGCAGCAGGGCGGTGGTCAACATCATCGAACGCAGGCGCATGGTGGTCTCCCTCAGCGGTGGCTAGGTGTGTGCAGACGCGCGGACCCGCGTCGCGATTCGACGTGCCCTGCGGGACGCTGATGCGCGCTGCCACAGAGTTCGGTAGCCTCCCGTGCGAGAGGGTAGCACGCTGGTTCGGCACGGGAACCAGCGACGGAGCGAAGGCATGCGAGAGCTCGAACGGCTCCGTCAGCGCTTGCTGGCGGCGATGGGGATCGTGGCGGTGGCCACGATCGGGTGCAGCGGCGGCGACACGGGCGCCAGCGGCGGCAAGGTGGACACCACGGTCGGCAGCGATACCGGCACGACCGGCGACGGCGCGAATTCCGATAGCGGCGTCGCCGACGGCAGCAGCAGCGACGTCGCGGTCCAGGACAGCGGAGGCACCGACGCCACCGTCGATATCGTCGCCGATACCGTCACCGACGTGGCGCAGGGCGACGCAGGCACCGACGCCGCGACCAGCGATGGCTCCGTCAACGACGTCCCCTCCGCCGATGCAAGCGCGGACGTGCTCGGCGGGGTGAGCTGCGATTTCGGCACCGCGCAGCAGCAATGCTTCACCGCCGCCGAGCTGGCTTGGGCGGTCGATATGCAGTTCGGTGGCGGCGACCGCGCCGACGCTGGGGCCAGCGACGCCGACGCGGGCTCGACCAAGGACTATCCCGTCCCGCCCGAGGGCTGCCCGGTGAGGGAGCGCGTCTTCGACGGCTGCTGCAACCCGGCGCAGGGCGGCCCGATCATGGTCGGCGAGACGTGCTGCTACGCCTTCTGCGTCGGCGGATGCTGCGGTCGGCCCTTGGTCATCGACGGTGCGCAGCAGATCGCTCCGACCGGCGATTTCGCCGGTTGGCGCAGCCGGGCGCAGGCCGCGCTCGACACCGCGACGCTGGACCCGACGACGCGCGCCGCGCTGGTCCAGGCCTGGGTCGAGGACGCCGCGTTGGAGCACGCCTCGATCGCCAGCTTCGCCCGCTTCGCTCTGGAATTGCTGCGCTTCGGAGCTCCGGCCGATCTCTGCGCCGACGCCGCACGGGCAGCCGGCGACGAGGTGGCGCATGCCGAGGCCAGCTTCGCGATCGCAAGCGCCTTGAGCGGCACGACGATGGGGCCGGGGCCGCTGCCGCTGGGCGACGCCGTCCCGCTCGCAGCCGACCTCGACGCGGCCATCGCCTCGACCATCGTCGAAGGCTGCGTCGGCGAGACTTTCGCCGCGGCGCTGGCGCGCGCCGCCGCCGAGCAGGCCTCGCAGCCCGAGATCGCGGCCTCGTTGCAGGAGATCGCCGCCGACGAGGCGCGCCACGCCGAGCTCGCGTGGCGCTTCGTCCACTGGGCCATCGAGACGGCCACACCGGATGCCGCGCGCCCGGGCGCCCGGCTGCGCGCAGCGCAGGCCTTCGCCGATGCGCTGCGCCGGCTGCCCGAGGCACAGCTGCCCGCCGGCGTCGACGCCGTGGCCTGGCATGGCTGCGGTCGGTTGACGCCGCAGCGGCAGCGCGCGCTGGTGTTGGCGACCGCCCGCGAGGTCATCGGCCCCTGCGCCGAGGCGCTCTTGCGCCGCCCGGTGGTCGAGGACGCGGTCGCGCAGGCGTAGGCGCCGTCGTCGCCGATGTCGCCTGCGCCGGTCCGTGGGGCGAGAAGCCACGTCAGCAGCCGCGCACGCGACGTCGCGGATGCATCGCGAACCGATCGGCTGCCGATCTGGTTCAGGGTGTCGACGGCTACAAGATCTCGAGGTCGATCGTGACCTCGAGCTTGGTCCCCGCCGGGCACAGGGCCGGCGGCACGAGGATTCGAATCGGCAACTCCTGACCGATCGCCGATGCCGCCAGGGGGGTATTCGCCGTGACCGGTCCGCACACGGTATTCGCCGTCGGGCAGGTCGTGGCACCGAGCTCGACCAACGGCTTCACCGCGCCGAACGGCACCTTGGGGGTGATCGTGACGTGGTAGGTGCCCTGGGTCTTGACGGCGTGGCGAAGCTCGTGGCCGACCGCGTCAGCGGGCGCACATTTCGGCGTGTTGACGACCATATTCTTCAGCGTGCAGAGGTCGATCGCCAAGTTGTTGGCGAAGGCTCCGACCGCGAGCGGTGCCGGCGTCTTGCAGATCTCGGTCGAGCCGCCGGCGCAGGCGTTGCTGCCGCCGCTGCACGCACCGGCCTTGCAGGCGTCCTGCTTGGTGCAGGGATCACCGTCGTCACAGGCCAGCGGGACCGGCGTCTGCACGCAGCCCTTGCTCTGGTCGCAGGTGTCGAGCGTGCAGGCGTTGCCGTCGTCGCAATTCTTCGCCGAGCCGGCTTTGCACACACCGGCGGCGCAGGCGTCGCTGTCGGTGCACGGGTTGCCGTCGTCGCATGCGTCGGCATTGTCGACGTTCTGACAGCCGGTCTTCACCTCGCACGTATCGGTGGTGCACGGGTTGCCGTCGTTGCAGTCGACCTGGGTCGTGCCGCTGCTGCAGGTGCCGCCCTTGCAGGCGTCGCCGATGGTGCAGGCGCTACCGTCGTCGCAAGGCTTGGCATTGTTGGTGAAGGCGCAGCCGCTGGTCGCGACGCAGCTGTCGGTCGTGCAGAGCTTGCCGTCGTCGCACGCCTTGCTGCTGCCGCCCTTGCAGACGCCGCCGGCGCAGGCGTCGGACTCGGTGCAGGCGTTGCCGTCGTCGCAGGGATCGGTGTGCGCGGTGAACGCGCAGCCGGTCGCGGCGTTGCACGAATCGGTCGTGCACGGGTTGTTGTCGTTGCAGGTGAGCGCCGAGCCGGCCTTGCAGTTGCCGCCGGCGCAGGCGTCGCCGGTCGTACAGAGGTCGTTGTCGTTGCAGGGTGCGGTGTTGTTGGCGAAAACGCAGCCAGAGGCGGCGTTGCAGCTATCGTCGGTGCAAGCGTTGTTGTCGGTGCAGCTGATGACCGTGCCGGGCTTGCAGCTGCCGCCGGCGCACGCGTCCGACGCGGTGCAGGCGCTGCCATCGTCGCACGGCGCGGCGTTGGCGACGTTCTGGCAGCCCTTGACCGGGTCGCAGCTATCGTCGGTGCAGTTGTTGCTGTCGCTGCAGTCGGCGGCCTGGCCGCCGGCGCAGCTGCCGTTGTCGCATTTCTCGCCGGTGCTGCACGGGTTGTCGTCGTCGCAGGGCGCGGTGTTGTTGTTGTAGACGCAGCCGGTGCCGGGATCGCAGCTATCGTCGGTGCAGATCTTGCCGTCGTTGCAGGTCAGCAGCGTGGTCGGGGCGCAGTTGCCGCTCTTGCAGGCGCTGGCGGTGCTGCAGGCGTCGCCGTCATCGCAATCGGCGGTGTTGAAGCCGTATTGGCAGCCGAGCGCTTTGTCGCAGCTGTCGTCGGTGCAGACCTTGCCGTCGTCGCAACTCTTGCTCGTTCCGCCGCCGCAGGCGCCGCCGTTGCAGAGGGTGCCTTCGGTGCAGGCGTCGCCGTCTTCGCAGGCCGCGGAGGTGTTCTCGCTGACGCAACCGATCGTCTCGTTGCAACTATTCGCCGTGCAGGGATTGCCGTCGTCGCAGCTGACGGTCTGGCCGCCGCCGCAGGCGCCGTTGGTGCAGCTGGTGCCAGAGGTGCAGGCGTTGCCGTCGTCGCAGGCGCCGGCCTTCGCGGCATGGCTGCAGACGCCGTCGGCGCAGGAATCGTCGGTGCAGGGGTTGTCGTCGTCACAGCTCTTGGTCGCGCACTCGCCGGCGAGCGCGAGCGCTTGCACGTAGTCGACCACGTCGTCGTTGCAGCCGACGAGCAGGGCGAGCAGGAGCAGGCTGGCGAGCGAACGTTTCATTTCGTCTTCATCTCGTAGACGCCGTCCCAATCGGGGCCCGGCGGGTCTTGAACGATGGTCTCGAGGCGGGCGAGGAAGACCTTGGCCGGTTCGTCGCCGAGGTTGGCGGCGCTCTGGAAGCGGGAGCGCGCCACCTCCCACTCGCGGCCGCGCCAGGCGGTCAGGCCGATCGCGAATTCCGAGATCCGGCGCGCCGTCTCGGGGTCGGCGGCACCTGCCTGCGCGACCGGTTCGAAGACGGCGACGCCTTGTTGCTTGCCCTTGACGCGGATCTTGTCGAGTTCGCGCAGGACGAAGGAATCGCGGACCAGCGCCGCGGTCTTCTCGCCGATCATCAGCTCGATGCCGTAGGCTTTGTTGGCGCCTTCGAGCCGCGCGGCGAGGTTCACCGTGTCGCCGAGCATCGTATAGTCGAAGCGTTGCGCCGAGCCCATGTTGCCGACGACGGCGACCCCGCTGTTGACGCCGATCCGCGCGCCGACTTCGGGCCAGCCACGCGCCACCCACTGCGGGCGGAGCTCGGCGAGGCGTTGTCGGCAGCGCAGCGCGGCACGCACGGCGCGCTCGGCGTGGTCGGGTTGGTCGAGCGGGGCGCCGAACATCGCGACGATGGCGTCGCCGATGTATTTGTCGACGGTGCCGCCCTCTTCCAAAATCACGTCGGTCATCGCGCCGAGGTATTCGTTGAGCAGGGCGGTGAGGTCGGCCGGGTCGAGCGCCTCGGAGATCGAGGTGAAGCCGGCGACGTCGGAGAAGAACGCCGTGATCTCGCGGCGCCGTCCACCGAGGCGGAGCTTGTCCGGGTCGGCGACCAGCTCCTCGACCACCGCTGGCGAGAGGTATTGCTGGAAGGCGCTGCGGATCTGTTGCCTCGCCGCTTCGGCGGAATTCGCCCGCAGCACCAACTCGCCGCCCATCGGCACCAAGATGCCGAGCAGCACCGGCACCGACGGCACCAGCCAGCCTTGGTAGAGGCCGACCGCCGCGACGCCGCCCCAGACCAGGGCCAGGCCCACCGCCGAGAAGACGACGACCGAGGAGCTGCCGACCCGCGCCCAGGCGATGTAGAGCAGCAGCGCCAGCACCGCCGCGAAGATGGTCAGGCCGTGCTCGAGTCGGCCTTCGCTGCCGGTGAACTCGGTGTGTAGCAGGTTGAAGGTCGCGTTGATGTGGACGTAGGTCCCCGGCAGGTCCGAGCGCAGCGGCGTCTGCCGACGGTCGGCGGCGCCGACGGCCGAGACGCCGACGAAGACGATGCGGCCCTTGAGCGCGCGGGCGAGCGCCTCGTCGCCGGGTTGCGCGTCGAGGATGTCGGAGAGCCGGACGCGGCGGATCTTCTCGGTCGGGACCCAGCGCAGCAGTGGCAACCCGCCGTCGACCGAGAGCGCGCGCGAGCCCAGGACCTTGGCCTTGTCCGGGTGCGCGACCTGCGCCGCCGCCAACGCCAAGCTCGCCACGTTGCGCCGGCCGGCGCGCGCGACGTAGCCGTAGCGACGGATGATGCCGTCCTGCGAATAGGGCACGTGCAGGCCGGCTTGGGTCCGCGCCGACATCGTCAGCTCGGGGATATTGCCGCGCGGCGTCTGGTAGGAGAGCGTCGGCGTGACGTGGTCCGGCACGCCCGGGATCGGCGGCAGCTCGGGCAGCTCCGCCGCTGCCAGCGCCCCCGCGGTCGTGCCGCCGTCGGCGATGCCGAGCACGACGTTGCCGGCGTCGGCGATCGCCTTGGCGAGCTGCCGGTCGGCGTCGCGCAGGCCCGCCTGCAGGTCGAGATCGTCTGCCAGCGTCTTGCCCTCGGGCGTGAGATCGAGGCCGTCGTCGCGCAGCCGGTCGGCGACCGAGAGCGCGAGCTCGACCTCGCCCTTGCTCGAGCGCTCGGGGAAGAAGGCGTCGAGTGCGATGGCGGAGGGCTGGAATTGCGCGATCTGCCGCACCAGCCGGGCCCACATCAGGCGCGGGATCGGCCAGCGTTGGTCGAGGTCGCCGAGCGAGCCGTCGTCGATGTCGACGAAGACGACCTCGTCGTCCACCGTCGCCCGCGGCAGCACGTCGCGGATCAGCAGGTCGTACACCGGCCGATCGGCCAACGTCGGGCCCTGCTCCAGCAGCGCCAGCAGCGTCGGCACGAAGGTGACCAACCCCAACGCCAAGCGGGCGACGCGGTAGCGGGTCGGTCGACGACTGGCGGCCTGCTCGCTCATGCGCTCTAGTCCTTGCCCGGCAGCACGAAGCTGAAGGTCTTGCTCGGCATCCCGACGAAGCCGTCGGCGTCGACCGGTGCCACGCGCCAGAACCAGTGGCCGCCCGCGAGCGTCGCGGGGATGGCGAGCTCGTTCTTGCTGATGTCGAACGCGACCCGGCCGGTGGCGATCTCGCCGTCCCCGCCGAACTCGACCTGGTAGCCCTTGGCGCCGTCGACGGCCTTCCAGCGCAGCACCGCGTCGCGGCGAATCGCGCCGAAGAGCGGCCCCTCGACCGAGGTCGCGGGCAGCAGCTTGCGCGGCTTGCTGGGCACGCCCTTCTCGTCGACCTTGCTGGCCGTGCCGGCGACGACCATCACCTTCTCCTTGCTGCCGCTGGTGCCGGAGAGCTCGACCGCGCCCGTCACCGTCTCGACCGCCGTGGCCTCGGCCTTGCCGCCGCCGCCGACGCCGACGCGGAAACGGGTGCCGCGCACACCTGCGACCGCGGTCCGGGTGACGACGTCGAAGCTGCTGCCCTTGCCGCGCGGCTCGGCGATGGCTTCGACCTTGCCCTTGATCAGGTCGATCCGGACGGCGCGCTTGAGGTCGCGGGTCAGCTCGACCCGACCGAGCTTGATCAGCGTATTCGGCAGCAGCGCGACGAAGCTGCCGTCGGCGAGGGCGAGGCGGGCGACTGCGCCGGCGGCCGTCTGGACGTGGTCGCCCTGGGTGAGCTTGCTGCCCTTGCTGGTGTTCTCCAGCGCCTTCGGATCGGCTCCCGCGACGACCGCGCCGGTCATCGCCTGGATCAGCGCGACCGGGCGCGGCTGCGGCTCGCGGTACGCGATCTCGACCGTCGGTGTGCTGCCGGCCGGCCCGGTCGGCACGATCGTCGAGATGCGGGCCTGTGGCACGCCGGACGCGGCGATGACCTTGGCCCATTCTGCCGCGATCTTCGCACCGTCGCCGCGGCGATCACTCGGCACGCGCGCCGCCACCGTCACCGAGCGCAGCCGCGGCCTCGCCTTCAGCGCGGCGGCCACAGCGGTGGCGCAATTCAGGTCGTTGCCGAGCAGCGGCGCCTTCGCCGGCAGGGGTTGCTTGGTCTGCACCTTGCCGTCTTCGAGCTGCACGCCGCCGCACGGCGCAGCGGCCTGCGCGAAGCCTGCGGTCGTGAGCAACGCGGCGAACGTCAGCGCGGTCAGACCCGTCCGCCGGCCTTGGATGTCGAGCCTCATGGCTTGTTCTCCTCGTCCGCGGCGCGTTCGCGGCGGACCTCCTCGTCGTCACCGGGTACCAGGTTGAACTCGACGCGTCGGTTTGCCGCGCGGCCCTTCTCGGTGGCGTTGTTCGCCACCGGTTTTTCCGGACCATAGCCGCGGGCGCGAATTCGCCCGCCCGCCGCACCGTGCAGCACGAGCCAGGCTCGGACGGATTCGGCGCGCAGCAGCGAGAGCATCTTGTTCCGGTCCCGGTTGCCCTTGTTGTCGGTATGCCCGGCGATCTCGACCCGGATCGACGGGAAGCGCTGCAGGACGTCGAGCAAGTGGCGCAGCACCGGCTCGGATTCTGGCAGAATCCGCGCAGAGTTGTTGCCAAAAGTCAGACCCTCGATGCGACCGATCCGGTCGAGCAGCGGCTTGGGCAGCTCGTCCGGGCAGCCGTCTTCGTCCTCGAAGCCGTTGTGGGTCTCGCCGACGAGCCGGCACTTGTCTTCCGTGTCGGGGATGCCGTCGCGATCGTCGTCCAGATCCGGGCAGCCGTCGGCGTCCTCGAAGCCGTCGAAATCTTCGGCCTCCGAGGGGCAGACGTCCTCGTCGCGGTCCAAGCCGTCGCCGTCGTCGTCGCCCGCGCTGATCAGCGGCGGCAACGCGCCCTTGGCCAGCGGCAGCGGCTCGGGCAGGACGGTCAACGTCGCCTCCTTCGCCAGCGGTGTGCCCTTCTCGATGCGCTGCGCCTTCTCCGGCACGATCGCCACCGGTTCGCCACCCTTCTCCTTCGGCTCGGCGTAGCGCGTCTTGTGGTAGCGCACCACCTGCGTCGGGTCCTCCGGGCAGCCGTCTTCGTCGCGGACGCCGTTGTGGGTCTCCGGCTCGTAGGGGCAGAGGTCCGCGTCGTCCGGGATGCCGTCCTGATCGTTGTCCGGGTCGGGGCAGCCGTCGCCATCCTCGAAGCCGTCGACATCCTCGGGCTCCGCCGGGCAGACGTCGTCGTCACGGTCGATGCCGTCGCCGTCGTCGTCGCCCGCGCTGACCAGTGGCGGCAGCGCGTCTTCGGCCAGCGGCGCGGCCTCGCCGAGGTCGTCGAGCGCCTTCTCGCCGGCCGTCTTGGTCACGGGCGCGGGCGGCGCGACGGGCTTTGGCTCGACCTTCTGCTCCGCGTCGGCCTTCTTCGCGGGCAACTTGGCCTTCACCTCGCCCTTCTCCTCGACGTAGCGGGTCTTGTGGTAGCGCAGCGCGATGGTCGGGTGCTCCGGGCAGCCGTCGTCGTCGCGAACGTCGTTGAAGGTTTCGGCTTCGAACGGGCAGCGGTCTTCGTCGTCGGGGATGCCGTCGTGATCGCTGTCTTCCTTCGCGTAGTCGGCTTCGCCGAAGCGCCAAGCCAAGCCGAGCGTCGCCTCTTGATCGAGCGAGATGCTCGCGCCCTCCTCGCTGCTGCCCGTCAGCGCCACCCGCACATCGGCCCGCAGCCGCAGCCGCTGCCATAGCGCCATCTCGACGCCGACGCCGAAATGCGAGAATGCGTCGGTATCTTCGGACGCCGTCGTCACCACATCGGGGAAGGTCGACATCGCGCCGGCGCCGGCCATGCCGAGGAGCGTGACGCTGCCGATCGGCACCCGCCCGATCAGCTGTGCGCGGCCGGTGAGCAGCGTCACCGCCGACTCCGAGAGCGTGATGCCCTGGTGCACCGTCATGATCGACGAGCCGGCGGCGGCTTCGACCTCGACGCCGGCGTAGCGCCACAGCCAGAACGTGCCGCGCAGACCGTAGAGCGCCGTATCGTTGATGCCTCGCGCAAGGCCCTCGGGTTGGCCCAGCTCGTTCTTCACCGAGAAGAGGTGCAGCGCAGCGAAGGCCGAGACGTCGCGCTCCGTGGCGCTCGCGGAGCCGACGCCGAGGACGGGCGAGATCAGCGCCACGGCGCAAGCGATCGCTGCCAACACTCCGATTCGACGGCATTTGTCGGCGCCGGGCGCCCGCCCTGGTTGTCTCTTGAAAAGACACATGGGCCGGAGTGTGCCACCGAGCGGGATGGTACTCAATCGCTGCGGCGGGCCGAAATTGCCTTTCACCGTGCCGGATAGGGCCTGTCCGATCCGCCCTCGACGGCGGCCCGCCGACCTACTTCACGCGGCCCCAGACCTCGAGCTCGGAGAGGCTCCAGCTGTTGTACACGCCGAAGAGCTGCGACTGGCAGGTCGCCGAGCCCTTGGTGCCGACGACACAGTCGTAGGCGTAGCCGAGCTGGGAGTAGCCCGTCGTCATATTCGACTTCACGTGCAGATCGTGGCCATTGCCCCAGGTCGGGCCATAGCTGGGGCTGTTGTACTGTGCAGAGCTGTTTCCACCGGTGTGCACCACGCCACTGCCCAACCGGGTGAGAAAGCCCCCCGTGCCAGCCTGGTAGCCACCTCCAGAGGTCTTCGTGGGCAGATAGCCGGCGACGCGCTTGGCGCCACCGCTGGTGGACATCAGCACCAACGAAGACGCGTAGCCGTCACACTTGCTGTGCCAGGTCGCCGCCGATGCGCCGTCGACGCTCTTGCGGTAGCAGAGCTCGAATGTACCGGGTCCGTCCGGGATCAAGGCCGCCAGTGCCTTGGCGTCTTCGCTCGTGGCGATCGTGCTGCCCGTGAGCAGCTGAACTTTGCATTGGTTGCTGCACGCGTCGTCGTCGACCTCGTTGCCGTCGTCGCACTCTTCGCCGGTCTGCAGCACCCCGTTGCCGCAGACCACTGCCGGCGTGCAGCCCGCGATCGGCGCGAAGACGCAGAGGCCCGTCTTGCCGTCGCAGCTATCGATGGTGCACTCGTTCTTGTCGGCGCAGGTCATCGCCGTGCCGGCGCTGCACGAACCACTGCTGCATGCACGGCCGACCTCGCAGAGCTTGCCGTCTTCGGCGCAGGGCATCCCGTCCGGCGCCGGGCTCTGCTTGCAGCCGGTCTGGGCGTCGCAGCTGCCGACCGTGCAGGGGTTGCCGTCCTCGCAGGCGGGGAAGAGGCCGACGATGCGGCGCACGACCACGACGTCGCCGAGGAAGAGGTCGCCGCCGGCGCCGAGCGAGAGGCCGCGCGGCGAGGCCAACGAAGCGGACGAGGCCGGTCCCACCGTGCGGGCGTTGGTGCCCGAGCCTGCCAGCGTGCTCACCAAGCCCGCGTCGATCATCCGCAGCCGCCGCGCCGAGACGTCGGTGACGAAGAGCCGCCCGCTCGCGTCGGCGACGATATCGTTGGTCGTACCGAACTGCGCCGAGGTGCCGGCCCCGTCGACGAAGCCGGATTGGCCCGAGCCGGCGACCGTCGTCACGGTGCCGTCCTGGGTGACCTTGCGGATCCGGTAGTTGCCACGGTCGGCGACGTAGAGGTTGCCGTCGGCTCCGATCGCGACGTCGCGCGGCGAGTTGAAGCGCGCCGAGCTGCCAGGGCCGTCGACGAAGCCCGCGGTGCCGCTGCCGGCGAGCGTGCTGACCTTGGCATCCGCCGCGATGACGCGGATGCGGTGGTTGCTGTAGTCGGCGACGAAGGCCTCGCCGGTCGCGTCGACACAGTCGATGCCATTCTCACCGCTGCCGAAGCGCGCCTGCAGGCCGGGTCCGTCGAGGTAGCCGTTGCTGCCGTCGCCGGCGATGGTGCTGACCTTGCCGCCGACGATGCTGCGGAACGAGCGGAAGCTATTGTCGAAGAAGCGCACGCCGCCGTAGGTGGCGCAGAGCGCCCGCGGCCCCGAGGTCCGCGCGTCGGCGAGCGGTCCGTCGACCACCGCCGCGTTGCCGCCGACCACGGTCGTCACGACGCCGGCCTCGGTGATCGTCCCGATCCGATGCGAGCTAATGTCGGCGAACCAGAGCTTGCCGTCAGGGGCGCGGTCGAGGTCGTAGACGTTCTTGAACCGCGCCAACTCACCCGTGTCGTCGACCGTGCCGGAGGCGTTGGCCCCGGCGAGCGGCAAGACCAACCCGGCGCTGGTGTGGCAGCTCCCCTCCCAGCAGCGCTCGCCCTCGGTGCAGACCTTGCCGTCGTCGCAGGCCGCGATGTTGTCGAGGTGGCTGCACAGGCCCGAGAGCGGGTCGCAGCCGTCGTCGGTGCAGACCTTGCCGTCGTTGCAATCCTTCGCCGTGCCCTTGCAGCCACCGCTGGCGCAGGCGTCGTTCGTGGTGCAGGCGTCTGCGTCGTCGCAGCTCGCGCCCGCCAGCGCCGGCGTGTGCGAACAGGCACCGGACGCGGCGGCGCAGGCGTCGACCGTGCAGGGGTCACCGTCGTCGCAGAAGACCGGGCCGCCGGCGATTTTGCGCAACACGCGGTTGCCGCTGTCCATCACGTAGGTCGCGCCGTCGGGCCCGACCGCCGCCGCCGCCGCGGTGCTCCATTGGCTGTAGGGCAGGATGCCGTCGTAGTGGCCCGCGGCCGACTCGGTCAGCGTCGTGACCTTGCCCTCGCGCAGCTCGCGAATACCGGACAGGCCGCTGTAGCTCATCGGCATCCAGACCGAGCCGTCAGGCCGGGCCAAGTAGCCCCAGCACGAGCCCAGCTTCGCCGAGCTCGCCGGCCCGTCTTCCCAGCCGCCGCTGCCCGATCCCGCGAGCGTCGTGACCTTGCCGTCGGCCGAGAGCCTGCGCAGGCGCAGCGCCCCGGTGTCGAGGAAGACGAGGTTGCCCTTGCCGTCGTAGGCGACCGCTCCCGGCGTGTGCAGCTGTGCGCTCGCCGCCGGGCCGTCGGCGTAGCCGGCCGTGCCGTCGCCGCAGAGGGTGCTGACCGTGCCGTCGGCGAGGACGCGACGCAGCCGGTGGTTGCCCGCGTCGGCGACGACGAGGCGGCCGTGGCCATCATGCACCAGCCCGCGCGGCGTGTTGAAGCGCGCCTGCCAGCCGGCCCCGTCGGCGTAGCCTGCCGATCCGTTGCCCGCCGGCGTGCTGACCGTTCCTCCCTCGAGCTTGCGGACGCGGTGGTTGCTCGTGTCGGCGATCCAGACCTGCGATCCGACGACCGCCACGCCCCAAGGTGCGTTGAAGCGCGCGGTCGCGGCGTCGCCGTCGGTGTAGCCCGCAGAGCCGTTGCCGGCCACGGTCGCGAGCTTGCCCGTCTTGCGGTCCCAGGTGCGGATCCGATGGCCGCCGTAGCTGGAGAAGTAGAGCAGGTCGCCGGCGAAGGCCATGCCGTAGGAGGTATTCATGGTGCCGGTGCCGACGTCGCCGTCGAGATCGCCCGAGGTGCCGACCTTGCCAGCCACGGTCGAGACCACCGGCGTCTTGCTGCCGCAGGTGCCGGCCCAGCAGACCTCGCCGCTGGTGCAGGCGTCGCCGTCGTCACAGACCTTGAACGGCGTCGGGTGCAGGCAGGTGCCGTCGGTCGGGTCGCAGAGGTCGACGCTGCAGCTATTGCCGTCGTCGCAGCTCTTCGCCGTGCCAGCGCAGACGCCAGCGCTCGAGCAGGCGCTCGACGCCGTGCAGGCGGTGCCGTCGTCGCAGCTCTTGCCCACGTTCACGGCGGTGTGGACGCACGCACCGGTCTTGCTGTCGCAGCTATCCTTGCCGCAGGCGTCGCCGTCTTCGCAATAGACCGCGGTGCGCTGGAGCCGCCGCATCCGCTTCGAGCCGCCGTCGCCGAGCAGCAGCCCACCGTCGGGCATCACCACCAGGCCGCGCGGGTAGCTGATCGTGGCGACGTTGGCGGCGCCGTCGTTGGAGCTGTTGCTGCCGGTGCCGACCAGCGTCGCGACGGTGCCCTCGGGCGAGAGCGAGCGGACGCGGTGGTTGGTCTCGTCGGCGATGAAGAGCATCCCGTCCGAGCGCAGCGAGAGGAAGCGGGGCGAGCCGAAGCTGGCGCTGGTGCCCGGGCCATCCTGGGCGCCGTTGCTGCCCGAGCCGGCGACGGTCGTGACCTGGCCGCCGATGATCTTGCGGATCCGTCGATTGCCGGTGTCCGCGACGTAGATGGCGTCGGCACTGCAGGCGACGTCGCCCGGGCTGCTGAACCCGGCGCTGCTGCCGGCGCCGTCGACGAAGGCTGCGGTGCCCGAACCGGCGATGGTCGTCACCTTGCCGTCCGGGGCGACCATGCGGATCCGCTGATTGCCGGTGTCGGCGACCACGAGCGCGCCGTCTGGGCAGAGCGTGATGCCCATCTGCGACTTGAACTGCGCTTGCTCCCCGGACCCGTCGAGGTAGCCGCTGACCGAGCCGGCGAAGGTGCTGACGGTCTTGCTCGCGTCGAGCCGGCGGATGCGGTGGTTGCCGTAGTCCGAGACGTAGATCCGGCCGATCCGGTCGGCCTCGACCGCGAACGGGGTGTTGAACCGCGCCTTGTCGAGCGGCCCGTCGAGCAGGCCCTTCACGCCGCCGGCCACGGTGGCGACGTTGCCGTCCTTGTCCATGGTGCGGATGGTGTGGTTGGCCGAGTCGGCGATCCAAGCCAGGCCCGCGCCGTCGAGCGTGACGTCATAGGTGTCGGCGAATTTCGCGGCCGTTCCCTTGCCGTCGACGTTGCCGCTGCTGCTGCCGGCGACAGTGCTGAGCAGGTCGAAGCCCGGCACGCATTTGCCGAGCTCGCAGCGGTCGAGATCGGTGCATTTGTCGCCGTCGTCGCAGCTGCCGGTATTCGGCGCGAAGAGGCATTCGCCGCTGCCGGCGTCGCAGCTATCGTCGGTGCAGACGTTGCTGTCGTCGCAGACCGTGGCCTTGCCGGCGCAAGTGCCCTGGGCGTCGCAGGCGTCGTTCTTGGTGCAGAGCAGGCCGTCGCTGCACGCAGCGCCCGCTGCGAGCGGCGTGTAGGTGCAGGTGCCCGTCTTGCTGTCGCAGACGTCCTTGGTGCAGGGCTTGCCGTCGTCGCATTCGACCAGGTTGAGGGCCACGGCGCGGAGGCGGTTGTTGCCGTAATCGGAGAAGCGCAGCGAGCCGTCCGCGAGGCGCAACAGGCCGTAGACGTTGTAGACCCGCGCCGATGCGCCGTCGCCGTCGACGAAGCCGGTGCTGTCGCCACCGGCGATGGTGAAGACTTCCTCGCCGACGACGCGGCGGATGCGCCGCTCGCTGCCGATGATCAGGCCGCTCGGTCCGGCGAGAATCCGATAGGGATTGCGGATGGTCGCCACGCTGACGGCGCCATCGACGTCGGCGGCGCTGCCGTTGCCGAAGAGTGTGGTCACCGCGCCATCGAGCGTGACCCGGCGGATCCGCTGGTTGCCGGTGTCTGCGACCCAAATCACGCCGTCGCCGTCCACCGCGACACCGCTCGGCGAGTGGAACCGGGCGGCTGCGCCGGTGCCGTCGGTCGAGCCGCTCTGCCCAGGCGATCCGGCGAGGACCGTCGCCTTGCCGTCCAGCGTGATCAGCCGCACGACCCGGCTGCTGCTGTCGGCGACGACGATGCTGCCCGCACCGGCGTGCCACGCGATCCCGGTCGGGTAGTAGAGGTAGGTCGTCGAGCCGTTGCCGTAGAAGGGCGCGATCGTTCCCGCAGCGGGGTCGATCACGCGGATCCGGTGGTTGCTGCGGTCGGCGACGTAGAGCTTGCCGTCGCCGGCCCAGCAGAGGTCGTGCGGCGCCGAGAAGCGAGCGCTGCTCAACGCCCCGTCCTGATGGCCCTGCGTGCCCGAGCCGGCGTAGGTCTCCACGACCCCGGCGCTGGTCAAGCGGCGGATTCGGTGGTTGTTGGCGTCGGCGACCAAGATCGAGGAGCCGTCGCTGTCGAGCACCATCCCGGCCGGCAGGCCGAACTTCGCCGACGTTGCGGCGCCATCCTGGTAGCCCGACGTACCCGAGCCGGCGATCGTCGTCACCAACCCGCCGGGCGTCGCCGTACAGGTCCCGGAGATGCATTTGTCGCCCTTGCTGCAAACCGTCCCGTCGTCGCAGCTGCCGGACTTCGCGGCAAAGACGCACGCGCCGGTCTTGCTGTCGCAGCTATCGGTGGTGCACGTATTGCTGTCGTCGCAGACCTTGCTCGCGCCGTAGACGCACGCGGCGTCCTTGCAGCTATCCGGCGTACAGGCGTCGTTGTCGCCACACGGCGAGAGATCGTAGCCGGTCGCGTCGAGCCTGCAGGTGCCGACCGCGGCGCCGACGCAGGCCTTCTCGCCCGGCGTGCAGCTCGCCTCGACGCAGATGCCGTCCTTGCAGCCCTTGCCTGCGTTGGCGCACTTCGCCGTCTCCACGTAGTAGCCGCCAGACTCGTGACATTTCCAAGCGTTGCTGCCCGTGCAGCCGATGCTGCCGACGGTGCAGGCCTGGTACACACAGCTGCCCTGGTAGCAGAGTTCGCCGGATTTGCATTGCACATACGAGTATTTGCTGCCGTCGGGCGCGCAGATCGCGGCGGTCGACGGATAGGCGCAGACCTTCGCGTTGGCGACGCAGAAGGTCTTCTCGCAGGCACCTGCCTTGCACGTCTCGCCGCTGCCGCAGTCCTTGGCCTTGCTGCCGGCGGTGCCCTTGGCGTTGCAGGTGTAGACGGCGTTGGTGTCGCAATAGGCTTGACCGGCTTGGCAGACGACCTTCTGGCAGCTCTTGCCGTCGCAGATCGAGCCCGAGGCGCAACTCGACTTCGTCGTGGAGAGGGCGTCGGCGTTGCACGTCTCGAGCAGGTCGCCGGCGCAGCTGGTCGCGCCCGGCTCGCAGAGCTTGTCGACGCACGCGCCGGCCTGGCAGACCTTGCCCGCAGCCGCGCAGTCGCCGACGTCGGACCACGCCGTGCCGTAGCTCGCGCAGGCCTGGACCTTGCCGCCGCTGCATTGTTTGTCGCCGAGCTTGCAGACGAGCGCCTTGCATTCCGCGCCGACGCAGGTCGCATCGCTACCACAAGGCTGGGTCTGCCAGGAGAGCTGATCGGTGGCGCAGACCAGCAGGTCGCCGCTGCTGCATTTCTTGCTGCCCTTGTCGCAGACCGGCGTCTTGCAACCTGCCGCGGTGCAGACCTGATCGGTCTTGCCGCAGTCCGCGACCAAGCTCTGGCCCGTCCCGTCCGTGCTGCATTTGGTCAATTCGGTGCCGAGGCAGTAGACGGTGTCGGGGGTGCAGAGCTTCGGTGCGCAGACGCCGGCGCCTTTGCAGACCTCGTCGGTCTTGCAGGGCGATTGCTTCCAGCCCGCCAGCGGACCCTCGCAGGTCTCCTTGACCCCAGCCTCACAGCGTGTCGCGTCCTTCTCGCAGATCGGCTTGGTGCAGCCGCCCTCGCTGCAGAGCTCGCCCGTCTTGCTGCAGTCGGTGCCGCCGATCCAGGCGGTCCCGGTCGGATCGCAGACCTGCGTGGTTTCGCCGCTGCAGCCCTTGGCTCCCGCGGTGCAGATCACGTCCGCGCAACCGCCGGCCTTGCAAACCTGGCCGTTGCCACATTGCGACTTCTGCCAGGCGAGGCCGTCGGCCGCGCACGTCGCGGGTTGGCCGTCGACGCACGCCTTCTCGCCGGGCTTGCAGATCGGCGTCTCGCAGCCGCCGTCCTTGCAGACCTTGTTCGCCGCCGCGCAGTCGAGGCTCTTGCTGAACTCGATGCCCTTGGCGTCGCAGCTGTGGACTTCGCTGCCCTTGCAGATCGCTGCGTTCGGGCTGCAGGTCTGGGCCTTGCACACCGCCGCGTCGCAGGCGCTCCCGCTCGGGCAGGTGGTCTGCACCCAGGCGATGCCGCTGCTGTTGCAGGTCTCCAGCGTCGAGAGCCCCTGGCACTTCACCTCGCCGGGCGTGCAGATCGGCGAGGTACAAGCGCCATCCTGACAGACCTTGCCGCCCTCGCAGCTCGCCAGCTGCGTCGCGCTGGTGCCGAGCGCATTGCATTGCATGGCCTTGCCCGAGCCATCGCAGAACGCTTTGCCCGCAGTGCAGACGACCGGCACGCAGCCGTCTTGCTCACAGACCTTTCCGGGGGCGCAGCCCTGCTGGTCGTAGCCCAGGCCCGACGGCAAGCAGACCGCGACCGCGCCTCCGTCCTTGCTGCACTCCTTGCTCCCCGGCTTGCAGACCCACGGGATGCAGGCGCCGTCGACGCACGCCTTCTCCGTCGCGGCACAATCCTCCAGGAATGTCGGCGTCGTGCCCGAGGCGTCGCATTGCCGGACCTTGCTGCCGACGCAGTCCAGCTTGTTCGCCACGCACGAGAGCTTCTTGCACGCGCCGTCCTTGCAGCCCTCGCCGCTGCCGCAGTCCACGCCGCTCCAGCCGTCGCCCGCAGCGTTGCAGGTCTGCACGCCGGCCCCCGCACAGGATTTGCTACCCGGGACGCACTTCAACGCCAGGCAGGCTCCCTCGACGCAGGCGAATCCGGCCTCGCTGCCGGTCTTGCTCGCGCAGTCCTCGCCAGACTCGTAGTCGAAGCCGTCGGCCTTGCAGGTCGCGACCGTCTCCCCGGCGCAGACCGCCGTCCCCGGCTTGCAGAGCTTGCTCTTGCAGCTTGCCTTGCCATCGGTCGTCACGCAGCCCTCGCCGAGGTCCGTGCCACTCGCTGCCTTGCATGCCGCGCTGGCCCAGGAGAGCCCGTCTGCCTCGCAGGTGAGCAGCGCTTCACCCGCACATTGGCTCGCTCCGGGCTCGCAGACCGTGGCGACGCAGGCGCCTTCCTTGCAGGCCTCGCCTTGCTTGCACGCTTCGCCCTTGAGCCAGACCACGCCGAGGTCGTCGCACGTCTCGGGGCCGCCGGCCTCGCAACGCGTGGCCCCCGCCGTGCAGATCACCGCCAGGCAGCTGCCGTCCTTGCACGCCGACCCCGTGCCACACGGCGAAGCCGTGAACGCCGCGCCCGATTCGTCGCACAGCCCGACCGTGGTCAGATCGACGCAGGTCTTCTCGCCGCCGGTGCAGACGTCCGGCAGGCAGAGCCCGGCTTTGCAGTAGCGGTCCTGTGGACAATCGACGTCCGCCTCGCAGTCGACGCAGACCCCGGCCGCCTTGTTGCAGACCTGATCGAGCGCGGCGCAGTCCTTGCTCGATTGGCAGCTCGCCGGCGGCGGCAGGCAGACCTTCGCGACGCACGCCAACGCGTCGCCGCAATCGGCGTCCGCGAGGCAATCGACGCAGACGCCGACGCCGAGGTCGCAGACGCCTCCCTTGGCGATACAGGTCTTGTCGGTCGTGCACGGCTCGGCGTCTTCGCAGGCGTGCGCGATGCAGCGCTGACCCGGCTTGCCGCAATCCGCCGTGTCGAGGCAGGCGACGCAGACGCCCGCGGCGCCGTCACAAAACGGCGTCGCGCCGGTGCAGCCCTCGTCGCAGGTCTTGGCCGCGCCGGCGTCCTCGACGTCGGCAGCCGCGTCGAGCACGGCGTCGGGCGTCGACACGTCGACGTTCTGCTTCACGTCGACCACGGTGGCGTCGGCAGGGCTGCCGTCGTCGACGACGTCGCCCACGACGTCTCCGCTGGCGCCGACGTCCTTTTCACCGGCATCAGGCTCCGTGCCGCACGCTGCGAGCGAAGCCGAGAGTGCGAGCAGCAGCAGCAGGCGCGGAAAAGACAGGGTGTGTTCGAGCGTCGTCATGGCATCTGCCTCGATCGATCAGCCGCCGCAGCAGGCGTCGAAGTCTTTGCAACAATTCGAGAAGGTCTTGCACAGGGTGTCGCACCAGCAGCCGCCGGTGCCTTGGCTGCCGCATTTGCCGTTGCAGCTCGCGGCCGCGTCGGCGCCACATGCGTTCGGCGCCGGGCCGCAGCTGCCTGCGGTGCAGACCTTGCCCTCGCCGCATGCCGTTCCGTCCGCGGCTGGGAGGTTCTTGCATCCATCCGGCGTGCAGCTATCGGTCGTGCACGGATCGCTGTCGGCGCAGCTTCCCGCGGCCTGCCACGCCGAGCCGTTGCCGGCGCAGATCTGCAACACCAAGCCGTCGCAACCGACGGAATTCGGCGCACAGAGCTGGGTCTCGGACGCGTCGGGCGTCGTCGTGTCGGGCGTCGCCGTATCGGGCGTCGTCGTATCGGGCGTCGCCGTATCAGGCGTCGCCGTATCGGGCGTCGTCGCGTCGGGCGTCGTCGCGTCGGGCGTCGCCGCGTCGGGCGCCGTCGTTTCTGCTGCGTCGCTCCCCGCGTCTGCGGCATCCGGTCCGTCGACGCCGCAGGCTCCGCCCGTGCAGCTCTGCCCGGCAGGGCATTGGGTGGTCGTCCAGCGGAGCTCGTTGCTGGCGCAGAGCTGCAGCGCGCCGTCGTCGCCGCACCGTGTCTGGCCCTTGGTGCAGGCCTTGGCGACGCAGATGGTCTCGACGCAGAGCGCCCCACCGAGGCAATCCTCGTCCCCCATGCAGTCGACGCAGCTCCCGACCTTCTTGTCGCAGACCTGTTCGAGCGCCGCGCAGTCCTTGCTCGAGGTGCACGGCGTCGCTGGCGGCACACAGGTATGTGCCTTGCACGATTCGCCGGAAGGGCAATCGACATCACCATTGCAGTCGACGCAGCGCAGGGCGTCTTTGTCGCAGACTTGGTCGGACGCGATGCAATCCTTGTCGCTCTTGCACGGCAGCGGCTGCGGGCCGGCGTCGGCGGAGGCCGCGCCATCTGCCATGCCGCCAGCGCGGCCGTCGCCGGGGCCGCTGCCGTCGCCCGTCGCGCCGTCGTCCGTCGCGCCGGCCGCGTCCTTGCCGGTCTTCGTAGCGTCTTCGCTCGCCAGCTCGTCGGTCCGGGTCGCGCCGTCACTGCCGCAGCCAGAGACGGCCGTGGCGCCGAGCACGCAGGCGAGGGCAGCGCGGCGCATCATCGCGAATGACACTGTCACGGACTCCGCTCCTCGCTGGTCACAGCTGACCGCAACGCCCCAGGTGATCCCATCGTGGTAGAGTGTATGCGCTGCGCCAAGTCACCGCAATGGCAAATCAACGCGACAAAACCTGTCGCTTTGTGGGCCTATTGCTTCACGAGATGGTCACTCTGTTCGAAGCAATAGAGGTGGCCCTTGTAATTGCAGCGTTGGGTCGAGCAGTTGGTGGTCCACTTCGAATTGGCCAGGTTCGCGTTTCCGGAATAGGCGCGGTAGTTCGAAGACGTGGTGGTCGTGGTCCAGTTGCCGCAGTAGTAGATCGAGGACGAGGAGTTGGCGCGGTTGCCCGATGTATTCGTACCGGTCCAGACCGAGGGCGTCCCGCTGCTGCCGCAATACGACGTCGACGATGTACCGACCGGTGTGCCGAGCTCGGTGATGCTGATCGCGGCAGCGAGCGTCCCGTCGACGAGATCTGTCCAATTCTTCGCAATCTCCACCCCGCTCAGCAGCCGGTAGGGGACCGCGGATTTGTTGAAGTAGGCGTTCGGATAGGTCGAGCTGGTCGAGAGCCACGCCTTCCAAGAGCCGCCGAGCTTCGCCGCCGCGGCTGCAGCCTCGCAGGTGCTGTGCGCTCCGTCGATCCCGCCGAAATTCGGCGAGAAGGCTTCGCTGGTGACGAAGACGCGCCGAATCGCCGTGCAGCCGGCGTTGCTGTCGGGGGCGTGGGTGCAGCCTCCGGTCACGACGTCGCAGGAATCCTTGCTGCACACATCGCCGTCGTCGCAGCTCTTCGGCTTGCCGCCCTGGCAGGCGCCGGCCTTGCAGGTCATCGCCTCGGTGCAGGGCTTGCCGTCGTCGACGCAGGCGGCGCCGTCGCTGGCCTTCGGCGCGCTGCAGGCGCCGGTCTTGGCGTCGCAGGCGTCGACGGTGCATGGCAGGCCGTCGTCGCAGACCTTGGTCGGAGCCCGTACCAGGCGCAGCGCATAGGTGCTGCCAACGATCGCGCCGGCGCCCGACTTCCACGCCAGCGCGTTGAGCGTCGAGAAGGTCGCCGCGGTGCCGAAGCCGTTGGCGCTGCCGTTGCTGCCGCTGCCCGCGACGGTGCTGACCACGCCCGCGCCGTCGAGGCGGCGGACCCGCCGGTTCTGGTTGCTGCCGAACCAGATGCTGCCGTCGGCGGCGGCGGTGATGCTGACGGGATAGTAGAGCTTGTTGCTGCCGAGCGGGCCGTCCTGGTAGCTCGCGCTGCCGTTGCCGGCGACGGTGCTGACGATGCCCCCGGCGAGCTTGCGGATCCGATGGTTGCCGTAGTCGGCGAGGTAGAGCGCGCCGCCGGCGAAGGCGCCTTGGGTCGGGGTCGAGAAGCGCGCCGAGCTGGCCGGGCCGTCCTGGAAGCCCGGGCTGCTACCGGCGACGGTCGCCACCGTGCCGTCCTTGGCCACGGTGCGGATGCGGTGGTTGCCGCTGTCGATGATCCAGCTCACGTCGCCCTGCTGCGCGACCGACCCCGAGACCGAGAAGCTGGCGCTGGTCGGGAAGCCGTCCTGCGTGCCGCTCTGGCCGGAGCCGGCCAGGGTGCTCACCGTGCCGTCGGCCGCCAGAAGCCGGATGCGCGCGTTCTGCTGGTCGAAGAAGACGATCCCGCCGTCGGCACGCTCGGCCATGCCGCCGGGCGACGACAGCCGAGCCGCCGCGCCCTTGCCGTCGAGGTAGCCCTTCTGCCCGTCGCCGGCGAGGGTCGTCACCTGGCCGCCGGCGAGCAGGCGGATGCGGTGGTTGTTGGTGTCGGCGAAGACGACGCCGCCGTCCTTGCGAACCACCAGCCCGGTCGCTGCTTGCATTTTCGCCGCCAGCGCCGCGCCGTCGGCATAGCCGCTGGTCCCGTCGCCGGCGATCGTCTCGACCATGCCCGGCCCGGTCTGACATTTGCCCTCGGCGCAGGCCTCGCCGACGGTGCAGGCGCTGCCGTCGTCGCAGGGCCCGTCGACGTGCGGGTGGCCGCAAGAACCGTCGAAGGGATCGCAATTGTCGGCGGTGCAGACGTTGCCGTCGCTGCAATCCTTGACCTTGCCGACGCATTTGCCGGCCGCGTCGCAGGCGTCGGCGCTGGTGCAGGCGGTGCCGTCGGTGCAGGCGCTGCCGGTGGCGAGCTTGGTATTGCTGCAAGCGCCGGTCTTGGCGTTGCAGGCGTCGGTGGTGCAGGGCGAGCCGTCGTCGCAGTTCTTCGCCTTGCTCAGGACTGCGCGCAGCGCAGCGTTGTCGGCGAGCCAGATGCTGCCGTCGGGGCCGCGATCCAGCGCACCCGGCGAGTAGGTCTGCGCTGCGCCGGGGATGCCGTCGAGCGTGCCCTGCTTCTTCAACTCGCCGAAATAGAGCTCGAGCTTGCCCCCGCTCATCGTCAGCACGACGCGCGTCGAGGCATCGACGACGGAAACCAACATCGCCCCTGCGCTGTCGAAAGTGATGCCCGTGGGCCCGCCGATACCGCCCGTAGGCGTGGGTAGCGCGTCGAGGGTCGAGGCGCCGTTGCCGAGCACCGTGGAGACGCTACCGTCCGGCGCGACCTTGCGGATGCGGCGGTTGCCGAGGTCGACGACGTAGACGCTGGTGCCGTCAGGGCTGAGCGCCATCGCCGCCGGGCTGCTGAACATCGCCGAGGTGCCCGGGCCGTCCTGGAAGCCGGCGTTGCCGCCGGCGACGGTCTCGACCGTGCCTGCGGGCAGGATGCGGCGGATGCGGTGGTTGTTGCGGTCGGCGACCCAGAGCCGGGAGTTGTTGTCGAGCAAGACGTCGTGCGGCCCGGCGAAGAGCGCGCTCCCGATCGGCCCGTCGACGTAGCCCGACGTGCTACCGGCGTAGGTCGCGACCTGATCCTTGGCGAGGTGGCGGATGCGGTGGTTGCCGCGGTCGGCGATGAAGATCGTACCATCCGCGCGCACCGCGATCCCCTGCGGCGAGCTGAACCTCGCGCTGCTGGCGACGCCGTCCTGGAAGCCGGAGGTCTTCGGTGTGCCGGCGAGCGTCGTGACCTTGCCGCCGGCGTAGAGGCGGATCACGTGGTTGCTCGTATCCGCTGCGTAGACGCCCTCGGCCGTCGCGTCGACGCCGCCGATGTAGTTGAACCGCGACTCTGCCGCGTCGCCGTCGACGTAGCCGCTGGTGCTCGGCAGGCCGGCGACCGTGGTCAGCACCAAGGGCTGACTGCTGCAGGAACCGCCCGAGCACGCCTCACCCGTGGTGCAGGCGCTGCCGTCGTTGCAGTCGCCGAGGCTCGGATCGTGGGTGCAGCTGCCGAGGTCCGGGTCGCAGCCGTCGACCGAGCAGTTGTTGCCGTCGTCGCAGTTCTTCGCCGCGCCGGCGCATTGCCCTTTGTCGTCGCAGGCCGAGGTCGCGGTGCATTTGCTGCCGTCGTCGCAGGCGCTGCCCTTCGCCTTCGCGGTGTGGGTGCAACCCTTGGCCTTGTTGCAGGCGTCGGTGGTGCAGGGCGAGCCGTCGTCGCAGGCCGCCGTACCGAAGCGCAGCACGCGGACCTGGTGGCTCGGATCGACCACCCATAGGCGATCGCCGCTGCCCGCGCTGACGCCGCGGAGATTGCCCTTGGCGACGTGCAGGCCGAGCGCGACGCCGAAGCCGGCGAAGGGCGCCGAGCCAGCGGTGAGCAGGGTCGAGACCGCGCCGTTGTTGGCCGGATCGTAGAGGCGCAGCGCGGCGTTGGTGGCGATCGCCAGCCGTCCGCCCGGCATCGCGGCGAGGCCCCAGAGGTCGGGGAAGGTCGCTGAGGTCGCGGCGCCGTCCTGCGCCCCCGACTGTCCGGAACCGGCGACGGTCGAGACGATATTGCCGGCGATCTTGCGGATCCTGCGGTTGCCGGCGTCGGCGACGTAGATCGCGCCGTCGCCGCCGACCGCCACGCCGCGCGGGACGCTGAACGTCGCCGAGGTCGCGGGGCCGTCCTGGTAGCCGCTCTGGCCCGAGCCCGCCAGCGTGCTGACCATCCCATCCGGCGCGAGCAGGCGAATCCGCCGGTTGGACTCCTCGCTGATCACCAAGCCGCCGTCGGCCCGCCGCGCCACGCTGCGGATGCCGTTGAACCGCGCCGTGTCGCCCTTGCCGTCGACGTAGCCGGTGCTGTTGTTCGCCGCGCCGGCGAGCAGCGTGGTGTAGCCGGCGCTGCCGACACGGATGATGCGCGCCGAGTCCGCCAGCCGCAGGCTGCCGTCGGGCCAGGCCGCGAGGGCCCGGAGATCGGTGAAGCGCGAGATCGGGCCGTAGCCCGTCGCCGCGCCGCTGACGTTGACGCCCGGGCCGGCCAGGGTCGTCACCGTCTTGCCGTCCGCCGAGAGCAGCCGGACGTTGTAGCGGCCGGCGATCGCCAGCGAGCCGTCGGGTCGCTCCGCCGCGTCGACCGGGGAGTAGAGCTTCGCGTCGGCGACGGCGCCATCGACGACCGCGGCGCTGCCGTTGCCCGCGACGGCGGTGATCGTGCCGACGCCGGCCTTGCACAGCCCACCGACGCAGGCGTCACCGAGGCTGCAGGCGTCGCCGTCGTCGCAGGCCTCGTCGTGCGCGGCGTGATTGCAGGTGCCGGTGCCGCTGTCGCAGGTATCGGTCGTGCACGGGTTGTTGTCGCTGCAGTTCTTCGCCTCGCCGAGGCAGCCGCCTTTGGCGTCGCAGGCGGTGGCCAGGGTGCAGGCGTCGCCGTCGTCGCAGGGCTTGCCGGCGGCGATCGGGGTGTGGCTGCAGGCGCCGGTCTTCGGGTCGCAGGCGTCGGCGGTGCAGGGGGCGCCGTCGTCGCAGTTCACGGTGCCGGGGGTGAGGCGGCGGATGCGGTGGTTGTCGTAGTCGGCGATGACGATCGTGCCGCCCGGCTCCACTGCGACGCCGATCGGGTGGTAGAGCTTGGCGGTGCCGATATCGCCGTCAGCGAAGCCGTTGCTCGTGCCAGCAAGGGTGGAGACGACGCCCGCCGGCGTGATCATGCGGATCCGGCTATTGGTGAAGTCGCCGACGATCAGGTTGCCTGCCGCCGTCACCGTGATGCCGCGCGGGCTGGAGAAGCGGGCCGCGACACCGACGCCGTCGCTGTTGCCGTCGGCGCTCTGGCCAGCCACGGTCGTCACCTGCCCACCCTGGATGCGGCGGATGCGGTGGTTGCCTTGGTCGGCGACGTAGAAGACCTCGGGCGCGCCCTCGGCCACACCGTACGGGTACTTGAACCGGGCCGTCGCGACCGGGCCGTCGAGGAAGGAGGCGGAGCCGCTGCCGGCCAGGGTCGACACCGTGCCGTTGCCGGAGATCCGCCGGATCCGGTGGTTGTCGCGATCGGCCACCACCACGTCGCCGTCGTCTGCGACCGTCAGCCCGGCCGGGTAGCGGAAGCGCGCCGTGGTCGGCGGCCCGTCCTGGTAGCTCGCGGAGCCATTGCCTGCGAGCAGCGCCGACTTCTTGCTGGCGATATCGATCGTCCGGACCCGGTGATGGTAGGTGTCGCTGACGTAGAGGGTCGAGCCGGCGAGCGCGATACCGGCAGGGCGGTAGAAGCGCGCCGAAGCGCCGACGCCCTCGCTGTAGCTGGACGAGCCGTTGCCGGCCAGCGTCGTCACCTGCCCCGTCGGGCTGATGACCCGGATGCGGTTGCTTTGGCCATCGGCGACGTAGATCGTGCCGTCCTTGTCTACCGCGACGCCCTCCGGGTAATCGAAGCGAGCCGACAGCGCCGGTCCGTCGAGGAACGAACTGCTCCCCGTCCCCGCCACGGTCGACAAATGCCCCGGCCCTGCCTGGCACTTGCCGCCCTCGCACGTATCGCCCGACGTACACAGGCTCCCGTCGTCACACGGCCCGGTGATACCGCTGCTCAGGCATTTCCCGCTCGCCGTATCGCACCAATCCTTCGTACAAGCGTCCTTGTCGTCGCAGACCTTCGGCTGGCCGTAGAGGCACGCGCCGTCCTTGCAGCCATCGCTGGTGCAGGCGTTGTTGTCGGTGCAGTCGACCTTGCTGGCCCAACCCAGGCCGTCGCTCTGGCAGGTGCCGACCGCGACGCCGACGCAGGCTTTTTCGCCCGGCTTGCAGACCTGGGCCGAGCAGGCGCCTTCGACGCAATAGAGCTTGGTCGCGGCGCAATCCTGTTGGCCGATCCAGCCCGTTCCCTTGGCGTTGCACATCCCGGCCTTGCTGCCGTCGCAGCCCTTCTTCAGCGCTTCGCAGACGACCTTCTTGCAGCCCAGGCCATTGCAGATCTCGCCGCTCGGGCAGTCCGCGACGGTCTTGCCCAAGCCGTCTTCGTCGCAGGTCGCGAGCTGGTCGCCGGCGCACTCGCTCGCCCCCGGCGTGCAGATCCACTTCACACAGGCGCCGTCCTTGCACGTCGTCCCGCTCTTGCAGCTCTCCAGCGTCGTGGTGCTGGTTCCGTTCTTGCTGCACTGCACCGCGTCGTCGCCGCTGCAGAAGGCCGTCCCCGCCTGGCAGATCACCGGCAGGCAGCTGCCACCGACGCAGGTGTGCTGGCTCGGGCAGCTGGTCTTCACCGTGGCGAGGCCCAGCGCATTGCAAGTCTCCGTCGCGCTGCCGTCGTCGCTGCAGACCACCGAGCCCGGCTTGCAGACGGTCGGCACGCAGGCGCCGTCCTTGCACGTCTTGCCGTCGGCGGCGCAGTCCTGCAGCGTCGCCGGGCTGGTGCCGCTCTTGTCGCATTGCAGCCGCACGGTGCCGGCGCAATAGACCTCGTCGGCGACGCAGACGACCTTCTCGCAGGCGCCGTCCTTGCAGCCTTGCCCGCTGGCGCAGGCGCTGGTCGTCCAGGTGCCGTCCTTGCAGCCGACCACCGCGGCGCCGGCGCAGCTCGTCGCCGCGCCGGTGCATGCGTCGGGCAGGCAGACGCCGCCGGCGCAGGTGCCGGGGCCGCCGTCGGGCAGCAGCTTGCAGTCGCCGCTGGGCTGGTTGCCGAGGCCGTCGTCGTCGCAGATCGCCGGCTGCGTGCCGGCGCAGACCAGGCTCTTCGGCGCGCAGAGCATCGGCACGCACGCGGCTTTGCCGTCCTTGCTGCCGCACGCCTCGCCGAGCGCGCCGGGGACGCTGGCCTTGCACTTGCTCGACGCCCACGCCGTGCCTTCGGGCGCGCAGGTGGCGAGCACGCCGTCTTTGCAGGTCGTCTCGCCGGGTGTGCAGACCTTCGCCAGGCAGGCGCCGTCCTTGCACGCCTCGTCAGCCTTGCAGGGCGTCGCGGCGCCGAGGCCGACGCCGCGGGCGTTGCAGACCTTGACGCCGTCGCTCGTGCACACCTTCTCGCCCGGGGCGCAGATCTTCGGCTTGCACGCGCCTTCGTAGCAGGCTTCAGTCGCCTTGCAGGCGCTGCTCTCGTAGCCCGAACCCTCGGCGTTGCAGCCGCCCAGCTCGGTCGGCGAATTGCATTGGGTCTGCCCCGCGGTGCAGACGTCCGGGACGCAGACGCCCTGCTTGCAGAAGCGCGCGTCGACGCAATCGTCGGCGCTGGTGCACTCGGCGCACAGGCCGCTGCTCTTGTCGCAGACGCCGCCGACGACGGCGCAATCCTTGCTCGACGTGCACTCCGGCGGCTTGGCGACGCAGTGGCCGAGCTTGCAGATCTGCCCGCTCCCGGTGCAGTCGCCGTCGGCGAGGCAATCGACGCAATGGCCGGCGTCCTTGTCGCAGACCGCGTCGTCGGCGATGCACTCCTTGTCGCTGGTGCACGCGATCGCCGCGCCACACGCCTTGCCCAAGCACACGGTGCCAGCGGCGCAGTCGCCGTCCTGCAGGCAGGCGACGCATACGCCGGCGGCGAAATCGCACACCGGAACGGGCGCCTTGCAGTCGCCGATCGCCGCGCACGAGATCGGCCCAGCGTCGACCGAGCCACCGTCGCCGCCGGTGGTCTCAGCTGCGGTGTCGCTGCCGGAGCCGTCGCCGAGCTTGCCGTCGACGCCCTGCTGCACGTCGATCGCGCCGACGTCCACGATCGCGCCGTCCTGCGCCGCGTCGGCGACGTCCGGTCCTGGCTGCGTGCTGTCGCCGCCGCCGTTGCCGCAGCCGGTGATCGCCGTGAGAGCCAGCACCAGCGGCAAGGTGCGCACGGCGAGACGTCGCTGGTCGCGGGAGGGATTTGCAATCATGACGAGATCCCCGCGTCGAGCCCGCTGCCTTTGCGCTCGACGCCTCATATCGTTGATGGTCGAGCGACTCTACGTTTCGCGGGGCCCGCGCGCAACAACGCGAACTTCGTCACCGACCGCGACCTCGCCCGGGCGCAGCACACGCAAGAATAGGCCGCGCAGCCGCGACGCCTTCCACTGCTCGTCCGCCGTCAGCCGCATCGCGTCGATGCCGAAGCGCTGGGTGTAGAGCTTGCACCCCGTGTGGGCCTTCTCCGTCACTTCGCACGCTGCCGCGCCGACCTGGAGCACGCTGCCGACCGGCAGGTTCGCCTCCGAGAGGTCGAGGTCGAGCAGCAGGTTGTCGCCGGGCAGCGTGAGGTCTTGGCCGTTGCAGACCGCGCGTGCGACGCCGGCGTCCATCACCGAGAGCTGGTTCGCCGTACCGTATTTGTTGGCTGGGTCCCAGCGGTCACCCGGGAGCGGCGTGTTCGGCTGCAGCAGGACGCGCGCGGGCGTGCTGCGCGCGTGATCGACAGCGCGGGCGACCAGCAGGACGACCCGCCCCACGTCGCGCGGTGGCCGATGTGCGCGCAGCGTCGCGATCAGCGCCTCGCGTGGCAGGTGCAGCGCCGGATCGCCTGCGGGGACGGGGAGGATGGCCTCGGCGTCGATGGCGTCGCCGTTTGTTGCGTCTTCGGTCTTCTCTACAGGCTCACGTCGCACAGCTGCACCCCGACCGTGACGCTGCGCGGGTCCACGCGGCGGGTCGCCGCGCGTTGGTAGGGCGCCACGCGCGGATGGTGGACGCCGGCGAGCTCGCGGCGCAAGGCCTCGGCGCGTCGGCGTTGTCCGGCCCCCTCTGCCGCCAGCGCGGCGAAGTGCAGCAGCCGGGCGCGGCCGAAAGGTCCCTTTTCGCTCGCGAGGCCGGCCTCGAATTGTGCTTCGGCCGTCTGCCAGTGGCCGCGCGTCAGGGCGAATCCGCCGGCCAGTAGGCGGTAGCTCGCCTCGGTCGGGTCGAGGTGGACGGCCGCGTCGATGGCGTCCTGCACCCGCACCGCCGGGCCGGCAGAGGCTTCGAGGCGCGCGGCTTCGAGCAGGTGGGCGTAGGCGCGGCCGCGGTCGCCGTGGCGGAACGCGGCGCCAGGGGCGTTCGGATCTGCGGCGAATGTGGCGCGCAGCTCGCCGACCTCGAGGCTGCGGACCGAGGGCGCGTCATCCCAGCGCCACGGCACGCTGATCCAGGGGCCGTGGCCGGTCGGCACCGCGCCGACCGAGACCAGCGTGCGCTGGCCGATCGGGTCGATCACCACCGAGTGCACGCCATTGCTCTGCGCCAAGACGCCGCCGGCGGCGCGCAGGCTGCCTTCGACCTCGGGATCTTCGTGGCTGCCGAGCAACGTCGCGATCGCCTCTGCCGAGAGCCCCTCACCACCGAGGCCACGCAGGGCTTGCCGGCGCAGCGCCATGTGGCGGCCGTCCGAGTGCATGATCCAGCCCATCGAGGGCTCGAGCTCGCCCGACTGCAGCGCGCTGCTCTGGTAGCGGTTGGTGCAGGCCAAGAAGGGCTCGCCCGGGTTGGCGTGGGTCACGGTCACGGCCTTGGCGGTGAGCTCGACCAGCACGGCGCGGCGCTCGATCCCGCTCGCGACCACGATCCCCCAACTCGAGGCGACCGCCGCCTCGCGGGCGATCGCGACGGCCTCGTCGATGGTCGCGGCGCGGCGGATCATCTCGTGCACCAGGTCGACGGCGAGCCGGCCGTCCCAGCGCACGTCTTGGTGGAAGCGGGTGTGGATGGTGATGCACAGCCCCGCCTCGTTCCAGACGCTGACGCAGGGCGCGTCGGCGCCGCGGGTGGTGACGAATCCGTAGCGCAGGCCCTCGGTCGGGGTGGCGAAGGCGATGACCGGCGCAGACTCCCAGACGCCCGTGCCGGGGAAGTCGAAATTGCGGCCGAGCAGCAGCTCGCCGTCTGCGCTCGCCGGCCCCCAGACCGCGAGCGTGCTGCACGCGCCGGGCACCAGCGCCGACCAGCGCCGCCCCACGGCCGGGACCCGCAGCTTGCCGGCGACGCCGATCACGTTCTGCAGCAGGTCCATCACGCCGAGGAAGGTGGCGTCCTCTTCGGGCCGGCCGAGCGCTTGGTAGAAGCGACGCGAGCGTTCGCGCAACGCCGCGGGCCGACGCCGCTCGAGTCGGGCGAGCAGGGCTTCGCTGACCCCGCCGAGCAGCAGCGGCACGCCGAGCTGCGCGGGGTGGGCGTGGGCGCCGGCGACCATCCGCTCGGCCATGCCGGGGTAATAGTCCAAGATCTGCTCGAAGCCACCTTCGCCGCGGAGCAGCTCGCCGTGCTGCTCGCCCATCGCGCGCTGATCGCCGCGGAGTTGCACCACCAAGGGCGGCAAGGTCGGCGCGCGCTCGGCCATCGGCGGGCCCTGCCACGCGGCATCGAGGGCGCGCTTGCGCTCGGCCACCCGGCGGAATTGCTGCTTCGTCACTTCGATCGCCCGCATCACGAACCTCCCCGTTCCACTTCCGGCCTCAATCCCAGCTCATCCAATCCGGCTTTTTCTCGACACTCCGTCGAGAAATATCCACCGCCGCTCTCACCTGCACCGCCTCTTCGACCTGCGCCGCCTCTTCGACCTGTGCCGCGCCGTCACGCCGCAAGGGCTCCAGCACAGCCGTCACGAAGGCCTCGACCAGCGCCGCCGCGTCGATCCCGCGGACCAGGCCGTGAACCAGCGCGCCATCGAGCGTCGCTGCGCAGAGGTCGACCACGGCCGCCGCGTCGCAGGCCGCGACCTGGCCCTGCGCAACGCCACGCTGCAGCTCCGCCACCGCTCCCTCGAAGAGCGGCGCGAAGCGCTCTCGAAACGTCGCCAGCGTCTCGTCCTTGCTGCCAGGCCGCGCCGTCGCCCACAGCTGCAGCAGCACGGCGAGCAGATCCGGATCTGCCCGGTAGAAGCCGACCGTTGCCCGCATCCATGCCGCCAGCGCATCCAGCGGATGCTCCACCTCGGCCACCGCGTTGGCGATCGCGATGCCCTGCCGCTCCAGCACGATCTCCAGCACATGCTCGAACAGCTCGGGCAACCCCTTGAAATACCAATACAGCGCGCTGCGCCCCATGCCGAGGTCGGAGGCGATCTCCGCCATCGAGACGCCGACGACACCGCGTGCTCGCAGCGCTTCGAATGCCGCGAGCACGACCGCCTCGTGCTTCTCTTCGTCGACCGGCCGGGCCATCTCCACTCCCACAGCACCGAGCGTGACCGTAGTTCCTCGACGCATTGTCAGGTTATTATTTCTCGACGAGGTGTCAAGGAACAAAGGTCAACCTCACCCCGCCTCGCCGCAGAGGTCGAAGCCGAAGCGAAGGCGAACGCCAAAGCGGACCGAGCCCAACGAAGAAAGCCTCGCCTCGGGCCCGATTGGAACCCGAGACGAGGCGTAATTCCTCGCGCGGTCGCGACCTGGCTAGTTCGTGCTGCCGAAGAGGCGGCGGCGGAGCAGGAGCAGCCCTGCGGCCAGGAGCACGAGCCAAGCAAGGGCTCCGTTGCTGCTGCCGGTCGGCGCGGCGGTGCAGCCGCCTTCGCTCTTGCGCGGGGTGGTGTCGGTGCCGCCGCCGCCGCTGCTGCCGTCGAGGCCGGTGCCGGTGCCGTCGTTGGCGGTGCTGCCGGCGTCGGTATCACCGCCGTTGCTGGCGTCGGTGTCGCCACCACCGCTGGGCGGCAGCTTGCCGTCGACCCAACCGGCGCGGGCTTTGTCGCACCAGCCGGGCTTCTTCCAGACGCCGAGCTTGGTGACTTTTTCGTCCGAGGCCGGCGGCTTCCAGAAGTTCGGCGTGTTGAGCGCGAGCTTGGTGGCGGGCGAGGGCGTGCCGGGCAGGGCGCCGGCGATGGCGGTGTCGACCAGTTCGACTTGGGCGACGGGCACCGGGATGGGCTTGCCGCTCTCGTCGAGGACGTCGATCCGTTGGGCGAAGGGCGAATCGCCCCAGCGCGAGTCGTTGGCGCTGGTCGAGGTGCCGATCGGGAAGAGATAGGAGCCGACGCCGGGGATCTCGACGCGGGTATGCGAGGCCGGCAGCCAGCCGTCGTCGCAGACCTGCCAGGTCTTGGCGGTGCGGTCACGCTCCACCATCGGCAGCTCGGCGTTGAAGCCGAAGACCGGGTCGCGGTCCATCTCGGTCGGGCCGATCTTCATCACCAGGCGCGTCGCGACGGGCGCGGCGGCGAACTGCTCGCGGAGCTCACGCAGCGGCGCGACGATCTCCTTCTGCAGCCCAGCGGCGAAGGCCTTGCCGTCCGCGGGCACCAGCTTGGCGTCCTTGGCCTCCCAGGTGGCCGAGGGCGAGAAGAACGACTCGCCGGCGGGGATGCAGGTGTCGTTGCCGATCGGCGAGAAGGTATTGCCCGACCAGATCGAGCCGCAGGCCCAGAGCTGCGCCAGCGCGGCGGGGCCGTCCTTCAGCCCGAAGGTCTTGAAGATCGGCTCCACGATGCCCGCCTTCTCGACGAAGATCTTCGCCGCGTCGGGGTGCAGCCACGGCGTCTTGCTGCCGCCGGGGTCGGCGTTGTAGAGGCCGATCGCGAGGTCGTAGGCGTTGGTCGCCTCGGCCGCCCACTTGGTGTCGAGCAGCGCGTCCGACGGCAGGCCCTTCGCGGCGTCGCTGCCCTTCTGCGCCGACTCGGTGAGGAAGGCGCGGCCAGCGGCCTCGTCGATCGCCGCGGCGACGACCTGCTCGTAGTTGTTCGCCCCCGAGAGCCAGTTGATGCGCGCGAGGTTGAGCTCGACGTGCATCATATTCTTCGGGATCGCGCGGCCGGTGCCGGCCAGGGTCACCACCACGTTCAGGTCGTCGGTGGCGGCGATGCTGGTCAGGCGCAGCGGCACGCACGGCTCGGCGTCGTGCATCTCCAGGACGACGGGGCGGATCTGCTCGATGCCCTTGCCGTTCTGCAGCTTGATCGCGACGAAGACGTCGCCCTTGTCGGCGTGGCTCTGGATGATCGGCGTCGCGCTGGTCGGCGTCTTGTAGCCGCGCGTATCGAGCCACTCCTGCAGCTTGCTCGCGTCGCTGCCCTTGATCACCGAGTAATCGTAGGGGCCGGCCTGGCCCTGGTCGAGGATCGTGACGCCGCCAGCGGTGCCGCCGTCCGAGCTCCCCGCGTCGGCGCCGCTATTCGGCCCGCCGCCCGCTGCGTCCGTCACTCCGCCCCATTGGAAGTCATCATCGCAGCCGTCGGACGGGTCGCGGCAATTCTCGTTGCCCATCGGCTTGGTCAGGTAGCGCGCCGCCGTGGCGCCGTCGAGCATGTCCAGGCCCACGGTCGTGCCCACCGTCACCGTCGGCTGCTTCGGCAGCGGCAGCACCCAGCCGAAGTCCTGCGCCGCGCCGGTGTAGCGCACCTCGACCCAGACCCGGCTCGTCTTGCTCGCCTCGTCGCGCATGAAGACCACGCGCTCGGCGCTCTGCAACACCGCCTGACCCGAACCGACCTGCCCGGGCGGTGGCGGCAGCACCGGCGAGAAACACCCGCCGCACGCCCAAGCCAGCCCCGGCGTCATCGCCAGAACCAGGACCACCATCATCCACCCGGCGCGCTCGGCACCTCGCATCCACGTCCGCATCGTCTGCTCCCTCTCGCGTCCACCCCACCCGGGGACGGCTTCCGAATCACTGCGCTCCCATGAAGCACATCTCGTGCCGTCGCCGCGCAGTCTGGGCACCACGCGCCGAAATTCAAGACCTTGGCGATTTTGCATCGACGCAGGCTGCGCCGCGGAGTGTCGCAAAGTCCATCACTGTGTGCAAGTTTTCGACATCCGGGCCCGAGCGGTGGCGACGTCGAGCAGCCGGGCGCGGCTGGTGTCGCCGTCTGGCAGCAGCGGGAAGCGGCGCAGCGTATGGCGGTGCGGCGCGACGGCGGGCGCGTCGAGCCAAGCAGGCGCTGCGTCGAGGACGCTGGCGGCGACGACTTCGCCCGCGGCGAGGCCGCAGCTGATGCCGTAGCCGCCGAGCCCGGCGCAGAGGTGCAGGCCGGGGGCTTCGGCGTCCGGGCCGAGCATCGGCGCGCGGTCCGGCGCGAAGGTGCGCAGGCCGGACCAGCCGCCGCGCAGGCGGACGCCGGCGAGGGTGGGGAAGAGGCGCTGCGCCTTGGCGTGGAAGAGGGCGATGGCGCGCGGGTCGGGGGCGAGGCGGGAGGCGGCGCCCGGCCGCGGCGGGTCGAGGGCTTCGTCGCAGGCCGAGACGAGGAAGCCGCCGGCCTCGGGGCGGGCGTAGAGGCCGGCGTCGTCGAGCCAGATCCATGGCGCGTCCGGATGCGAGCCGGGGTGGCGCTCCGTCTGCAGCAACGTCCGCCGCAGCGGCAGCAGCGGGCGCCACAGCCCGACGCTGGCGCACAGGCCGGCGGTCCAGGCGCCGGCGGCGAGGACCACGGCGCCGGCGTCGAGCGCCGTGCCGTCGGCGAGCTGCACGCCGACGATTCGTTCGCCGTCGCGACGCAGCGCGGCCACCGGCGCCTCGGTGCGCAGCGTGGCGCCGTGGCGGCGGGCGCGGGCGAGCAGGCCGCGGCAGAGGGCGTGGGCGTCGGCGACCCGGGCCTCGGCGTCGTACCAGCCGAGCTTGGCGGGGCAGCCCTGGAGCAGTGGGCTCTGCACCGCCGCGGCGATGGCGGCCGGTCCGTCGAGGCGTTTGATCGCGACGCCGAGGGCGTGCAGGTGGGCCGCGGCGTCGTGCAGCCGCATCGGCTCGTGGCCGAGCAGGAGCAGCGCGCCCGAGCGGCGGCTGACCGGGGCGTCGGCGAAGTCCGGGTCGGCGTCGAGGTCGAGCAGGGCTTCGTGGGTGCGACGGGCGAGGGCGCGCTCGATCGGATCGTCGCCCAGCCGACGGACCATGCCGGCGTTCTGGCTGCTGGCCTCGGCGCCGATCTGTGTGCCGGCTTCGAGCAAGAGCACGCGCGCGCCTCGACGGGCGAGGGCATCGGCGGTCGCGAGGCCAGCGACGCCGGCGCCGACGATCAGGACGTCTGGATGCATGGACTCCGGGCTGGGGTCAGCGGGGCGACTAGAGACGCGACCAGAAAATGCAGTGTCGCATTTTCTGGTCGAGTCTCTCTACTGTTCTCTGGGGGGCTAGGCGCCCCCAGGTCGCGAGAAGCGTGGTTCTCGCGAACCTTCCCCCTCCACGAGCCGCGTCAAAAAGTCGCCCGGGGCGACTTTTTGATCGCGTCTCTAGCTGTCGCCGGCGCGCCGCGGCTCGAGCGGGCAGAACAGCCCCGCCTGCGGCTCGTCGAGCAGGAGTTGGCTGCGTTTGCCGCGCTGCTGCACGAGCTGGACGTGGGTCTGCAACAGGCCCGGCAGCAACCGCATCGGCAAGGTCAGGGTCAGCTCCTGCTGCCACGTCGCGCCGGGCTTCAGGCTCGGCAGCGCGATGGCCTGCGCGGCGGCGCCGTCGACGTCCTCGCCATCCTTGCCGAAATAGTCGAGGTGCTCCTGCACCGCGACGAGCTGCGCACCCTTCAACGCCCGCTTGCCGCGGTTCTCCACCGTCACCCGCAGGCGCATCGGCTGACCGGCGCGGAAGAGCGCGTAGGCGTCGGACCAATACGGCTCGGGGTAGTAGACCGAGCCCGGATGCGGCGCCTTGCCTTCGAGGTGGTAGGTCGAGCCACGGGCGTGGAGCGAGGCGCGGCCGGCTGCGCCGAGGTATTCGACGCGGACCGTGAGCCCGCTCGCGGCGCGAAATCCGCGCGGCCGCGGCTGGGTCGTCGCCCCATCTTCGGCCGCGGCGGCTTCGGGAGCACCTGCGTCTGCTGCGGCCGCCGGCGCGCGCGGCGTCGCCGCCATCACCGGCGCCGCGACGCCGAGAATCAAGAGCGATGCGAAGAACCGGGTCGCGAACGTGGCCTTCATGCGGGACCTCCAGGACAGGCGCTCGAAGCTAGGGCGTGTGCCCCCCGGCGGTCAACGAGAATTTCCGCGGGTCGCGCCCTGCAACGGCGCGCGCTATGCTTGCAGCCGGGCCAGGGGCCCCTTGCCGACGACAGGACACGATGCGCGACGACGACCAGAGCCTGCGCCGACCGCGCCCCGCCGTCCCGGCGCGGGAGAAGCGCTTCGTCGGGCGCGCGGTCGCCGACGTTCACGGCCGCCGCGACGATGTGCCGCTGCTGGCGCCCGATCTTGGGCTGCTGGCGCTGGCCGAGCACCTCACCCCGAGCGTCTACGTCGATCTCGGTCGGCCCTGCAATTCCGCTTGTCTTTACTGCGCCGTGCCGCCGCACGAGGACGCCCAGGGCTTCCTGCCGGCAGCCGAGGTTCCGGCCATCGTCGCCGCCGGCCGCGACGCGGGCTGCGACCGTGCGATCTTGGTCGGCGGCGAGCCGACGATCCATCCGCAGCTCTGGGACGTGCTCGCCGCCTGCCGCGACGGCGGTCTGGACGGCGGCCAGATCGTGATGACCAATGGCTTGCGGCTCGGCCGGGAGGGCTTCGTCCGGCAGCTCGCCGAGGCTGGCGTCGGCACCCTGCACGTCTCCATCGACACCGCCGACGCCGGCGTCTACGACCGCCTCTCGCGCAGCAGCGGCCGCTTCGCCCTGCAATGCGAGGGCCTCGACGCGGCGCTCGCCGAGCCGGGGGTCTGGACCTATGTCTACACCGCCGTCACCGCCCTGAACGCGCCCGGACTTCCGGCGCTGGCGGAGATGTTGGCCGCCGCCGCCGAACGGGCGGGCCGCGCGCCGCCGGTCTGGGTCTTGGCCGCGATCAAGCCGCTCGGCGACGGCCTGCGCCACGCCGACCAGCTCCTGCTCGCTCCGGACGCGATGGTGCAGAGCCTCGGCGCCGCGGTGCTGCGGGCGCAGGCGCTCGGTGTCCCGGTCGGCCTGCGCAATATTCAGGCTTGCCTGATGCCGGAGTGGGTGCCGCTCTTGGTCGACTATTACCTCGACGACTTCAGCGTCGAGCTGCAGAGCGGCCGTCGGGTCCGCTTTTCGCACCACGAATATTGGAGCAAGCCGTCGGAGCGCTGTGGCCGATGTGGCCACGAGGCGCTCTGCACCGGCATCTACGCCGAGACCCGGCGCCGCTACGGCGAGCAGGCCTTCGCGCCGATCGCGCGGCAGGGCCTGCGCAACTTGGAGGATGCATGAGCGAGGGCAACGCGATTCCCAACCCCGCGACGCTGATCGGCCGCATGGCCGGGGCGCTCTCGGTCTGGGTGCAGGGGGTCGAGATCGAGCGCGGCGAGAGCTCCGCGGCGCTCTCCTTCACCCATCCGGTGCACGGCGCCACGGTGATGGCGATCGCCGACGCCGGCGATCCCGACGCCGAGCCCGCGATCCCGCCGAGCGTCGGCGTCTTCGTGATCTTGGGCGACTTCGACGCCATGGCCGATGACAAGGACGCCATCCGCAAGCTCTTCGGCCTGAACGCCAGCCTGATGAGCTGCGCTGTCGGCCTGCTGCAGCTCAACGCCGACGAGGTCGCCACCGCGCTCTGCCGGCGGCTGCCCTCGGCCGAGGTCGACGTCGCCGCAGTGCGTGACCTGGTCGACGCGATGATCTGGGAATACGCCAACTGCGCCGGCTTCCTGCGCGAGTCGGACAGCATCGGCCCGGCTGAAGCGGCGTCGTAAAAACAGCGAGGCCCCCCGGCGAACCGGGGGGCCTCGTCCGAATCCGTACGGATGCTCGGCTTACCAGCCGTCGCCGCCGCCGAAGCCGCCGTCGCCACGGCCACCACGGCCGCCGCCACCGCCGCCGCCGCGACCGCCACGGTCGAAGCCGCCACGGCCGCCGCCGCCGCCGCCACCGTAGCCGCCGCCACGACCACCACGGTCGCCGCCGCCGCCGCCGCCGTAGCCGCCGCCGCCGCCGCCGCCGTAGCCGCCGCCACCGCCGCCGTAGCCGCCGCCGCCGCCGCCGTAGCCGCCGCGACCACCGCCGCCGCCGCCGCCGAAGCTACGACCGCCGCCGCCGCCGCCGCCGGCGCCGCCGCGACGCTCCTGGGCCTCGTTCACGTTCAGGCTGCGGCCGTCGAGCACGCTGCCGTTCATCTTCTCCATCGCAGCGGTCGCCTCGTCGCCGTTTGCGAAGGTCACAAAGCCAAAGCCGCGGCTGCGGCCAGTCTCACGATCGGTGATGACCTTGGCGTCAGTGACCTCACCGAATTCGGCAAAGGCGGCGCGCAGGGCCTCGTCGTCGGTGCCCCAGCTGAGGCCGCCGACAAAAAGCTTCTTGGACATGGGTACTCTTCTCTCACTGGGCTCCCGCTGCGGGAACCATCGAAACTGTGGCCCCCTTCGTGGACGGAGACCTCAGGACACTACGGCCTCGCGATCGAGACCAGGGGCCAGCGGGCTCGTTCCGGCGGGCCGAGGCAAAGGTATCGTCGTTTGCCGCGAAGATCGCAAGAAGTCTTTGCAACCTTCGACAAAAAATCACGTCTTGCGGGTCGAGTTCAGGCTGCGAAGCGGCGCCGCAGCACGGCCAGTGCTGCGCCCGCGAGCAGGAGCAGCAACGCCGTGCCAGTCCCCGATCGCGGGTTCCGATCTGCGCTGCATCCGGAGGGATTGGCCGGGGCCGCCAGGCTGGTGGTGGGCCCGGTCCAATCACTTCCGGCATCGCCGACAACCTCACCAACGGGCGCGAGTACGTCACAATCGGACCCGCAATCCCCCTGATCACGCCCGACAAGAGATCCCGCATCCGCAGATCCCGCATCCGCAGATCCCGCATCCGCAGATCCCGCATCAGCAGATCCCGCATCGGCAGATCCCGCATCAGCAGATCCCGCATCCGCAGATCCCGCATCAGCAGATCCCGCATCGCCAGATCCCGCATCCGCAGATCCCACATCCGCAGATCCCGCATCAGCAGATCCCGCATCCGCAGATCCCGCATCGCCAGATCCCACATCGACGGGTCCAGCATCAGCAGATCCCGCATCACCAGATCCAGCATCCACAGCGCCAGCATCCACAGCGTCAGCATCGCCGCCGCCCGCGTCGGCCCCGGCACCACCGCCACTCGGCACCCGCCAACTCTCCAGCATCTGCCAGACACCAGCATCCGTATCGGCATAGCCGAGCGCCCAGCAGCCGAGCATCACGTCACGATCGTCGACCTCGTCGACGCGGAGCTGCAGCGCCGGCTGGTCGTCGATCCAGGCCTGCATCCAATCGCCACCTTCTTTGTAGAGATACCAACTCGACTGCGAAGCCGCGTCCCATTTCCAGCCGCCCTTGCTCGGCGCAGTCTTGACCGCGTTCTCGTAGGTGACGCTCTTGCCCTTGCCGAGCGCGGTCGCGCCGGGCTGGTCGCTCGACGACGCCCAGACGTGGCCGTAGAACGGCAGCCCGACGATGAATTTGTGCTTGTTCGCCGCCTTGCCCCATTGAAAGTAGTCGTCCAGGACCCAGACGAGCGTCTTGTGCTTCCACGGGGCGTCGCTCTTCATCGGCAAATTCGGGCCGGGAGGGCCACCGGACCAATGCAGGCCGTAGGCCATGATGAACAAGCCGTCCGAGGCTTCGGCGAGGGCGTCGTAATCCCACGCGCCGCTCCAATCGACCGCGGGCGTGGCGAGCGTGACGTCCGAGCCGGGCAGGGCCTTGTGCATCGCGTCGCTCAGCGCGGTGATGAAGTCGACCATCTTCTGCTTGTCGGCTTTGGCGAGGCCTTCGAAGTCGATGTTGATGCCGTCGCCACCTCCGCTGAGCACCAGCGCGACGAGTTTTTCGACCAGGGCTTGGCGCTTGGCGGCGGTCTCGATGACGGCGCCGATGCCGGAGGTGGAGAAGAGCGTGATGCAGAGCGTGACTTGGACCCCGTGCGCGTGCGCCTCGGCGATCAGCGCCTTCGCCTCCGCCGAGCCCCAGCCGTGGGTATTGCCGATCGTGCCGTCGGCCGCCAGCTCGGCCGAAAACCACGCCAGCTGGGTCAGCGTTTGCCAGTGCAGGGTGATGCCCTTGCTGGTCCAATACGGCAGGTAGCCGTAGAAGCGGCGGCCCGCCTTCTTCGGCCATGCCTTGCCGGTGGTGGCCGCAGAGATGGCCGGTATCGGCCAGGTCGGCGCGCCCGCTGAGCCGCCGAGGATGTCGACGTCCTGCGCCGCCGCGGCATTTGCCTGCTCCAGGGCGATGCGGTGTGGGCTGGCCGCGACGAGCGCCTGCAGCCAGGCGGCCTCGGCAGCGGCGTCGAGCGTCGGGCGTTCGTGATCTGGCGTGATGCCCGGCGTCGCGGCGGCTGCCGCTGCGGCCGAGAGCAGCCCGGCCAGCAGCAACGGCAACGGCAGCAGCCGCAGCAGCGTCGCGTCGGCGCGCACACGGCCCGCGAGGTGGTCGCACTTCGATGGCGTGCTCATGCCATTCCTCGGCGTCGGAGCCACGGCCCGAGCGCTTGGTTGCTGACGGGTTTGACCAAATAGCCGACCATGCCGGCTTCCCTGCAGCGGAGGCGGTCGTCATCGAGGGCATGTGCCGTCATCGCAACGACCGGTGTCGCTTGATTCGGTCCCGGCGAGGCCCGGAGCCGACGGGTCGCGTCGTAGCCGTCGAGCTTGGGGAGCTGCAGGTCCATGAGGATCAGATCGTACGCCGTCTCGGCGGCGCGCTGCAGCGCGACCGCGCCGTCATCCGCGACGTCGACCGCTTCCACCCCGAGGCCGCGCAGTTGCTCGACCGCGACCATGCGGTTGATGGCGTTGTCCTCGACCAACAGCACGCGCATGCCGCTCTCGGCGCGTTGCGCGACGGTGCTGGGTTGCTGCGGTGGCGCGTCGGCCCGCGGCAGCTCGACCCGCAGGACGAAGACCGATCCGCCGCCTGCGCTCGACTGAACGGTCAGTGAACCGCCCATTTCGCTCGCCAAGCCGCGGCTGATCGAGAGGCCGAGGCCGGTGCCGCCGCGGCTGCGGGTGGCGGCGCCGTCGACCTGGGTGAAGGCGTCGAAGATGCGGTCTTGCTCGGCCTCCGGGATGCCGATGCCGGTGTCGCGGACGGCCAACTCGAGGGCGCAGCGACCGTCGGAGTCGGCGACCTCGTGCACCCGGAGGCGGACGTCGACGCCGCCGCGATCGGTGAACTTCAGGGCGTTGCCGACGAGGTTGATCACGATCTGGCGCAGCCGACGCGCGTCACCCGCGAGCCAGACGCCATCGGATCCGCAGTCGTGTTGTCGCAGCCAGAGCCCGCGGTCGTGCGCTTGGGCCTCGAGCAGCGCCAGGACCTCTGCGACCACGGCTGCCGGCGCGAAGGGCTCGTTGTGCAGCCGCAGCCGGCCCGACTCCATGCGGGTGAGGTCGAGCAGGTCGTCGACCAGCGCCAGCAGGGTCTCGCCGGAGCGTCGAATCGCACCGAGGAAGCGGCGTTGGTTCGGGTCGAGCGCCGTGCTCGCGAGCGCGTCGGAGAGGCCGAGCACGCCGTTGAGTGGGGTCCGCATCTCGTGACTGACCGTCGCGAGGAAGACGGTCTTGGCCCGGTCGGCCATTTCTGCCGCCAGGCGCGCCTCTTCCCGGTCGCGCTCGGTGCGCTTGCGCTCGCTGACGTCGCGCACCATCAACACGGCGTCCTCGTCGCCCGCCTTGACGAAGACGCACTCGAAGGTGCCCGCCTTCCAGCGCGGCAGCTCGGCGTCGACTTCGCGTACGATCGGGCCGTGGCCGGCGATCACCGCCCCCACCGCCTGCAGCAACCCGCTGGTGATCTCCGGCGGCGTCGGGCTCGTCTCGCTGAGCTTGCGGCCGATGAAGTCGCTGGCTTCCGCCCGGCTGCCGATGGCGGGCTTGAAGTCGAGGATCAGTCCGTCCCTGCGGATACGAACCAACATATCCGGCAGCGCGCTCACCACCGCGCCGTAGCGGTTGTTCACGTCCCGCAGGCCCTCGATCGCGGTCAGCTCATCGGTCACGTCGCGGACCATCCCGACCAGTCGGCGCCCGCCCTCGGCCTCGAGCGGCACCGCGACCATCTCGAAACGGCGCTCGGCGCCGTCGGCCAGCAGGACCCGGAAGCGGACCTGCGCCGCGACGTCGCCCGTCACCGCGCGCCGGGAGAGGTCCCGGACCGCAGCGAGGTCCTCGGGATGGACGAAGCCGGAGAGCGCGGCGCGGTCGACCTCGATGTCGCCGCTCGGCGTGTACCGGTACAGCGCGAAGAGCGCGTCCGAATAGGCGACCGAGTCGCCATCGAGGTTCCAGACGAACGAGCCCATTCGGGCGACGCCCATCGCCGCTTCGATCAGCCGTTGCTGCTCCTCGAGCTGCATGCGGACCGCGAGGTCGTCGGTGACGTCCCAATTCACCCCGAAGAGGAAGCTCGGCTGGCCCGGGCGGGCCAATAGGCGGGTGCGGCCGCGGATCCGGCGCTGGGCCCCGTCGGCGCGGACGATGCGGAAGTGGACCTCGACTTCGCCGGCGCCACGCTGCCGGAGGTCGGCGACGACGGCCTCGACGCGCTCGCGATCTTCGGCCGAGACGGCTTGGGCCCAGATTTCTCCTTCCGACCCCGGCCGCGCCGGCGCACCGAAGAGCTCGAACATCCGGGCGTCCCAGCTGACGACGCCGGTCGCGTTTTCGAGCTGCCAGGTGCCCAGTTGATTGGTCGAGAGGACGAGATCGAAGAGCTCGCCAGCGATGTCGGCGCGGACCTCGCGGCCCGAGAGGCGTCGCGGCGGTGGTGTGTTCACCGTGGCTCCGTTACGGGCAGGTATTCGCCAGGCCCGGCGTTCCACGCTCGCGCGTGGCGCACTTCAACTTGCCGTTGCTGCCGACCTTGTAGATGAATCCATCCTCGTATTCCGCGACGATCTTCATGCACTTTTCCGGTGCTTTGCAGTCGTCGTCGGTGGCGCAATCGGGCTTGCCGAGGTCGGTCTTGGTCGCGTCGAAGCCCTCGGCAGAGACGAGGGTGCCGAAGTAGCAGGTATTGCTCGGCGCCTTCCAGCAGCTCGCCTTGTCGTTCTCGGCCGGGGTCAGGCAGGCGTCGTCGGCCATCATCGAGCCGCCCTTGACGAAGGGGCCGTTGAGCGTGATCGAGTCGACCGGCGCGCCGGCCGGGTTGATCAGGCTGATCGGCGTGCCGACGCTGGCCGCGATCGCCAAGCTGCCGCCGGCTGCGGCGTTGTCTGCCCAGCCGTAGATCGCGGTGATGCCGTTGTTCTGCGTCTCCAGCTTGCGCGCGGCGACCACGACGAAGGCCTTGGCGTTGACCAGCAGCGCGCCGCCGCCCGCCGGGGCCTGGATCTTGTGGCTGGTCGCGCCGCTGACGATGGTCCAGCCGACCACGTCGACCGCTTCGCCGGTGGGGTTGTAGAGCTCGAACCATTGGCCGTTCTCGGCCGGCAGCGCGCCGGGGTCGGGCATCACCTCGGAGAAGACGAGCGTGCCCTTGGGCAGCGGGATCGGCTCCTTCTTGCAGACCGCGTCGCAGCCGTCGCCGGGGAATTTGTTGCCGTCGTCGCATTCTTCGCCGAGCTCGGCCTGGATCTTGCCGTCGCCGCAGCCCGGCTTCTTCTCGCAGAGCTCCTTCATACACCAGAGGTCCTCACCGCAGGTCGTCTCGTCGGCCTTGCCCTTGCACGGGTTGACGCAGGAGGGGTTGGCCTTGCCGGGGCTGCCCCAATCGCCGGCGCCGAAGGGCTCCTTGCCGGGGCACCAATTGGCCATCACGTCGTTGCCGGCGGCGGTGAGTTGGTCGGGTGCGACGGCGTTGCTGCGACCGAGCACGAGCTGGAAGCCGGCCTGCGGATTCCACGCGACCTGGTCGATGACGAGCTGGTTCCACTCCAAGATCAGGTCGTCGGCGAATTGGCTGGAGAAGCCGATATCGGTCGCCTGCACCGGGCCCTTGTAGGCATAGGCCGCCGCGACGCCGCCGTTCTGGCTGACGTCGATGCTGTAGGCGAGCACGAGATAGCCCTTCGCCGGCACGATCAGCGGGGTCTTGCTGTCGATCACATGCGACTCGATGCCGCTGTTGCGCAGCTTCCAGCCGTTGACGTCGATCGGCGCGTCGGAGGCGTTGTAGAGCTCGATCCACTGGCCATTCGGGACGAAGCTCGCCTGCGGCGCGATCATCAGCTCGCTGATCACGATCGAGCCGGGGACGAAGAATTCCTTCTGGCATTGCGCGTCGCAGCCGTCGCCGGGCTTCTTGTTGCCGTCGTCGCAGCCTTCGCCGGTGTCGAGGCTGAAGTTGCCGCAGGTCTTCAGATCGCAGGCGTCGCCCTGGCCGTTGCCGTCGGTATCGGCCTGGTCCTTGTTCGGCACCTTGGCGCAGTTGTCGCAGGCGTCGCCGACGCCGTCACCGTCGGTGTCGGTCTGGTTCGGATCGCTGGCCGTCGGGCAGACGTCGCAGGCGTCGCCGATCTTGTCGCCGTCGCTGTCTTTCTGGTCGGCGTTGGGCTGGAAGGGGCAGTTGTCGAAGGCGTTGGTGACCTGGTCGCCGTCCTTGTCGCCCGAGGGTGGCGTGCAGCTCGGGTTGACCGAGCCCGGCGTGCCGAGCAGGCCCGGCGATCCCTCGATCGGCACCGACGAGGCGCACCAATAGGTCGTGTCGTCGTTCTTCGTCGTGCTCAGGTAGTTCGGGTCGAGCGATTTCGCGACGCCCGTCTCCATCACCTGGTTGAAGGTGAACTGCACGCGGTCGACGAGCTTGTTGGCGACCGGGTCGATGAGCGTGATGCCGTCGCCGGTCAGATCGAAGGTCATCGCCGGCTTGCCGCCGGTCATGATCGCGTAGTCGCCCTTGATATTGCCGTTCTGCGCCGCGTCGGGGCTGTTGACCACGGTGAGGTAGCCGCCGGCCTTGACCGTCAGCAGGCCGGCGAAGCTGATGACGTGCTCGTAGCCCTGACCGCCGACCGATTTGTCGACCAAGATCTTCCAGCCGTTGATGCTGACATCCTGGCCGCCCGGGTTGTGCAGCTCGATCCACTGCGGCGTCGCCGCGCCGGACCAGACCATGATCTCGCTGATCACGATGGCGCCGGGGCCGGCCGGGATCGCCTTGCAGTTCTCGCAGCCGTCGTTGCCGAGGCTGTTGCCGTCGTCGCATTGCTCGCCGAGATCGAGTTCTTCGTCGCCGCAGACCGCGGGATCGCAGGCGTCGCCGAGGCCGTCGCCGTCGGTATCCTTCTGGTCCGGGTTCTGCAGCACGCAGTTGTCACAGACGTCGCCGGCGCCGTCGTTGTCGCTGTCGAGTTGGTCCTTGTTCGGCATATCCGGGCAGTTGTCGTCGTTGTCGAGTACGCCGTCCTTGTCCTTGTCTGGCGGGTTCGGGCAGGGCGGGTTGACCTTGCCCGGGGTGCCCTTGTCACCGCTCGCCAGCGCTTCGGTGGCGGGGCACCAATTCGCCAGCGCGTCGTTGCCCTCGGCGGTGGTCTGGGTGGCGTCGAGCGACATCGCGAGGCCGGCGAGCTTGTTGATCTGCCAGCTGGTATCCCAGCCGACCCGATCCACCTCGACCTTGGTGCCGTCCTTGTACTTGGCGTAGAGGACGGCGGAGTCCTTGAGGTTGTTGAGGCTGTAGCCCTTCCAGGCGTAGGCGACGTCGGCGCCGCCGTTGACCTTCTTGTCGGTCGAGCTGCCCACCACCAGGACCTCGCCCGGTGCGACGACCAGCGGCTTGCAGTGGTTGATCAGGTGCTCGTCGAAGGCGTCGTCCTCGCTCAGCATCATGCCGCGCAGGTCGATGGGCTGGCCCGTCTGGTTGCGGATCTCGATCCACTCGCCGAGGTCGTCGCTGACCTTCGCCGGGTTGATCATCAACTCGGTGATGACCAGATCGCCGGGCGAGACCTTGGCCGGCTCCGGCGGTGGATTCGGCAGCTCGCAGCTCTCGATGCAGCCGCCCTTGCCGTCGTCTTGCCAGCCGTCATCACAGCCGCAGACCGCGCTGCCGTCGCTGACGCTGCATTGGGTCTGGCCGGCGGTCGTGCACGGGTTCGGCGTACAGGGGTCGACCACATCGGCCGCGCTGCCGTCGCTCGCGTCTTGCTGGCCACCGGCGTCTTTTCCAGCGCCGGTGTCGGTGCCGCCGGTCGTCGTGTCCGACCCCGGGTTGAAGGTGGGGATATCGACGCCGGCGAACGGGTTGCCGGCGTCGCTCTGGCCGCCGTCGGTGCTGCACCCGGCGAGGAGCCAGAGCGCGGCGAGCAGCGGGGCCAGGGTGCGGGAGGCTTGCTTCATCGGGGGGAGGTCTCCACTACCGTCGCCGGGTGCGGCGCGACCGGTGGGTGCGGCGCGGCTTGGGGCGGGGGGCTGGCGGGTCGTCGCTGGCCGAGGGGTCGAGCAGCGCGGTTAGGAAGCGATCGTGGACGCGACGCCACCGGCTGGCGTGGCCGGCGACGTTGTTGAAGAAGAGCGCGAAGGCATAGCGGCGCTCGCCGACCGCGTAGCCGGCGAGGGCGGTGACGTCGTCGAGCGTTCCCGTCTTGGCAAAGACCTTGCCTTTCGTTGCGTTGCCTCGCATCCGGCCGCGCAGTGTACCGTCCACGCCAGCGACGGCAAGCGTGTCGCGGAAGCGCTCGCCTTCCGGTGCGGACGCCATGCCCCGCAGCAGCGCCGTCACCTGCGCCGCTGGGACCTTGGTCGCGTGGTAGAGGCCCGAGCCGTTGCCGATCACGACCAGCTCGGGATCGACGCCGACCTTCTGCAGCGTCGCCTCGACCGCCGCCGCCGAGGCTGCCGCCGTCGAGGGCGTGGTCCCGGCCTTGGCGCCCAGGAGCTTGAAGAAGGTCTCGGCGTAAAGGTTGTTGCTCCACTTGTTGCAGAAGGCCAGGAGCTTGTCGAAAGGCTCGGATTTGTGCTCGGTGAGCAGCGTCCAGCCCGGATCTGCGGCCGCGTAGCGGGTCTTGCCGGCGACGGTGACGCCGCGCGCCTCGAGCATCGCGCGGAAGGTCTCGCCGGCGAAGAAGCCTGCGTCGGTGACCCGGCGCCGACCGGCGCCGATGACCTTGCGTTGCACGCCGATGAGCCCTTGCACCAGCACCTCGGTCTGCTTGCCGGCGGCCCGCGTCGTCACCGCGAGCGTGCTCTTGCGGCCGGGGCCGGTGCGCGCCTGGTCGACGATCCGCACCGCGGCGCTCATCGGCGTGACCTCGATCTGCACCGGATCGCCGGGCTTGTCCCCCGGTCGCACGGCGATCGCGATGGTCGAGCCATTGACCTCGAGCGCGTCGATCGGCGCCCGGTAGCTGGCGTCGGAATTCTTCTCGTCGAAGGCGGCGGGCAGCTTGTCGTCGAAGAGGGTGTGATCGATCAGCAAGCGGTCGACGCGCTCGATCCCGGCGGCCTTCACCGCGTCGGCCAAGGCGCCGAGCTCCCGCAGGTCGAGCGAGGGGTCGCCGCCGCCGACCAGCGCCAGCGTCTTCGCCCCGCCGGTGCGCTGGCCGTCGACCAAGACCTTGGTCTGCAGCGTCATCGTCGGCACGAAGGTCCGCACCGCCGCGGCCGTCGTGAAGAGCTTGGCGACCGAGGCCGGCCACGCCGGCTTGGCGCCGTTGACGTCGAGGATCACCTCACCGCTGTCGAGGTCGACGACGTGGGCGTGGATGACGCGCTTGGTCCCGGGCGCCGCGTCGAGGATGGCGCGCAGCCGCGCAGGGTCGACCTTCGCGGTAGCCGGCTTGGCGCCCGCGGCAGGCGCGTCGGCCGCGAAGGCCGTGGCCGCGCCGGCGAAGAGCGACGCGATCGCCATCAGCAGCCCAGCGAGCTGCACCCCAGTGAAGCGGCGGAAGATGGCGATGCGACGCGTCGGCATGAGGCTCCCCGCGGTGGCGTTTTCGCCACGGCGCGCGGGAGTGTACCGCATTCCGCGGCGCTGTCGCATCTGTCGACCGGTGGCGAACGAGCGTGCTGTTCAGAAGCCTTCGATCGTCCAGCGTAGCCCCGCTTCGGCCGCCGTTCGTTCGGCCGCGGTGAGGGCCTGCCGGAGCGCCCCGACGCGCTCGGGCACCACCTCGCCGAGCAAGATCTGCACCTGCACCGCCGTTGCCCCGTCGACCGCCGCCTGCGCGACCAGGGCCGGCAGCTCGGCCTCCGCGCCCGCGACCGGGATCAGCAACGCCTCGAGGCGGAGCCCCGCCTCGGACGCCGCGCGCGCTCCTTGCCGCTGCTGTGCGCCGGCTCCCGCAGCGCGCGCGTAGGCGTCTTCGTCTTCGTCGCCGAGCCGGTGCCGCTTGAGTTGCACCCGGCTGGCACCCGCGGCGGCGAGCTGTTCGGCCACGCCGGCCAGGGCCAGGGCGCGCCCGTTGCTGACGAGCTGCACGTCCGTGGCGCCGGCGCCTCGCGCCCGCCGCAGCAGCCCCGGCAAGCCGCGGACCAAGGTCGGCTCGCGGCCGGCGAAGACGACGCGTCCGCTGCTCGCCGCCGCGTCGACGCGGGGCTGCAGGCGCGCCGTCGCATCGTCGTGATGGCCGTGCTCGCCGACGCAGCGGCGGCAGGCGTTGTTGCAGCCGGCGCCGACCAAGATCGTGCGCTCGGCGGGCGGGGTCGGGCGCGCGTCGGTCCCCGCCGCAGCCGCAGGCGCCGAACGCCAGAGCGCGCGCAGCCCGTCGATCTCGTCGACGAGCGCCGCGATCTCGTGGCGTAGCGCTGCCGACTCTTCGCTGGCACCGGCCTCGATCGCTTCCCGCCCGAGCGGTGGAAGCGGCGCCGGAAAGCGCCGCCACGCCCAGGCCGCAGCGACCTCGATCGCGTCCAGCGCCGCGGCGGGTCGGACCCGGCGCAGCAGCTCGGTCGCCAGGACCTCCGCCACGGCGAGGCGGCCGTCGCGCGCCAGCCAGGGCGTCGCCGCGGCGTAGCCGGTCCAGCGCGCGCCGGCGTCGGCCGGCCGCCCGTCGTCCGCGCTCTCGAGCAGCAGGCCCTCGGCGCGCGCTTTGTGCCAGAGCGGCAGGTGCGGATAGAGCCGCAGCCGGGTGTCGCCGATGCCGTGGGCCAGCGGCAGGACGTCGTGCGCGCGGCAGAAGCGCGTGGTGGCGTCGAGGTCGTCGAGCGTGGTCCAGGGGTTCCAGAGGATGAAGCTGCTCGCGCCGTAGGCGGTCAGGCGGAAGGCTTCCGGGTGGGCGCGCTGCAGCTCCCGCAGCGAGGCGATCGCCTCGGCGTATTGCGCCGTCGTCACGCCCTTGTTGTAGAGGTCGAGCTGCGGCTGGCTGAAGCTCTCGAAGCCGATCAGGTAGAGCGTGAACCAGAAGCCCGAATCGGCAGCGATCGCGGCGGCTTCGCGCAGGGCGTCGCCGTAGCGCAAGATCGCGTCGCCGCGGCCCGGGACGAGGAAGCCGATGGGCCGCAGGCCGCGCTCGATGGCGCCTTGCAGCAGGTGGGGGAGGTAGCGGATCGCGTGTTGGTCGCGGAGGACGATCTCTTCGAGCGGCGCCTCACCCCGCTCCGCCAGCGCGCGCTCGTAGTAGGCCAGCTGGCCCAAGTGAATGGCGACCGTCTCGCGCCACGGCAGCGCCTTGTAGTCGCCACCCATGAAGCAGAACGAACAGCCCGAAAGGGTCACCCCCTCGCTCGGCAGCTGAAGGCCGGAGAAGGCCGGATTTTCGGCGATCGGGGCGGAGAAGGGGCAGCCCTTGTTGGTGTCGAGGGTCTTGCGTCGCGGCGGCCGGCTGCCGTCGCGGGCGCGCGGCTCGCCGATGGTCCGAATGTCGAGGACCGGCGCGAAGGGCCGCAGCGCATCCGGGCTCGCTGGATGGGCCTGGACCCGCACCGGGCCCTCGGCGCTGGCCATGCCCGCGAGCTGCCACTGCAGGTTCGGGATCGCGGCGAGGTCGCCGCCTTCTTCGAGCGTCCGGACCAAGGCGTGCAGCGGCGCGCGGTGGCTGGTGAGGTGGAGCAGGCGGAAGTCGACCCGACGGCCCAGATCGGCGTCGGCCTCGGTGAGCACGACCTTGGCCGGGCTGGCGCCCCGCGCCGGGGTCTGCGCCGCGTCGATCAGCTCGGGCAACCAGAGGTGCTCGAAGACCCAGAGGCCGAAGCCGCCGTCGCGCAGCGCCGCGACCAGCTCGTCGATATGCGCGGCACTCCGGTCGGCGTCCTCGCGGTCGAGGAAGACTTCGAAGACGTCGGCGCGGTGGCCGCTTTCGCGGAGCTCGGAGGCGGCGAGGCAGAAGGGGGTGTCGGCGAAGAAGTCGCCGCCGGCCTGCGACCGCAGATAGACGAACGCGACGGCCAGAGGCCCTTCGCCGGGGACGATCAGTGCGTCGCTCCCCCCGCCGGCGCGCCGATGCTGGGCTCGGCGCGTGGGGTCTTGGCGTCCAGGTCGATGCAGGCGCAGCGGTCGGTCGCGATCACCTTGCCCTCCGGGCAGAGCGTGCCCTTGGACTTGTGCGGGCCGGCGCTCTTGATCGCGATGATGCCGCCGACGAGCAGGACCGTGAAGGTCAGGGTCAGCCACTCGAGGTGCTTCTCGATAAAGCGCTTCATCGGCGGGCCGAAGAAGTAGAGCAGGCCGGCGACGAGGAAGAAGCGCGCGCCGCGGCCGACGATGCTGGCGCCGACCAGCGTGGTGAAGGGCACCAGGTCGCTGTAGACGCCCGCGGAGATGGTGAAGACCTTGAACGGGATCGGGGTGAACGCGGCGGTGAAGATCGCCAGGAAGGCGTTGTCTGCGAAGCGATTGCCGACCTCGAGGAAGTGGTGGCATTTGAAGAGCGTCGGGATGAAGAAGCTCTCCGCCGCGGCCCAGAACGAGTGGCCGATGGTCCAGCCGAGCATCGCTCCGGTGACCGAAGCCAGGGTGCAGAACGCGGCGAAGCGCCACGCCTTCTTCCGCGCGCCGAGGACCAGCGCCATCAGCAGCGGATCGGGTGGGATCGGGAAGAACGACGAGTCGCCGAAGCTGACCAGCATCATCGCCGCGAGGCCGTAGGGCGTCTCGGCCCAGCCGAGGACCCACTCGTAGAGCCGGCGGATGGGGTTCTTCGGGCGCGGCGCGTCCTGTGGGACGGGCTCGAGGGTCGACTGGGTCATCGCGGGCTCCGGCGGCCGCCGTCTCGGCGGAAGGGCGGCGGTTTTGCCTTCACCGCCGGGCCGCGTCAAACCTCCGCGCGGCTATCCGCCGCACGCCTTGTTGCAGTCGTCCATCGACTTGTAGATGGCGTCGCAGGAGTTGCCGCAGCTGCAGCCGGAGATCGTCACGCATTTGCCGCCGTCCCAGCCGTAGCCGAGGACCATCTCGCAGGCGCCGAAGCTGCCGGGGTCGAGCTTGCTACACGCGGGCGCCTTCTTCTTGCAGACGCCGGCCTTGTCGGGCGCGAAGCACGACGAGCCGCAGGGGCAGACCTGCGCCCCCTCGCACGCCTCGCCCTCGCCGCATTGCGCGTCGCCCCAGCACTCCGAGCTACCGAGCTCCGAGAGCGCCTTGCAGACATCCCCGGCGCAGTAGAGGCCGATGCCACAGAGCGCGTTGCCGCTGCAGCAGCCGCCGGGCTTCGGCTTGTCCTTGCAGGTTCCGGGCTTGTCGGCGGCGAAGCAGAGCGCGCCGCAGGGGCAGGTGATGACGCCCTCGCAGGCTTGGTCGCTCGGGCAATCGCCGTCGATCCAGCATTGCTCTTTGCCGAGCTCGGCGGTCTTGTAGCAGACGCCGGAGATGCAGTGTCCGTCGGGGCAATCCTCGCTGCCGGTGCAGCATTTCGGGCCGGCGTCGGTGGTGCTGCCACTGTCCGGCGGGGTCGCATCGGGCGCACCGGCGTCTTCGCTGCCGGCGTCGAGTCCGCCGCCGCCGGAATCACCCGCGTCGAAGCAGGGCGAGTTGCAGGGGCCGCCGCAGGCGCCGTAGTCGCAGTCGCTGCCGGTGAACAGGCCGAAGCCCTTGGGGCATTGCCAGGCGCCGGTGTCGCTGCAGATCGGCGCGGTGACGGCGTCCATATCGCAGCAGCAGACCTTGGCGTCACCGCAGGTCTTGCCGGTGTCGGCTTGCCGGCCGCCGTCGTAGGTGCCGCCGTCGTTGTTGCCTCCGTCGTAGCCGACGTCGGTCAGTCCGCCGCCGAGCGCCACGTCGACGCTGGCCTGCATGCAGGTCGGCTCGCACTTCGGCCCGTTCGGCTGCACCTTCTGGTAGCTCGGGCTGACCTCGGGGTCGGCGCTGGCGAGGTCGCCGCTGGCCAGGGCGATCTTCAGCGTCGTCGGCTTGCCTTGGATCGCGACGCCGCCCGGCAGGCAGAGGACCTCGGGGCTGCTGCTGCCACCGCTGACGCATTGCACCGTGAGCGCCTTGCCGTCGGCCGTGACGATGCCCTGAACGGTGGCGATCACCGTGCCGTTCGGGCTCAGCGGGCGGATCAGGACCTGATCGGTGCAGCCGATCTCGGTGCACGCCGTGCCGCCACCGCTGCCGCCGCTCTCGCTGCCGCAGCCGCCCAGCCCGAGGGCCAGGGTCAGGGCCAGGGAAGTTCCGTACAAGACGGTGTGATCGCGTCCGTTGGACCGCATGCTTCCTCCGTGGCGGAAATGCCCGCCGGCTGCCCCTGTGGAGGCAAGCTAGCATCTGCGCGCCGCCGTGCACAACGATTCGGCAGATCCCGCGCAGTGGCCCAAGCGCTCGGAATGTGCCAGGGTGACACAGAGTCTTCGTCCCCCGACTACATCCGACCATTCAGCGGGAAGAAACCGCCATGTCTCGATCGATCCTCTCATTCGGTGCGCTCCTGCTCGCCTGCGCCGGCTCGGCCCTGCTCGCTGGTTGCGACGATTCCACTGCCACGCCGAAGGGCACGACCTCCGGCGCCGACGCCCAGAACTCCGGCGATAGCGCGGCCGAAGTCGTCGGTGGCGCCGACGCCGAGACCTTCCCGCCGTGCACCACCGCCGCCGATTGCCCGATCGCAGCCTGTTCGGACGTCGCCTGCATCGAGGGGCTGTGCCGAAGCTCGGCGAAGGCCGACGGCACGGCCTGCCCGATCGCCACCGCATGCGCCAGCGGTGGCATCTGCGCCGCCGGCACCTGCATCCCCGCCGGGAAGAAGGCCTGCGACGACGGCAACCCGTGCACCGCCGACAGCTGTGACGAGGCCTCGGGCTATTGCCTGCATCCGCCCAACCCGGGCGCTGGCTGCGACGACGGCAACCCGTGCACCAAATCCGACGCCTGCGACGGCACCGGCCACTGCGCCGGCGCCGGCAACGTCTGCACCGGCTGCGCCAGCCTGCAGGATTGCGCCGCCTACGACGACGGCAACCCGTGCAACGGCACGATCTACTGCAACACCAAGGTCGTCGGCGGCGTCTGCGAGGTCCTGCCCGGCTCGGTCGTCGTCTGCGAGCCCGGCGACGAAGGCCCCTGCGAGCAGCGCGCCTGCAACCCCGCGCACGGCACCTGCAGCGTGCTGCCGCTCGAAGACGGCCTGCCCTGCGAGGACGACAACCCCTGCACCCTCGGCGACCACTGCCAGGCCGGCGCCTGCGCCCACAACGCCAATGTCTGCGAATGCGACGCCGACGCCGATTGCGCCGGCTACGAGGACGGCAACCTCTGCAACGGCACGCTCTATTGCGACGTGACCACGCTGCCGCACCAATGCAAGACCAACCCGAGCACGGTCGTGCAATGTGCCAAGGGCGACGACCCCTGCCAGCTCGCCGCCTGCGACGGCAAGACCGGAGCCTGCAGCACCAAACCGGCGGCCGACGGCGTGCTCTGCGACGACGGCAACAAGGCCACGGTCGGCGATATCTGCGTCGGCGGAAGCTGCAAGCCCGGCGTCGATACTTCCACCTGCGCCACCGACCTCGATTGCCTCGGGCTCGAGGACGGCGACCTCTGCAACGGCACGATGTTCTGCAACCTCGCGAGCAGCAAGTGCGAGGTCAACCCGAAGACCGCCGTGAGCTGCCCGAGCGTCAACAACACCGATTGCGTCAGCAACGTCTGCGAGAAGGCGACCGGCCTGTGCAAGATGAAGCCGGCGGTCGACGGCTGGCTCTGCGACGACGGCAATAGCTGCACCGTCGGCGAGGTCTGCAAGGCCGGCAGCTGCGTCGCCAGCGCCGATACCTGCCAGTGCAACGCCGACAGCGATTGCGCCGGCTACGAGGACGGCAACGCCTGCAACGGCACGCTCTATTGCGACCAGGTCGCGCACGCCTGCGTGGTCAACCCGGCGACCGTCGTGCAATGCCCGACCGCGCAGAATGCGGCGTGCATCGAAAGCGTCTGCGACAAATTCCAGGGCACCTGCAGCATGCAGCCGGTCGCCGAGGGCAAGGCGTGCGACGACGGCAACAGCTGCACCGTGGCCGAGGTCTGCAAGGGCGGCAGCTGCGTCGCCAGCGCCGATACCTGCAGCTGCAAATCCGACCTCGACTGCGCCGCGTTCGAGGACGGCGACGCCTGCAACGGCAAGCTCTTCTGCGACCTGCAGGACGGTAGCTGCAAGGTCAACCCGGCGACGGTGGTGGTCTGCCCCAACGCCTTCGACACCGCCTGCACCGAGAACCAATGCCAGAAGGCGACCGGCACATGCCAACAAGTCGCCGTGCACCAGGGCGGCCAATGCGACGCCGACGGCAACCCCTGCACCGCCAACGATTGGTGCGACGCCGGCAGCTGCAAGCCGGGGGCGTTGATCTGCGATTGCCAGAACGACGCCGATTGCGTCGGCAAGGAAGGCGCCGACCTCTGCGTCGGGCCGATGTATTGCGACAAGGCCAAGCACGAGTGTGTGCCGATCAAGAAGGTTCAATGCGATACCAGCGGCGACGGGCCCTGCACCCACACCGCCTGCGTGCCGAAGACCGGGGCCTGCGTGCAGACGGCGCTGGCCGACGGCACGCTCTGCGCCGGGAACACGCTCTGCACCGGCGTGCAAATCTGCGCGTCGGGGGCATGCGTCACCGGCGAGGCGGTGAACTGCGACGACGTCAACCCGTGCACCGTCGACAGCTGCGAGGACAAGCAAGGCGGCTGCCTGCACCAAGCCCTCGACGGCCCGAGCTGCGAGGACGGCAGCGCCTGCACGACCGGCGACGTGTGCAAGGCCGGCGCGTGCGTCGGCACCACCTTGCCGTGCAACGACAACGAGGCTTGCACCGACGACGCCTGTGATCCCGCGAAGGGCTGCGTCCACCTGTCGGTCGGCGTCACCGATTGCGACGACGGCGACCCTTGTACGCTGGGCGACGCCTGCGCCGGCGGGGTCTGCGTCGGCGTCGCCGGCAAGGTCGACTGCGACGACGGCAACCCCTGCACGGTCGATGGCTGCACCGCCAAGGTCGGCTGCAGCCACAACGCCGCGCCGCTCGAGGGCCAGCCTTGCAGCGATGGCGAGGTCTGCACCGTGCAGGACTCCTGTGCTGGTGGTGCCTGCGTCGGCCTCGGCAAGAACTGCGACGACGCCGAGCCGTGTACGGTCGACGATTGCATCAAGGGTGTGGGCTGCGTCCACGACGCGCTGCAGAAGGGCGCCTGCGACGACAACGACGCGTGCACCACCGGCGACGGTTGCAAATCCGGCAGCTGTGTCGGCGCGGCCACGCTCGATTGCGACGACAACGAGTCGTGCACGGTCGATACCTGCGTGCCGTCCAGCGGCTGCAAGCACGTCGCCCTCGCCGCGGGGGCGGCCTGCTCGGACGCCAACCCGTGCACCAACAAGGACCACTGCAGCCAGGGCAAATGCGTCGGCGCGGCGGTCAATTGCGACGACGACAACGTCTGCACCGAGGACGCCTGCAGCCCCGAGCTCGGCAAGTGCACGAACCTGCCCAACGCGGTCGAGAAGTGCGAGGACGGCGACGTCTGCACCGTCGGTGACGTCTGCAAGGGCGGGGCCTGCAAGGGCGGCAAGCTCAAGCCCTGCGACGACGCCAACGTCTGCACGCTCGATAGCTGCGATTCGCTGAAGGATTGCGTGCATCAGGGCGTCGTCGGGACGATCTGCGACGACGGCTCGGCCTGCACCGAGGGCGACGCTTGCGCCGGCACGAGCTGCACGGGCAAGACCAAGGCCTGCGGTGACGACAACGACTGCACCACCGACGCCTGCGATCCGAAGTCGGGCTGCACGAACGTCCCGAAGGCCGGATCTGCGTGCAACGACAACGACGCCTGCACCGAGAAGGACGCCTGCACCGGCGGCAAATGCGTCGGCGCGGCGCTGAATTGCGACGACGGCAACAGCTGCACCAAGGATAGCTGCAACACCACGGCCGGCTGCAAGAACGAGCTGCTCGACAAGGTGCCGTGCGACGATGGCTCGACGTGCACCGTCGACGACACCTGCGACTCGGGCATCTGCAAGGCGACCTCTGCGCTGTGGAGCAAGGTCGTCTCACTCAACCCGGCGACCGAGAGCGTCTACGACGCGACGCTCGACAGCACCGGCGCGCTGGTGCTGGTGGGCTACCATCGGGTCGGCGATAGCGTCGACAACAACGCGACCGATCGCTTCGTCACGCGGTTCGACGAGACCGGCAAGCAGGTCTACTTTTCCAGCCCGCCCAATACCGGCGAGGACCACTACGAGGGCATCGCCGCCGGAGCGGACGGCGACGTTTATTGCGTCGGCCAGTCCGAGACGGCGAATCAGTTCTTCTCGAGCAAGAACTTCTTCCTGGCGCGGGTCAATATCGCCGGCGCGCAGATCTGGTCGCGCAAGATCGGCGACCCCGACTATGGCCGGGACGTCGCCGTCGTCGGCGACAAGGACGTCGTCGCGATCGCCGAGGGCGGCTCGAAGGTGACGGTGCTGAGCTTCGACCGCGAGAGCGGCGGCACGCTGTGGACCAACGCGCCGCGCCAGTCGGGGTGGGAAGGCCAGGCGGTTGCGCGGATCGGCGCGACCGACGTCATCGCCAGTGGCTACGCGTCGAATCAGTCGGTGGCCTGGGCGGCGCGACTCGACGGAAGCGGCAACGTGCTGTGGAACCATACGCTCTCGGGCGCCACCGACTCCGGGGTCGAGATCTTCACCGCCCAGCCGCTCGGTACGCAGGTCGTCCTGGGCGGCGGGGTCGGCGGTGATCCGCTCTTGCTCACACTCAGCGGCGACGGCCAAGTTGCCGACAAGCAGCTCGTCAAAGGGGTCGAGAGCTCGGCCTTTTACGGCCTGGACCGGACGCCGGACGGCGGCCTGCTCGGCACCGGCCCGACCGGCCTGCTGGTGCGCGTCGGCGCGTCCGGCACGATCGTCTGGACCAGGAGCCTCTTCGTGCAGGATGGCTCCTTCACCGTCCGCGGCGGCGGCGAGCGCACGGACGGCACGCTGCTCGTCGGCGGCCGCTCCGTCGCCCTCTCGGTGGCCGACGCAGGTGTGCGCCGGCTCGATCGTTGGGGCAACGCGACCTGTACCGGCTCGGGCAGCTGCTATACCAAGCCGCTCTCGAGCTGCGACGACAAGAACCCGTGTACGCTCGATGGGTGTTCGGTCAGTCAGGGCAATGGTGGCGCCTGCACGCACGCTACGGTGCAGGACGCAACGCCTTGCGGTGGCGGCAAGATCTGCATCCAGGGCAGCTGCAAGGCGCCGTAGCTCGCGTTCGGCAGCGCACCGATGCGCTGGTCGTCGCCGGCTCGCGGGCCTAGTCTTGCCGCGGGTGGCGCTCCGCCGCCGTGGAGGGCCGATGACGCCCGAATCCTTCGCCGACCCCCGCGACGCGCTGCGCCAGGTCGCACCGCTGCGGTCGCTCGACCACGCCGAGATCGACACCGTCCACGACGTGATGCGCGCGTTGCACGTCGCCGCCGGCACCGAGATCGTGCAGCAGGGCGCCATCGACCGGGCGATGTACGTGCTCCTGGACGGGCGGGTCCGGGTCGAGCGCGACGGCGTCGAGCTCGGGCGCCTCGACGCGGGTGAGTCCTTCGGTGAGATCGCCCTGGTCGTCGGTGAGCCGCGCAACGCCAGCGTCGTGGCCGAGACCGCCGCTTCGCTGCTGGTCCTCGACGAGCCGGCCTTCGACGCCTTGGTCGCGCGGGCGCCGAAGCTCGCCATCTCGCTGCTGCGGCGCATCGTCGCGACCACCTCCGGGCGCTTGGCGAAGATGAACGCCGCGGTCGGGACGCTGCTCGCCGAGCGGGCGCTGCCGCGTCGGGTCGAGGTCGACGTCCAACTCGGCGGCTGCAGCCACCGCTGCCGCAACGGCACCCGGCTGGACGCGTTGTTGCCGCGTGAGGTCGACGGAGCGCTGGTCGTGGCGGCGCTGGTCGACGGTCGGGCGCGGCCGCTCGACGCCGTGCTCTCCGGTGGCTGCCAGCTCGAACCGCTGACGACCGCGCATTGGGAGGGCCAGCGCATCTACCGCGAGAGCTTGGGGCTGCTCTTGCTCGAGGCAGGGCGCGAGCAGGGCGTGGATCTCGAGCTCGGCGCCAGCCTCGGCTTCGCGCAGCGCGTCGTGGTTCGTGGCCACACGCCCGATGTGGCGCTCGCGGCGGCGCTGCAGGCCAGCATCGATCGCCTACAAGCCGAAGATCGCCCGCTGCTCCGCGAGCGCCTCACCCCACTGGAGGCGGTCGAACATTTCCGCCGCCAGGGTTGGGAAGAGACGGTCCGGCTGCTGCAGACCACGCCGCGTCGCACGGTGCCGCTCGCCAGCTACGGCGGTTGCTTCGTGCCGACGACCGGGCCGCTGCTGCCCTCGACCGGCCGGCTGCGGCGTTGCGCGGTCGAAGTCGACGGGGAAGGCCTGCTGTTGATGTACGCGGTGCCTGGCGGCCGCAGGGCGTTGCCGTCCGGGGTGGCGGTGGCCGACGCCCGCCGCTTCGCCGAGGGCGAGCCGGTGCCGGAGCTGGCCCGCCACGCGCGGGACGTCTCGCGCCGCGTCGGCGGGATGACCGCGACCCAGGAGCGTTGGTTGGACATCTTGGGCGTCCGCAGCGTCGGTGACTTCAACCATGGCGCGATCAACGGCGAGGTCGGCGAGCTGATCCGGGTCGCCGAGGGCTTCCACGAGAAACGGATCAGCCAGATCGCCGACGCCATCGCCGCGCGCGCCGGGGAGCTCCGCGTCGTCGCCATCGCCGGGCCTTCGTCGTCCGGCAAGACGACCTTCATCCGGCGGCTGCGGGTCCAGCTGCAGGTCGCGGGGCTGCGCCCGATCGGCCTCGGCCTGGACGACTATTACGTCGACCGCGAGGCCACGCCCCGCGGCCCCAACGGCGACTTCGACTTCGAGTCGCTGCACGCGCTGCGCCTCGACTTGCTGCAGGACCACCTCGGTCGCCTCGCCGCGGGCGAGGCGGTGCAGACGGCGCGCTACGATTTCCCCACCGGCAGCAGCGCGCCGGCGGGAGGTCCGCTGCTGCAGCTCGGACCTTCGGACCTGCTGCTGGTCGAAGGCATCCACGGCCTGAACCCGGAGCTGGCGCGCCACCTGCCGCAGGAGTCGATGTTCCGCGTCTTCGTCTGCCCGATGATCGGGCTGCCGCGCGACCGGCACAGCCGCGTCCACGCTTCGGACGTGCGCCTGCTGCGGCGCATCGTCCGCGACCGCCACGGCCGCGCCCTCGACGCCGCCGAGACGATCCGGCGCTGGCCTTCGGTGCGCGACGGCGAGCGGCGCCACATCTTCCCCTACCAACACTACGCCGACGCCGTCTTCGACACCGGCCTGGTCTACGAACCCTCGGTGCTCAAGGTCTTCGCCGAGCGCTACCTGCTCGAAGTCCCGCCCGACGACCCGGCGCAGGCGACCGCCGAGCGGCTGCTCGACCTGCTCGGCGAGTGGGTCACGATCTACCCCGAGCACGTCCCGCCGACCTCGCTGCTGCGCGAGTTCATCGGCGGCAGCGGCTTCGGGGCCTAGGCGCCGTCATGCAAGGCGAAGGGCTCGTCCGGCTGCTGCTGACGATCGGCTCCTTGCTGCTGCTCGCGCCGCTGCTCGACGCCGTGGCGCGGCGGGCCCGGCTGCCGCGTGTGACGCTGCTGCTGCTGCTCGGGCTGGGTGTGGGTCCCTTCGGCGCCGACCTGCTGCCGGACCAGCACAGCGAGTGGTATCCCGCCGTCGCCAGCGTCGCGCTCTCGATGGTCGGCTTCCTGCTCGGCGGCGAATTCACCCTGGAGAACCTCCGCGCCCGCGGCAAGCCGGTGCTGGTCGTCTCTGCCGTGGTGACCATCGTGACCTTCGCCCTGGTCGCCGCGGGGATGTGGCTGGTCGGCGCCGGCGCGGCCATCGCGCTCGTCCTCGGCGCGGCGGCGACCGCCACCGATCCGGCCGCCTGCGACGCCGTGGTCCGCGAGATGCCGAGCGAGACCCCGCACGGCCGGGTCCTGCTCGGCGTGGTCGCGGTCGACGACGTCTGGGGCACGATGGTCTTCGCCGTCGCCTCGATGGCGCTCGGTGCGCTGCTCGGCGGCGCCTCGGCCGAGGAAGCCGCTGCCGAGGCTTTGCGCGAGATCGGTGGCTCGATCCTGCTCGGCGGCGCGGTCGGCGTACCGGTCGCGATGATCACCGGCCGGCTCAAGCCCGGCGAGCCGACCCGACTCGAAGCGCTGGGCGCCGTGCTCGCCTGCGACGGCCTCGCGAGCTGGCTGCACCTCTCGCCGCTGCTGGCGACGGTCGCCCTGGGTGCGGTCGTCGCCAACCTGGCCCGCCACCACGAGGTGGCGATGCGCGAGATCGAGGGTATCGAGTGGCCCTTCCTGGTGCTCTTCTTCGTCCTCTCGGGGGCGAGCGCGACGCTCTCGGACTTCGGTCGCTCGGCGCCGATCGTCGCCGGCTACGTCCTGCTGCGTGTGCTCGGGCGGCTGATTGGCGGCTGGATCGGCGGCTCGCTCGGTGGGCTCGACCGGGCGGGGCGGCGTTGGATCGGCCTCGCGATGTTGCCGCAGGCCGGCGTCGCGCTCGGCATGACCTTGGTCGCGGTGGAGCGCTTCCCGAGCGTCGCCTCGGCCTTGCCGACGGTGGTGCTGGCGACGGTGGTCTTCGAGGTCGTCGGTCCGGTGCTGACGCGGATTTCGCTTGGGCGGATGCAGCCGGCGGAGGGCGTCAATCCGCCGCAGCCATCGCGTCGAGCTGCAGGACCAAGGGCTTGACCCGCTCGTAGATCATGGCCTGCAGCGCGTACCGCTCTTGCTGCGGCAGCCGCTGGCGGAGCAGGGCGAGGCGGTCGGCGGCGGCCCAATCGAAGTGGTGCTCGACGCGGCGGGCGTAGCGGCGCTGATCTTCGCGCGAGAGCGGGCGCAACGAGGCGACGAAGGCCTCGAGGTCGGCCGCCATGCGGTCGCCGATCGCCACGGCTTCGACACGGGCGGCCTCGACCGCGGCCTTCTGCTCGGCCTCGAAGCGTCGCGCCTGCTCGCGGCGTGGGTCGTGCAGCCGCGGCAGGCGGCCCGGCAGCCGGAGATCGTGCTCCGGCGCGGCGGGGCCGTCCGATGCGCCCATCGCTGCCGCGTGCTGGGCGGCGGCGGTGAGCACGCTCGCGGCCTTGTTGCTGCTGCTGCTGCTGCTGCCGTCGTCGCCGGCGTCGTCAGCGGCTTCATCATCGGCGACGTCGTCGAACTGTCGCACGCTCGGCGGACCCGGCGCGAGGAGCACGACCGCCGCGGCGCCGGCGAGCAGCGCTCCGACCGAGAGGCCGAGCAGGCCCAGCGCCAGCGGGCGCAGCGTACCGGCCGTGGCGACACCGCGGCCGGTCTTGGGGGCCATCGTCGGCGGCGCTTGCTGCATCGCGTCCCCGGACCCGCCGCGCGCCCCGGGCCCTGACGCCCGTTGGCCGGCAAGCCACGCTCAGGGTGCCAACGCCCGGCGCGCTTCGTCCATTCCGATCTGCGTGCGGTTGTTCAGCGGCCGCCACGCGGCGCGTCACAGACGGTCGGCTGCAGCTCTCCGCCGCGGCTCTCGAGCAATCGCGGGGTGAGGGTGCGCTCGAGCACGACGTCGTCGTCGACCGTGAGCTTGGCGTCGCCGAAGGTGCCCTTCTTCACGTAGCGGGCGAAGCCGACCCGGAGGTCGCGGTACGACCCGCCCTGCACGTGCAGCTCGGAGAGGTCCTTGCTCGCCGCGCCGGTGACGCAGCGCTCGACGTCGCCGCGGATCACCGTCGCGACGGTGTGCTCGCCGATCGAGAAGCCCTTGTCGTTGCAGCCCTGAACCCGGTCGTCGATCAGCCGGACGTCGCTGCCGGAGAAGTCGAAGCCGTCGGCGCCGCCGTCGACGATCGTGCTCTTGCGCACCTCGCCGCGGCAGAAGTCGCAGTCGAAGGCGTCGTCGCGGCTGCGCTCGATCCGCAGGCCCTCGACGTCGATCCGGGCGTTCTTGAAGTTGACGCCGTCGTCGGAGAGCGCGTCGCGGAAGGTGCAATGCCGCACTTCGATGACGGCGCCGTGGATCGCGAAGGCCGAGGTGAAGAAGACGAGGTCGTTGCCGCCGCCGCGGCCGCCGTCGACCTCGAGGTGGTGCAGCCGGACCTTGGGCAAGTCGGTGCGCCGGCCGAGCAGGCCGACGGTGCCGAAGGTGCTGCGCGGGTCGAGCGCGGCGATGCGGATCTTGGCGTCCTGCCGGCCACGGGCGTCGAGGTCGCCGCCGAGCAGGAGCGAGACGTCGGGGCCGAGCAGCAGGGTCGTGCCAGGCTCGATGCGCGCCGGTACGCCTTCGGGCAGCTCGAGCGTGCGTGCGAGGCGGACCTCGCCGGGGCCGAAGACCACCGTCGCGCCGTCGCGGCGCACCCCGGCCGGGAGGACGCCGATGCTGACGGATTCGGGCAGGTCGAGCGCGCGCCGGGCTTCGTCGGCGAGCGGCAGCGGTGCGTCGGCCGCCGCGATCTCCGTCGCCGCGACGGCTGCGCCGTTGCTCAGGTTGGTCGCGCGCAGCCCGGCGTAGCTGCGTCCGGTGGGGAGCTCGACCTCGATCGCGAGGGTGCCGGGTCGACCCTGCCAGCTGCCCCAGACCGTCGGCGTCAGCGGCCCCGGCAGCGCGACCTCGCCGCCGTCGTCGAGCTGGATCGCGTCGATGCGGGCCGCAGATCGACCACGATTGTGCAGGGTCACACGGATCGTACCGGCCTGCGGCGGGGCGACGTGGGCCTGCAGCTGGACGGTGCCGAGCAGCGCCCGCAGCTTGGTCGCGTTGCCGCGCAGCGTCGATTGGTAGAGCGGGACGCGCGCGGCGTCTTGGTTGATGTCGAAGTGGCGGCGATCCAGCTCGAGCGCCGGGCGGATGGCGGCGAAGCGCTCCTCGGCCCGGGCGCACATCGCCTCGACGTCTTCTTCGAGCAGGCGCCAGAGCAAGCGGTCGCGCTCGGCGCGCATCGGGCCGCTGGCAAGCAGCAAATCCGAGAGCGGCCGCGGGTCGGTTTCGTGCAGGCCGTCCTTGCCGGGTTTGGTCGGGTAGATCGAATAATCCCACGGGATCGGCTCGAAGCGGCCCCAGGCCGGGTCCCAGAAGATGCGCAGGTTGTCCGGGTTCCAGGTGTGCACCGAACCGAGCAGGCTCGACATCGCGGCGCTCCAGCCCAGCCGCTCGACGTCGAAGCGCCGCCGGACCATCGACCAGCCGCAGCCGGGCTTCGGGCTGCCGCCGCGCTCGGGCAGGCAAGCGAGCAGCTCTTTCAGGCCGACGGCGGCTTTGCGCTGCACCGGCGCTTCCTTGCCGAAGAGCTGTCCGTCGCCGCCGTAGGTGAAGCCCTCGGGGCGACCGTTGGCGTCGGCGACCGAGCGACCGAAGTGCTCCCACTCTTGGAACAGGCCGACGACCGCGCCGTTGAGGCGAACGACGGCCCAGCGATCACGCAGCACGAGCAGGCCGCGGGCGGCGAGCCGCTCGTGGGTGATCGGGTCGACGAAGAGGCTCTTGTCGTAGGGTTCGAGCAGGTTGAGCTCGCGCATGCCGCCGATCATCGTCCGCTCGGGCAGCTTGAGCCGGAACGAGAAGTGGTTCTTGTTGTAGTGCGCCGCCATCAGGCCGCGCAGCTTCAGCCGGACGGGCACCCAGCTGCCGTCGACGCAGAGCTGGCCGTCGTAGTCGGGCCGCTCGATGCCGAGCGAGACGCCGTGGCGGACGACCTCGTCGGCGGTGCGGTGCAGCGCGCGCAGGGCCTTGGCTTCGAGCCGCAGGTCGTAGACCGGCAGGCCGAGCGAGAGCAGCTCGGGCACGTCGCGGATCGGCGGGGTCTGCGTCGCGTTGACGTAGAGGTCGCGGAAGGCGCCGAAGAGCGTCGGCGGCACGACGGCGTTGCTGCTGCGCGCGGCCTTGTAGCTGACGTAGCGCTGCAGCAGATCGCCGGCGAAGAAGACAGCGCCGATCAGGGCAAAGCTGAGCGCGATCCAGCCGATCAGCCGGCGGAGCGGGCGCGGCGCGGCCGGATTGGCCGAGAGCAGGGCATCAGAACGGCGCATGCTGATCGCTCTGGTAGAGCGCGAGCTCGCGCACGCCCGCGGTCTGGCGCAGCTTCTCTTCGATGCCGCTCGGCGCGACGCCACCCTTGGGGCGCACCACGTAGACGTTGGTGTCGGCGCCCTCGGCGATATCGAGCACGCGGTTGACCAAGCGCACGTCGGCGAAGATCTCCGCCAGCGCAGCCTCGACCCGGCCCTCGGCGCCGCCTTCCTTGTCGAAGGTCACGCGGACGATGCTCTCCATCTTCTTCTTCAGGCCGAAGTCGGCGTGGTAGAGCCCGACCAGCAGCGCCGAGAGGAAGCCGACCATGCTGATCGCCGCCAGGTAGAACTGCGTGCCGCAGCCCATGCCTGCGACCATCGCCGCGAAGAGGTAGCCGGTGTCGCGGGCGTCCTTGACCGCGGTGCGGAAGCGGATCACCGAGAGCGCGCCGACCAAGCTGAACGCCCGGGCGATATTGCTGCCGATGATCAGCATCACGACCGAGGTCGCCACCGCCATCATGAACATCGTCACCAGGAACGACTGCGAATAGCTCGTGCCGCGGTGGGTGTGCCGGTAGACGCTCGAGAGGACGAAGGCGAGCAACGAGGCCACCGTCATCGAGAGGAAGAGGTCGCCGACCGAGAAGAGGCCGGGCTCCGCGGTCCGCAGCAACTTGTCGAGGAAGAAGGAAGTCTCTGCGTTCATGCGTAGATCCCGGATGCTGCGGTCTGGTGCATGGCGAGCACCTCCACCGCCGTGACGTATTTCGGAACGGTCTGTTGGCGCAACTCCGCGGCCACGACACCTTCGTGGACCCAAGGCGGTAGCCCGCGCGTCGCCTTGATCTCCAGCACCGCGAGCGTCTCGGCCATCATGCGGCGGCGTGGATCGAAGAGCAATTGCCGCGACAGCGGCTCGCCCGGGTGCAGCGCCAGCAGGCACGAATCCCAGGTGATGCGGACATCGGGGTCGACCGCGCCCTCCCACGCTTCGCGCTGGTAGTAGACCTGCGCCGAGGCACGCAGGCGGTACCGCTCGCGCAGCGTGAGGAAGGCCGAGCGCATCGAGGGGTCGTCGAATTGCCAATTCGCCGGGTCGAGCTGCTCGGGGCCGAAGTCCCGCACCAACTGGCGGTATTTGCGGACCTTGTCGCCGCGGCGGTGCTTGATCTCGAGGAAGGCGGTCTGGCCGGCGTTGTAGTCGTGGCCGTAGACGCGCAGGCGGACCTTGTTGCGGACCTCGATCCCGTCGAGCTTCTCCTCGTAGAAGGCGAGCAGCGGCGAATCGTAATATTGCGAGAGGATCGGCGTGCGCGCGTAGGCGTCGGTGAAGGGCGCCGGCATCAGGTGGCGTTGCCAGCGCGCCATCAGCGCGTCTCTGACGTCGTGGTGGACGACGTATTTCAGCTCTTGCCGCAGTGGACGCAGCTTCATCGGGTCGACTCCCCGGCGGATGGCGCCGTCAGCGGCAGGCCGGCGAGCGCGGCGCTGCGCAGCCTCTCGTGCAGCGCTGTGGCGGTCGGCTCCTCCATGCCACGGGCGCGGGCGTCGAGCACGACGGCGGCGGCGAGCGCCGGTAGGTAGCGCTGCCACGCGGCCTGTAGCTCGGCCCGGGCGCTCGGATCCCAGCCGGCAGAGGGCTGCTCGCCGTCCGGGTCGGGCCGCAGCAGCCACGCCGCGGCGCGGGCGTCGTCGTAATGACCGGCGGGGCGGCCGAAGGCGGCGGCGAAGACGTCGGAGAGTGAGACGAAGGTCGGCGAGCGCTGCAGCGCCGCGGTCTCGCCGCGGGCGAGGACGAAGGTCTGCGGCGCCACCGGTGCCTGGCCCTCGCGCAGGCGGAGCAGGAATGCGACCTCGGGCGGCGTCGGCGCCACGTTGGGCCATTGACCGAGGATGATCCGGTCCATCAGCGCGCCCGGGCCGTCTTCGAAGCGGGTGTCGAAGCGATGGATCCGGCCCTCGTCGACGCTGAGCAAGGTCCGCAGCGAGCCGTCGCCACCCTGCTTCTTGGTCGGATCGTGCGGCAGCTCGATGGCGACGTAGAGGCCGCGGTAGAGCCGATTGACGTGCAGCTGCTCGAGCCGGATCGACGCCAGCGGCCAATCCGGATGGCGCTCGCGGACGAAGGCGTGGACGAAGGGGTAGCTCCAATCGGCGAGCGCCTCGGCCGGCAGCAAGATCGTGGTCGGCACCTGCTTGTGCAGCAGCACGAAGCTCTCGCGCTGTGCGGCGGCGAGGTGAAAGCGCAGCAGTCGACGCTTGCGCCCCGGCTGCTTCTGCGCGCTGCGTCGCATCGTCGAGTTGCGGCGCTCGACCAAATAGGCCGCGTTCGGCTCGGTCTTGTGCAGCATCAGGTAGCGGCTCGGCAGGGCGCTCTCGCTGACGTCGAGGTTGCCGACCCGGGCCAGCGGGCGCTGCGTCGCCGCGACCGCGGTCACCGCGATGGCCAGCAACAAGCCGATCACCGCGGCCAGCAGGCCGGGGGGCTTTGTTTTCGCTGGGGTCTCGGGGGTCGACACAGCTTGGCTCTCCATCGCGCAGCGGGGGCGGACCCTAGCCACGGCCCCCGAGAGCGTCAATCGTCCGCCGCATCAAGGCGCTGTGCAGCTGCACGGCGCGGCGGCGCTGCATCGCTGGCGCGTCCACGAATCGAGGACCTTGCCCTGTGGCGAGACCATCTCGACCTTCAGCGTGTCGCCGGTGAAGGTCAGCCGGCCGTGGCCGACCGCAGGGAGATAGGCGTGCATCGGCGTCGGCAGGGGCGAGGTCGGCGCCGTCTTCGGAGCGCGGAACCACGTCGCGCTGCCGGCATAGATCAGCGGCACGCCGGGGCCAGCCGCGCAGCTCGAGGTCTGCACCTGTTCCGCGCCTCCGACCACAGCCGTGACCGGCAGGTAGCGCTGGAACGAGTGCGGCGCGCCGGCGAGCAGGAGGTCGGCGCCGCCGGCGATCGCTGGTGCCAGGATGCCGCTCAGCACCCCGGGCGAGCCTTGTCGATCCGGCACGGTCGAGGGGTGGGTATAGGGCGGCTCGTGGCTGACGACGATATTCCAATCCGCGGGCGACGCCTTCAGCTCTGCCTCGAGCCAAGCCGTGACCCCTGGTTGGGCGCCGCCGCCGCTGGTATTCACCACGAAGAAGCGCGCGTTGGCGAAGTCGAAGCGATAGTCGAGGCCGCTGAACGTGGTCTTCGGTGCGCCTGGCTTCGGCGGCAGCATATTCGTCGCCATCGGTAGGCCGTCTTCGGTCTGTCGGTCGTGGTTGCCGAGCGCCACGACCAACGTCGCCTCGCTGATGATCGCGGCGATGGTGCCGAACGCGCGCGCGGCGTAGCCGTACCACTCGCCGCGGTCGTAGACGATATCGCCAATCGTCAAGAGCAGGTCCGGAGGGCTCTTGCCGAGGTTCGCGAGGGCGTCGACCGCCTCGACCGAGCCGATGCCGTGGTTGCCGACCATGACAGCGCTCCATGTACCCTTCTTGCCAACCGACGGACGCACCGTCCGCACGTGCGGCGTTCCGACCAGCTTGCCGTCGCGCAGCTGACGCACCTCGACCTCGCGCACCTTGCCGATCGCTCCGCGCGGCACGGAGGCCCGGAAATTCCAGTGCCCTGCGCTCCCGACCTCGCTGCGTGTCGGCGCGGCGGTGGTCTGCCAGGCGCCGCCCGGCAGGTCGCGCCAGCGCACCACGAACGTATCGGCAGCGGGGCCACCCTCGCTACGGACGATGGCCTGGAAGGCGAGGGTCGCGGTGACGTCGGCGTCGGCGCCGGCTTGGTCCAGGGTCCAGAACGGCTCGATCAGCCAGCCGAAGGTCTGCAGCGGCACCGCGCTGACCTGCAGCGGCACCACCACGGCATTCAGCGACCCCGCCGGATCGTGCAACGTCAACGTCGTCGCGCCGGCCTGAACGCCCGTGACCTCGACGCTCAAGTGGTCGTTCCCAGCCCCGGTCGCGGAGATCGAGGCCGTTTTCGCACCGGCGACGGTGGCGAACGCGCCGTTGCCGACCGTCACGGAGTAGGGGCCCGCCGCCGCGCCACGCGGCAGGCGGAAGCGCGCCGTGGCGGTCGAAGAGGCGGCGACGTGCAGGGTCGGCGTGTCTGCGACCGCGCTGGACATGCCGGTCTGCAGCTGCAACGTCGCGGGCAGCAGACCGGGTGCGCTGGCCAGGAGCGTGACCTTGCCGGCGGACACGACCTGGAGCGGCACCTCGACCCAGCCCTCGCCGGCGTCGAGCGGGATCGGGCAATTCGGCACCTCGACGACGCCCTCGGGCGTCGCGCTCACCACCATCGCGGTTGGGGTGGTCGCAGAGGGGCCTGCCGGGACCTTGACGCGGACGGTGACGGTGGCCGCGACGGCCATGCCGACGGTCTGCAGCTCGGCTGCCTCGAAGCGCAGCGCGGCCGGGACCTCGACGGCCAACGCCGGTCGGGCGGTGGCATCGGCCGCCTCACTGGACCAAAACACGGTCTGCTGCTCGCCGTGGTTGCGGTTCACCACCTTGACCCCGGCGGGTAGATCGAGCTTGAAGACGGCGCCCGCGTCATCGGTGATCTCGATCCAGGCTTGTTGCAGCTCGGTCTCCGCGGAAGTCGCGCGGTATTCGTCGCGAAATTCGAGCCACCACGGGCCCGCCGCCGGGATGCCGCAGAGCCCACCCGTCGGACCGCCACACAGGGGCCGCGCGAGGCAACTCGCGTCCGGCGCAAAGGTGCCGACGGCTGCGCCCTTGCCCAGGCTGTGGACCGAGGTGGTGGCTGCGTCGTCGAGCACGACGTCGAGGTCGGCTGCCACGGACGACGTCTCTGTGGAGCAGTTGAAGCGTCCGATGCGGTCGAGCAAGAGCGCATGGCGATCGCCGTGGTGCAGTGTCACGACCAGGTCACCGCGCGCTTGGGTCGCGAGCTTCAGCCCGACCCGCACCTTGGCGACCTTGCCGAGCTTGCCGGCCGGGACGGTCGCGCTGCTGATCTCGCCGCGACCCAGGAGTGCCCAGGACGGATCCTGGCCGGCGTCAACGCGGGCCTGCAAGGCCGCCGTCACGTCGATCTCCGGCGGGTCCGGCCAGGGCGGTCCGACGTACGCGTCGAGGTCGCCGGTGAAGTCCTCTCCCGCTTGCGGGCCCGGCGTCGCGCCGAAATCCGCCCATCGCGTCTCTGCCGTCCAGCCATCGGCGGTGTGCAAGCTGATCGGCACCGTGCCGGCCGCGCGCGTCAAGATCAGCTTCGCCGACTGGATCGTCGTCCCGGTCGCGATCCGTCGATCGCCGGCGCCGACGATGCCCTCGAAGCGGAGCAACCCGACGATATCACCGCTGCCCTGCGCCTGTGCCCCCGACGGCTGGCCGCCGCTCGTATAGCCACGCGTCGCGTCCGCCGACACCGCGAAATAGGGCGAGCGCGGGTCCGACGCGAATTGCGCGGCGCCGTGTTGCAGGTGAAAGGCGTTGGCCGGCGCCGCGACGTGAAGGTCGACGGTGCCCGCGTAGCCGGCCTCGCCCTGACGGAAGATCAGCGTCTCGGCGAGATAGCTCGGCGTGACCGCCGGCATCGGCGGACACGAAGGCGCGTCGGGGGTGTCGGCGACGTCTTCGATGTCCGCGACGTCTTTGGTGTCCGCGACGTCTGCGGTGTCGGCGACGTCTTCGGTGTCCGCGACGTCTTCGGTGTCGGCGGCGTCGACGAGCGTCGTGTCTTGGGTCTCGACGTCCTCGGCCGCGGCGTCCGTGGTCGCACCGCTGTCGATGGTCGCGTCCAACGCGACGTCGGAGGCTGTGTCGGGATTGGGCGCGAGTACGTCACATCCGTTGCCGCAATCCGCAAAAGAACCATCGTCAACCGCGTCGCCAACAGCATCGGCTTCAGCGTCCGCGTCGGCAACAGCGACGGCGTCGGCATCGGCTTCAGCGTCGGCTTCAGCGTCGGCAACAGCGTCAGCGTCGGCAACAGCGTCCGCGTCGGCAACAGCGTCGGCGTCGGCGTCGGCGCCGGCTTCACCGTCAGCGTCCGCATCCAAGGCGGCATCGACACCCGCCTGCGCATCGGCCGCGACGTCTGCCTCAGCGCCGGGCTTCTTCGATCCGTCGTTTGTGCTGCAGCTGGCGCTCACGCAGAGCAGGAGCAGGAGGGGGAGCCTGAATCGAGCCATTTCAGCTTTGACCGGCGCGCAGGAGCTTGCCGGGGCGGGCGCCGGTGAGCTCGCCGTTCTCGGCGATGACGACGCCCGAGACCAGGGTCGCGCGATAGCCGTGGGCGCGCTGCAGCAGGCGGCGGCCACCAGCCGGCAGGTCCTGCACCAGGTGCGGCGGCTCGAGGCGCAGCGCGGCGTGGTCGATGACGTTGACGTCGGCCTTCTTTCCGACCTCGAGCGTGCCGCGGTCGTGCAGGCCGACGAAGGCGGCGGTGTCGGCCGCCTGCATCTGGATCAGCCGCTCGACCGGGATCCGGCCGTGGTCGCGGTCGCGGCCCCAATGCTGCAGCAGGAAGCTCGGGAAGCTGGCGTCGCAGATGGTGCCGACGTGTGCGCCGCCGTCGGAGAGGCCGGGCAGCGCTGCGGGGTGGGTCAACATGGTGTGCAGCTCGTCGAGGTTGCCGTGTTGGTAGTTGTAGAGCGGGAAATAGATCAACGCGCGGCCGTCGTCCTCGAGCAGCGCGTCGTAGACGGCACCCAGGACCGGCGTGCCGGTGCCGCGGGCCTTGGCGCCGATGCTCTCGCTGAGGCTGGGCTCGTAGTTCGGGTCTTCGCCGAGGACGAACATCCGCATCGCGATCATCTCGATCTGGGCCAGCAGCATGTCGGCCAACGGCGGGATCGCGCTGCCGTCGCCGGCGACCTTCTCCGAGGTCTCGCCGAGTACGCGGGCGCGGAACGCCGGATCGCGCATCTGCGCGACGCGCTCGGCCAGCGGGAGGTGGCTGATCGCCTTGTAGCTGGGGAAGCCCATGAAGGGGTGGAAGGTCGCCTCGAGGCCGAGCAGCACACCGATCGCGCGGGCGCCGACCTGAACCCGGACGTCGAGACCAGCGGCGCGGGCGGCGTCGACCCGCTGCAGGATGCGCTGCCATTGGTTCGGCGCCTGGTCGCGCTGCATCAACGAGACCGAGAGCGGCCGGCCGGCGACCTTGGCCATCTGCTCGAGCAGGTCGAATTCACCGTCGAATTTGTCCGGCCCCTCGTACATGTCGAAGTCCGAGACGGCCTGCACCACGCCGTGGTCGACCTCGTGGAAGGCCGCCGCGATGCCGGAGAGCTCCGCGCCAGCAGCCTCGGCTGCGGGGGTGTGCTCGCCACGGTTGCCGCGGTGGTTGTCGCTGCGACCGGTCGAGAAGCCGAAGGCGCCGGCGCGCAGGGCCTCGACCAGGACCTGCCGCATCTGCGCGATATCGTCGGGCGTCGCCGCTTCGTCGTGCACCGCGCGGTCGCCCATCACGTAGACCCGCAGCGGGTCGTGGGTGACCTGCGCCGCGACGTCGATGGTCCGCTCCATGGCGGCGAGCGCGTCGAGGTACTCGGGGAACGACTCCCAACGCCAGTTGATGCCCTCGGCGAGGGCGGTGCCCGGGATGTCTTCGACGCCTTCCATCAGGGCGATCAGGCGGTCGCGATCGCTCTTGCGCACCGGCGCGAAGCCGACGCCGCACGAGCCCATCACCGCCGTCGTGACGCCGTGCACCGAGGAGGGCATCAGGTCCGGATCCCAGCTGACCTGGCCGTCGTAGTGGGTGTGGATATCGACGAAACCGGGCGTCACCAGCGCGCCGGCGGCGTCGAGTTCGCGCGTGCCGGGGCCGAGGTTCGCTCCGATCGCGGCGATCTTGCCGTCGCGGATGCCGACGTCGGCCGCGAACGGCGCGCCTCCCTTGCCGTCGACCACCGTCCCACCGCGAATCACCACGTCGAATTGCATCGTCCGCTCCCCCTGCCCGGATCGCCCGCGCGCTCGTGCTGCACCGCCCCGGTGCGGCCGAGAGTCTGCACAATTGGCCATCCAGCGTCCACGATCGACTTGCGTCCGGCCGGGCTGCAGCTACGCTCCGTCGTAGCCGACGTGCCCCGCCCGCGGCGACGGAGTTCCCTATGCGATCGATGCGTCTTCCCCGCCTTCTTCCCCAGCTTCTTCTCCTCGCGCTGCTGCTCCCGCCGACGCTGACCTTCGCCGCTCCCGGCACCACGCTCGTCGAGGGCGTGCTGCTCTCGGCCGGCGGTGCGCCTGCCGCAGACGGCGACTACGACGTCACGTTCGCGCTCTACGCGAGCAAGGACGCCAACGCCGCGGCTTGGAGCGAGGGGCCGGTCAAGGTGTCGATCAAGGGCGGCCGCTTCACCGCCGTGCTCGGCGCGACCAAGACCATCGACGCCGCCGCGCTCGGCGCGATGAGCGGCTGGCTCGGCATCACCGTCGGCAGCGATCCGGAGCTCCCGCGCCAAGCGCTGCACGCCGCGCCCTACGCCCTCGCGGCGGCGTCGGTCGCCTGCGACGGCTGCATCGGCGCGGCGCAGGTCGCCAACGGCTCGATCGCGGCGGCGAAGCTCGGCTTCAACTACGCCGGCAGCAACACCAAAGGCGGCCCGGCGCTCGACCTGGCCTGCAGCGGCTGCGTCTCGGTCGCCGAGCTCAAGTTCGACGCCGACGTCGACCTCGGTGGCAACAGCCTCAAGGCCGCGAACGCGACGCTGAGCGGCGACCTCGCGGCCAAGACCGTCACCGCCACCAGCTTCGTCGGCGACGGCAGCAAGCTCACCGGGATCAAGACCCCAGCCGGCAGCTGCAGCAAGCCCGGCGAGGTGGTCAAGGGCATCAAGGCCGACGGCACCCTCGAGTGCGTCGTCGCGATGGACCCCGCCGCGCTGCCGAAGGACGGCGTCGACGAGATCAGCAACGGCCTGCTCTTCAACCAGTTCCAGGACGTGATCGCGGCCGACAGCAAGGATATCCCGATCCCGGACAACACCGGCGTCGAGGCCGTCAGCAACCTCACCTTCCCCGATATCGGCGTCGCGCAGAAGCTCACCGTCACGGTGAAGGTGGTCAACACCGACCTCTCGACCATCGCGATGGTCCTGCTGCCGCCCGACGACAAGAAGGTCGGCATCACGCTCTGCGATCCCTGCGGCGACAAGGACGCCAAGACCTTCGAGGTCACCTACCCGGTGCCGACCTCGACCAAGACCGGCGACCTCGAGGCTTGGGTCGGCAAGAACCCCAAGGGCCTGTGGAACCTGAAGGTCAAGGATACCAGCTACTGCATCAAGCAGGCCGCCGGCAACGACGCCCTCTGTGACCTCGACAGCAAGAGCGACGGCATGATCCTCGATTGGTCGATCGCCATCCAGACGCTCTCGACCAAGAAGATCGGCGTCGGCGGCAACCTCGTCCTCGCCAACGAGACCGCGCCTTGCGATACGTTCAGCGTCGGCGCCATCCGCTACAGCACGCACCTCGCCGCGATCCAGGTCTGCGACGGCAAGAAGTGGTTCCCCGAGGTCCTCGGTCTCGACCAGGCGACCGCCGGCGCGAGCTGCAAGGCCATCAAGGACCGCGCCCCCGGCATCAAGAGCGGCACCTATTGGATCGACCCGGACGGTGCGGGCGGCAAGGACGCCTACCAGGCCTACTGCGACCAGGAGACCGGCGGTGGCGGCTGGACCCTGGTCGCCAAGGTCAAGGGCAACGACAAGACGATGAACCGCATCAACACCGCGCAGTGGCGCAACAAGACGCCGATCACCGGGCAGGATTGCACCACGACCAAAGACGAGAACGCGCTCTGCCCGGCCTACGACACCGTGCCCTTCTCGGACGTGATGATCCGCTCGCTCGCCAAGCCCGAGCGCAACCTCGCCTGGGGCCACCGCGACAGCTACGCCAGCATGTGGAAGGTCGTCGACGCCGGCGCGCGGGTCTACACCACGAATCGGCTCTTCGGCGCGGTGCAGAACCTCGACTACAACGGCGACCCGCGCTGGCATCGCGATTGTTCCAGCCTCGCCTACGGCTTCCTCACGGCGGATTGGAACTACAACCACACCCCGGGCATCGCGGGTCACAACATCGCCCACGGTCACTCGGGTGGCGTGGTCGGTGCGTCGATGATGGACTGGGACGCCTGGGACAGTGGTCCGCAGCAATACGGCGACAGCAATTTCGCGCGGTCCCGCTGCGTCACGGACTTCGCGGTTGGCGGTGGCTACGTCGACGCCAAGGCGAACAGCGACGATGCGTACGCGATCAACGCGCACAACTGGGGCTATGCCAACAGCAATACGTACAACTGGAACAGCCACGGCGTCTTCGTCCGCTGAACCTGGTACGCGCCGCCGCGCGGCGTGCTCTCAGGCTGCGGTTTGGGCTTGTTCGTGCACCGCGTCGACCAGCACGTCGACCACGTAGGTCCGCTGCGCGGCGCTCATGACCGCCGGCGGCGTGAGCTGTACGACGTGACCGCCGGTGCCGCAGGGCAGCAGCAGCACTCCACGGCGCAAGCAGCCCAGCACCACGCGCCAGGCGAGGCCGCCGTCGCCGAGGTCGACGCCGAGCATCAGGCCCCGGCCGCGGATCTCACGCACCGCGGGGTGGTCGCCGAGCGCGTCGCGCAGCGTCGCCAGTAGCGCGGCGCCGTCGTCGCGGGCCCGCGCGACCAGGCCCTCGTCGCGGATCGCCGTCAACGCCGCCACCGCCGCCGCGGCCGCGACCGGGTGGCCGAGGAAGGTCGAGGTATGCAGCGCCTCGCCGGCCGAGGGGCCCCACGCCGCCATCACCTGTGGTCGGCCGAGGCAGGCCGAGACCGGGAAGCCGCCGCCGAGCGCCTTGCCGATGCAGAGCAGGTCCGGCAGCACGCCATCCGGGGCGCCCAGGTCGGGGTGCTCGCAGGCGAAGAAGGCGCCGGTGCGACCGCAGCCGGTGAAGATCTCGTCGAAGCAGAGCAAGGCCCCGTGCGCGTCGCAGAGCGCGCGCAACCCGGCGAGTAGCCCCGGCGCCGGCAGCCGCGTGCCGCCGCGGCCCTGCAGCGGCTCGATCAGCACGACCCCGGCCGGGGCCTGTGGGTCTGTCAGCGCCGCCTCGACCTCGGCGAGCACCCGATCGCGCGTCGCGGCGTCGGTGGCGTAGGCGCAGAAGGTCGTCGGCCCCGGCACCCAGCGCGCGAAGGGGCCGCGGAAATCCGGCCGCGCCGTGCCGCCCAGCGCGCCGAGGGTCAAGCCGTGGTAGCCGTCGGAGAACGCCACGATCCCGGGCTTTCCGGTGGCGAGCATCGCCGTCTTCAGCGCGACCTCGACCGCCTCCGAGCCGCCGGTGCAGAGCACGCCGTGGCCCAAATCGCCCGGCGTGAGCACGTCGAGCAGCTCGAGCAGCGCGATGCGGGCCGTCGGCGGGTGCACATCGCCCATCCCGTGCAGCAGCGTGTCGACCTGGGCGTGGGCGGCTTCGCGCACGGCGGGGTGGCCGTGGCCGATGAAGGCGACGCCGAACGCGCTGCCGGCGTCGAGGTAGCGGTTGCCGTCGACGTCCCAGACCAACGCGCCGCGCGCCCGCTGCCAGACCACCGGGAAGTCGTCGCCGATGGCGGTGACGTTGGGCGATTCGACCGCGCGAAGGCGCTGCAACCAGGCGCGGCTGGCCGGGCCGGGGACGGGGGCGTGCAGGTTCGGCAGGGGGTCGTCTCTCTTCATGGCGGGCGAGCCTAGGTGGCGGGCCGGCGTGGCGCAATCGCGCCGCGCAGCGCCGGTCGCGGATTTCGCCTTGCAGCCGCGCCGCTCGAGCGGCTACGCTGGCCCTGCAGGTTGGACATGGTTGCGGCATTCGAATGTGCAGGATCGACCCTTCGCGGCGTCGGCGGGCACTTGTGAGGTCATCATGAAGACGACGCTTCGGTCTGGATTCTGGCTCATTGCAGCGGCGTTGTTGGCGCTCGCCGGCTGCGAGGGCGGCGGCGTGAGCTCCGACGGGCAAGCCACTGGCGGCGACGCTGCGGACGCCACGGTCGGGGACGCCGCGCCTGCCACCGACGCTGCGCCGGACGACACCACCGGTGCAGCTTCGAAGCTGGGGACGAGCGCCGGCACCGCAGCCATCACCGGCGGCACGCTCGCGGTCTCGGCCGACGGCGCGATCGCGGTGGTCGCCGACGTCGAGCGCGACCGCGTCTCGGTGGTTCGGCTCGCCGACCAGAACGTGACGAATATCGCGCTGCAGCCGCACGACGAGCCGGGCCGCGTCGTCTTCGGTCCGCCCGGCGTGGCCTTCGTCGGTCTGCGCCGCGGCGGCGCGGTGGCGCGCATCGACGTCGACAAGGGCGTGCTGCTGCAGCGGCGGCCGGTCTGCGGCGACGTCCGCGGCCTCGCCTGGGACGCCGCCAAGGGCTCGCTGCACGTCGCCTGCGCGACCGGCGAGTTGGTGACGCTGCCGGCCGACGACGGCCCCGAGAAGCGCCGCCTCTTCGTCGCCGACGACCTCCGCGACGTCGCGATCGTCGGCTCGGGGCTGCAGCTGACGCGCTTCCGCAGCGCCCAGGTGATGCGGATCGACGCCGACGGGAAATTCGACGACCTCTTCCTCGTGCCGAGCGTGCAGTCCAAGCCCGGCGCCTTCACCCCTTCGGTGGCCTGGCGGATGCGGGTGCTGGCAGATGGCCGCACCATCATCGCGCACCAGCGCGGCCTGAACGCACCGATCGGCCTCTTCGAGGGGCAGGGCGGCTATACCGGTGGCACCTGCAAGGACGGGGTCGTGCACAGCTCGCTGGCGGTCCTCGCCCCCAACGGCGCTTCGATCACCAAGGGCGCGCTGGGTTCGCTCTTCCAGATGCCGCTCGTGGTCGACGTCGCGGTCTCGGCGGACGGCAAGCGGGTCGCCGCCGCGGCTGCCGGCAGCACCCGGGTCACGGTCTATGCGATGGAGCAGATCTTGGCCTCGAAGGACGAGCATTGCTTCTTCGGCGACGGCAACCTGCAGGCCACCGGCTTCGGCGTGCTGGAGCTCGGCGAGACTCCGGTCGCGGTCGAATTCGTGCCGGGGAGCGAGACGCTGCTGGTTCAGACCCGCGCGCCGATGCTGGTCGTCTACGACGGCAAGGGCGAGACCCTGAAGATCGCCCTCGGTGGTGAAAAGACCGCAGATCCCGGCCACGACCTCTTCCACCGCGCCACCATCTTCGGCATGGCCTGCGCCGGCTGCCACCCCGAGGGCCGCGAAGACGGCCGCGTCTGGACCTTCGAGCCGCTCGGCAAGCTGCGCACCCAATCGCTCTGGGGCGGCCTCGCCTCGACCGCGCCCTACCATTGGAACGCCGATTTCGCCGACCTCGGCGCGCTGATGGACGACGTCTTCGTGCAGCGCATGGGTGGCGAGCCGATGAGCCCGGACGCCGCAGGCGATCTGCTCGCCTGGCTCGACAAGCTGCCGGTGCCAGCCGCAGCGCCCGGCTTGGACGCGGCGCTGGTCGCCAAGGGCAAGGCCCTCTTCGAATCCACCGGCACCGGCTGCGCCTCGTGCCACTCCGGGCCGCGCTTCACCGACAACCAGAGCTACAACGTCGGCACCTCGATGGGGCCGCTGCAGGTGCCCAGCCTACTCGGCGTCGGCGCGCGCCTGCCTTTGATGCACGACGGCTGCGCGAGCACCCTGAAGGAGCGCTTCAGCAACACGGCCTGCGGCGGTGGCGACAAGCACGGCACGACCAGCAAGCTCGACGCTGAGCAGGTCGCTGCCTTGGTCGCCTACCTCGCGTCGTTGTAGGCGCGGCTACGGCGCCGCTGGGGCGAGCAGCCGCGCGGCGGTCAACGGCTGCAGCACGCCGTGACGGTCGACCTCACCCGTGACCGCGCTGCCGACCTTCAGCTTGGCAAACGTCGCCGCGTCGACCTCGACCTGCTGCTGCCCGGTGCAGCCGCTGGGACAACCGACCGTGACGCGATAGCGGGCGTGCCGCTTGCCGCGCAAGGCCGGATCTGCGGGGTTCTCGGGCCAAGTCGGGGCGTCCTCACCCTCGAGCTTGCGCTCACCGGCCGGTTCCCAGCGCTGGGTGCGGTAGCGGCAGCGCTTCGCCAGTACCGGGCGCTGGCAGATCTTGTCGACCGTATCGAAGGCGTGCATCGGCTTGTTCACCGTTCGGGTGCAGCGGTCGGGCACCTGCTTGGTCGCGGTGCGGGTACACTCCCCCTTCACCTTGCGGGTGCACATCTTCGGCTTGCAGGTGCGCGTCGCCATGCCGTTGGCGCCGCGCTCGGTCTTGCAGGTCTCGCCGCAGGCGTAGCTCTCGTCTTTGTCGCAGGCGTAGCGCTCTTCGTAGGGCTCGCTGCGGGTGCAGGCGTAGGTCTCGGTCTCTGGCCGCAGGTGCTGGCACGGCGCCTGCTGCTTGCCGCAGACGTAGGGCTCGTCGTGGTGGCGCTCGTCGCGGCAGGACGCGATGGCGACCCCGGCGACGGGCGCGCGACCCTTGCTCGGCGGCACCTCGGCGCGCTCGCGCAGGTCCTGCTTCCAGCCTTCTTCGACCGCTGGGGTCCAGCGCTGCAGCTCGAGCCTGTGCTCCCAATGGCGTTGCACCACCTGGGCTTGGACCGGCGTGGTGCGCGAGAGCCACGCCCAGACCAGCCCGACCACCAGCAGCAGCAACAGCACGCCAGCGGCCAGGCCGAGCGTCATCCATTTGCGGCGCCGGGCCTGGCGCTCGGCGAGCAGGCCGAGCGGGTCGGCGTCGTCGTCGCGGCCGACGCCACCACCGGCGACGGTGGCGCGCGCGTCGCCGCCCATCGACTCGACCGCCGACGGCAAATCCGCGAGCTCCCACGCCGGCCGCGCGCTGTGGTGCTGCTCGGCGTCCATCTCGCTGGCGAAGGCCGAGCGGCCCTGCTGCGCGCGCTCGAGCTGGCCCTCTTTCACGTCGTCCATCGAGAAGGAGAGGCCGTGCGCGGCGCGCATCCCGGCGTAGGCGCCGAATTGCTCGACCAGGTCCGCGGTCGCGCCGCGGTCGCCCTTCATGTAGGCCTCGAAGGTCTCGAAGTCGGCGGCTTCGCGCAGCACGGCGTCGCTGGCGTCGCGGGTCGCCTTGCAGTGGTGGCAGCTCGGCTCGTCGCCGTAGTTGTCGGCCGAGCAGTTGGTGCAGAACCAGTTCGGACCGGCGGCTTGCAGGCGCGCCACGACGTCGGGCGGGATCGGGTGGTGCGCCTGCTGCTGCCAATCGGCGTCGCTGCCCGCCAAGCCGGCGGCGTCGAATTCGACGAAGGTGCGGACGTGGCCGCATGCCGGGCAGTGGCGGGCGTCAGGGCTGGCGGGGATGCCGGCGTGGCCGCAGTCGCTGCAGGTCCAGAGCAGGTAGACGTGTTCGTGGCTGGTCATGCGGCCTCAGCGCAGCGCCGCGATCGCGGCGATGAGCCCGGCGGTGCTGCTGTCGTGCACCTGCGCCGGGCCGCCCTGCAGCTCGGGCAGAATCGCGCCGGCGAGCTGCTTGCCGAGCTCGACGCCCCATTGATCGAACGAGTAGACGTTCCACAGCACGCCCTGGACGAAGATCTTGTGCTCGTAGAGCGCGATCAGCTGGCCGAGCGTCCGCGGCGTCAGCGCGTCGAGCAGCAGCGCGCTGCTCGGTCGGTCGCCAGGGAAGACCTTGTGCGGCAGCAGCGCCGCGATGGCGGCCTCGTCCTTGCCGGCGGCGACCAGCTCGGCGCGCGCCTCGGCCTCGGTCTTGCCCCGCATCAGCGCCTCGGGCTGGGCGAGGAAGTTGGCGAGGAGCTTGTCGTGGTGGTCGCCGAGCGGGTGGCGGCTCCTGGCACAAGCGATGAAATCGCACGGGATCACCTGTGTGCCCTGGTGGATCAGCTGGTAGAACGCGTGCTGGCCGTTGGTGCCCGGCTCGCCGAACACGACCGGCCCGGTCGACCAGCCGACGGCGCCGCCGTCGCGCGTGGTCCGCTTGCCGTTGCTCTCCATATCGGCCTGCTGCAAGAAGGCGGCGAAGCGCTCGAGCGATTGGTCGTAGGGCAGCACGGCGTGCGCAGTGCTGCCGAGCAGGTTGTGGTTCCACACCCCGAGCAGCGCCATCAGCACCGGGATATTCTCGCCCAGCGGCGCGCTGCGGAAGTGGGTGTCGACCTCGTAGGCGCCGTGCAGCAGCGCCTCGAAGCCGTCCATCCCGACGGCGCAGGCGATCGGCAGGCCGATGGCGGACCAGAGCGAGTAGCGCCCGCCGACCCAATCCCAGAACGCGAACATATTGGCCGGGTCGATGCCGAACGCGCGCACCGCCGCCTCGTGGGTCGAGAGCGCGACGAAATGCTTGGCGACGGCGTCCTCGCCCAGCGCGCCGGTCAGCCAGGCCCGCGCCGAGTGGGCGTTGGTCAGCGTCTCTTGCGTGGTGAAGGTCTTCGAGGCGACGACGAAGAGCGTCTCGGCCGGGTCGAGCGGCGCGAGGGTGGTGGCGAGGTGCGCGCCGTCGACGTTGCTGACGAAGTGCACCCGGCAATGCGGCAGCCAATCGGGCTCGAGCGCGCGGACGACCATCGCCGGACCGAGGTCCGAGCCGCCGATGCCGATGTTGACGACGTGGCGGATCTGCCGGCCGGTCGCGCCGCGCCAGCTGCCCTCGTGAAGCGCCGCGACGAAGGCCCGCATCTGCGCCAGCACCGCGCGCACCGCCGGCATCACGTCCTCGGCGCCGGCGGGCGTCTGCACCATCCGCGGACCGCCCGAGCCATCGCGCAGCGCGGTGTGCAGCACGGCGCGGTCCTCAGTGGCGTTGATCCGGGCGCCGGCGAACATGGCCTCGATCGCCGCGGGTACACCGCATTGCTCGGCCAGCGCGAGCAGCGCCTGCACCGTCTCGGCGCGGACCTTCTGCTTGCTGTAGTCGAAGAGCAGGCCGTGCAGCCGCAGCGAGAAGCGCGCGAAGCGGCCCGGGTCGGCGGCGAAGAGCGCGCGCAGGTGCGTGCCGGAAAGGGCGTCGCGCTCGGATTGCAGCGTCGCCCAGGCGGCGGTGCGGGTCGGGTCGACGGACGGCAACTGCGACGTGGACATCGGGGCTCCTCGGTGGCGGGCGGCGGACCGTGAGGGCGCGATCCAAGCGCAAGTGGCGGGCGCTGTCCATCGGCACGCGGCGGTCTTGCTGTCACGATCCGGTGAGCGTAGCTTGATGCTCTCGTCAAGGTACCACGACCGGCCCGCTTCCTCGGCATGACCGGCATGGCACTCGAAAACGCGTGGTGCTGTTGCGGGTTGTACGATTGTGCTCCCCGCGCGGCACACTTCGCGGAGGCACGGCCGATGCGCGCCCCCTACTTCTCGATTCCCCGGACCTCCATGCCGACGCCGACGTTGGTTCGCGCAGCGTCCCGACTCCTGCTGCTGCTCGCGCTGACGGGCTGGGCGACGCCGGCCTTTGCCGTCTGCGACCAGGTCCTCGCCTACCCGAGCAACGCCAATTTCGACCCCTCGTTCGCGGCGCCCGCGAGCCTGCCGGGCGTCACCGACTTCAGCATTCGGGCGTTGAACCTCGGCTGGGTCAAGAGCGACGGCACGGCCGGGCTCGTCATGCCCAACAGCCCTGGCGCCGGCCCCGCGGTCGCGCAGTGGAGCAACCTCGCCGCCATCGCCGTCGGTGATTCGCACGTCGTCGGCTTGCAGAAGGACGGCACCGTCCTCACCGCCGCCGAGCAGGTCACGGTCCAGAACTACGAGAACTTCATCAAGAACCTCGGCAAGGGCATCGCGGTCGCCGCCGGCAGCTCGTTCTCCGCCATCGTCCGCAACGACGGCACGATCCGGTGCTGGGGCTCGGGCGACGTGGTCAAGGAGGCCGACTACGCCTCGAGCTTCGTCCGCATCGTCGCGGCCGATACCTACCTCGCCGCGATCCGCGCTGACGGCTCGGTCGCGGTCTTCGGCACGGTCCAGACCAACCCCGCCGCGACGCCGCTGATCAAGGCCGTGCCGCAGGGCTTGGTGGTCAAGCAGCTCGCCGCTGGTCAGTCGCACCTGGTCGCGCTGACGGCGACCGGCAGCGTCGTCGCCTGGGGCAGCAACGCCGATGGCGAGAGCACGGTGCCGACCGGGCTGAAGGACGTCGTCGCGGTCGGCGCCGGCATCACGACCAGCTACGCGCTGCAGGCCGACGGCACCGTCGTCGCCTGGGGCGGCTACGGCGTCGCGAAGACCATCGTTGATCTGAAGTGGACCGGCGTGCAGCGGCTCTTCTCTGCCGGCGACAGCTCCCGGCTCATCGCCTTCGCCTGCGCCGGCGCCTGTGGCCCGGTCGAGGCCAGCGGCTGCTGCAAGGCCGACGGGCTGCAGATCTGCACCGGCGGCAAGGTCGTCGCGACCGATTGCGCGGCGGGCACCTGCGGCTGGGACGCCGGAAAGTCGACCTTCGCCTGCGGCACCAAGGGTGAGGCGAAGCCCGGCGACCTGGCGGCGCAGACCTGCGGCTGCAGCCCCGATTGTCGCGGCAAGGCGTGCGGCAGCGACGGCTGCGGCGGCCTCTGCGGCGGCACCGCCTGCCCCGAGGCGCCGGCCTGCGGCATCACCCACGGGCTCTCGAACAAGCTGGTCGAGCCCGCCGGGCTCACCGCCATGCGGCAATGCGGCCTGATCAGCGACGACCACTTCTGGCTCACCGTCGGCTTCGACGGCACGATGAAGGCCTGGGGCGTCGAGTTCTACGTCAACCAATACGAGCCGACCTGGGGCATCATCGCCGGCGCCAACAAGGCCACCAACGTCGCCGCCATCGCCACCGGCAGCGAGTGCGTCGCTGCGCTGCACAAAGACGGCACGGTCTCGGCCTGGGGCAACGACAACGCCGGCGAGACCAAGGTCCCGACCGACTTGAAGGACGTGGTGCAGATCGCCGCGGGCCTCTACGCCTTCGTCGCCCTGCAGGCCGACGGCACCGTCCGCGCCTGGGGCGACCCGAAGTCGGTCTTCGGCCTCGACGGCAAGAAGGGCTACGTCGGCGTCTACGGCAGCGCTGGCATGATCGGCTTGGTCAAGGCCGACGGCACGGCCGAGCTCTTCGCCAGCGGCAACTCTGGCTTCGCGCCCGAGCTGAAGAACGCCGCGCCGGCGAACCTCAAGGCGACCAAGTTGGCCTTCAGCGAGCGGGAGGCCGTCGCGTTGCAGGCCGACGGCTCGCTGGTCGCCTGGCGCATCCCGGACAGCTCGCAGTTCGCCGGCGATCCGGCCATCGTTGCGCAGGCGGCCAAGATCAAGGGCGCACTCGACGTCCAGGGCGCATCCAACGCGATCGGCGTCTTGACCGGCAACGGCGTGGTCAAGGTGCTGCAGGCGGCCAACGCCGCGGTGCCGACGATCACCACCCTCTCGGGCGTGACGGGCTTCGGCATGAGCCAGAGCGGAACCAACTTCTGCGCCGTCACCTGCAGCGCGTCGTGCTATTCGGTCACGCCGCTCGGCTGCTGCACCGGCGATGTCTACTCGGTCTGCGACAAGGGCCAGCTGGTCGACAAGGTCTGCGCCCCGGGCACCTGCGGCTGGAACCCCTCGACCGGCCTGTACGGCTGCGGCACCGACGGCAGCGCCGCGCCGATGACCGAGTGGCAGCAGCAATGCCCGATCATCTGCAAGCCCGACTGCACCGGTAAGATCTGCGGCGACGACGGCTGCGGCGGCTCTTGCGGCGAATGCGGGCCCGGCCAGCAGTGCAGCGGCAAGCAGACCGATATCTGTGCCACCGCCAAGGACGGCGAGACGCTGAAGCTGGAGTGCCCCGAGGGCCAGCAGATCACCGGCATCAAATTCGCCGAATACGGCCAGCTCACAGGCAGCTGCCCGGTGCTGGAGCAAGGCGCCTGCGACGCCAGCGGCGAGATCGCCTGGTTCATCGCGCAATGCGTCGGCAAGCAGAGCTGCTCCACCACCGACTGGCACGTCCCCTTCAAGGACCCGTGCTACGGCGACGTGAAGACCGCCGGCGTGATCGCCACCTGCGCCGCCGACGGTGGCGGCCAGATGTGCGCCTGCAAGCCGAATTGCGACGGCAAGAGCTGCGGCCCCGACGGCTGCGGCGGCCTCTGCGGCACCTGCTCGGGCGATATGCCCTGCGATCTGGCGACCGGCCAATGCCCGGTCTGCACCGTCGGCGCGGTCGGCAACGACACCAACCCGCCCGGCTGCATCAGCCCTTGCGGCTTGCCGACGGCCTGGGGCTTCGACGCCCTCGAGCGCACGGCGGTGCCGAAGGACCTGAAGCGGGTCAAGGACATCGCCGTCTCGGCCGTGCCCACTGTCGCGGTTCTGCACGACGGCACGCTCGCGACCTGGGGTGGCGAGCATTTCGGCATCAAGGCCGGCGCGGTCGGCAAGACCGGCATCGTCACCGCCGCCGCGAGCTCGATCCACGTCGTCGCGGCCCGCAAGGACGGCACCGTCGTCGCCTGGGGCAACAACGACAAGGGCGAGACCAAGGTCCCGGCCGGGCTGAAGGACGTCGTCGCCGTCGCGGCTGGCGACGAGTTCTCCGCCGCGCTCACCGGCGCCGGCACCGTGGTGACCTGGGGCAGCTACAAGGTGAAGAGCGCCAACGGCGCGACCGGCTTCAAGGCGATCGCCGCGGGTCAAGACACCCTCGCGGCGATCCGGGACGATGGCAGCGTCTTCGTCTGGGGCTCCACGTCGAGCCTCAAGCAGGTGCCGACCGGATTGGTGGCGCGCCAGATCGCGGTGGGCTCCTCGCACATCGTCGCGCTGGCGAAAGACGGCACCGTCTACGCCTGGGGCAGCAACTACGCCGGCCAAACCAAGGTTCCGGCTGGGCTGAAGGACGTGGTCTGGGTCGCGGCCGGCAACAACGCCTCGTTCGCGGTCACCGCCGACGGCAAGGTCACCGCCTGGGGCGACAACACCGGCGGCCAGGTCAGCAACGCCAGCAAGCTCGTCGGCGTGACGCGGCTGATCGCCTCGAAGGGCGTCGGGTTCGCCGTGGCGCTCACCTGCGCCGACGCCTGCGGCGCCATCGGCACCGAGGGTTGCTGCCAAGGCGATACGCTCAACACCTGCAACGCGCTCGGCAAGAAGACGACCTCCATCTGCGCCGCCGGCACCTGCGGCTGGGATCCCGGCGCGGGCCGCTACGACTGCGCCACCGTCGGCACCGAAGACCCCGGCGCCAACTTCCTCCGCCAATGCGGCGGCCCCTGCACCCCCGACTGCTCCTCGCGCAACTGCGGCGACGACGGCTGCGGCGGCTCCTGCGGCACCTGCCAGGACGGCTGGACCTGCCCGACCAACGGCATCTGCATCTGCGCCACCGACTGCGCCGGCAAGGCCTGCGGCGGCGACGGCTGCGGCGGCTCGTGCGGCGTCTGCGCTGGCGACGCGACCTGCGACGCCGGCGGCCAGTGCATCTGCAAGCCGAAATGCGACGGCAAGACCTGCGGCGACGACGGCTGCGGCGGCTCCTGCGGCACCTGCGGGGCCAACCAGGCCTGCGGGGAGAAGGGCACCTGCGTCGCCTGCACCCCGGATTGCAACGGCAAGAGCTGCGGCAGCGACGGCTGCGGCGGCTCCTGCGGCACCTGCGAGGCCGGCAAGGGCTGCGCCGCCGACGGCACCTGTACCTGCGTGCCGGACTGCGACGGCAAGACCTGCGGCGACGACGGCTGCGGTTGGTACTGCGGCTTCTGCCCCTTCGGCCAGACCTGCAACCCGCAGCTGCAGACCTGCTGCGTGCCCGACTGCAAGGGCAAGGTCTGCGGCGACAACGGCTGCGGCGGCTCGTGCGGCTCCTGCGCCAAGGGCAGCTGGTGCAGCGACTCGGGCACCTGCGAGAAGGGCTGCAAGCCGCAATGCGACGGCAAGAGCTGCGGCCCGGACGGCTGCGGCGGCACCTGCGGAACCTGCGACGCGGGCGCTGGCGAGGTCTGCAACGAGAAATTCGGCGGCTGCTTCTCGGCGTTCTGCCCGGGCACCCCGGCGGCGGGCTGCTGCGCCGGCGAGTCGGCCGAGACCTGCGAGAGCCTCAGCGCGCTGGTGCCGAGCATCAAGGGCACGCGGCATACCTCCTGTGCGGCGAAGGGCCAATATTGCGGCTGGATCGCAGCGAGCAGCAGCTACGGTTGCGTCGACACGCCCAACCCGAAAGATCCGAGCGGCACCTACCCGCGCGCTTGCCCGAACCTGCCCGTCTGCGTGCCGAGCTGCGCCGGCAAGACCTGCGGCACCGACGGCTGCGGCGGCAGCTGCGGCAGCTGCGGCGCGAGCCAGCAGTGCAACTTCGAGACCGGCCTCTGCTACGACGACGCCTGCGCCGACCTGCAGGGCGGCAGCTGCTGCGCCGGGCAGACGCTCTACACCTGCCTCGAGAACAACGGCAGCATCCAATTCGGCAAGCAGATCTGCGCCTCGGGCCCCGGCGCCGGCTATTGCGGCTGGACCGGCAGCGGCTACGGCTGCGGCACCGACGGCGCGCCCGCGCCCGACCAGGGGCCGGCCAAGTCGTGCCCGGAGAGCATCTGCAAGCCCAACTGCGACGGGAAGAGCTGCGGCGACGACGGCTGCGGCGGCACCTGTGGCGTCTGCGGCGCCGAGAAAGAATGCAAATACGGCAAGTGCCAGGATATCTGCTACCCGGAGAAGACCTGCACCGCCAGCTTCGTCGCCACCAGCGGTGAGTCGATCACCAACCACTACTGCAAGCAATCCGACGGCTGCGGCGGCACCTGCGCGTGCCCGGCCGGCACCGAGTGCAAGGTCGAGGGCGGCGTCGGCCTGTGCAAGAAGCCCAAGGCCAGCAATTGCGGCGAGATCACCGGCGCCTGCTGCGACGGTCAGGTGCTCAAATGGTGCAGCGACCCGGGTGGCGACGCACCCAAACAGGTCGCCAGCATCGACTGCCTCGCCAAGGGCCAGTTCTGCGGCTACCAGAACGGCGACTACGACTGCGGCACCGAGACCGGCGTCGACACGTTCCTGGGCAAGCCGAAGTACTGCAAGGGCGCCAAGCAGACCTGCGAGCCCGTCTGCAGCGGCAAGGAATGCGGCCCCGACGGCTGCGGCGGGACCTGCGGCAGCTGCAAGGACGGCGGCGTCTGCGACGACGGCACAGGCAAGTGCATCACCAGCGAGGGCTGCTTCGGCGCGCCGCTGCTCGGCTGCTGCGACGGCAACAAGCTGATGCGCTGCATCAAGCCCGCGCCGACGAGCAAGGCGACGACCGAGGTCGACACCTGCGTCAACGGCTGCGGCTGGAGCGAGACCGAAGGCGCGTACTCGTGCAACCCGACCGCGGGCGCCGCGCCCGATCCGAACGGCAACGTGCCCATGGCCTGCGGCTGCGTCGGCAACTGCCAAGGCAAGCAATGCGGCGACGACGGCTGCGGCGGCTCCTGCGGTAGCTGCGCCGCCGGCACCATCTGCAAGAACGGCTTCAAGAGCACCGACGACGGCTACGTGACCCAATACTGCAAGGCGTGCACCGCCAGCTGCAGCGGCAAGGTCTGCGGCGACGACAGCTGCGGCGGCTCGTGCGGCACCTGTGGCGCCGGCAAGGAATGCGACGATACCGGCGCCTGCGTCGACACGCCGCCCGCGCCGACCTGCCAGAACACGCCCTGGCAGGGCTCCTGCAACGGCGAGAAGCTGCAGTATTGCGCGAACGGCAAGATCTTCGTCGAGGACTGCGCGAGTACGCTGCACTGCGGCTGGAATCCGGCGTTCGGCGCCTACTCCTGCGGCACCGCCGGCGGCGTCGACCCGACCGGGCAGTGGCCCAAAGCCGCGCCGGGCACCAAGGCGATCTGCGTCAAGCAATGCGACGGCCGGCAATGTGGCAGCGACGGCTGCGGCGGCACCTGCGGCGCATGCGTCGGCGGCGCGCTCTGCTCCTACAACGGCATCTGCGTCAAGGACGAGAACCACGACCCCTGGTACCCGCCGAGCGGGGGCTGCTGCTTCCTGGCGAAGGACGGCAAGCCCGCCGGTCGGATCACCTGGGCCTCGGGGATGAAGTACTCCGCGTGCTCCGCATCCAACGGCGGCACCGAGTGCGGCGACAACGGCTACGGCAATATGGTGTGCGGTGTCATCGGCAGCGGCATCAACGCGCCGACCGCCGCGCAGACCTGCAAGGAATGCGGCACCTGCTCCGGCAAGGGGCCCTGCGACACCAACGACTGCGGCCAGAGCTGCGGCGGGTGCGGCAACGGCACCGGCTTGGTCTGCAACTACGGCACCGGCCAATGCGACAAGCAGCGGATCCAGCCGAATTCCTGCGACGGCGCCTGCGGCGACAACAACCCGATCCACCCCTGCCAATGCGACGAGAAATGCGGCGAGCGCGGCGATTGCTGCGAGAACTACGCCGCCTACTGCAAGGTCGAGAAGCCCAAGCCCAACGCCTGCGGCGACAAGCAATGCGACAAGGCCGTCGGCGAGACGTGCGCGACCTGCCCCTTCGACTGCGGCAAATGCCAGGTGCCCTCGGGCGTGCAGCCGCCGTGGGCCTCGCCCTTTGCCCAGGTGACCATCGCCGCGGGCACGGCCTACCAGAGCCAGCAGAACCTGGTCGGCGCGCTCGACAACGTGCAACCGCCGCCGCCGCCGTACCCGGTCGACGGTTTGGTCGGCTACCTGCCGCGGCCCGGCGTCAGCGCGGGTCCGCCCAGCACCGTCCTGGTCGAGGGCACGGCGACGGCCGGCGGCAAGGTCGAGGTCGTCCCCGGCGCCAGCGGCGAGGGCTTCGGCTTCTTCGCCAACGGCCAGCCCACCGGCGGCACGGTGCGCGTGCTGCTCGAGCAAGAGCTGCCGCGCGCGCCCTACAACGGCAGCGCCGCGCCCGGCGGCTACACCGTGGCCGGCTGGTTCAAGGTGCCCAAGGCGGCGCCGGACGTGGCGAACCCGCTCTTCTCGATGCACTCGGACGGCATCCACAACGAGAGCCGGACCTGCACCTGGTCGCGCAAGGGCGACGCTCGGCTGAAGTTCGCGTGCCCGCCCGGGCCGCAGAACCTGCCGATGACCGTCAAGCAGATCCGCGCCTACTACGGCTCGACCCAGGGCGACGGCATCCCCAACGGCGCGTGCAGCCTGCTCGACGGTATCCACCGCGACTACCGCTGCAACGACTTCGGCGTGCAAGCCGCCGCCGAGGCCGCCTGCATCGGCAAGCCCGAGTGCGAGATCGACGTCGGCGCCACGCTCGGCGACCCCTGCGCCAGCGTCTCGGGCGCCGAGGTGCGGATCGTCGCGCAGGTCGTCTGCGATTACGCCGACAACAGCGCCAACGCCGGCCTGGTCGTGATCGAGCCCAGCAGCGAGGGCGGCCGCCTCCGCATGGTCGGCGGGATGCGCACCACCCGCACCGCCGGCGCGCCGAGCAAGGACGTCTGGCACCACGTCGCCGTGACCTACCACCCCTACCCGGGCACCGGCGGCCTCGGCGAGCGCACGCTCTACCTCGACGGCTTGGTCCAGGGCGTCGAGCACGGCGTGCCGCAGTTCCGCTTCCGCGAGATCGTGCTGGGCGCCGGCCCGGTCGGCGACGCCGGCCCGGTCGCGGTCGGCGCGGGCAAGCTCTCGCCGGCGGTGGCTCACCTCGACGAGTTCTTCGCCTACGACCGCGCCCTCTCGGGCGTCGAGGTGCGCGCGCTGATCGACAAGCGCGACCGCAGCGTGCTGCGCGCCTGGCCGAACCTCGCCGCGCCGGGCGTCGTCAAGGACGGCGTCGGCATCAGCGGTGGTACTGGCTTCGGCGCCGCCAAGGACCTCGCCATCACCGAGCCGCTGCTCATCGATCCGGCCACGCAGGGCGGCTTGGTCGCGGCGCAGCGCGCGCTCGGCCTCGGCAAGGGCGTCTCCTGGTCGAGCCGCGTCGCCGACGGCGAGCTCGCCGGGCTGAAGAACTTCACCCTCGCCGGTTGGGTCCGGGTCGCCGAGCCCGCCGACGGCAAGGCGCTGCTGCAGCTGCTGCTCGACGGCAAGGCCGAGGCCAGCGTCGCCATCGACAAGGGCTGCGACGGCCGCGCCATCGTCGGCGTCGCCGGTGGCGCGACCACCGCGGTGCCCGCGAGCTGCGAGCACGGCGTCGGCGCGACGCAATGGGCCTTCGTCGCGCTGGTCCGCGAGGGCAAGCAGCAGTCGGTGTGGATCGACGGCTACCGCGTCGGCACCGCGACGCTGCCGGCCGACGCGCCGCTCTTCGCCGGCGCCACCGCCAAGCAGGTCCGCAGCTTCGAGGTCGGCGACGGCGTCGATCTCGCCTGGGCCGCGCTCTTCGGTCGCGCGCTCGGCCAGGCCGAGCTACAGCGCTGGCGCTCGACTGGCCCGGCCGTCTGGCTCGACGGCGCGCGCTACGCCAAGGACGGCCTGCAGCTGCGCGACTACGCCAACTTCCGCAACGTCGACGGCACCGCCGAGGGCGGCCGACCGCGGCTGCGGACGGCGAACGGCGCGCTGCTCACCGGCAGCGACGGCAACGGGCCGCTGGTCCTCGGCGACAAGGGCAGCAGCAGCGTCGCGGCGCAGCTCACGCTGCCGCTGCGGGGTCGCTTGCGCGCCGCCGGGGCCAACGCCGATGTGCAGGCGCTGAGCTGGGCCGGGCGCGTGACGCTCGCCGCCGACGCGCCGGCGTCGGTGCCGCTGCTCTCGGTCGACGACGGCGGCGCCGACGGCAAGCAGCTCGCCAACCGCCTGCACGCCAGCCTGGTCTGCGATCGCAGCGGCGGCAAGCTGGCCTGCCGCGTCGACGCTGGTGGCCTACGCGACGACGGCAAATGGGCGGTCTGGTCCTCGACGACCCGCGCCGCG
>JACKFC010000011.1 GCA_020632665.1 Deltaproteobacteria bacterium
CGAGGCAGGAGTCGGTGGTGCAGGGGTTGTCGTCCGCGCAGACCTTCTTGGTCGCGGCGCACGCCCCGGCCGCGCATGTCGCCTGGGTCACGCAGGGGTCGCCGTCGCCACAATCGGTCCCGTCGGCGACGTTGCTGACGACGCAGACGCCCTGCTCGACATCACAGGCGACGCTCTTGCAAGCGGGGGCCTCGAAGCCGGCGCAGTCCGCGTTCTTGGTGCAGCCGACCGGGACCGGACCCGTATCTGCGCCGGTGGTGTCGCCGGTGCCGCCGGCGCCGTCGGTCGTCACACCGTCGTTGCCACCTGCTGCGTCGAGGTCTGTGGTATCGCCCCCGCCGCCACCACCACCACCGCCGCCGGCCGTGGTGTCGGTGCCGTTGTCACGGCGATCGGGCATGCACCCCGGCGCCGCCATCAAAGCGACGAGCAGCAAGAGCACGGCGGTCGGTGCGACGCGTAGGTTCGGCATCTCAGCTCCCCGCCTTCTTGCACGCCCCGGAGACGCAGGTGCCGCCGATACACAGGCTTCCGTCCTGCACCGAGCTGTGGGTGCAGTTGCCGGTCAACGCGGCACATTCGTCCTTGGTGCAGACCTCGCCGTCGTCGCAATCCTTCGGCGTGCCGGAGCATTTGCCGTTCTTGCAGACGTCGCTCGCGGTGCAGGCCGAGCCGTCGTTGCAGAACTTGCTGTTCGCCGTGATCTTGCAGCCCTGGAAGGGGATGCAGGCCTCGTCGGTGCAGGCGTTGCCGTCGTCGCAGCTGAGGTTCTGGTCGGATTTGCATTGCCCCTTCAGGCATTGGTCGCCGGTCGTGCAGGGATCGCCGTCGTCACACGAACCGGCGCTCAGCTTCTCGTGCACGCAGCTGCCGTCAGTGCCACAGGAATCGGCGGTGCAGTCGACGTCGTCGTCGCAATCCTTGGCCGTCTTCTGACAGGTGCCGTCGAGGCACAGCGCGACGATGCAGGGATCGCCGTCGGTGCAGCCGGGCGCCTTGCCTTGCAGCGTCAGGTGCAGGCACCCCGCCTCGCCGCTGCCCGGGCAGAGGTCTTCGGTGCAGGGTTTGCCGTCGTCGCAGTCCTTCTGACCGGTGCACTCGAGCCCGCTGCAGCTATCGCCCTTGGTGCACGCGTTGCCGTCGTCGCAGGGCGTACCCTTCGACTTCGGCTGCGCCTTGCACTCACCGGTCGCGGGATTGCATTGCGCAGTCGCACAGGCGGTCTCCGCGGTCGAGCAATCGCGGGCCGTGCCGCTGCAGGTGCCGTCCTTGCAGCGGTCGTCCAGCGTGCACGCCTTGCCATCGTCACAGAGGACGGAAGAGTTGGTGGTCGTGCAGCCGATCGCGAGATCGCAGGCGTCGATCGTGCACGGATTGCCATCGTCGCAATTCTTCAGCGTGCCGGCGCAGACGCCCGCCTTGCAGACCGGGTCGAGCGAACACGCGTCGCCGTCCTCGCACGTCGTGCCGTTCTTCTTGTCGGCGACCACACAGAGCCCGGTCGCCTTGACGCAGGTCGCGTCCTGGCAGGGACCGAACGCCAGTGGCGCGCAGGCGGCGTCGCTGGTGCAGCCCTTCGGCAGGGCGACCACGTCGTCGGTGGGACCAGCTTCGGCGACGTCGGTGTCGGCAGCGGCCGTGTCGCTACCCGTGTCCTGCGCGGAGCCGTCGTCGGCATCCAGCGCGCCCGCGGAGCCGTCCGCATCGAGGGCCGACAGCGGCTCGTTGCTCCGCTTCGGCGGCAAGCAGCCACTGAGCGCAACGAGCACGACGATCAGCGAGAGGACGCGCAGGCGTGGTGCAGCAGAGGTCGCGTCGGCGATGGCGAACAATCGGCGCAGCTTCTGCTCCAGATGGTGGGCGGGGGGGCCACGACGTCGGCTGACGCGCATGGTTTCCAGACCGAAGCATAGACCGACGATCGCGCCGAGACAACGCCACGGCGCCGGCATGTTCCTACGGCCGGAGCATCAAGAGAGCGATGCGGCGGGGCGCAGCACACGCACCCGCGGCCCGGCCTCGACCAGCGCATCTTCGAGACCGAAGAAGAGCTCGCCGTCGATGACGGGGTCGATCGAGGCGCCGTCGCGGGCGACGACGCGCATCGAGCGCACCGGTCGTTCGAACATCCGCGGCGAGGCGAGGGTCTTGCCGGCGGCCATGCGCGGCAGGTTGGTCGCGACGTCGACGACGCCCGGGTCGCCGACCAGAGCGTGCAGCACGCCGTCGTCCTTGGCGAAGGGGAAGAGGCGAAAGACGCCCGCGAGCTCGATATCGATGCTGCCGATGTTCACCGCGCGAAAATTCGGCAGGTCGATCTTGTCGTCGTCGAGCCACAGATCGAGCGGTTGTGGCGCGAAGACCGGCTCGGCGTAGGCCCGCGCGGTCGAGGGGACCGGCACCCAGCGCAGCGCCGGCGAGCCCAGCGCCGCCGAGCCGAGGATCTTGCCGACGACGGTGACGATGCCGCGGGCCGAGAGGTCGCCGTGGCCATAGAAGCGGTCGAAGAAGCCTTGCCCGACGCCGGCCAGGGCCGCTGCGAAGCCGATGCGATCGAAGGTCTCGCCGGGGCGACCCGCCTTCGCGCCGGCCTTGCCGACGATCCGCAGCGAGTCGATCGCCATCGTCGGCTGCGGCACGCCGGCGCGCACCCCCGCGACCAAGGCTGCGATCAGGTCTTCGGCGCCGCCCTGGAGCTTGGCCTTCACCGCGAGGAAGTCGACCGTGCCACTGCGCGTCGGCAAGATCGGCGGGATCGCCTCGCCCCGGCCGCGCTCACGCACCGCCCGCGCCGCCGCGTTGACCAGCCAGTGGAAGGCGCCGTCGCCGCCATCGGCGACCCAATGGTCGACGCCGCGATCGAGGAAGTCGTGCACCACCGCCTCGATATCGTCGACGTGCGCCGTCCTGCGCACCTCGCCGACGCCTTGGACCAGCCGCTCCAATGCGCCGAGGCGCTCGGGCCGCAGCCGGTTCTTCTTCGAGTTGGGGTTGAACACCACCCCGACGCGCATCTTCGACATCGTCCTTCTCCGTTCCTCGGCGCGCCCGTGCCCGCTAGAGCAATGACAGCTGCGGTCCCTCGATCAATTCGACCACACGCACGGGCGAGACGCGCTTCGCGAGCGCAGCTGCGCCCGGCCCCCAGCACACGACTTCGCGCGGTCGATGCGCACGGACCACCGCATCGAGCTCCCCGCCGCGGGCGAGCGCGTCGACGTCGAGCCAGGTGTCGCGCGGCGTCGAGGCCTGCGGCGGCGGCGACCCGCCGATCCAGAGCCTCGGCGCGTTGGTGTCTGCCATCGCTCGACCCGCGCCGACGATGTGCAGGGCAGCCTGGGCCGGCCCCACCGTGGGTGGGCGCGAGGCCTGGCTCCGCCAGCGGCGCCAATCGCCGGCGAGGTGGGTCGGCGCGAGTCGGCCGGCGCGATGGGCCACGTGCCAAGCCAGCGCGCGGTCGGGCACGATGACCAGCCCGGGCGCGTCTGGAGCGCTGGCGATCAGCCGGACCAGGGCGCCGTCGAGCGCCTCGTCGAGGCTGCCGGTCGCGGTGGCGCGGCTCGCGTCGACCACCAGTACGTCGCACGTCGTGGCGTGCATCGGCTCGCCGCCGGCGAGTGGTGCGGTCCGCGCCGCCGTGGCGATCACCGTCCGCACGCCGCCCAGCACCACGCAGAGCAAGGAGCTGCCCGGCCCGGATCCCGCCGGCCAGAGCGTGACCGCGGCGGCGCCAAGCGCCAGCGTCTTGCCGTAAGGCAACGCCATGGGCGATCGCGCGCTGCCGATCAGGGATGCGAGCGGTTCCGCGCAGAGGACCGACGAGGGGCGGCGTACCGGCGGTCCGACGCGCCCCAGCCAGGCGACCGCGTCGCGCGGCCGGCCGTCGAGCCAGATGTGCGGCCGCTGCAGATGCAATCCGCCGCGCATGCTGATCCCGCGATGATTGGTCGTCGGCACCTATCGGACTCCCGACCGCGGCCCCGATGCCACGGCCGCGAGAGCCTACGGGCGCGCTGGCGGGATGGGAATGGGGCGAGCGTTGACCGCGATCTCGGCGCCGCCGTACCATCGCCGCGCCTGGAGGAGGCAATGGTCGAGGCGACGCCGGATCCGGCGCAGAGCACCATGACGACGGAATCCACCGAAAGCACGACGGCACCACCGCCGCGTCGCACGCCGACGCCGGGTCGTCTTTTGGTGCCGACCCTGTCCGGCCAGCAGACCGACGGCCTCGACGACGACGCGCTGTTGCACCCCTCGCGGATGACCGAGCGCTTCGGCCTGCTCGCACGCTTGGTCGGCCGCATCTTCTTCCGTCGGGTCGATTTCCCCGCGCGCTTCGGCAACGCGGTGGCGACCTGTGCCCGCGAGGGCGTGCCGGTCTACGTGATGGGCACGGTCAGCCTGCTCGATTACCTCTATCTGAATTGGGCGTCGCTGCGGCACGAGCTGCCCCGCGCGGAATTTGCCAACGGTCTGCGGATGGGCGCCTTCCAGCCGTGGCGGACCGCGATTCGGCTGTGGTGGCGGGCACGCAAGGGCCGCTCGGGCCCGGCCGACGCCGAGGTGCTGGCCGGGCTGGTGCGCAGGCGCCGCTCCGCCCTGCTCTTCTTGCGGCGGGCGTTCTCCTTCAACCTGCTCAACACGCCACTCGGCGCCAGCGGCTTGCTCCGCGCCTTGGTCGCCGAGCAGCGGCGGCTCGACTACCCGATCTTCTTGGTACCGCAGGTCTTGATCTGGGAACGCCGCGCCGGCCGCGACCACACCAGCATCATCGACACCTTCTTCGGCGACCCGCAGGCGCCCGGGCCGATCCGCAAGGCCCTCTCGTTCGCGATCAACCACAGGCGCGCCTTCGTCCGGGGCGGTGCGCCGGTCGACCTGCAGGCCTTCCTCGCCGAGCACGGCGGCGCCGACGACGACGAGCTCGCCGCGCGGCTGCGGGCCCTGGTCCAACAGCGGCTCGAAGTCGAGAACCGGGTCATCCACGGCGCGCCGATCCGCCCACCGCGTCAGGTCGCGGCCGATATCTTGGAAGACGCCAATTTCGGCACCCGCCTCGAGACGATCGCGACCGAGTTGGACCGCCCCGTACCGGCGGTTCGCAAAGAAGCCCGCGCCAACTTGATGGAGATCGGCGCCGATCTGCGGCTGTGGATGATCGACCTCTTCAGCGTCGTCCTCGCCTTGGTCTGGGCCCGGATTTACGAGGGCATCGAGATCGACGACGAAGGCCTGGAGCGCATCCGCGAGGCCGGCCGCCGCGGGCCGGTCGTCATCGCGCCCTCGCACAAGAGCCATATCGACTACCTGATCATCAGCTACGTCTTCTACGGCCGCGGCATGGTGCCGCCGCATATCGCCGCCGGCGCGAACCTCAGCTTCTTCCCGATGGGGCCGATCTTCCGCAAGGCCGGTGCGTTCTTCCTGCGCCGCAGCTTCCGTGGCCAGCCGGTCTACGCCGCGGCGTTTCGGGCCTACGTCCAGCGGCTGCTGGTGGACGGGCATTGGCTCGAGTTCTTCATCGAGGGCACCCGGTCGCGCACCGGCAAGCTGCTGCCGCCGCGCTACGGCCTGCTGCGGATCGTGGTCGACGCCATCATCGAAGGCGCGGTCGAAGACGTGACGGTCGTGCCGACCAACTTCGGCTACGAGCGGCTGATCGAGGAATCGGCGTACCGCAAGGAGCTCGAGGGCGCCGAGAAGAAGTCCGAGGGCGTCGGCGATCTGCTGAAGACGACCCGCGTGCTGGTCCACAAATACGGCCGCATGCGCATCCAGTTCGCCGAATCGCTCTCGATCCGGGCCTTGCTCGAGGCCGAGGGCGCCCTGGACAAGAGCGCTCCGAGCAAGAAGATCGATCGCGCGGTCAAGGTCGTCGGCTACCACATCGCGGCCGGCATCAACCACGCCGCGGTGCTGACGCCGACCGCCCTGCTCGCCGCCGTGCTCCTGACCAAGGTCCACCGCGGCATCGAGCGCGACGATCTGCTGCTGCGCGTCGGCTACCTGCTCGACTCCGCGGTGCGCCACGGCGCGGTACTTTCGGGTCCGCTGCGGCGCGCGATGCAGATGAAGCGACAGCAGCTGCAGGTGGCCAACCTACGCGACGAGATCGCGTTGCAGCAGAGCGGTGCGCCCGATCCGCTCGGCGCCCAGGGGCGGCGCGTACGCGAACTCGGCGACGCCGTCGCCCCCCTGATCGACGGCGCACTCGGCGCATTCGAGGACGCCGGCTGGGTCTTCCACAAACGCTTCGACGAGGGCGACGTGGTCGTCGTCAAGCGCGACGGCCGGCTGCACCTCGACTACTACAAGAACAACCTGCTGCACCTCTTCGTACCGGAAGCGCTGCTCGCGACGGCGCTGCTCGGCGCGGTCGACGAACAAGGCACGGTCGCCGAAGACGAGCTCCGCGACGACACGAAATTCCTCTCTCGGATGCTCAAGCTCGAATTCGTCTACGAGCCCGGGATGGGGTTCGGCCGGCAATACGAAGAGACCTTCGACCGCTTCCGCGGCGCGGGTTGGCTGGTCGAGCGCGACGGGCGGCTGACGATCGCCGAGGGCGTCCGTCCCGTCGTCTCGATCTACGCGAAGCTGCTACAGAACTTCCTCGAGTCCTACCTCATCGTCGGACGCAGCCTGGTCGAGTTGGGGCAAGAAGCGATCGCCGAGAAGGCCTTCCTCGCCCGTTGCCAGAGCCTCGCCGATCGCCTCTTCGAGCTCGGCGACGTGCACTGCTACGAGGCCATCAGCAAGGTCAACCTCGGCCACGCCCTACAAATCTACCTGGAGCTCGGGCACGTCCAGAAGCGCGAGGAGAGCGCCGGAAAACGCAGCGTCCGGGTGCTGACGGTCGACATCGGCGAGGGAACAGCTGCCCAACTCGCCTATACGGTCAAGAAGCTGGAGACGTTCGCCGCGGTGTGGCGCTCGTCCCGAAGCTGAACCTGCGCTCCAACTGTCCACGATCCTTACGCTCCGCCCGACCGTGGTGATGGCCCGCGGCCTCGCCGAATTGGGCCGATTGCGACTCGACCTCGGTTGAACGATGTGGTAAGCCGCGCTTCCTTCGGGCCAATGCAAGAGGTCGCCGTCCGGCGTCCACGGCGGGCCCGCCGTTGGGAGAGCATCGATGAGACTGTACGCAGGAAAGGTCACCGCCATCGCGCAGGACATGGTCGACGCGCTGCTCGGCAGCGGCGCCATCGAGGCCGAAGAGGGCATGGAGGGCGAGATCCTCCTCGACATCGAGAGCGTCCTCAAAGAGTACATCCGCACCGAACGCGAGATCGTGAACCAGGCCCGCGAGACCATCTCCCGCGACGGCCTCGAGTTCCGTCAGCTGCACAAGATCAAGAGCAAGCTCGCCGATGACCGCGGCTTCGGCATCGGCGACAAGGCGATCGAGTACCTCGCCCGCCAGATCATCGAGTGCCTCTTCCACAGCCGACACGTCGCCGAGATCTACGAAGAGGATCACAGCCTGCGCAAGCAGATGCGTGACGTCCTGCGCAGCCACCTGCGTGTGGAGGAGGACCTCGACCAGGAGGTCCGCCGCCGCATCCAGAACCTGCAGGAAGGCACCTCGAGCTGGGAAATCGAGTACAATAAGGTGATGACCGACCTCAAGCGCCTCAAGGGCCTTGAGGAAGCGGGCTAGCTCCGATCTACACGTCGCCAGTCGAGGCGACGTCTCGCGGCTGCGTCGGCATTGACGCAGTACCCGCGACCCTCCATAACTTCGGCCCATGCCTGCGCGGCGACGTAGCAGGCGCGACCAGAAGCGAAGGCGCCCCGAGCCTGGGCTCCAGCAAGAGGAAGCGACGATGGCATTCTACCTGCATCGTGACGGCGAGACGGTCCCTTACGATCTCGACGCGCTGCGCGAGATGGCACGCAGCGGCACGCTCCGCCAAGACGAGTACATCTACGTCGAGGCGAAGGGCGAGTGGATTGGCGCGGCGCTGGTCCCCGAGATGTCCGGTGCGTGGAATATCGAAGAGTCCGAAGCCACGGTCGCAATGGAGATCCCGCCGGAATTCTTCGCCGGCCTCGATGACGGCGGCGCTGCTGCGGTACCCGAGCCCGAGCCAGAGCCTGCCCCAGCGGCGCCGGCGCCCGCTCCGGCCCCAGCCCCGGCGCCCGCTCCCGCACCTGCTCCGCGTCCGCGCACCCCGGCGGCTCCTGCCCCGGCGGCCGCTCCGGGCGGTGGCGGTGGCGGTGGCGGCGGCTTCAGCAATAGCGCCTCCCGCGCCACTGGTGGTGGCGGCGGCGGCGGTCGTCGCGGCGGGCTGACGCCGGGCGAGTGGCTCAACCCCATCACGGTCGTGCTGCTCTCGATGTTCACCTGCGGCATCTACCCGATCATCTGGATGTACAAGCGCATCGGCGAGATCAACACCTTCCTCGGACGAGAAGAGATCAAGCCGATGCACTTCTTCCTCGGATTCCTCTGCGGTCCGCTGATCCTCCTCTGCATGTGGAAGCTGATCAAGGCGCTGCCGGAGATGGGCAACAAGGCCGGGGTGCAGATCGAGGACCGCGCGACGCTGCTCTTGATCCTCATGCTCTGCTTCGCGCCCGGTTTCTATTACCTCGTGCAGCAGGACCTCAACGCTGTCTGGGAGGCGGCTGGCGTCGCGCCGAAGCAATAGCCCTTCGGCGGCCCGAGCCACGGCCCCTTTTTCCGGAGAGAAACACGATGAAGCAGGACTCCACCAAGCCAGCCTGGCTGCGTCGCGCTGCGATGCTCGTGCTGATCGCGCTGCCGTTGTCGGGCTGCTACAACACCTACACGGTGCCGTCGGACCAGTTCCGCAAGTTGCAATCGCCGGCCGCCATCCGCCTCGACAGCAAGCTGGCCGAGAACCTGAAGGAAGACGAGGCGAGCAAGCTCCTTGGTCGGCGTGGCGACGATCCGGTGACGGTGACCTCGGCGGACAACAAGCAGGTCGCCGTCGACCGCGCGACGCGTATCTACGTTCGCTCGCAGGGCGGCCGCCGCTACCAGGTGACGCCGTTCAACTTCTCGATGTATTCGAGCCAGTTGGTCGCTTCGGACCGCGACACGCTGGTGCCGCTGTCGAACCTGAAGTCCTACGAGGTCGACCTGCTGTCGACCGGCAAGACCGCTGGCGTGATCGCCGCCGGCGTCGCGCTCGCCGCCGGCTTCATCGCCGTGATCGTCGTGTCCAGCGGTCGAAAGACGTTCAACTAATCGGACGTTGAGCCGCGCCATGCCGCGCCCGGCGCGGAGCCGCACGCTCCTGATCGTCGCCAACCTGCTCGTCGCCGTCATCGGCTTCGGCGCGGGCGTCGCGTGGTTTGCCCTGCCCGACGTGCTCGAGCGGGAAGTTCGGACGCGCCTCGCCGCCTCCGCCGGAGCCCGCGGCCTCACTTTGGCGATGGGCGGGCTGTGGGTCCGGCCGCTACACGGCGTGGTCATCGACGACCTTGCCTTGGCAGTCGCGGGCTCTGCCGAGGCGCGACCGCTCGTGACGCTCGATCGACTCGAGGTGCGCTGGGAGCTCAGTGGTCTGCGCCCACCCAAGCTCTACCTCCACGAGATCGCGGTCCGCGGCGGAACGCTGCGTCTGCGCCGCAACGCCGCCGGGGTCGCCGAGGTACAACCCATCATCGAACGGCTGCTGACCGGGGGCACTGGCGACGATGCCAGCGGCAGCACCGGCGGCCTGCGGGCCTACCTGAGCGACCACGTCCCCGCGCTCCGAGCGACCGACCTTGCGCTCGAGATCGACGACGAGCACGGCGCGCCGATGCTCGCGGGACGCGGGGTTGATCTGCGCCACCTGCGTCTCGCCCACGCCAACGTGAGCCTCGAAGACCGCTCTCCTGTCCGCGAGCGCCTCGACCTCGACCTCCGCGTCGAGACACAGGTCGCAGGCCTGCCGGACGGGCTCACCGTCACGGCACAGCTGGCATGGCCCAAGCGCGAGGGCGGCGTCCAGGTGCAGCTGCCACCGGGCCTCGCCATCGAACAGGGCGGTTTCCGGATTGGGCTGACGCGGGTCGAGCTCGACTCGAAGCTGGAGCTCGTGCTGCGCGACGTGGAGGTCGACCGCGTCGGCGAGCGGGCGCCTCTCTCGATGCGCGTGCGGCGGATCGTGGCGCATCTCGACCGACAGCCGCGCTCGCTGGAGACCCTGCCCGCGACGGTGCGGGACCGGTTGCCCACGGCGGCGCTGACCGCGCTGCGCCATGTGCGCGCGATCCGGCTCGAAGACCCTGAGTTGGTCGGCGAGCGGCCTGCCCCGGAAGAAGGCGCCTCGGATGACGTTGCGGCGGAAGAGGCGGTCGCCGACCGTCAACTCATGCCGCGTTCGAGCAAGCAGAAGGACGGTGAACGCAAGGAAGCTGGCGCCCGCAAGCGCGAGGCTGACAAGGTGGCAGCCACGGCCGCAGCGAAGAAGGCTGGCAGCAGCAAGAAGGAAAAGGGCAGAGACGACGAGATCAAAGCCGAGCCCGGAGCCAAGGTCCGCAGTGCGCTCGCATTGCTGCTCTCCCGCGGCGCCGACGGCCTGCAGCGCGGCCTCGACGCCATCCGGGTCGGGCTCGGGGCCCTGCCCTTCGAGCGAATCGAGCTGGTCCGCGGTCGCGCCCGCTATCGCGACGAACGGCCGCGCGCCGCCGGAGCGACCGAGGTCTCGGACTTTCACGCCACGCTCGAGCGCAAGGATGCGACGCTTGTCGACCTGCAGGTGTCGTTCGACACCCCCGGCGGCGCTCGCGACGCCCGCAACGAGATCAAGGGCAGGGTCGACGTCCGGCGCGGCGACGCGACGCTGCAGGTCCGGCTCGATCGCCTGCCGGTGGCGCCCTACGGCGCGCTGCTGCCGCGTTCGCTCCGTGCCCACGGCGACAGTATCGTCCGCGCCAAGCGGATCGAGCTGCGCTACGACGCCAAGGCGCGGACGTTGGCGCTCGAGGGCGGCATCGAGGCCACGCACCTCGACGTCCACGCGCCGCGGCTGGCACGCCACCTGATCGCCGACCTGAGCCTGCGTGCATCCGGCAAGGCGGCGATCGCCCTGGACGGTAGCAAGATCGCGCTCGAGCAGGGCGAAGTCGCCATCGGCGAGGTCGTGGCCCTGGTCGAGGGCTCGGTACAGCGGTTCCGCACGGCCCCTGCGTTCGACGCCACGATCAAGGTCCCGTCGCTCGGCTGTCAGGCCGCCGTCGATTCGTTGGTCGGGCCGATCGCCCCGATGCTCGCTGGTGCGCGCTGCAAAGGCTCGATGTCGTTCCGCGTCGGCTTGGGCCTCGATACCGCCGACATGAGCAGCCTGCGCTTCGAATTCGACCCGGTGCTGCGCGGCGTGCAGATCGAGAGCCTCGGCAGGTACATCGACTTCGAGGTGCTGCGCGGTCCCTTCGAGCAGCACGCGCGCCAGCGCGATGGCTCGCTCTACACCTTCGTCACCGGCCCAGGCGCGGCGCGTTGGGTGCCGCTGCCGCAGATCAACGAGTGGATGACGCTGGTCGTGACCACCACCGAGGACGGCTCGTTCTTCTGGCACAAGGGCTTCTCACTGACCCAGATCCGCGGCGCCATGGTCGACAACCTGCAAAGAGGGCGATTCGTCCGCGGCGCCTCGACCATCAGCCAGCAAGTCGTGAAGAATCTCTTCTTCGTCGAGCGCGAGAAGACCATCTCCCGCAAGCTGCAGGAGGCCGTGGTCACCTGGGAGTTCGAGCATCGCTTCAGCAAGGAAGAGATCCTCGAACTCTACTTCAACATCATCGAGTTCGGCCCCCTGATCTACGGAATCCGGGCAGCCTCGACCCACTATTTCAACCGCGAGCCCGCTGCGCTGACGCCGCTGCAAGCGATTTGGCTCGGCTCGATCATCCCGAGCCCGCGCGGCCACTACCACCACTTCACCAAGGGCGGCGTCTCGGACGGCTGGCGCAAGACGCTGTGCTGGATCGCCGACGTGATGGTGAAGCGCGAGAAGATCACCGCCGAGCAGCGCGCCCGCCTCGGGCACTGCGAGGTGGTCTTCGGTGGCGGCGACGACGGCAGCGCCGCGCCTCCGGACAAGGGCCTGCAGCTCGACGGCGCGCTCGATGCCGACGCGCTGTTGGAGAACGACGGCTACCTGCCAGGCGTCGAGCCGGATGCCGCGCGACCGCTGGCGCCGGCGCCACCGCGTCCCGGTGGCCGCCCAATCCGCCCTGGCCCCGGCGACGTGCCTCGCTAGCCGGCTTTGTTGTTGGCTTCGGCCCGTCGAATGACGTCCTGCATGGTCATCGCACGTTCGGTGCCCGACGCACCGGCCGGAGGCTGGGCCCAGGTCTCGGGCACTGGGATCAGCTCCGGCCCCCACCATGCCTCGGCGAGGTCGTCGGGATGCGTTCCCTCGACGATGAAGTTGTAGGCGGGACCGTTGTAGTTGGCCTTCACCTCGGCGCCGAAGCGCCACTCCCAGGGATCTTCGAGTAGCAGCCGACGGAAGCTGGTCCGCACCGTCTGCATCATCCGCAGCGACCAGATCTCGACTGGCTGCACCTCCGGCGCGCGCGGGAAGCGCGCGTCCTCGAGGATCCGACCGGCCTCGTTGCGGTCGGCGATCTCGCGCTGCAGCGGCAGCGGGTCGGTAGGGTCGACGTCGTTCCGCTCGACCCGTCCGATATTGCGCAGGGTGAACTGCGGCGTGTGGTTGTGCTGAACCGCGTCGAGCACGTCACCCGGAAGGTCGAGGTCGTTCTTGACCCGAAACTCCGCGGCGAAGGTCTCCTCAAAGGTATTGCGGTCCACCACCCAGGCCGAAATCTTGTCCGGCTCGAAGGGATGGGCCTGGAAGACGGCGAACGCATCCTTCCGCCCGAGCGGAGGTAGCAAGGGCCACGCCGAATGGTCGGCGAGCAGGGTCTTGCCCGTCGACTCTTTGGGCTTCGGCTGCTCGTCGATCGATTCCATGCTCAGCCGTCGTCCAAGCTGATCTTCTCGGTGGTCTCGGCTTGGATGTAGAATTCGCTGGTCCGCTCACGGGCGGTCACGATGCCCAGCGCTTCCTCGATCTCGCGGGTGATGCGCTCGCACTCCCCACCGGACACACCTTTGACCTCGATGCTGACGTTGCCCTCGTCATCGATCTTGAACTGAATCTCGCGTCGCTTCGCCATCGTCGGCTCCTCGGCGCGGACCAGGCCGCGCCGTCCGGCTCAGTCTCCCCAGGAGGAGACCGTGACGTGGATGTGGTTGTTCTCGTCGGTCGTCTCTTCTTCGAGCGTATAGCCGCGCTTCTGCACCTCTTCCTTGACGGTGTGGTAGGCGTAGCGCTGCATCACCTTGCGGGTGAACTCGGCCTGGTCGTAGCCGGCGGTCTGCTCGACGAATTCCCAATCTGCGACGAAGGTGGCGCAGCCGGTCTCGGCGTCGATGTTGACACCGATCTCGTAGGTCTTGCTGGAGTGGATCACCAAGTCGGCCTCGGTCGTCTGGCCCAGATAGCCTTTGACGTGAACCTTCTGGCCGGCCTCGGCCTTGGTGTAGGCGAAGCCGAGCTCCTCGAGGACCAACTCGAGCCGCAGGATATTCTTGATCTGCGATTGAACGGTCGTGAAGTGACTCATCGCAAAGCCTCCTAGAGACGCGATCAAGAAGTCGCCCCGGGCGAGTTCTTGACGAGGCTCGTGGTGGGGGAAGGTTCGCGAGAACCACGCTTCTCGCGACCTGGGGGCGCCCAGCCCCCCAGAGAACAGAAGAGAGACTCGGCCAGAAAATGCGAGACAGCATTTTCTGGTCGCGTCTCTAGAGCTCAAGACGCGGTGCGTCGTCTCCGCCGAAGTCGGCGATCCCGTCGTCGGACGGCGAAGCCCGGCGGGCGCGGGAGCGAGCCCACTCACGCATGCCGGCGAGGCGCTCGCGCATCGTCTGCGAGAGCGGGATAACCTCCTTCATCGCCTCGACGACGCTCTCGGTCGTGATGTCGGTCTCGCCCTGGCCGTTGTCGTAGGCGTTGTAGAGCGCGGTGACGATGACCTCTTCCAGCTCCGAACCAGAGTAGCCCGCCGAGGCGTCGACCAGCTTGCGCAGGTCGAAGTTCTCGACGTTGCGGCCGCGGCGCGCGAGGTGGATCGAGAGGATCGCGCTGCGCTCGTCCCGGTTCGGCAGATCGACGAAGAAGATCTCGTCGAAGCGGCCCTTGCGAAGCAGCTCGGGCGGCAGCTGGCTGACGTCGTTCGCCGTGGCGATGACGAAGACCGGCGACTCCTTCTCCTGCAGCCAGGTCAAGAAGGTCGCGAACACACGTGCCGTGGTGCCGCCGTCGGACGAACCGGAGCTCTTGGTGCCCGAGAAGCCCTTCTCCAGCTCGTCGAGCCAGAGGATCGCCGGCGCCACGGCCTCGGCCGTCTTGATCGCGCGGCGCATATTCTCTTCCGAAGAGCCGACGAGCGAGCCGAAGACCTTGCCGACGTCCAGGCGCAGCAGGGGCATCTGCCAAGCCTGCGAGATCGCCTTGGCCGAGAGCGACTTGCCGCAACCGGGAACGCCGAGCAGCAGGATGCCCTTGGGCAGCGGCAGGCCGAAGTCGCGCGCCGATTGGTTGAAGCTGTGCTGGCGCTTCTGCAGCCAATCCTTCAGCTCCGGCAAACCGCCGACCGAGTTCAGGCCGAGCTTGGTCTCGTAGAATTCGAGGATACCGCTCTTGCGGATGATGTGCTTCTTCTCCGCCAGGATGGTCTGCAGGTTGAACTGCTTGTCGCGGACCGAGGTCTTGTCGAAGACCTGGCGGGCCTCGGCCTCGGTCAGACCCAAGGCGGCCTCGGCCACCTCGCGTTGCAGCTCGGGGCTCTCCAAGATCTTCTGGAAGTTCTTGCCGAAGCGACGCGAGCGAGCGCCGGCGAACGCCTTCTCGCGGACGATATCCTCGAGGGTCTCGCGATCCGGAAGGTCGAAGTCGACCATCTGGATATCCTTCTCCAACTCGAGCGGCAGCTTCACGATCGGCGAGAGGAAGACCACCGTCCGCTTGACCGAAGCACCATCGAAGAGGGTGACCAAGTCGCGAACCCGGCGCGCCACCATCGGATCGTTGAAGAAGGGGTGGAAATCGCGCAGCACGATCACCGCGTCGCGGGTCAGCCCGTTGGCGATCCAGTCGAGCGCGCGGATCGGCTCGCGGATATCACCCGGCACGTCGAGCGCGTCGCTGCGGAAGCCCTGCGAGCAGGACCACGTGATGAACGTGCGCGCCGTCCAGTTGGTGATGTCCCAACGCTCGCGCAGCCGCGCGTTGTCGAGCAGGGCCAACTCCTTGACCCAGCCTTCGACGCGCGCCTCCTCCGGGCTGACGACGTAGAGCAGCTTGTACTGCGCACGAATCAGGTAGTGCAGCTCATCGACTGCGCTGGGGACGGGGCGTCCCGCGGCCATACGGGCGGCTTCAGGGACCGGGTTCTCAGTCGCGGACGTCATGCTGCCTCGCCTCCTCCGAGCTTCTCCTGCACCTCGTGCACGAGTCGCTCCTGCTCTCCGATATCCTGCACGAGCACCACCGCGATGTCGTACATCAGGCTCGCCGCCTCACCGAGCTCGCCCTCGTCGCCCAAGCCCTTCTCGAGCTGGCCGGCGTATTTGCGCACCAGGCGGGCGTTCTGTCGCGCGGCGTTGACCGCGTCGGCGAGGCCTTCGATCTCTTCCAACAAGCCGGGCGGGATCGCGGGGCCGCTGGGCTCGGGCTCGATGGCCTGGAGTTCGGCGATCTTCGATTCCGCCGACTCCAGCTTCGCGGCCAGAGACTCGTTCTTCTTGCTCGCAACGGCGAGCTCCGACTCGACGCGGGAGAGGGTCTCTGCGTCAGCGCTGGTGTTCTCGAGCTTGAGTTCCGCCTTGGCCAGATCGCGTTGGGCGGCGTCGAGCTGCTCCTGCAGCCGCTCGAGCTCGCGGACCTTGGCCTTCATATCGGGGTGATCGGAGACGTCGACCGGCCCCTTGCGCTCGCTCGCTTCGCGGCGCAGGCCATCGAGCTCGCCGCGCAGACCATCCATCTCGCGGCTGCGCTGGTCGAGGCGATCCTGCAGCTCGTCCACACGACGGGTGGCGTTGTGGTAGTCCTCGAGCAAGCGGCGCTTCTCGTGCTCGAGATCGCTGATGCCGACGCCCATCCGGACTTGCCGAATCTCGATATCCTTGTCGCGCAGGTCGATCCGCAGCTGCTCGATGACTGATTCCTTCTCTTGGATGACTTCCTGGAGAAGGTTGATCTTGCGCTCGAGGCGCTCGGATTCGCCGCCCTCGCGGTTGAACGAGCTCTGCAACGACTCCATCTCGTCGCGCTGGGTCCGCAGCTCGTATTCGAGCAGGTCGAGCTGCCGCTGCAGCTCTTCGATCTGGCGATCCTTCTGCGTCAGTCGAACCTTGAGTCCGGAGAGTTGCTCGGTCGCCTCAGCGGCCCGCTCGCGCGCGCCGGAGAGCTCGCTCTCGAGGTCGGTGACCTTGCGCTCGGCTTCGAAGGCCTCGTCCTCGCGCTTGCGCTGCTCCTCGCGGGTCTCGTCGAGTGAGGACGCCATCACGCGATTCTGCTCTTTGAGCTGCCGGTACTTCTCCGAGAGGCCTTCGAGCTCGACCGAATAGCGCATCGCGCGCTGCTCGGCGGACTTCGCGTCGTTCTCGAACTGCGTCGCGCGCCGCTCTGCGTCGGCGAGTCCGGCCTCGAGCGCGGCCAGCTTGCGCCGCATCTCGGCGACCTCGCGCACGGTGTCGCCGCCGGAGATCAGCTGCACCGCCTCGACCACGCGGCTCTGGCCGGTATCGAGACGGCCACGACCGGTCGAGCGCGCCTCGGGGACACGACGCGGGGCTTCGGGCTCACGCCGCGGCGGCTCCGGCTCACGACGCGCCGGCTCCGGGTCGCGCCGCGGCGCAGGCTCGCGACGCGGTGCAGGCTCGGGGGCCCGCGCGGGCGCGGGCGCAGGAGCAGGGGCCGCGGCCTCGCCGCCACCACGCCGGGCATCACGCTCTCGACGTCGACGCTCGCGCTCTGCTTCCCGCTCGGCGTTGCGGCGGCGCCGCTCGTCGAGGCTTTGATCCTCGGCCTCGTCGACCCGACCCAGCGTGGTCGGACGCGACGTTCGGGCACGGCCGCCGCGCTCCGGCATATGGTTCGGATCCGGCTCGCCGGCACGAATGATGATCTCGAAGACTTCGCCGATGCGGAGCACATCGCCGGTGTTGACGTCGGCCCGCGTGGTCCGCTCACCGTTGACGAAGGTGCCGTTGGAGGAGCCGAGATCCTTGATGTACATCCGGTCGCCATCGAACTGGATGCGACCGTGGTTGCGCGAGACGGTGCTCTGCTTGCTGTAGATGGTCGAGCCGGGATTGCGCCCGATCGTCACGGGCTCGCCGGATGCATCGAGGGGCAGGTGCACGAGGCGGCCGGTCACGTCACGGAACTCGAGGTACATTCGCTCTCCCCGGCCATCGCGTCGCCGCTTGGTGGCCGAGCCGTGCGCTGCAACCCCTCACGGGCCGGCGCGAGTCGCCTCGCAGTGTGGATCAAGGAGCCCAGGCGGGCAATACACCGCTCGCCGGGTCGGGCAGCGTGACGGTCGTCGCTAGAATCCCTTCGGCATGATCGCGGCCATTCCGCGCTCGAGTTCGCGCACCGAATGGGTCAGGTAGGCGAGGGAGTGCTGGTCGTAGGCCTCGACGACCATCGCGATGCCGATCTGCTCATCGGGGTACTGCTTGATATCGCGCACCGCACTGCCACGCAGGCCGTCGCCGCGCCAGACGATCTCGAAGCGATTGCCACGCTTGACCCCGTGTGCGGCGCCCTTGTCGATGTAGACGTAGGAGTGCTGCCCGGTGGCGACGGTCTCGTGGTGGAAATCGACGATCGTTCCGACGAGCTCGGACTCGTTCGGCCGCGGCGAGACCGTGGTCAACGGCTCGAAGAGGTTGGTCACCAGGTCGCCGCGGCCGATCTCGGCGTGGGCCTTGGTCAGCACCATGCCGACGATCTCGCGACGGGTGTTCACGACCTCGCCCTCACCGACGAAGTTGATCTTGTAGCCGATCGTCTTGCCGCTGTGCGGATGGCGAATCGGCCGCTCGACCCGGTAGACGACGTAGCGGTCGCCGTCGCGCACGCAGGGACCCGCGACCTCGAGGTCGGCCTCGCGGCCCTCTTCTTCGGCCTTCGCAGCCTCGGCGACGGTCGTCTTCTCCACCGCGTTGCAGCGCTTGAGCGCGAAGCGGGTGTAGACCTCGTCGAGCGTGCCCAGCATCGCCCGCTCCTCGCGGCTGCCCTCGATGACGCCGCTCTCACGGTAGTCGCGGGCCGAGATATAGCCCACGCGCCGCGCCAGTGTGACGGGCGTGTACTGCCGGCGCGCAAAGCGGGACGCCGCGAAGGTGATGGCCTTGCGTTTGGTCATCGGCGCGCGACGGCGGCTGAGGTAGACCACGTCGCCTGGGTAGATGAGGTGCGGGTTGGTGATCTGTGGGTTGTAGGACCAGAGGCTCGGCCAATACCACGGCTCGTCGTAGTAGCCCTCGGCGATCGACCACAGCGTATCGCCGGCTTGGACAACGTGCGTCCGCTCACCCGACTTCGCCGTCTCCTGCATCTTGATGCTGGGCGTGGTCTTGTCGAAGGTCCAGGGCACTTCGGCAGCACCGATGGCGGGCAGCAGGAGGAGGGTGGCGAGCACACCGAGGGCGGAGGAACGCGTCATGGCTTGGCCTCGAAGCGCGAGAGCTGCTCGCGCGCCAGTTCGGCCGCCGAGGTCGACGGATAGAGCCGGACGAGCTGCCGCAGCACGTCGCGCGTCAGATCGCGCTCGCCCAGGTTCTTGTAGCAGAGCGCCGTCTTCAGCATGGCGTCGGGCACCTTGTTGCCGCGCGGGAAGCGCTCGACGACCTGCGAGAAGACCCCGGCAGCCTTCAGCCACAGGGCCTTGGCGTACCAGGTCTCACCGATCCAATAGAGGGCGTTGTCCGAGAGCGGGTGGTCGGGATGGGAGGCGAGGAAGCCCTCGAACGCCGCCCGCGCCTGGTCCAGCTGGCCGGCGTCGAGGAGCGACTTCGCCGCACGATAGGACGACGCGGCGGCCTCCTCGGCGGTATTACCCTCTTGCGGTGGGGCGTCGCGCGAAGCCACGCGCGGACCCGCGGCCTTGGGCGGGGGCGCCTCGCGGCGACCGGGGGCCGGCTCGACGTGCGGCACGCCGTCTGGGCCGATGACCACGGTGCGGGGCGCCTGCTCTGGACGGGCGGGCGCCGGCGGCGGCTCCGACTCCGGCGACGGCACGACGACGCGCGGCAGCGACGGCACCGGCTCCGGATCGACGTTGCGCGCCGTGCGCTCTGAAGCGATCCGCTCGGACTCGAGCTTATCCTGCAGGACCACAAGACGGTTGCGGAACTCGTCGAACTGCACCCGCTGCGCCGCTTGGTTGCGGCGCAATTCGGAGATCTCTTCGCGCTGGCGGCTGAGTTCGGAATCGAGCCGCTCGATCTGCGCGCCGCTGCAGCCACCGATGAACGGAACCACAGCCACTGCGGCGATCAGAAGGAGATCAGCGGGTTGTCCTACAGAACGCAAAGCCACCTCCCCTGCTCGGGGCGAGACAGTCCGGGTCGGATCGTGATCTTCGGTGGGGCGGCTGTCAAACTTTCCGCGCCGCGACGCCCAATGCCCGGCGTAGATGCACGATCCGCGGCACCGCGCGGGCCCACGCGAGCCCGACCGCTGCCAGCGTCCGCGCCGTGACCGTACCTGCGCGGAGCGGAATCTGCAGCGCGCCACGTTCCAGCGCACAGACTCGACCGACAACGGCCGCCTCCGGGACTGCGGGCTCCGCACCCGCCGTGTCGCCACGAACGTAGAGGTACGTCGCGGTCACGCCATGGACGCGGTGCATGCACAGCTGGCCTCGGTGCCCGAGATAGCAGACGAGATCACCGCGTCGCAGGGGGCCGGGGCCGATTCGGAGGGACCAGCCTTCACCGAGTGGGCGCATCGAACGGCCTCGCAGCGGAATCCGACGTTCGCTCACGCATTCCTCCGCGAACCCGTCGTTCCTGGTCGCAAGATCGGGAAGTGCGCCTTTCGGACGCGCGGCGGCGCCTCGGTATGCTCCGGTATTCCGGCCCAGAAAGCCGGCTCGAAGCGATGGCCATATTCCGCCTCGAAGGCCTTCATTTTGGCACGCGTGCGCTGATGAAAGACGTCCGGAGCGGCGCGAAAGTCGCCGGTTCGCTTGAAGGCCTCTCCCGGACAATAGAAGCAGTTGCCGCCGGCACTGCACGAGAGGCAGTCCGACCGATCAGCATTGGTCCAAGCCACAATCTCTTTTCGCCGTTCGCTCTGGTGCCAGATCTCCGCCAGGGTCTGCTCCCGCAGATGGCCAATTTCCATTGGGAACATGACACAAGGCGTAACTGCACCATCCGGCGCGACGTAGACGGAGCTGCGAGCAGCGCCGCACGGGGCTGCGGTCGCGTCCAGTCGAACGACGCGGCCGTCATCGTCGCCCTGCATGATTCGCTGCTGTTGAATCACGCGGTAGGCTTGCACGAGCTCGGTGTCGCCGAGGTCGAGCTGCTCGATCCCTTGCGAGAGGCCATTGTCGGGTTGAATTCCGACGCCGATCGAAACCCTGCATCCGAGTGCGCTGAAGTATCGCAAAAGATCGGCGCCTTCGTGGACCGAGCTACGCATCGCGACCCAGGAGATGGACACCTCCACGCCGATTCGTCGCATCTCCGCGATGCCCTGCAGCGTGGCCTCGAACGAGCCAGGAACGCGTGTGATCGCATCGTGCACGCGCGCGTTCAGTGAGTAGACGCTCACCTCCACCCGGTCCACCACCTGGCTGGCCAACCACGCCGCGCGCGCGGCTGTGATGTTGCCAGCATGCGTCTTGATCCTGCTCACGAGCCCATGCTGACTGGCCCGCTCGACCAAGCTCTCGAAGTCGGGCCGGGCGAAAGGCTCACCACCGCTCCATGTCAGCCGCAAGACCCCGAGATCGGCCGCCTGGTCGACGAGGTCGAGCAGTTCGTCGTTTCGCAGCTCCGGCCAATCGGTCTTGCGGTCCAGGTAGCAATGTTCACAGTCGAGGTCGCAACGGTAGGTCAGGTCGATGTGCAGCGAGAGCGGCACTCCACGGGCTCTGCGATCGTCAGACGCGAGCGACGCAAACTCGGCAGCGAGACGAGAGAAGGCTGGGTCGGCCGTGGTCATCTCGGCCAGCCCGCGAAGAGCGCCGCATGAGCCGTCGCATCCTCGTCGTCGAGCACGTGCTCGAACGCCGCCTCGGGAGCCTGCTGCAAGAGCGTAGTGGCGTTGTCGAGCGCGCGCGTCTCGAGGCCGCGAAACATCGTCATCTGCGGGAGCAGGTCGAGCATCGCGGCCGCAGCGCTACGTGGTCGCCGGCAAGAACGATCGATGCCGCGGGTCAGGTGGCAGAGGCCGGCCAGCGGGAGCCAAGTCCTGCCGGCGACGCTCTGTGCCGCGCGGCGTTCTGCATAGAGTGCGTGATACCATCCACCCCGGAACGGCTCGAGCATCGCGTACTCGTCGCTGAGGACGGCACCTTGAAATCGGTTCGCCAAGGTGGACTTGCCGGCACCGCTCGGTCCATAGGCGACGACGACGCGTCCCTTGTCCTCCAATGCCGCGGCGTGCAACGCGACACCACCGCGAAGGATCAGTCGGGCGATCAGGACCGCAAGGGCGGCGCTCTGCACGATATCGCCGTAGGCGTGCCGGCCGCTGCGAAGGGGCTTGACGGCGAGTTGACCATGGGCGCCATGCCACCGAGCGATGAACCCTGGGCCGGCGAGGCTCCCGCCATCATCGCGGTGCTCGAAGCAGATGTCCGCAGGTGTGTCTGCATCACCGAGATCGAGCACGTCGAGCCGCAGTCGTGGTTTGGGTCGCTGTAGCTCGCGCCAGTTCGAGGTTGGACTTCCTTCCGGGAGCAGCAACTCGACCGCGTCGAGCCCGAGTGCGTTCACAACGGCTCCACCGGTCCAGCTGACCAAGTCATCCGTAGCGCAAAGAAAGAGGGTGCCGTCGCTGCCAGTGGAAAAGCGGGCGGCGGCCGGCCCCTGCCGCTCCATCAAGCAGACGTGCAATCTTCGCCACCGAGGGAGACGGATCCACTCTCCCCACAGGGTGTGGTCGCGAGCACGGAGTAGACGTCGCGCGCGGCGAACGACTCGACGATGGGAGCGCTCCAAGCGTCACGGCCCGTCTCGTCGCGGCGGACGTTCTCTTCGATTCGCTGCTCTTGCTCGTTCATGTCGGACTCCTTGTCAGAGGGCTGGTAGGTGTCAGGGGGTTAGTAGATCAGGATGGCGTAGCCTTCGCTTTGCGTCGAGACAATCGCATCCGGCAGACCATCTCCGTTGAAGTCGCCGACGCCGGAGAAGCTGAACGCACCGAGCGTAGCGGCCCCCGCGACGAAGGGATGGGTCATGAACACGTCATCCACGTTGTAGGAGGGAATGTCCGGCGTGGGCGAAGTCGAGCGCTTCTGGGCAGCTCGGAACACCATCGCCGTCCTTCCGCCCGGCGCGTTGAACGGACGCCCACCCATGATCGCGATCGTGCCGTCTCCCTGGTCGAAGAAGTCCCCGACCGGGACGATCGGGGAAGCCCACACCTCGGAGGCGTAACCCGCAACGTTGGAGAGCAAGGTCGTATCGCCCGGGACCTGCGACTGGTTCAGGGTCAGCACCTTGCCCAGGTTCTGCGCGATGACCTTGCCGCTGCACCAATAGAGCCAATTCGCTCCGGATGAAGGAGCGTGCATCGCGGCAAGGTCCGGGACCGCGTCGCCATCGAAGTCAACGCGGATCGGGCTGCTGAAGTTGTCGGGGCCGGTGTTGTGGGGGCGAACGACGACCGCAGTGGCGTCTGCGTTGCCGGCGCCGTCCAGATCTCCGGTCAGCGTCAAGTCCGCAGCACCAGTCCACGGCCGTCCCTTGAGCACGTAGATCTGGGTGAGGCCCGAGAACTGGCTGATCGCCAAGTCCTCGTATTGCTGACCTGTGCCGTCGCCGTCGGTCAACATATTGCCCACACTGGCGGCCATGCGACCGAAGCCGGGACTACCGACCGAATCGGTGCGGGTGATGCGAAGCACGTTGTTGGCGGCGCGGTCCCCTTCGACCGTGATGTTGATCGTCTTGTTGGCACCCACCGTCCAACTCGCGTTGCCGGGGATCACATAGACGCGATCAGGCTCGTCGCCCTTGGAGGGCACCCACAGAACGATATCCTCTACGGCCTTGCCGCTTCCGCTGACGTCGCCGTTGAAGTTGCCGGCCGACGCGAGAGCGCGGATGCCCTGCGTCAGGTTGCTGTAGATACCGGTGATGGTCACGTCTGGAGTCGTGGAAATCGCCTTGCCCTGTTGTCCGAGGAAGATTTGGACCTCACGATCGACGTTTGTGCCCTCGCCAACCGAGACGACGAGATCCTGGATTCCGTCGCCGTTCACATCGATCCCCGTAATGAACTCGCGACCCATGGCGAGGGTGTTGTCGAAGCAGGTGTGGGTCGAGGCGGATTTCGCCTGGATGTCCAGGTCCGATACGGTCGAGTCGGAGTTCGCATGGCCGTAGATGACGCAGAACTTGCCGCCGGACGCGGCGCCAATCTTGACGTCACCGAGCCCGTCGCCGTTCACATCGCCAATACCACCGGCGCGCTGATACAGTGCGGCGGAGTTCCACGGCGCGACGGACGACGAGATCTTTGCGTAGCGCAAGCGAATCGCGTCCGTGGAGACGACATTGCTGATGGCACCGACGTTGCCGGCTGCGTCGATTGCGCGCACTGCGAAGAAATACTTCGACTTGCCGTTGTCGGACAGCGGGCCGAACTTGCAGGAATCCGAATCCGCTCGTGGATCTGGCCCCTCGACGATGATGCTCTCATCGGCGCCAGGAGCAGCCGGGCTCGGCACCTTCGTGGCGGCCAGAGACGTCACTGCGCACGCGCTGCCAAAGGTCGTCGCGTCGGTGATTTCACTCGTGCTGTAGACGACCTCATACTTCGCAGCAGCGGTACCCGCGTTGCCGTTGTCGGCGACGGCCTTGAAGCTCAGCTTGGCAAACGGACGCCGCGGGTTGATGTCGCCATCGCCGAAGTCCGCCAGGGTGATCGCCGCCGGCGGCGTCCAATCGACCTGAATCGTGATGTCGGCGGTTGCAGTATTGCCGGCGGCATCTTTGACGGTGGCGCGGATCGTGCTGGTCTTGTCCTGGGCCAGATCGAGGAACTTGATCTCCGTCGCGACGGTTCCGTTTGCGCCAAATACCAGCGGGAGGGTGAGGCTCGAAGTCGCGTTGGTGGCCGTACCGCTGACCTCCTCGAGCGAGACCAGAGCCCCCCCGGAGAGGCCACTGTCTGTCGTGCTGAGAAGCAGGTGGAGCTGATGGCCGTTCTTGCCGACGTCGAGATCGGCAGCCTTTGCGACGGCCACGGTGCTTCCACCGGCCGGCGTGCTCTTACCCGCCACGGTGCCCGCGACGAAGGCGACGGTCGGGTTCTTCAAGTCTGCCTGGAGCGAGATCGGCCCCGACGCACCTCCCTCGGTGGTCCCTGCATAGGCCTTGACCTCGACGCTTGTGTCGACGCCGTCTGCGATCACGATGTCGGCAGAGGCCTTTGCGTCGACGGGGCTCTTGCTGGCCACTTCGCTACCACCGACGTAGAACTTCAAGGCGTCGACTGCCCCACATGGGCCGAGGTACTCGGCCGTGACGTTGGCGGTGACGCTTGCACAGTCACTGCCCGGAGTCGCGCAGGCTGCCGTATTCAGCTTGCCGTCCGCCGGCAGCCCCTTCACCGTGACCAAACATCCCGTCAGCGAAACCTTGAACTTGCGGTCAATCGTCGTCTTGTTGCCGACGGCGTCGGTAGCCACGAGTCGAAGCACGTAGTTCGCGCTGGTCCCGAACGGTATCGTCACGCTCACCGTCGGCTCGTTGGCGCCGTCGTTGGTCACGGTCCCGGTGGAAACCGGATTGAACGACGCGCAGTTTGCGAACGTATCGTCACACTCGACCCCCAACGTCAGCCCCCAGGTCGAGGCGCCGCTCGTGCCGAACGTCACCGCCACCTGGTATCCGCTCGCCACCGATGCGTCGTCGGCGTCACCGAAGGCTTGGAGGTCCGTCGGGTTCGCGATCGATGCAGTGGGCGCGACCGTGTCGACGGAGATCTTGGCCGGAATCGTCGCGACGATCGAGGTATTGGCGCAGGTGTCCGAGATCGTGGCCGTGAGGGTGTGCTCGCCGTCGGTCAGGGTACCGTAGAGCGCGTGGGTGAACGACGCCGTGCCCGAGGCCATCGCCACGGATCCGATCGTCGTCCCACCGTCTTTCAAGATGACCGGGGCTCCTTCGGTGTCGACGTCCGCGCTGGAGATCGCGATGTCGAGGCCGTCCGCTCCATTCAAGGTCGCCTTGCTCGGGGCGGTGAATGCCCCGATCGGGACGATCGTGTTGACGTCATAGGTTCCGACCACGACGGGCGCCGCCTCGTTGCCGACCGCGTCCGTGGCGATGGCGACCAGCGACGTGCTACCCTCCTTGGTCAACTTGATGCTGACGCCGGCAACATTGTTGGTCGTCGAGGCCGTGCCGACCACACTGCCGCCGGTCACGATGTCGATACGTGCGTCCTCGCCGGTCGTCGTCGCTGCGAAGCTGAAGGAGCCACCAGGCGCACCTCCGTCGAGCTTGCTCTGGGACGCCTTGGCGAGGCAGGTCGCCGGAACACCGGCAGCCGTCGGCGGAAGAACCGACTTCAAGGTCGGAGCGATGGAGTCGATCAGAAGCCGGCGTGAGCGCGTGGTCGCGATATTCGACGTATCGGAGAGGACCCAATTCGCGGCGACGGCTGCGTCCAGGCCTGTCGGTAGCAGCTCGGCGTGGACCTCGTGCAGTGCGTCAGGCGCACTCTTGAGGTCGACGACGGCAGAGTAGGCCTGCAACGTCTGGGATTCACCCAACTGCTTGGTTCCGGCCTTTGCGCAGGCAGCACCGGTCGCCGTCGGCGAGTTCGAGCAGACGCGCAGGGTCGATCCGGGCAATACGCCCAAGACCGCGACGCTGAGCGAGCGCACGGCGAGCTTGGGCCACGGGACCGTACACTTCGACAGGTAGCAGAACTCGGACGCCGCGCAATCGCTGTTGCTCTTGCAGGAGCCCAAGGTGCCGGCGCCTGGGCCAGAAATGCGAACCTCGGGCGCGCTCGCCACGACGCTGAAGATCTGCGTCCATGTCGTGGTGTTGCCGGCTGCGTCGCTCGCGGTCACCTGCAGCTTGATGTCGGAGCCATCGGGCATCGAGACGGTTCCGAGATTCACCGACTTCTTGGTGCCTTCAGCAGCCCCGACGTGGTTGCTGATCGTCTTGTTGGAGATCTGGGTGTCGCCCTTGTAGACAGAGAGCGTCAAAGGGCTCGACGACGGCACGCCGTCGAACGAGAAGACGAGGTTGGCCTGCACGCCGTTGGCTGCGTTGCCGTCGATATCGTCGAGCGCGAGGAACGACGTCTTCGGTGGCACGATTCCGTACAGCACCGGCGCGACTCGGTCGATGGTGATCTTGGCGACAGCTGGCGTGGCCTGCTGCCCGGCTTCATCCGTGACGGTCGCACGGAGCGTGCACGAGGTGCCGTGCGGCAAGGTTTGTGAGACGAACGAGGCAGTACCGCCTGCGACGGTCGCGACGGTCGTGACCGTGGACGAGCCTGGCAGACCGCAGACGATCTCGAGCTTCGCCTCGACACCGTCGCTGACCGACGTGGTCGTGATCCCGATATTGCTGATGCAATCCTTGAGCCCGGCCACGCACTTGCCGGAAGCCAGGTTGACGACTTCGCCGTCCTTGAGGGCACTGAATGCGACCGTCGGCTTCGAGGTCTTGTAGACCACCGAAAGCTGCGGACTGACTCCCTCGTCGGCTCCGGTCGAGGGAGTCATGACGACCTGCAGGATGTTCGCGCCCGGCTGGAGATCCGTGACTGTCGCTTCGTAGACTCCGCCGCCGACCTCGCTGAAGGCGACTGCAGGCATCTCGGCACCGTTGAGGATGAGCAACCCCGTTGCACCGAGCACCGGCGCGGAGGTCTTCTGACCCGTGACCTTGACTTGGACCTTGACCGAGTTCGTCGCGACCACGGTACCGGCCAACGGCTCGGTCCAGCCGACGACCACCGCGTTGGACTGCAGCGTGATGTTGGTGGTGACGGGGTTGGATTTGTTGCCGAGCGAGTCGGTCGCGGTCGCCACGATCGCGTTGCTGCCCGGCTGCAGCGGAACCGAGCCGAAGGCAACTTGGCCGTTGCCGACGATCGTCTGGCAGGGCAGCGGGAAGCTGTTCACGACGAGGCAGACCTTCGAGGTCGCCGTTGCCGGCTCACCGGAGAGGCTGTACGTCACTTTGGTTTGGTAGCCCAGTGCCACGTCGTTGGTATCCGGGTCCACCAGCGGGTCGAGCACGGTCTTGGTCGGCAGCGCCAAGGCCAACTTCGGCGGCGTCCGGTCGAGCGAGAAGGTGCGGGTCAGGCTCGAGCAGCTTCCGTCGGCGACGTCGTTGCCGAACGCGTCGGACGCACCGAGGGTCAGCGTGTAGGTGCCGTCGGGGAGCACGACCGGTGGCGACCCGACCTGCAGCGCGACCGATGCGGTGAAGCTGCCATTGGCGATCTTCGAGACCGGCGTGTCGATGAAGGTGGCTCCGCCGACCAACTGGACCTTCGCTTCGACGACCGCTCCGTCGAGGCCAGTCGCGGTCGCGCCGACCGCGAGTGAGGCGGCAGCGGTGACGAAGCCGTCGGCTGGCAGTTGAATCGTCATGCACGGCGGCGGAATCGCGAGCGTCACCGCGACCGGCAGGCTCTCGGCCGGATTCTGTGCGTCGTCACGAGCGATGCACACAACGGATGTGCCGTAGACGCCGGTCACGATCGAGACGGGTACCTCGACGACACCCGCGCCGCCGACGACCTGCGCCTTGCCGACCGCTGCGACACCGTAGGCCGAACCCGCTTCGTTCTTGCGGCAGTAGATGCCGATGCTGGCGCCGTCGAGCGCGTCCTGCAGCGCCACCGAGAAGGAGGTGTCGTAGGTGAGCGTGGTCGCGGTATTCACATCGTCCTTGGCGAGGAGGACGGAACCCGTCGCCGGCGACGTGATGGTCAGATTGGCCTTGTTGGCGATGACCGTGAACGACTTCTCGACCTCGCCGACGAGGCCACAGCCGTTGGTCGCCGTCACCTTGACCGCGTAGGTCTTCGATGCGGCGAAGGAGAGATCGACGTCGAACGAGCCGTTGAGCTTGAGCGATGTCGTGGCGACCTCGGCTCCGTCGACGTAGACCTTGATCGCGCCGATATCGGAGGCGGTGAGGGTCGTCGCGGTGCCCACCAGGGTCACTTGCACGCCGTCGGACGCGTCGCCGTTGGCGTCGTCAGCGAGCGTGAGCGTTTCCTTCGCCGGTGAGACGAACGCGACTTCGGGCTTGTCGGTGGTCACGGTGACGTCCTGCGCCGCCGACTTGCCCTCGGGACGATCGCTGTGCGCCTGGTCCTCGACAACCGCGACGACGGAGGCCTTCGCGCCATTGAGGCCGGTATCGCTCGAGGCGATCGTCGCCACGATCGTCGCCTTGCCGCCGCTCAACGCGACTTTCTCGGTGTCGGAGACCTTACCGGCAGTGTCGGTCACCGTCAGGTAGGCGTGGGTGCAGTCGGTGGTCGCAGTGGTGACCGTGAAGGCGGCCTGGAAGCCGGCCTTCGCGGTGTCGGCGTCCTCGCTGAGACAACCGGTGACCGGCACCAGCGCGGCGTTGCAGGCGTTGCCGCAATTGAGGAGCACGGACTTGTTGGAGACGACATCGGCCCCGGAGACCGTGGCGCGAACGCCGAGGTTCAACTGCACGGCGGAGCACGGCATCGTCACCTTGTCGATGCGGGCGCTGCCGCCAGTCATCGTCGCCTTGCCGCCGGAGGCGCCACCGACGAGGACTTCGACCTCGGTACCGTCCGGGACGTTCTTACCCGTCACGATCACGTCGAGCTGGAAGCCGGCGTCTTCGAGCGTGTCGTACTTGTCCATCGAGAGGTCGAAGATCGCAGCGTTGATCGGATCGACCAGCGACGGCCCCTTCTTGTGCTCGACCGAGAACGTGAGCGTAGCGGACGGAGTCGCATCCACGCCGCCGATGTCACCGCCGGCATCGGCGCCGGTGTCGGTATCGGCGCCAGCCGCGTCGGACTTGACCTGGCCGACTGGCTCGTCGTCACCGCAGCCGGTCAGCGCGGTCGCCAAGGCGAGGCCGACAATGAGCAGGCGGAAGGAGATTCGGGACAACATCTGCGCTCCTCTCTGGGACGTGATCGCACCGCTGTACGATCTGACTTCGTCCCCTTTACTCGAACACCAGGGGGTTGCCGTGCCTCGGTCGAACGTCTCCGCGCGGACGCACGGACCCGGTCACCCGAGGTTTTCGCAAGGGGAGTCTGCCAGGAAGCCCGCGCGCCGGCAAACCCCTCAGGACGCGACCTCGTGCGCGATACCCCGCGCTGCCAGCGTTGCAACGAAGGTCTCGACATCGTGCCGAATTGTCGCCACTTCGGCATCGAATCGAGGGGCCAGTGCGTCGGTCAACTCGGCGACCGAATGCGGGCGCTCGGCCAGCAATCGCAAGACCGAAACGCCGCTCCTGGCGGCGATTCGATGCATCGCTCGGTCGGCAGTCACGATGAAGAACTCGCCGTCCACCTCGCGCCGGGCGGCGTCGTCGCGCAGTCGGTATCGAATCTCGTTGTTCTCTTCCATCTGGGACCTCGGCGCACCTGCGCAAGCCCGTGCTAGGTTGCCGGAGTCGCGATCGCGGATCAATGCGCGACGGCGATCGTCGCCGTGAGGTGGCCTAGAGACGCGATCAAGAAGTCGCCGCGGGCGACTTCTTGATGCGGCTCGTGGAGGGGGAAGGTTCGCGAGAACCACGCTTCTCGCGACCTGGGGGCGCCTAGCCCCCCAGAGAACAGAAGAGAGACTCGGCCAGAAAATGCGACACTGCATTTTCTGGCCGAGTCTCTAGCCGTTGCGGACTGGAAGCTGTCCATCCGGGAGTTGAACGCCACCCTTGCGCTCGGCCTCGGAAACGCCGACGTAGATCGGCTCGCTGCCTCGCCGTTGGCTCGGGTCGCAGGCGACCGCCATCACCGCCACCAAATCGGGGAGGTCGACCGACGTGAATGGTCGCGACGAGGCCGCGCGCAGGCCCGTGGCGAGGCCGCTGGCGACCACCAACGTGTGAGCGCCGATCGCCTCGTCCAGCGCCGTGATGGGCAATTCCCGCGCGTCGACGCCCGGCACATCGAGGTAGGCGTGCCGCGGCCGCGCCGGCAAGGCGACGGCCACGTCCGGATCGCCGACGAGCCGACGCGCGACGTCGAAGGAGGCGACGCCGACCAAGGGGACGCCGTCGACGAATGCGAGCGTGCGGGCGACGGCCAAGCCGAGTCGAACGCCGGTGAACGAACCCGGTCCGAGCTCGGCGACGACGCCGACCAAGGCCTCGGGAGCTGCGGCACGGAGTAGCGCGTCCACTTGTGCGAGGCTCTGCCGCGCAGCCCCCCGCCGCCACTGCTGTCGATGCTGCTCGACCGGCGTGGCCACGCCGTCGACGAGGCGAAACAAGCCGGCGGACTCGACGTCGGTGACGGTCGAGAGGGCCAGCCAGAGGCCGTCGTCGAGGGTGCGTTCGGCCATCGGGCGCTAGTTGGCGAAGGTCGCGATGAGCCGCTGCACGTCGTTCTTCATCACCACGACGAAGAGCAGACCGAGGAAGGTCATGCCGACGTAGGCCGCCACCATGCGGGTCCGTAGGCTGACCGGCTCGCGCCGCACGGCCTCGATCGCGAGGAAGAAGAGGTGCCCACCGTCGGCGATCGGGATCGGCAATAGGTTGAGGATGGCGAGGTTGACCGAGAGCCAGACCATCAGCTTGAAGAAATAGCCCCAGCCGAGGTCTGCCGTGCGCGAAGCCAGCTGCGCCATGAAGATCGGACCGCCGACTTCCTTGACCGGCACGTGGCCGCGGAAGAGTCCCGCGACGGTCAGCAACGTCACGCGGAGCGCCTCCTGCATCTCGTCGGCGGTCTGGTGGGCGGCGTAGACCAGCGGCGCCGGGTTGTCGATGAGCTCCGGTGCCTCGTAGCGCTGCATCGGCCCCGCCCCGAAGCGCAGCTTGGGCCGCCCCGTCGCATCGAGGACGACCGCGACGGTGAGCGGAACCTGCAGCTCGCGAGCCGCTCCGCCGTCGGCGCGACGGATCGTCAGCGTATACGGATCGCCGAGGCCAGCGCGAATATGGGCGAGCAGCTCGTCGCCCTCGAGCCCACGGGCCGCGTCATCGGCACGCGCATCGTCGAAGCGCTTGCGCAGCCGCTCGTGCACGGTGAGGAAGCTACCGACGGGATCGCCGTCGATGGCGAGCACTTCGTCGCCGACGCGGAGGCCTGCGCTCACGGCCGGCGAATCCGCCTCGAGATAGCCGACGACGCGCTGCGCTGGCTCCAGCCCGAGCTCCATCATCGGCGCCGCGCGCAGGCGCACGTCACGGGCGGCTGCGAGATCGTGCAGCTCGCCGTCGTGGGCCTTGATCGCGGCTTCGTCGAGCGGCGCGTCGTGGCGCGGCGGGGCGACGCGGAGCGTGACGTCCCGGCCCTTGGCGGCGATCAGCGCGGCCTGCAGCTCCCAACTCCGGCGCGTCGCCTTGCCGTCGACCTCGATGATGCGCTCACCGCTGCGCAGGCCGGCGGCGAACGCGGGCCCATCCGGGCGGACCTGGACGATCGCGGCCTGGCCGTCCGGCAGCACCTGGATCCGGCCGACCGTGTCGATGACGCCGATCTCGGGCAGGCGCATATCGCGACGCGCCTCGGGCTCGAGCCACAGCGTCTCTTTCTTGCCGTCGCGTTCGACGACTGCCGTCACGCGCTTGCCGGGACGCGCGGTCACGACGCGGCGCAAGTCCATGAAGGTCGGCGTCGGCTCGTCGTCGATCGAGAGCACGCGGTCACCGCTGCGCAGCCCGGCCTGATCGGCAGGACCACCAGGCAGCACGGTGCCGATGCGGCTCGAGACGACCTGACCGTCGCTGATCATCGAGCCACCGAAGAGGATCGCGATCGGCAGCAGCAGGTTGGCGATCGGTCCGGCAGCGACGATCAGCGAGCGGCGCCATACCGGCTTGGCAGCAAACGAATCCGGGGGCGGAGGGCCGTCGTCGTCGCCGCCCGTGGGATCGTCGCCCAACATCCGGACGAAGCCGCCAAGCGGCAGCGCGCGAATCGCGTATTCCGTGCCGTCTTTGGTCCAGGCCGCGACGACCGGGCCAAAGCCGATCGAGAACGACAGGACCCGTACCCCCATCCAACGCGCGACCAAGAAGTGGCCAAGCTCGTGGAAGAGCACCAGCGGGACGAGCAGAAGGAGGAAGTGGACGACGAACATGCGATCTCGCTGTGGCCGACCGGCCGCGGGGCGTGCACGCTACACGCTCTGTGCGAGCGCCGCACCCCCTGTCACAACCCGTCGCACCTTCGATGGATTCCTGGGCCTGCTTGATGCGGCGCGCCGACGCCGCTACACCCCCGCCGGCGAAGCGGCCGGAGGCAGACGATGCATAGACACCTGAACCACTTCTCGGCCCGGACCCATCGCGTGCTGCTCGGCCTCGGATGCCTGATTGCGCTCGGCCTGACGCTCAGCACGCGGCCCGCTGACGCGTGTGGCCCGCTGACCTTGCCGGACGGATTCACCATCGTCAGCGCCGAGGTCGACGGAACGTCGGCGCGCATTCACGTCGTCGTGGACTGGCAAGCGCTGCAACGCCTGCACGTCGAAGAGTGGGAGCTGGAACGGCTGAGCCGCGCCGCCCTGGCCTCGCTGGCCGACACCGACGTCCGCTCCGCCCGCCTGCTCGCGCGACCTCTCGGCGCAGAGGATGAGGTCGACGTCGTGACGTTGCTCCTGCCGATCGCGCCGCCGCGCCCGACTCCGACAGAGGACGACGCTCCACCGCCGGGTGCGCTGCGCAGCCACGGCGGCGTGGCGACGCCGGGTGCGCCCGGCCCTGGGGTGCTGGCCGGCAAGACGATCTACCTGAGCCCCGGACACGGCTGGTATTGGTCTGCCACACTCGGACGCTGGGCGTCCCAGCGCGGCAATACCCACGATATCGTCGAGGACTTCGTCAACGCGGAGGGGGCGGTCCATTTCCTCGAACCGCTGCTGCGCGGGGCCGGCGCCCAGGTCATCGGCGTGCGTGAACTCGATACCAACGCGGCCCAGGTCATCATCGACGACGGCGACGGCGAGAGTGGCGCTGGTGCCGGCTACTCCGAGACCGGGACTTGGGCGCAGGGCGGCGACAAAGGCTTCGGCAACAACACGGCCCCCTACGCCAACGGCGAGAATCCGTTCGCGCTCGGCAGCTACCGGACCGCCGCAGCCTCGGCGACTGCGACGGCCAGCGCGCGCTATGTGCCCGTCATCCCGGCCCCGGGCTTGTATCGGGTCACGATTGGGTGGCGTTCGGGGACCAACCGGGTCCAAGACGCGCGCGTGGTGGTGCGCCATGCCGGCGGCGTCGCCACCTTCCGCGTCGACCAGACCAAGCACGGCCAGAGTTGGTGGCCACTCGGCACGTTCCGCTTCGCAGCGGGGATTGACCCCGACCATGGCGCGGTCGAGATTTGGAACGACACCGAAGGCGATCCCACGGGCAAGGTGGTCGTCGCGGACGTGGTTCGGTTCGGCGGCGGGATGGGCGAGATCGCGCGCGGCGACGGAAAGGCACCAGCGGCAGCGCCGACGACGCTGCGTCCGCGCTGGGAGAGCGCTGCGCGCTACTACACCCAGTTCGCTGGTGCGCCGCCGAATGTCTGGGACAGCAGCAGCGCCGACAACAACGACGACGTGACCTCGCGATCCCGCTACGCCGGTTGGCATCAGGAGCCCGGAGACGACGCGGTCTACCTCTCCTGGCACTCGAACGCGCCCGATCCAGGCCGTGGCACCTCGACCTATATCTACGGTCCGAACCCGCCCGACGGCAGCAAGAACTACCAGGCAACCAAGGGTTCGCTGGAGCTCGGAGGCTGGCTGCAGAAGACCATCGTCGCGGACATCCGCTCGGACTTCGACCCGAATTGGAAGGATCGCGGGCTCTATTCGGCGTATTTCGGCGAGGTGAATCCGAATCACAACCCCAAGATGCCGGCCGCGTTGGTGGAGGCTGCGTTCCACTCGACCAAGGCAGACGCGGACTTCCTCCGCGAGCCACGGTTCCGCTACCTCCTGGCGCGGGCGATGACCAAGGCCATCATCGGCTACTTCACCGAGCGCGACGGCAAGGCCTTCGCGCTGCCGCCCGAGCCGCCGACCCACGTCGCGCTGCGCGTGGAGGGCGACGGGGCCATTTTGCGGCTCCGCGCTGGCGCCATCGGTGGGGCCGCGGGCCATGCGCCGACACACTTCGCGATCGAGCGATGGAACGGCGCCGCCTTCGCCCACGTCGAGACGGTCGCAGCCGCAGCCGCTCCGGACGCCAACGACACGGTCGTCCCGGTCGACGGTGCGACCGACGGTGCGGCAGCGTTCTACCGTGCGCGCGCGCTGAACGCGGCCGGCGTGAGCCTGCCGAGCGCAGTGCTGGGCGTCGCGAATGGCTGCCCCGGCGCCCCGCGGGCCTTGGCCGTCCAGGGCTTCACCCGGTACCAAGCCAGCCAACTTCCGCGCGAGAATCTCGCCGCCTGGTCGCTCGGCCAGGTTCAGCGACTCCGGCCGCTCGAGGTCAATACCTTCGACTACCTGATGCGGCACGTGGCGGACCTCGCCGCCTCCGGGCTTTCCGTCGACTCGGTCGAGCGCGGCGCTTTCGGCGAGGTGGCGCTCGATGCCTACGCGCTGATCGACTGGGCCGCCGGCGAGCAGAGCACCAAGGACGGCGTGCTCGACGCCGACGAGCGTTCCACGCTCGGCAAGTGGCTCGACGCCGCTCAGCCGCGGGCGCTGTGGTTGAGCGGCTCGGAGGTCGGCTGGGCGCTGGGCCAGAAAGGCGACAGCGGCAGCCAAGATTGGCTGGCGACCTTCTTCGGCGCCGCCTACGCCGACGACGACGCGGAGACCTATGGGATCGCTCCGGCGACGGGTGCTGCGCTCGCATTTGCCGGCGGCCAATTCGATGACGGCACGGCTGGAACCTACAACGTCGACTGGCCGGACGTCTTCGCGACCGCCGGCGGCACCGCGGTCTTGGAGTACGCGGGCGGCACGGGCGGGATCGCGGCCATCTCGCATCAGGTCGGCAAGGCCCGGACGGTCTTGCTCGGCTTTCCGCTCGAGACGGTGACACCTGCCGCAACCCGCCTCGCGCTGACCAAGGCGCTGCTCACGACCGTCGCCGTCGCGGGAACGGCGGTCCCCTGCCCCGGTGGCACCAGCGGCGACGGCGGTGGCGGCGACGCGGGCGTGGGTACGGATGCCGGAGCGATCGACGCAGGTTCTGGTGCGGGCGATGCCGGAGCGACCGACGCCGATGCCGGCAACGGCGCCGCGGACGGCAACGTCGCGGCGGATGGCGCCAACCTGGACGGTCGCGCTGGTGACGGCATCGGACCCGATCTCGGCGTCGAGATCGCCCAGCCGCGGGCGCCCGACGACGGTTGTGGCTGCTCGATCCGTGGCCGAGCGCGACCGACGACCGGGGCCTGGCTCTGGCTGCTCGGTTGCCTCTGCGTCCTCACCTTGCGTCGATGGTTTGCCGCGACCCCATCGGAGCCGTAGACTTCGCGCCGCCGCCGACGTGCGGCATCGATGGAGCCGCAGATGCGTATGCCAGCAAGCCGCCACGACCGCCGTACCGCCCTCTCGGCGGCGATCCTCGCCGCGTCGTCCTTCCTCCCCGGCTGCGCCGTCGCCCCGGAACCCGAGGGCGGCCTCGAGCTGCACTTCGCCGCCCTCTCCGCCGGCGGCTGCCAGGCGACCAACAACGGCCGCAACGCGGTGCCCGACGAGGTCGACGGCCTGACGGTCGTGGTCGATATCGACGGCGTGCCGAAGCGCTACGAGCGGGCCAACCGGGCCGACGTCAACAAGGCGGCGCAGTGGCTGATCGGCAACGTCTCGGCCAACGTCCCGGTCGATGTGCAGGTCTATGGTTGCGCTGGCGGCAAAGCGCTTTGGGGTGGAACCACCCGCGGTCTGCAGATCGAAGAGCAGAAGGAGACGCAAGCGCACGTCTTCCTCGCCCCGGTCGGCAAGCTGGGTTGCACCGGCAGCGAGGCGACATCTGCCAGTGCCGGCGAGTCGAACCACCTCTCCCGCGCCCGCAGCCTCGCGGCGGCGGCAGCGCTCCCCGGTGGCGACGCAGTCGTCGTCGGCGGCCTTGGCAGCTACGCGGCCAGCGGAGACGGCATCGCCGCGCGCGACGTCGACATTTACGACCACCAGGCCGGCAACTTCCACAAGGGCCCGCAGCTGCTCGAGGCGCGCGTCTGGCACCACGCCTTTGCCCTCTCGGACCGGCACGTCCTGGTGGTCGGCGGCGCAACCGGGGCCTCGCGCTACGGTGACGCATCGCTGCCGACGCCGCTGCTAATGCCGAAGCAGGCCGCGAGCGCGCGGCCGTCGAAGGCCGCCGAACTCCTCGACCTGCAGGCCGGCACGGCGGCGGTCTCCACAGCCGCGATCGGTGCTGGATCACGACTGCTCGCGTCAGCGGCACGTCATGGCGACGGCCTGCTCTTCGTCGGCGGCGTCGACGACGCGGGCGAGCCCGTCAAGGAAGGCACGCTGCTGAGCAACCTCGCCGATGTGGCGGCCGGTGGCGCCGGAACCAGCAAGGCCGTGCCGCTGGTGATCGCGCGCGCCCGGCCCGGCTTGCTGCGGCTGCATGACGGCTCGATGTTGGTCTGGGGCGGCAATGCCAGCGGCAAGCCGACCGAGCTGGGCGAGCGTTTGGTCGGCGACGCATCCTTCAAGGCCTTGGCCATCGACGGCGACGCCGGCCTGCTCGCCTCGACGACGATCGCGACGGTCGCGCCGCAGTTGGTGTCGCTCGGCGCGGCGAACGGCGTCGAGACGGTCCTGGTCTTCGGCGGTGCCGGCAAGGCGCTGTCGACCGCGGACGTGCCGAGCTACGCGGTCCGGATCGACGTCGCCGCCGGCAAGGCCACGCTGGTGGCGATCGCACCGCCGAGCGGCAAGGCCCTGGTCGGCGGCATCGCCGGCTTCGCCAAGGCTTACGGCAGCGCGGCCTTGGTCTCGGGCGGGCTGGTCGCGCTCAGCGGCGGCGCCCCGTGTGCTGCGGGCGATGATTGCGTCATGGACGAGGTCTTCGCGGTGGCGATCGACGGCGCGGCCGAAGCTGCCCCGCTGGCGTTGACGATGGACTCGGTCGGGACCTTCGGCGGTCCCCGCTTCGGCGTGGCGGCGGTCGCAATCGACGCCGGCATCCTGTTGGCAGGCGGCCAATCCCATGCCGTCGACAGCGCAGCCGCCGGGGACGCCGTCTTGGACCCGACGGGTCGGGTCGTTGCGGCTCCGCCCCCGGCGGCCGAGTTGGCGCTGATCTGCAAGTAGGGGCGCCTACTTCTTCATCTGATAGGCGCGCGCCTTCATCGACTTCTTGTAATGCTCGCGGGCCGGCTCGGGTCGCGCAGCTGCTGCCGGAGCCGCCTCGGCCTGATCCTCGGCCTCGTCTGCGGCCTTGGAGAGCGCCTTGTTGCCACTCTGACGGGCGAGATCCTTGGCGCGTTGCGAGGCGGCACGGAGTCGGCGCTGCGCCTCCTGGCCACGGCCACGCTTCACGAGCTCCGCCGACTCCTTCATCTCCTCGGCGAGATGATGCTCTTCGTAGCGACCGAGCACCTTCTGGTCGCGCTCGCGCTCGACCCGGCGCGGGTCATCCACGACGTCGACGTCGACATCGGCGTGGTCGTGCAAGGTCTCGCCGCTGCGGTCTTCGAAGCCGATCTCGAGGTCGGCCAGACGCTGGCGGCCCTGGCGGTCGCAGCGCAGTTCGAGCGAAAGCAGCACGCTGCGCTCGGCGCCCGAGGCGAGATCTCCGAGCGGGATCTCCACGCCGCCGTCGCCGAAGGGCTCGCTGACATAGCCGAGGACCTCACGCACACGGACGCCGTTGGAGGGGCGAACCCGCAGCGCCACCCGTCGCGCCGCGGTGGTCATCATCCGCTCGAGCTCGGTACCGAACGTGTCGGCGAGGCGCTCGGAGTCCCGCACGTAGTAGTACGAGCCGTTGCCGCCGTCGGCGACCGCCGTCATCGTGTCCTCGTTGTAGTCGAGGCCGAGGCCGATGGTCGTGGTGACGATGCCGTCGGCAGCGAAACGTCGGGCGATACGCGAGAGGCCGTCGCCGCTCTGCACGCCCACGTTGGCGTTGCCATCCGAGACCAGCAGGATCCGGGTCGGCCGGTCGCCACGACGGGCGCGCTGCAGCTGCTCGGCCGCGCGCCGCAGGCCACCCTCGAGGAAGGTCGAGCCGGTGGGCTCCATCCGGTCGATGACACGGAGCAGATCGTCGCGCTGCGCAGGGCTGAACGAGCGGGCCGGCCAATCAACGTGGACGTCGGAAGCATAGCTCACGATCGATACGATATCGCCCGGCTCGAGCCGACGGATCGCTGCGCGCGCGGCCTCGGCGGCGTCCTGCCACTTGCTGCCGCGCATCGAGCCGGAACGGTCGAGGACGATCGCCATCGCAATGGGCCGGCGCTTCGCCGCTTGTAGGCGGTCGGCGCGGACCTTGACCTCGACCAGCACGCGTCCGGGACCACGCCAGTTCATCAGCGGATGCGAGCTGCGGACCTCCCAACGCAAGGGGCCGACCTGCGCGCCTTGGCAGTCCCCTCCGCGGTCCCGGTGCCGGCCATGCCCCGGCGGACAAGCGAGGGCGAGCCCCGGGATGAGGAGCGCGAGAAGGAAGGGGAGCCAGGTCGGTCGTGGTCGGGGCGGCAAGGGTTGGAGCGTCGGCATGATGTCCTCCTCGGGCAAGGGCCCGAAGCGCACAGACGCGCGAGGCGGCGTGGCGATCTACGCCCGGGCGATCTTTTTTCACCGCGGCCTTGGCGCGCCCGTGGTGGTATTTCGGCCGGCGTGGCCTATTCTCCGGCCGCCCCGGCTCATCGACGGCGCCGGGTGCCGGAGTCCCGATGCGCCTGCCGCCCGAACGCCTGAGCCTGCTGCGCGAGCGACGCGCCGACCGTGAACCCGGCGCCAAGCGTCGCCTGCCACCGTGGATGCGCGCCCAACTTCCGGGCGGCGAGCGCTACGCCACCATCAAGCAGAACCTGCGTGAGCGCGGGTTGTTCACCGTCTGCGAAGAGGCGCAGTGCCCGAATATCGGCGAGTGCTGGAACGAAGGCACCGCGACGCTGATGTTGATGGGCGAAACCTGCACGCGGACATGCAGGTTCTGCGCGGTGAAGCACGAGCGCCAGCCGCCGCCGCTCGACCCGGGCGAGCCGAACCACGCTGCCGAGCAGGTCGCGTTGATGGGGCTGAACTACGTGGTGATGACCAGCGTCAACCGCGACGACCTCCCAGACGGCGGCGCTGCCCACCTGCGGGCCTGCGTCGAGGCCGTGCGCGAGCGCAACCCGGACACGCTGGTCGAAGTCCTGATGCCCGATTTCGAGGGGCGCGCCGCGGACGTCGCCACCGTGGTGGCCGGCGCGCCGCACGTCTTCGCGCACAACGTCGAGACCGTGCCGCGGCTGACGCCCCGGCTGCGCGACAAGCGGGCCAGCTTCGAGCAATCGCTGGCGGTGCTGGCGGCGGCCAAGGCGGCCTCGTCTGCGGTGCTGACCAAGAGCTCGATCATGGTCGGCGCGGGCGAGACCGACGAAGAGATCGTCGCCTCGATGGCCGCGCTCCGCAGGGTCGACTGCGACGCGCTCACGTTGGGGCAATACCTGCGGCCGAGCGCCTGGCACCACCCAGTCGATCGTTTCGCGACGCCGGAGGAATTCGCCCGCTGGGAGTCCATCGGCAACGAGATGGGCTTCCGCTACGTCGCAAGCGGTCCGCTGGTTCGCTCGAGCTACCGCGCGGGTGAGTTCTATCTGCGCGCCCTGGTGGAGCAGCGCGCCGCCGGCGCTACTGACTGACGCAGCCCTTGCCGGGCGAGCAGACCTGCCCGGGCTTGCACGTCGCCCCGCTGTTGCAGAAGCACTTGTCAGCGATGCATTCATCGCCAGTGTCGAAGGCGCACGTCGAGCTGCCGCAGGTGCACTGCTCCGGCTCGGTGTTGCTGTTGGTCGACTTGCACGCCGTCCCGACCGCACACTCCATATCGCCGGCGCAGATCAGCGTGCCCTTCTCCGAGCAGACGAAGGTGCCGGTCTTGCAGAGGTCGGTGTCGGTGCTCGAATCGCACTTCTGCCCCTTCTGGGTGAATCCCTCGTCGGTGGTCCCGTCGCAGTCGTCGTCGATATTGTTGCAGATTTCCTTGATATTGAGCTTCGTCTCGGTGCCGCATTCGGCCTTGCCCGAGCTGTTGCAAATGATCTTACCGAACTTGCACTGATCGGCGTCGGGGCCGTCGCAGGCATCGCCAACTCCGAAGCCCTCGTCGGTCTGACCGTCGCAGTCGTTGTCCTTTCCGTCGCAGATCTCCACGATATCGGTGGGGAACTCGTTGGTGCAGGTGGCGGTCTTCTGATTCGCGGCGCAGGTATAGGTGCCGTTCTTGCACTGGTCGGTGTCGGCGCCGTCGCAGACCTGGCCGAGCAGCGGGTAGTCCTCGTCGGTCTTGCCGTCGCAATCGTTGTCGAGACCGTCGCAAAGCTCGTCCGTGCTCACCGGTGCCTCCGGCCCGCAGGTGAGGCTGGCCTTGCCCTGGGCGCAGATCAGCTTGCCGTTCTTGCAGACGTCGACGTCGGGGCCGTCACAGGCCTTGCCCTTGTCGGGGAAAGGATCGTCGGTGATGCCGTTGCAGTCGTTGTCGACGTCGTCGCAGAAGGTCTCGGTCTTCTGGTAGCCGGCGCCGCTGTAGGCGCAGCTCCACTTGCCGGCGGTGCAGGTCGGCACCAGTGCCTTGAAGCAGGCGCCCTGCTTGTTGCAGTTGTTGGTGCTCGGGTCGACGTCCTCGTCGCTCTGGCCGTCGCAATCGTCGTCCTTGCCGTTGCACTGCTCGAAGATCGACTTGCTCTCGGTGCCGTCCGGGTTGCTCGAACACACCGGCACCTTGGTGATCGGGTTGCATTCGACCACGCCGAGGCCGCATTCGCCGATGCCCGAGCAAGGCGCACCGACCGGTAGGCCTTGGAACTTCAGGGTATCGTCGGTCTGACCGTTGCAGTCGTTGTCCTTGTTGTCGCAGATTTCCTTGCTGCCCTGCGGCGTGCTGCCGTCCGGATCGGTGGAGCAGACCGCGATCTTGCTGACCTTGCCGCACATCACCTTGCCGGTGCCGCACTCGCCGACGCCGTCACAGGGCCCGCCGAGCACCACGTCGTCGTAGGTGAAGTTCTCGTCGGTGAAGCCGTCGCAGTCGTTGTCCTGACCATCGCAGACCTCGGGAATCGAGGTCATGACCTCGTTCTCGCAGACCGCCGACTTGCCGTCCTTGCTGCACTGCCAGGTGCCGTTCTTGCATTGGTCGGCGTCGTCACCGTCGCAGGCCTTGCCGACCTGGAAACCCTCGTCGGTCTCGCCGTCGCAGTCGTTGTCGATGCCGTCGCAGAGGCTCTCGACCTCCTGGTAGCCGACGATCTTGCTGTAATCGCAGACCCATTTGCCGCCCGTGCAGGCGGCGACGATGGCGCCGGTCGCGCAGACACCGAGCTTCTTGCAGGTCGAGTCGGCGAGGCCGAGGCCGTTGTCGGTCTCGCCGTCGCAGTCGTTGTCCTTGCCGTCGCAAACCTCGGGTTTGGACTGGCTGGCGTTGCCGTTCGAGAGCGTGCTGCAGGTCACTTGCTGATCGGTGCCGCAGATGACCTTGCCGGCCCCGCACTCACCCTGGCCAGGGCAACTGGCGCCGAGGGCGTTGCCCTTCCAAGCCAGGTCGTCGTCGGTCTTGCCGTTGCAGTCGTTGTCGAGCCCGTCGCACAACTCCTTGCCGTCGAAGATCAGGAACGCGTCGGGGTTGGTGCTGCAGGTCGCGAGCTGGGTGTTCGGCGAGCAGACGACGTTGCCATTGCCACACGCGCCGACGCCCTTGCACGGCTTGCCGAGGCCGGAGCCCTCGTAGAGCTGCTCCTCGTCGGTAGCGCCGTCGCAATCGTTGTCGTTGCCGTCGCAGATCTCCGCGATATCGCTGGTCGTCTCGTTGACGCAGGTGTTGCTCTTGCCGTCCGGCGCGCAGGAGAACGTGCCGTTCTTGCACTGGTCGGAGTCGGCGCCGTCACAGGCCTCGCCGAGCGAGAAGCCCTCGTCAGTCTCGCCGTCGCAGTCGTCGTCCTTGCCGTTGCAGAGCTCACCCTCGCCGGCCGGAGGCTCGTTCACACACTCGGCCTTGGTGCCGTCGGCAGCGCAGGTCCAGGTGCCGGTCGGGCAGAGGTCGGGGTCGTCGCCGTCGCAGGGCTGACCGATCGGGAAGTCCTCGTCGGTCTGACCGTCGCAATCGTCGTCCTTGCCGTTGCAGACGTCGACGATATTGGCGGGCGTCTCGACGCCGCATTGGCCGAAGAGCTTGTCGGCCGAGCAGACCACGATGCCGTTGGCGCAGAGGTCGCTGTCGTCGCCGTCGCAGGCGGTTCCGACCGCGAATTCCTCGTCGGTCTTGCCGTCACAGTCGTTGTCGACGCTGTCGCAGAGGACTTCTTTGTCACCCTGGTAGCCAGCGACGCCGGCGTAGTCGCACTTCCACGCGCCGGCGATGCACTGCGCCTTGACGCCGCCAGTGGCGCAGACGCCCTGCTGCTTGCAGGTCGAATCGACCAGGCCGAGGCCCTCGTCGACGCGGCCGTCGCAGTCGTCGTCGATGCCGTTGCAGAGCTCGGTCTTGCCGGCATAGGCCGTACCGCCCGGCATCGTCGAGCAGATCGCGGCACCCTCGGGACCACACTCGACCTTGCCAGCTTGCGCCGCGCAGCCGCCGCTTCCCTGGCACGATCCACCGACCGCCGCGCCGCCGTAGGTCATGCCTTCGTCGGTCAAACCGTCGCAGTCGTTGTCGATGCCGTCGCAGGTCTCCGGCTTCGCGCCCGGCGTGGTGCCGTATTGGTCGGTCGAGCAGACGGCGACCGCCAGCTCCGGCGAGCAGACGACCTTGCCGGGCCCGCAGGCGCCCTGACCGTCGCAATCCGCGCCGATCGCTTTGCCGAAATAGAGCATCCCCTCGTCGGTCTCGCCGTCGCAGTCGTTGTCTGCGCCGTCGCAGAGCTCGATCTGGTTGGGGTTGGTCTCGTTGACGCAGACCGCGCTGCTGCCGTCCGCGGCACAGGTGAAGGTCCCGGTCGCGCACGAATCGGGGTCGTCGCCGTCACAAGGCTGGCCGAGGTTCGGGTAGCTCTCGTCGGTCTGACCGTTGCAGTTGTCGTCGATACCGTTGCAGAGCTCGGGCTGCGGCCCGACCTGCGGCACACAGAGTACGGCGGCCTTGAACTGCTGCCGGACGCAGACCTCTTTTCCGGGCTTGCAGGCGCCGACCGAGGGGCCACAGGCGGTGGGTGCTGCCTCCGGGTTGCCCTCGTCGATCAACTTGTCGCAGTCGTCGTCCTTGAGGTTGCAGAGCTCGATCGCGCCGGGGTGAATGTCCGGGTTCTTGTCGTTGCAGTCGACCGCGGCCGCGTAGCCGTCGCCGTCGTTGTCGGTGATCTCGGCGCAGGAGAGATCCTTGCCGTCGCAGTCCTGATCGACGCCGTCGCCGCACTTCTCGATCGCGCCGAGGTAGACGTTCGGGTTGGTCTCGTCGCAGTCGTCGCCGCCGGTCTTGCCGTCGAAGTCGAGATCCTTCGGATCACACCAGGTGACGTTGCCGTCGCAGTTCTTGTCGCAGAGCTCGACCGCGAGCGTGCTGCCCTGCAGCGCCGGATCACAGCAGGCTTCCTGCGTCGCGCCGGGGAAGACGCCGGCGTCGGCGTCGTTGCAATCCTGGTCGCCCGGCACACCGTCGCCGTCGACGTCGTCCGCCCAGCAAACTTCATCGGTCTGGCCGTCGCAGTCCTCGTCGACGAGGTTGCCCTGCGCGGGGTTCTGCGCGTTGCACTGCTCGAGGATGTCGAGCTTCGACTCCAGGCCACAGGTCACGCCGACGCCGTCCGGGGCGCAGACGTACTTGCCGTTGCTGCAGGCGTCGAGGTCCGGACCGTCGCAGGCCTTGCCGAGGTCGCCGAAGTCCTCGTCGGTCTTGCCGTCACAGTCGTCGTCGGCTTCGTTGCAGCTCTCGGCAGCCGGCAGCGTGGCGTCGACGCAGGTCACGTTGGCCGAGAGCCCGACGTGGTTGCACACCAGCGTTCCCGGCGTGCAGGCACCGACCGAGCTGCCGCAGGCGCCACCCGAGGCCGACCACGTGCCGCCGTTGGTGGTGCAATCGCCGGCGTTCTTGAACGCCGCGTTGCTGCACGAGCCGCCGGGGTTGCCCTCGTCGACCACGCCGTCGCAATCGTCGTCGAGGAAGTTGCACGCCTCGGGCGCGAGCGGGTGGATGGTCTCGTCGTCGTCGTTGCAGTCGATGCCGAGCGGATAGCCGTCGTTGTCGTTGTCGGTCAGGCCGGTGCACGGCAGGTCGTTGCCGTCGCAGTCCTGGTCGACGCCATCGCCGCACTTCTCCTTGCCGCCTGGGTAGGCGTTCGGGTTGCCGTCGTCACAATCGGCAGGGGTGGAGAATCCGTCGCCATCGGAGTCGCCGGTCTTGCAGGCAGTGATCAGGCCGTTGCAGTCGAGGTCGCAGCCCTTGGTCTTGGCATCGAGACCCTCAGGCTGGGGAGCGCCGCTGACCGGCAGGAGCTCGCAGCACGGCTCGGGCGCGCCGGGGTAGATGCCGGCGTCGTAGGGAGCGCAATCCTTCGAGTCGGCGACCTTGTCACCGTCGGTATCGGCCTCCGGGCACTCCTCGTCGGTCTTGCCATCGCAGTCGTTGTCGAGCTTGTCGCCGCAGAGGTCGATGCTCGCCTTGAGCGCGTCGCCGGAGCAGGCGGCGCCCTGACCACCTTCGGCGCAGACGACCTGGCCCGCGGCGCAGACGCCGATGCCACATGGGGTGCCGAGCGGCAGCGATCCGTCCGGAGTGGAAAGCGCGAAGCCCTCGTCGGTCGCGCCGTCGCAGTTGTTGTCGATGCCGTCACAACTCTCGTTGCTGGGCAGGGGCGCCGAGCAGGTCGTCCAACTCCCCGAGACGCAGACCTGGGTGCCGCCGCAGCTACCGAGCGGCGACTGCACGGCGCACGACCAGACCACGCCGTCGATCTTCTCCGAGCAATCGCAGGTGCTGTGCGCGGGTACGCACAACTCGCCCTTGAGGAAGCTCTGGCAGACGAATCCGGCCGGACAAGCCTTCTCGCCTCCCGCGGCTTCGTCGCAGTACAAGCCGCAGATCGGGTCGGCGCCGCCCAGGTCGGTGAGGCAGAGGCCGCCGGTGCACTCGTTGTCGGTCGCGCACGGTTTGCAGAGGTCGCCCGGCAGCGGCAGGCAGAAGTGCAGCTCCGAACCCGTCGCCGGCAACAGTCCGCAACGGAAGCCGGCCGGGCAGTCGCCTTCGCAGGGCGTCGTGCAGAGCTTCTCGCCGACCCCGGTCGGCAGGCAGAGCTGCGACGTGCAATCGGCGTCGGTGGTACAGGTATTGCCGAAGGGCAGGCCGACCGGGCCGCTGTCGACCTCAGCGTCGGCGTCACCGGCGAGCGTGTCGTTGCCGACGGTCTCGGCCTCGCCGTCCGGGGCGACGTCCGGCGAGACGTCGGCGTCGGTGGTGTCGGCGACGTCGCCGGTCGTGCCGTCGACCCCATCGACCTCCGCACCACCGGTATCGCCGCTATCGACGGCGACCGCGTCGACGTCCTCGGACGTGGAGATATCGGTCGCACCACCGATATCGGCGTTCGGATCTGGGCGGAACGTGGTCTCGAGGCAACCGCCGGTGAGCAACGCCAGCAGCGCCGCGACGACCAGCGGATGGAGCAGATGGCTGCGCGTCAACTCGACCTCCGCGGCGCGATCGCGGCCTGGTCGGTCCACGGGTGCGCGCTCGAATGGCGCAGGTTAGCCGGCCCGTCGGCTCGCAGCAACCGTAGCCCAGCGCGCCCGGTGCCGCAGATCACCCCGAGCGCCGTGCACGTACCAACCATTGGTTCCCGCTGCCAGGGCCTACGGCGATGGCCTCCTCGACCACCAGTTCGGGCGTCGTCGCGAGCGCGGCCAGGGCCTCGTCTGCGCCGTCGTTGCGGTAATGTTCGAACGGCGTCTCGCTGACGGGCACCGCGTGGGCCCGCTCGGCCGCCTCTCGGCTGCGCAATAGGGCGAACGCGACGTTGTCGACCAAGAGCAAGCTGCCACCGGGACGAAGCACACGCGCCGCCTCGCGAAGCAGCCGCTCGGGTTCGCGGAGGTGATTCCAGGCCCGCAGGACCATGACGTGATCGACCGTCCCGTCGGGCAGCGGCAGGGCCTCACCGACGCCACGGCAGAGCCGCGCGCCCGGAAGGGTGCGGCGCAGCGCCGCGAGGGACGCAGGATCGGGTTCGACGGCGACGTAGCGCACATCGCCGGCGGCCAGCGCCGCGCCGAGCTCGGCGAGGTAGCGCAAGGGGCCCGCGCCAACGTCGACGACCACGCCGCGAAGCGCGCGCATCCGGGCGAGCATCGCCGCTTCTTCGGCCTCGAACGGGATCGCGCCGCTGATTTCCCAACGCGCCGGGACCAGAGCCCCATCGTCGTTCCCTTCGGCGGCCACCACCATGCGCAGCCCGGCCAGATCGGCAGCGAAGTCGTCGAGTCGCACTTTCTCCGACCGATCCAGCCAGACCTGACCGCGACGGTGCACCGCCAGGGCCAACTCCTGCTCGCTCCAATTCGAATCATGACAGCGATAGCGACGCCACGTCGCGGCCTCTGTGCGCAGCAGCAAGCTTCGGGTCACCTCGTTCGGATCCACGGCGAGCGCCGTGGGATCGGCGTGCTCGGCGTCGGCCACGAAATCGACCTGGTTGCTGACCGTGGCGGGTGGCGGCAACGCGGGCCAGCCACCGAGGGGCCCCGGACAGAGTGACTGCAGCCTGCACCCTGAACATGCCGGAACGAAATCACGGCGCTGCACATCGAGACGCAGCCGGACGTCACCCAACGCCGCCTCACCAGGCTCACTGCATCCCGGCCAACCGGTCGCGGCCCAGCGGATCCACGGCAGACGTGCAGCGGCCAGCCGCTCGCGGAAGCTGGAGAACGCCGAGCCGTGATGTGTCACGGCGTCGGCTGGGCCCGGCGTCACGGCCAGCACGAGGGGTGCGTCGGTCCGCAGCAAGGCGTCGAACACAGAATCCGGTGTCGACAATGGGACCTCGACCGCGAGGGTCAAACCGACACGGCGCAATGCTCCGGCGAGGCGGGTCAGCGTCGCTGCGTCTCCTGTTGTCGAAGCTGCGATCGCCAGACCATGGCCGCCTCGGGAGTGGATCGTCCGCGCCGCGCGCGTGAGATCGGCGGGGCGCTCGGCCAACAAGACGGCGGCGCGCAGTTCGAGCCGCCGCAATCCCAGCGTCGGGCGGCGGTCGGCTGCGGGCGGCAAGGTCGGTAAATCGTGGGCCAACGTGACTCCATCACACACGACGCTCGGGGCGTGTCGACGGATGCAGCCACATGGCCAGCGTGCAGGCAAGTGTGCGCCCTGCCCCGCCCCGCACCTCGGACTCGATGCCCACGGACCGGCAGGACCGCCTTTGCCGATTGACGCGACGACACTGAGGCAGTAGGTTGGGGTCTCGGACGTTTCCGCCTGGGGGTTGCCATGTCCATCAATCGTCGTGAATTCATCAGCTTGGTCGGTACTTCGGTCGCCGGCGCCACCGCGGTTGCGGTCGGCGCGCGCGCGCTCGGCACCGGCTCCGTCTCGGACGCGCCGCTCGGCGCTGCCGACTGGACCATCGCGGAGGTCGGCCAAGTCGACCGCGGTGCCGTTCCCTTCGTCCTCGAGCGTCGCGGCAGCGGCGAGCGCATCCGGATCGAGGCGTGCCGTCGCGGCTCGCGTCAGCAGCCGGTCGCACAGAGCCGTGACCTCGATCTCTTCCTCGCCAACAACGGCGATGGCGTGGCCCGCACGGCGCGCGAGCACGAGCTCGTCGCCCGCGCTCTGGCCCGCCACATCGACGCGCAGCACACGCCGGTCCCCGCGACCGTGGTTTCGCTCGACGACCGTCACGCGCGTCACCGCGAGCTCTTCAGCACCGCCGACGACCTGGCCAACAGCTAGGCTGTCCGACCAGCACGGTTCCGAAGCCCCCAGCCGTTTCATGCGGCGGACCGTGGTGAGACCGGACCCGAGCCTGCAGCAGCGGGTACGGTGGTGCGATGCGAATCGTCGCGCGAGGTCATCGCAAGATGGCCTCGCGCGGTTGTTTTTGCGTGAGTTTGGGTTTGCGTGAGATGGGGCGCCGCTCAGGCTAGCGCAGGGTGACTTCGCGCAGCAGGACCGGGTTGTCGAGCACGACGCCGGCCCCGAGCACCACGGCGCTGGTCGGATCATCGGCAACGAGGACGGGGAGTCCGGTCTCCTCGCGCAGCAGGATGTCGAGGCCGCGGAGCAAAGCGCCGCCGCCGGCGAGGACGATGCCCTTGTCGACGATGTCGGCAGAGAGCTCGGGCGGCGTCTTCTCGAGCGCGACACGCAGCGACGCGACGATCTCCTGCAGCGGCTCGGAGAGCGCCTCGCGGATCTCCTCGGAGTGCACGGTGACGGTCTTCGGCACACCATGGGTGATGTCGCGGCCACGGGCCTCGGCCTGCTCGAGTTCACGCACCTGCCACGCGCTGCCGATGCGGAGCTTGAGCTGTTCCGCGGTGCGCTCGCCGACCAGCAGGTTGTATTTGCGCCGCAGGTGCTGCTGGATCGCGGTGTCCATGCGATCGCCGCCGACCTTGAGGCTCTCGGAGTACACGATGCCGGCGAGTGAGATGACGGCAATTTCCGTCGTTCCGCCGCCGATGTCGACGATCATATTGCCGGCGGGCTCGGTCACCGGGAGGCCGGCGCCGATCGCGGCAGCCATCGGCTCTTCGATCAGGTAGACCTCACGCGCGCCGGTCGACTCGGCGCTCTCCCGCACGGCCCGCTTCTCTACGTCGGTGATGCCGAAGGGCACGCAGATGATGACGCGTGGCCGCACCAGCGCCCGGCGTGGCGAGACGCGGGTGATGAAAGTGCGCAGCATCGCCTCGGCGACCTCGAAGTCGGCGATGACGCCGCCCTGCAGCGGGCGGATCGCGTCGATGCCCTGCGGCGTGCGGCCGAGCATCTCCTTGGCGTCCTTGCCGACCGCGAGGACCCGGCGCTCACCGCGCCGGTCGGTCTGCACCGCGACCACGCTCGGCTCGTTGCTGACGATGCCACGGCCCTTCATGTAGATGAGGGTCGTCGCCGTCCCAAGGTCGATGGCGAGGTCGTGCGAGACGAAGTTGTCGAAGAATCCGCGCACGGCGCTCCTTTCACCGCGCGGACGATACCCGCGGCGAGGGTCGATTGCCAACAACGGCGCCACCGTGGGAAGGTGGCCCCCGATGCATCGCTGAGGAGGCTGCATGGCAGGGAATTTTCGGCCGATCGAGCGCGTCTCGATGTTCCGAACCATGGCGGCAGTGGCGTGGGATCCGCCGCGCGATCCGACGATCTACGGCGGTCACGACATGGACGCGACCCAGCTGCTCGACTGGCTGGAGCGCAAACGGGCCGAGACCGGCGTCAAGCTGACCCCGACCCACGCCGTGGCACGCGCCTTCGCCTTGGTCCTCGCCCGCAACCCAGGCCTGAACGTGACCGTGCGACGTGGTCGGCTCTACCAACGCGAGCGAGTCGACGTCTTCGTCCAGGTCGCGGTGCCGCCGAGCAACGCGCCGCAGGGGGCCAGCCAGAAGGCGGATCTGACCGGCGTGCTGGTCCGCGACGCGGAGACAAAGGACGTCGTGGGGATCGCCGAGGAGCTGCGGGCCAAGGCCGAGCGGATCCGTCAAGGCGACGACCCCATGCTCGCGGCGACGAAGAAGAACCTCTCGTGGATGCCGCCGCTGCTGATGCATTGGGCGATCCGCGCCGCGACCTGGCTGAGCCACGACCTCGGGCTCGACCTCTCGGGGCTGGGCATCGCCAACGATCCCTTCGGATCGGTGATGGTGACCTCGCTCGGGATGTTCGGAGTCGGCCACGCTTGGGCGCCGCATTTCCCGAGCGCGAAGGGCCTCGGGGTGGTGCTGGTCGGCGCCGCTGAGGATGGCGTCAAGGTGATCGACGGCGAGATCCGGATCCGCAAGCTGATGCCCGTGATGGTCACGCTGGACCACCGCACCGTCGACGGCTTCCAGGCCAGCGTGCTGGCGCGCGATGTGCGGTTGCTGCTCGAAGAGCCCGAGCGCCTCGACGACGCGCCATAGCTTCGCAGCCAGGCTCCGGACGCTATGGGACCTTGCCGATCGGTTTGTCCCAGTCGGCGGCCAACCCCTTGTCCTGTACGCACTTCCAATCCGCCCAGCAGGGGTCGCTGACGACCTTGGTGCCGAGCGAGTGGAAGTAGTTCACGATCAGGTTGCGGTGGTACTCGGTGTAGCTCGGCTCGTAGCCTGCCAGTGGCGGGTGGGCGTCGTTCTTGTCCTTCTGCGCGATGTACTCGTGGCGGCCGCCGACGTTGGCGAGACAGAGCGCGGACGTGCCGGACTCGGTCTTGACGGTGCGGCAGTTGCCGAAGCCAGTGCCGGCGGCGTCCGGGTTCAGCAGCGGCGGGAGCTGCTCGTCGGCCTTGATCTCGCCGGCGGCCAGCTTGTCGCCGACCGAGTCGTCGAGCAGGCCGCGGCGGATGGCCTCGTCGGTCCAGGCGCGCCACGGCTTGTCGTCGACGTAGCTGTCGACCGGGCCGAAGAGGCCGATCGCGCGGGCCAACGCGAGGCCGGAGGCGAACGGGACGGTGCGGTCACCGACGGCGAGCGAGAGCAGCACATTGGTCGGCGACTGGCCCTTGGTGTCGAGGAACATCCGCTCGGCGACGGTGATGGCGTCCGCGCCCTCGAGGACGTTCGAGTTGAGCTGCACCAAGCGGCGGAAACGCGGCGTATTGCGCGGCCGCGCAGCGCCCTCGACCGGGGCGATCATCTCGACTTGCCGGAGTACGCGGCCGTCTTCGGCCATCAACCGGAGACGAACATCGTCGCCAACGTCCGTCGCGAGGGTGATGGTGAACCTGCCGTCCTTGCCGGCGACGCCCTCGGCCGATTCGCCGCTGGTGAGGTTCTCCAGGATCAGCCGGCTGCCCTCGGGAATGCCGAGCTCGGCGACCCAGGTCGGGACCTCGCGCGGCTCCTGGAGGCAGGTGCCGTCCTCGCCGACGTAGGACTTCATGGTCTCCCGCTTGCACTCGTCGCTGTTGTCGTTCCACGAGAGCCGCACGTTGGGCAGCCCCTCCGGCGTCGTCGCGGCGTCGCCCTTGGCAGCGCAGCCGACCAACATCGGCCCGGAGGCCTTCCACATCAGCTTCTCGATCACGCCGTGCAGTTTGGTGCGGATGAAGATGTCGGCGATGCCGGCGCCTGCGACCACCGGCGCGGCCGCGACGATATAGGGCTCGAGCGGCGCGGTCAGCGAGGTGTGAATGCCGCCGAGCGAGATGCCCATCATGAAGTAGGGCACGTTCGGGCCGCCGATATCGGCGATGCCGTCGGCGTTGAAGTCTCCGGCGAGCAGATTTTGCAGGATCCGCGACTCCTCGGCGTTGCGGGGATCGTCGATCGCCGCCGGGACGTCGCTGCCGAGAGCGCGCAACATGCGCACGGCGACGATATAGTCGAGCGTGGTCTGCCGCATCGAGTCTCGCAGGCGGATCGTATTCGGCGCGTAGTAGGCCTCGCCGGCGCTGTCGTTGAGCACGCAATCGCCGTTGTCGTCGGTTCCACGGCCCTTGACGATCAGCTGCTGCATGAAGCCATTTGCTTCGATCTTGGTGATCATCTCGTCGAGCGGCATGTCGTCGGGGAAGCGGGTATCCGAGTCGGTGAAGACGTAGGAGCCCAGCAGCGCCTTGACCAGGCTCTTCGCGGTGCCTTCGTCGCCCTTGAAGAAGTCGACGATCAGCTCCTTGGCGTTGGCCAACACCGGCCCGTGGCCGACAGCGTCGATGGTGAAGGTCGCGATGCCCGCGCGGGCGAAACGATCCGCCAGCAGCAGCGCCTCGATCCGGCTGGTACCGGTCGCGTGGGCGTAGACGATCACCGGGAATGGCGGCTTGTGGTGCTCGGTCGTCTTGGGGACCGTGACCATGAACGGCACGCGCTCTTCGGCGACCGTGGCCGTGCCCTCGTCGAGGTCGATCTGCCAGACGTTGCGCTCGGTCGTCTCGGTCTGGGGCGTATCCCGCAGGCTCACCGTCGTCATGTCGCCGAATACGGCGTAGTCGGTGTACTTGAACTCGCCGCCGACGCCTGGCTGGAACGACGCGATGATCTTGAAGATGCCGTCCATGAACGGGCCCTGCAGGATCCAATCGTTGTCGCGCGCCGCGTAGGGGTAGCCCTTGTTGCCCGGGTGGGCGCCGGGCATGCCGTCCGCCAGCCCGTCGAAACCGATGTCCATCTTGTAGATATGGTTGATCTTCGGGCTGAACTTCTGGTCCAGCCAAGCGAACTTGCCCTCTCCGTAGAGCCCGTCCCGTAGGGCGCGAAAGGTGCGCGAGAGGTCGCCCGTGGTGAAGGTCCAGGCGAACGCGATGTCGGACCGCTCGATGCCCTTCTCGGAGAGCGCCGGCAGCGCCAGTTCGAGCGCCGGGGTCTGCGCCTCGTGGTTCACCCCTGGGAAGGGGCTCTTGACCTGACCACGGACGCCGGACTCGGCGAAGCCCTCGACCTTGCGGGTCAGCACCACGGCGTAGCGCGAGCCGGACTCGAGCGGAATCAGCGGGCGGAGGTCGAGCGTATGGGTCGCGGTCTCGTAGTGGTAGACCCAGCGGTCGTTGACGCCGTCGCCGTCGGTGTCGACCTTGTTGTCGGGCGGCAAGACGAACGAATCGTAGTTGGCCAGCGGATCTTGTGGGAAGTAGGCGTGCGGCGCGGCGCGGTGCGGGAAGTAGCCGCGGCCGAGGTCGAGCGGCACGACTTCACCAAAGCGCTTGCTGCCGGGCTCGACGTTGACCACGAAGACGGTGTCGTCGCGCACGGTCGAGAGATCGAGCGGACCGGTGAAGCTCACCGAGATCGGCGACATGGCCGAGAATCCGGGGACCTCGTTGATGTGGTGGCGGAGCCGGCGCTCGAATTTGGTCGGCGCGTCGCGGCCGACGGACATGTATTTGGTCCCGCCGGGAGCCACGCGCATCGCGAGGTCGTTCGGGAACGGAACCTCGGGATCGGGGTGGGCCTGCGGCTCGAAGACGATCGAGGGGCCATAGGTGGCGCCTTCGACTTCGGTCGCGTGAATCCCGGTCGGGATGGTCCCCTCGGTGGCGCAACCTGCGAGCAGGAGTGAGGCCCCGAGAGCGGGGAGGAAGAGCCGGCGCAGCGTGACGAGACGGTTCATCGAGTCCTCCTACCAACGCCCGCGCAGGGCGAGCTGTCCAACCGCGGCACCGGCGGCCGCAGAGGCGACCCCGTTCGCGTCGGCGAATGCTGCGCCCGGCAGGGCGACGCCGAGATCCATCCGGGCCCGCAGCGAGATGCCGCCGCCGAGGGGCTGGTCGTATTGCACCGCGGCGTCGAATTCCCAGCCGAGGTCGTGGCTCGCGGCGCCACCGCGCGGGCCAGTTGGCTTGCCGCCGGCGAGGCCGGTGCGATGCGGGTCGACGAAGAGCGTCGGCGCGTCGGCCGCGAGGACGCCGGCGAGGAAGGTCAACCGCTCGACCTTGGCCCGGACCGTGGCCGAGAGCCAGCGCGCGCCGGTGATCGAGCCGTTGCTGGCGAAGCGGTCGGCGCCCGCCGGGGCGCCGCCGGAGTAGCGGGGATCGCCGAGGTTGGTGACGATATTGGCGCTCTGCCGCCGCCACATCTCGCCGAAGAGGACCAAGCCGACGCGCATGTCTTGCGCCATCTTGAAGTTCGAGATCGTGTCGTCGAAGGGCGACTCGTCGCCGCTGGCGAGGCCGCCGTCGATCTGCACGCCGACGTCGCCGCGTTGCACGCGCAGCCGCACCATGCCGCCGTGCTGTGCGACGTTGAGCTCGGAGGGCGAGGTCGCGGTGCGGAACCAGGTCGTGGTGCCGCGGATCATCAGCCACTCGGTCGCGAGCATCACCTTGGTCTTGCCGAAGTTGTGCTTCCAGCGGGCGTAGACGTCGCCGACGTTGACGTCCAGGCCCAGGCCGAGGCGGTCGGTCTGCCAGCGCTGCACGCCGTAGACGCCGAACTCCAGCTCTGGATAGCGGAGCAAGGCGGCCGCGATGACCTGCTGCGCCGAGTCGCCGTCGCGGGCACGGGCGAGGTCGTCGTCGACCACGTCGTCGGCGGCGAAGACGAGCGCCAGCGGCAGGTAGGCGAGCATCGAGCCGTCACCGACGAAGCCGGCCGGCAGCAGCGCGAGTTGGGCCCGGTCGACGACTGCACCACGCCGCTTGAGGCCGAATTGGTAGGGCTCGTCGTCGCCGTTCTGCGCCAGCAGGCCGAGGCCCCAGGTCGAGACCTGGCGCCCGACCGCGATGCGGCCCCAGCGGCCGTCGGCCTCCAGGGCCAGGCGACGGACCAGGTGTTGGTCCAGCTGCCACGGCGAGCGGTCGGCGGAGAGGAGAGCGTCGGCGGAGAGGCGGTCGGGCACACCCTCGGCCCAGCGCGGCCCGGCGAAGAGGTCGGCCTGCACCTGCAGCGCGAGGGTCTGCAGCCAAGCGTGACCGAGGTGCCAGGTCAGCGCGCCACCGGCACGGAGGCGGCTCTCGATCATCGTGCTGGGCGGCAGCCGGTCGATATCCTCGGGCGAAGCGCCAGGTGCTTCGATCGCCGAGACCGTCGTCGACGTGGTGCGGGCCTCGGCCTTCGACTCGAACGCGAAGACCCCGGGCAAGGCAGAGGCGCCGACAGGGAACGCTCCGAGCGCGAGCAATGTGGCCACGACAGCCCACGCGCGCCACCGCGTAGCGGATGGATGGTACATCGGATTGGCTCCTCGTTCGGGGTCGACGCGGACCGGGCATCGCCAAGGGAGCGGGAGGTTAGCACGGTCCCTGCCCATCTGCGAGACGCGGGAGCCCATCTCCACACCTCCTCACCATCGTCGAGCAGGCCTGCCCCTTGCACCGCAGCGGGGCGCTTGCGAGCATCCGCGCCCCGTCCGCCCGTGACGGAGAGAGGAGCCGCGATGAATGCCCGCAAGGACGCCCTGCTGAAACGACTCGCCACACTCGAGGCTGCAGCACGCGACGGAGGCGGCGCCGCCCGCCGCGAGAAGATGCACGCCCGCGGCAAGATGACCGCACGCGAGCGGATCGAGGCCTTCCTCGACGCCGGCAGCTTCATCGAGGTCGACAAGTTGGTGACCCATCGCTGCACCGACTTCGGCATGGCGGAGCAGAAGATCCCGGGCGACGGCGTCGTCACCGGTCACGGCACCGTCGACGGCGAGCGGGTCTTCGTCTTTGCGCAGGACTTCACCGTCTTCGGCGGCTCGCTCAGCGAAGCGTTCGCCGGCAAGATCTGCAAGGTCATGGATATGGCGCTCAAAGTCGGCGCGCCCGTGGTCGGCCTCAACGACTCCGGCGGCGCGCGCATCCAAGAGGGCGTGCAGAGCCTCGCTGGCTACGCCGAGATCTTCTACCGCAACGTCGCGGCCTCCGGCGTCGTGCCGCAGATCTCCGTGATCCTCGGCCCTTGTGCTGGCGGCGCGGTCTACTCGCCGGCGATCACCGACTTCATCATCATGGTGAAGAAGACCTCGTTCATGTTCATCACCGGCCCGGACGTGATCAAGACCGTGACCCACGAGGAGGTCACGCAGGAAGAGCTCGGCGGTGCCGAGCGCCACGCCGAGACCTCGGGCGTCGCGCACTTCGCCGCCGAGGACGAGAAGCACGCCGTCGCGCTGGTCCGCGAGCTGCTCTCCTACCTGCCGCAGAACAACCTGGACGCGCCGCCGCGCGGCGCACAGGACGATCCGGCCGACCGCGCCGACGCCGAACTCGAGGAGTTGGTGCCCTACGACCCGATGAAGCCTTACGATATGCGTGACGTCATCCGCCGCGTGGTCGATCACGGCCGCTTCCTCGAGGTCCACGAGGGCTGGGCGCAGAATATGCTCTGCGGCTTCGCCCGCATCGACGGCCACAGCGTCGGCGTGGTGGGCAACCAGCCCGCCGTCCTCGCCGGCTGCCTCGATATCGACGCCAGCGTGAAGGCGGCGCGCTTCGTCCGCTTCTGCGACGCCTTCAACATCCCGCTGGTGACCTTCGTCGACGTGCCCGGCTTCCTGCCCGGCACGGCGCAGGAATACGGCGGCATCATCCGCCATGGCGCCAAGCTGCTCTACGCCTTCGCCGAGGCGACCGTGCCGAAGCTGACGGTCATCACCCGCAAGGCCTACGGCGGCGCCTACGACGTCATGAGCAGCAAGCATATCCGTGGCGACCTGAACTTCGCCTGGCCCTCGGCAGAGATCGCCGTGATGGGCCCGGACGGCGCGGTGAACATCGTCTACCGCAAGGAGATCGCCAAGGCTGCTGACCCCGTCGCCGCCAAGGCCACCTACGTCGCCGAATACCAGGAGCTCTTCGCCAACCCGTTCAAGGCGGCCGAGCTCGGCTACGTCGACGAGGTGATTCGGCCCGCGATGACCCGCGCCCGCCTCGCCAACGGCCTCGCCCTACTCGAGGGCAAGCGCGACCAGCACCCGGCCAAGAAACACGGCAATATCCCGCTCTGAGGGTACCTACTTGCAGGGTCCCAGGGCGGAGCCGCCGACGTCGGCTGCGAAGGCGTCGCAGAGGGAGGCGTAGGTCTTGCCGTCGCAGCCGCACACGGCGCCGGTCACCGCCTTGCAACCGCTATCCGAGAGCAATCGGCACAATCCCTGCTGCCCGCACGAGCCCGCCGGTCCGGCGCAATATTGACCCGAGCCGCAGAACCCAGCCTTTCCGACCGTACACGGATCCGAGCTGCAGCCTGCCTTGGGCGCATGTTTGCACTGGCCGGCCACGCAACTGTCGTCGGTGCACGCGTCGGCATCGTCGCACTCGACCGGCGTGGTGCAGGATTTCGCGCACGGCTCGATCTTGCTGTGCGTGCAGCTGCCGGATTTGCAGCTGTCGGTGGTGCAGACGTCCTTGTCGTCGCAGTCCGCGTCCGAGTTGCAGGTTGCACCACCGCAGCCCTGGATCGGAAGGTTGGTGCAGGCCCCCTTTGCGCAGTCATCCGCGGTGCACGGATCGCCATCGTCGCAGTCGGTCGTGTCGCCGCAAGTCTTGCAGCCGGCGATCTCCGGGAACGAGCAGGTGCCCGCAGAACAGGTATCCTTGGTGCAGGGCTTGCCGTCTTCACAGTCCGCGTCCTTGCTGCAGGTCTGCGTGCAGCCCGGCTTGAGCTCGTACGCGCAGTTGCCCTTGGAGCAGGTCGCGACCGCGCAGTTGTTCGGCGTCTTGCAGTCCTCGTCGACCGAGCACTCGTTGCATACGTCGTTCGGGGTCGAGATGCAGACCCCGCCGGTACAGGCGTCATCGGTGCACTTATTGCCGTCGTCGCACTCCGCCGCCGCCTTGCACGGCTTGCAGTTCGCCATCGGCGCGTTTGTGCACTTGCCGGCGAAGCAGCCGTCGGCGGTACACACATCGCCGTCGTCGCAGTCCGCTGGAGTCTTGCAGCCGCCACAATCCGGCACGGGCGTGTGAACGCAGAGGTCGATCGCGCAGGTGTCGTTGGTGCACTTGTCGCTGTCGTCGCAGTCCGTGTCCTTGCTGCATTTCTTGCAGCCTGGCACGGGCTTGTTGCTGCACTTGGACTGCTCGCAGAGGTCCTCGGTGCAGGGGTCGCCATCGAAGCACTCTGCCGGCGCCCCGCACGGCTTGCCCGAGCAGCCGGAGATGGGCTCGAAGACGCAGCCACCGCCTTTGCAGCTGTCCGCCGTACAGACGTTGCCGTCGTCGCAGGCCTTGGCCGCACCCGCCTTGCAGACACCCACGGCACATTGATCGTTCTCGCTGCAGGCGTCGCCGTCGTCGCAGGGAGCGTCGACCGGCTTGTTGGCGCACTTGCCGGAGGCGCAGCTGTCGCTCGTGCAGGCGTTGCCGTCATCGCAGCCCGCGTCGGACTTGCAGGCGGCGCAATCGGTGATCTTTTGGGACGTGCAAGCAGACTCGATGCAGAGATCGTCGGTGCAAGCGTCGCCGTCGTCGCAGTCGGCCGCCTGCTTGCACGATTTGCAGTTCGTGATTGGCGGGTTTTCGCAGGTCCCCGTTTGGCAGACGTCGTCGGTGCAGGCGTCCCCGTCGTAGCATTCCTTGCTGGTCTGGCAGGGCGCAACGCAGCCCGGCTTCTTGCTGTATTCGCATTCGCCGAGGTTGCAGACAGCGACCGCGCAAGGGCCGACGACGGGGCAATCGGAGCTTTGCTTGCAGCCGCCGCAGCCGTCGATCTTGGCGAACTTGCACGCGCCCGCCTCGCATGTATCCGCCGTGCAGGCGTCGCCGTCGTTGCATTGGCTGGAGGCGGCGCAGGGCACGCACTTCGGATCCTTCGCGTACGTGCAGCTCCCGCCGTCGCAGCCCTCGGCGGTGCAGGGGTCGCCGTCGTCGCAGTCGGCGGGCGATTGGCAGATCTTGCCACCGCAGCCCGCGATCGGCGCGTTCGCGCATTTGCCGGCGTTGCAGGCGTCGGACGTGCAGGGGTCCTTGTCGTCGCAGTCGGCACCGGTCGAGCATGGTGGGGCGCAGTTCGGGATCTTGGTGTTGCTGCAAACCCCTGCGACGCAGTTGTCCGCGGTGCAGAAGTCCTGGTCGTCGCAGGTCGCCGCGGTCGTGCACGCGTTGCAGCCCGCGATGGGGGCAAAGGCGCAGGTGCCGGACGCGCACGTGTCCTTGGTACAAGGCGCGCCGTCCTCGCAGTCCGTATCCGTTTTGCAAGGCTGCGAGCACCCAGGGATGGGCTGGAAATCGCAGGTCCCGCCGTCGCAACTCGGCTTGAAGCAAACGCCGACGGAGGGGCAATCGCCGACCACCTTGCAGCTGGCGCAGCCCGGGATCGCGTCGTGCGCACATGCGCCCGAGGCACAGGTATCGGTCGTACAGGGCTTGCCGTCGTCACACGCCGACGCATCCACGCACGGCATGCACTCGGGCTTGCTCACGTTGGTGCAGGTGCCAGCCTCGCAGGTATCGTTCGTGCAGGGCTTGTTGTCGTTGCAGTCGGCGTCGGCCTTGCAGCCGCCCGAACCGCCGCAGCCGGTGATCGGGGTGTGGCCACATGCGCCCACGGTGCAAACGTCCTTGGTGCAGTCGTCCTTGTCGTCGCAGTCGCCGTCGACCTTGCAGCCGCCAGTGCCGCCACAGCCGGTGATCGGTTCGTTCTTGCAGGTGCCGGTGTCGCAGGTATCGGTCGTGCAGTCGTTCTTGTCGTCGCAATCGCTCGCCGCCTTGCAGCCACCGGCACCGCAGCCGGGGATCGGGCTCTGCAGGCAGACGCCGCCGACGCAGGAATCCTCGGTGCAAGCGTCACCGTCGTCGCATTCCGAAGCAGCCTTGCACGGTCCCTTGCACGGACCGAGCCCGCCGAGCGGCACACCCTGCATCGCGGCGTGGCAGGCGCTCTGCCAGGTCTTGCCGTCGCAACCGCAGACCTCGAGCTTCACCTCCGGACAGCTCTTCGGCCGGTCGGCGCATTTGCCCTCGCCCGAGCAACCGGGCGCCGCGCCGAGGCAGACACCGGCGGCGCCACAGCTATCGACCTGGTCGAGCTTGCAGACCTTGCTGCCACAACCGGGCACCGTGTCGTGCGAGCAGGTGCCGTCTTTGCAGGCGTCGGCGGTGCACGGGTCGGAGTCGTTGCAGTCTTTCGGCGCACCGGCTTTGCAGACGCCCGCTTCGCAAGCGTCGGCGACGCTGCATGCGTTGCCGTCGTCACAGCTCGTCGCGCCGGCCGTCGGCTTCGTCGTGCACTTGCCCCCGACACAGGCGTCGACCGTGCAGGCGTTGCCGTCGTCACAGCTGACGTCGTTGTCCGTCTTGCCGTCGCAGTCGTTGTCGATTCCGTCACAGACCTCGGTCGGCGGGCTGGTCTTCGTACAAGAGGTACCGCTGTCGGGGGTGCCGCTGTCGGTCGCATCCTGGCCGCCCGTCGCATCCTGGCCGGCCGTCGCATCCTGGCCGCCCGCAGCATCCTGGCCACCCGCAGCATCCTGGCCACCCGATGCATCTTCACTCCCCGTGGCATCGCCGCTGCTGGTATCGCCCGCGCTGCCGCCGCCGTCGCTGAGCGCATCGGCGATCGAGCCGGCGTCCTCGTCGCTCACGTCTCCGGTGCCCGCGGCGTCTCCGATGCTGCCGGCGTCTTCGGTCCCGCTGCCGTCGGTCGAGGTTCCGTCCTCGATCCCGCCGCCGTCCGTGGTCGTTCCGTCTTCGGTCGTGCCCACGTCGGCCGTCCCGCCGGTGTCGCCCGTGCCGACGTCCTGTTGATCGCCGGTGTCCTCTCCGCCGCCCGTATCGGTGCTGCCCGTATCGGTCGTGCCCGCGTCGGTCGTGGCCGTATCGGTGCTGGCCGCGTCGGTCGTGGCCGCGTCGGTCGTGCCCGCGTCGGTCGTGCCCGCGTCGGTCGTGCCCGCGTCGGTCGTGGCCGCGTCGGTCGTGCCGGAGTCTTCGTCGCCGCCGGTACCGCCCGTCGGCGCGCCGTCCTGGCCGTTGCTGCCGTCTTGTACGGCCTCGGTGTCGGTCGCGACGTCGACTGCCTCGGTGCTATCGGTCGCGCCCGTGCCGGTATCGGTCGACTGCTCGTCGTCCACCGGTGGCGCGGCGCACGAAGCGGCGAAGGCGAGGGCGAGCGCGATGCAGAGGAGATTCATGCCTCGAGAGATGCTGGCGGACATCGGACCCTCCCGTGCTGCAGTGCGGCGACCCGCCGGCAGCGTACGCATTGGCAAGCCACCGCCGCAAGGGCCATGTCTCTTCAAGCGACGCAGCGAATCGCTGGCGCCAGAGGCCAGCCGGCGCTGCTATCGCCGACGACGGCGTCGTGATTTCGGAGGCTTGGGCGGCTCGAGGGGGGCGACCGCATCGGGGCCGTTGAGGATGCGCAGCTCGACCCTGCGGTTGCGCGAGCGCCCAGCGGCGTCGGCGTTGCTCGCAACCGGCATCGAATCTGCCATGCCAACGGCACGGATGGCGTGATCGGCGAGGCCGCTGACGCCCACCAAGGAGGCCTTCACGGCGTCGGCGCGGGCTTGGGTCATCGCGAGGCGGTCTGCGATCTCGCCGCCGTCGTCGGTGAAGACGGCGACTTCCAGGGCGGTGATGGCCTTGATCTCGCGCAGCAGGCGGACCACCGCGCCGAGCAGGATTCGCGCGTCGGCGTCGAGGGTGGCGGTGCCCGGCAGGAAGCGAATTGGCCGCGCCAACAGGATTCGGCCGCCCTCGATCGAGGCGAGCGGCGGCGGAGGGGTGTCCGGGCAGCCGTCGCCGTCCTCGAAGCCGTTCACGGTCTCGGCCGCGTCGGGGCAGAGGTCGTCGAGGTCGGAGATGCCGTCGCCGTCGTTGTCGGGATCTGGGCAGCCGTCGCCGTCTTCGAAGCCGTCGACGTCCTCGACCGTGGAGCCGCCGTCGGCCGCCGGGCGCGGGCAGCGATCCTGCGCGTCGGGGATGCCATCGTCGTCGTCGTCGAGGTCCGGGCAGCCGTCGCCGTCCTCGAAGCCGTCCTTGTCTTCCGGCTCGAGCCGGCAGCGATCCTGCGTATCGGGGATGCCGTCGCCGTCGTCGTCGAGGTCCGGGCAGCCGTCGTCGTCCTCGTAGCCGTCGCGGTCCTCGGCCTGCTCGGGGCAGCGGTCGTCGCGGTCGTCGAGTCCGTCGCCGTCTCGGTCGGAGGGCAGCCGATCCGGCCGGAAACGCAGGCCGGCGAGGGCACGCACCTGCGCCGAGCCCCACGAACGGGTCGCGGCGCCGCCGACTGCAGCGAAGAGGCGGAAGGCCCCGCGCTGCAGCGGCAGCTCGGCGACGATCATACCGTCGGCCAGCGCCTGCCCTGCCGTCGCGCCGGGGTCGAGATCGGCGAGGAATTGCCCTTCGGCGGCGACGACGAGGTCCTGCCACGGCAGGACGCGCGCAAGACGCAGGCGTGCCTCGAAGCGGCTGCCGCTGGCGAGGACGGTGTCGCGCAGGGGCACGCCGTCGGTGCCGACGACGACCTCGCCGGTCTCGGGCCGAACGACCTGGACGGTCGCGGCGTCGAGCGGCCGTAGCGTGGCGCCGAGTTGCAGCGCCGCGGACCACGGCCCCATCGCCCAACTGCCGAGCAGCGAGAGGTCGAAGCGCGCCGCCGAGCCACCAAGCCAGGCATTGCGCTGCGCCGTGGGTACGCGCCAACCACCGCGGACCGCGACGTGCACGGCCCCGATCGGGCTGTCTTCGCGTTGCCACAGGCCGTAGCGCGCGCCGATGCGGAGATCGCCGAACGCCGGCGCCAGGGCAGGCTCGACGTCGAGCAGGTTCGGGCCGCCGCCGCGGATCACCGTGGCGATGGGCAGGCTGGCCTCGATCAGGACCGGTCCGACCGGCACGGCCGCGCCGAGGTCGACCAACGAGAGGTCGCCGAAGATGACCTGCGAACGACTGACGCCATCGGCCGTGCCGCGGAACGAGAGCGGCTTGCGGGCATAGGCGACGCCGACGAAGAGGCCGAAGCCGCGGGCGCTGGCGACAGGAACCGAGAGGCCGTCACCGCCGGCCGGCAGCGGCGCCAGCATATTGGCGTCGAGGCTCGGGGCGGGTTGTGAGGCGCGGGCCGGAGCGGCCGACAGCAACGTCGTCGCGAGCGCCACCGACGCAGCCAGCAGCATCGTCGGGGCGAGCGGTGAACGAACCCAGGCAGCGAATCGGAATCGGGCGCTGCGCTCCATCGCTTCGGGTCCTCCACGCGTGCCACCACTCGGCGGTCGTGCTGCGTGGCGGGGATGGTGTCGCCCGGACGGGCCGCCGTCAATCACGACGCGCCGTTGCGGAGCGGTGCCGCTGCGAATGCCTCAGGGCGTGCGGATGCTGACGCCGGCCGGGGGCTTCCACTCGAAGATCTTGTCCTCGAGCGCCCCGTAGCGCAGGTCCTTGAAGAAGAGCGAGGTCGAATCGCCCAGCGGATCGACCAGGATCGAGGCGACGACGGCGAAGGTCTTGCCGTCGAGCACGAGCGTGAGCTTCTGCATCACCGCGGTGCCCTCCTTCGGCACCATCTCCAGCGCGAGCGTGTCCTTGACCGGCGAGGTCGCGACCTGCAGGTGGAAATCGGCGGCGAGATCACCCTGACCCAGGAGGTAGCCGGTCGCTTGGTAGAGGCGGCTGTCCTTCACCGGCAGCTTCAGCGCCACGCGCTCCCGCCGCTCGTAGGTCCAGAGCACGTCGCCGTCGGAGAAGTAGAAGACCTCCTCGTCCGGGTAGTCCCAGCGCATGCGCCCGGCTTCGACCTTCTCCTTCTCACCGGGCTTGCTCGCCGGCGTGACCTTGCCCTTCTTCAGCCAGACCTTGCCCTTGCGACGCAGGCCCTTCTTCAAGCCGCGCTTGCGGACGACCTGGGTGAAGGAGGCCTGCATGCCTTCGGTGCCGGCGTAGAAGCCTTGGACCTTCGCGGCGAGTGCCAGCGCCTCGGGGCTGCTCTTGCCCGCGGCGGCCGGCGCCTTGGCCGGCGTCGGCGCAGCGTCGCCGCCTTTGGCCAGCGCAGAGCCGGCGACGAGCGCGAGGACCGCGGCGGCGCCAGCCATGATCCGGGCCGTGCGGTGTTGCATTCGTGGGTGTCGGAGCTTCTGCATCGTCGCCTCCAATGGCCCTTCCGCGCGGCCGGAGCGGCGGGAGTATCGGGCGCTGTCCTCTTCCCTGCAACGCCGGGCAGGGGGTCGGCATTCGCGATCGCCTCGTGGCGCACGATTTTCTGGCGCGTCTGCCGCCCCCTGCTACGTTTCGGCGTGAACGTCCGCGCTGGGCCAGTGCGCCCGGTCCGTGAGGGGGAATCGACCGATGGCGAAGGGCAAGGCGAGCGCGGCGAGCAAGCATGAGCAGGACGCCAAGGCCCGCCGGCCGTTGACCCTGGTCACGCCTCCGGACGACAAGCAACTCGAGGGTCGGAGCGAGCTGCTCGGCCTGCTGATCTCGTTCGCCGCCCTGGGCTACGCGCTGGCGCTGTGGAGCTACGACGCCGGCGACATGACGCTGGTCTACGAGGGCCGCGGTAGCAGCGACACGCTGGCCAACCTCACCGGCCCGGTCGGCGCCCGCATCGCCGATCTCAGCCTCGGACTGCTGGGCCTGGGCGCGTGGGCTGTCGACGGGCTGCTCTGGGTGATCGGCCTGCGCACGCTGGTCGGCCGCAACGTGGTCCCGAGCCTGCGCACCGTGGTCGGCTCGCTGACGTTCACGCTCGGCACCCTCTCGCTGCTGCACCTGATCGCGCGCGGCCTCGAGCTGCGCCCCTACGGCAAGGACGCAGCCGGCTTGGTCGGCAGCGCGGCCTCGGAGCTGCTCCGCGCCTTCCTCTCGACCGCCGGCGCCGCGGTGCTCTCGCTGTTGCTGATCACCGCCTCGGTCTCGGCGATCTCCGAGCAGCCGCTGTTCCGGATCGCGGCGCGCTGGATGGCGCGGCACCTGCGGCGCTGGACCCGGGCCGGCGCCGACGGCGCGAAACAGCGCATGGGTCAGGCCTGGGCCGAGCGCGCCGAGCGTCGTTCGGCCGAGAAGGCTGCCCGTGCAGAGGCTGCCGCGGCCGCCGCGCAAGCCCAGCACGACGGCGTCGCCGAGCCGATCGCCGCCACCGACGATGCCGAGGTCGCCGCCTTCGCCGCCCCGGACGCGGACGCGCGGGACGAGGCTTCGGGTCGGGTCGCGATGCCGGATACCCGCCCGAGCAACCGGGCGGTCTTGGCCGAGACGGCGCGTCGCCCCAGCGCGGTCGCCATCCCGGCGGCGGAAGAGCCACGCTTCCCGAGCATCGAACCGCTGCGGGAGTCGGAGCCGCCGCCGCCACCTGCGCCGTTGGCCGCCGCGCCGATCGCCGACGCGCCCGCGCCGGAGCCGCCGCCGCTGCAATACGACGCCGACGGCTTCCCCATCGGCACCCCGCTGGCGCCGAAGACCGAGTTGGTGCCGAGCGCGCAGCGTCGCGTCGCGATCGGCGTCGGAACGGAGCTGGTCGGCGCCGGCAGCGAGGCCGACGCCGCGGTCGACGAGGACGAGGAGCTGCCGACCGAGGCGTTGGTCTTCGACCTCGACACCCAGCGCGCCGTGCGCCCGGCGACGACGGAGCTGCCGCCGCTGCCGACCGGCGACGACGACGATGACGACGCCCTGCCGACGATGCAGATCGACGCGATCAGCCTGCCGACCCGCGCGCCCGGCCGCGCGATCCAGGCCGTCGCCGCGGCTGACGACGTCGCCGCGGGTGAGGACGTCGCGGTGGTGGCGGCGCAGGAGCCGCTCGAGGCCACCGGCGAGGCAGCGTCGGAGCCCGAGACGTTGAAGGAGGCGCTGGCAGCCGCCCGCGCTGGTGGACCGCGGATCGTCGAGACCGAAGCGATGCGCAACAAGGGTTCGACCTCGGCCGTCGCGGAGGGTCACGACCAGGGGGCGCTCGATATCGGCGACAAGAAGACCTGGCGCCTGCCGCCGCGCTTCTTGGTCCAGCCGCCGCCGGATCGCGTGGTCGCGGCGCCCTACGACGTGCTGGTCGACAACGCCCGGATCCTCGAGCAGAAGCTCGCCGACTTCAAAATCCAGGGCGAGGTCACCGATATCCGCCCCGGCCCCGTGGTCACGACCTACGAATACCGCCCTGCCCCGGGTGTGAAGATCAGCCGCATCGCGAATCTGAAGGACGACCTGACGATGTCGCTCGCGGCGCTGCGGGTGCGTGTCGTCGCGCCGATCCCGGGCCGCGACGTGGTCGGCATCGAGGTGCCGAACAAGCAGCGCCAGATCGTCTATTTCCGCGAGATCATCGAGTCCAAGCCTTATGCCGACAGCAACTCGAAGCTGACCATCGTGCTCGGCAAGGATATCGAGGGTGCGCCGGTCTGCACCGACCTCGCCAAGGCCCCGCACCTGCTCGTCGCGGGTGCGACCGGCACCGGCAAGTCGGTCGGCATCAACTCGTTTCTCGCCAGCATGTTGTTCAAGGCGACGCCCGACGACGTGCGCCTGCTGCTGATCGACCCGAAGGTGCTCGAGCTCTCGGTCTACGAGGGCATCCCGCACCTGATGCTTCCGGTCATCGACGACCCGCACAAGGCCGAGCTGGCGCTGAAGTGGGCCTGCCGCGAGATGGATCGCCGCTACCATATCCTCGCTGACGCCAAGGTGCGCAACGTCGCAGGCTACAAGTCGAAGCTGCCGGACCTGCGCGAGCGGGCGCGGAAGAGCAAGGTCGCGGTGAAGAACGGCCGCAAGGTCCTGGTCGACGCCAACAGCCCCGGCGCCGAGCTGCTCGAGGCCGCGGCAGAGCCGGAAGACATGCCGTATATCGTCATCGTCATCGACGAGTTCGCCGACCTGATCATGGCGAGCGGCAAGGAAGTCGAGCGCGCCGTCGCCCGCCTGGCGCAGAAGGCGCGCGCCGCCGGCATCCACGTCATCCTCGCCACGCAGCGCCCGTCGACCGACGTCATCACCGGCATGATCAAGGCGAACTTCCCGACCCGCATCTCGTTCCAGGTGGCGAGCTCGATCGACTCCAAGGTCGTGCTGAACTCGGTCGGCGCCGAGAGCCTGCTGGGCATGGGCGATATGCTCTTCGTCCCGCCGGGCACCAGCCACGTGCGTCGCTGCCACGGCTGCTGGATCACCGACGACGAAGTGGTGAAGCTCTCCGAGCACTGGCGTGACCAGGGCGAGCCGGTGTACGACCTCTCGATCCTCGAAGATCCGGAATCCGAGGCGCCGACCATCGCCGACGACGAGGAGCTCGACCCGCTCTTCTCCGACGCCGTCTCGGTCGTCATCGAGGCCGGCCAAGCGAGCGTGAGCTTCCTGCAGCGCAAGCTCGGCATCGGCTACGGCCGCTCCGCCCGCATCATCGACCACATGGAAGCACGGGGCATCGTCGGACCGCAGCGTGGGCCGAACAAGCCGCGCGAGATCCTGGCCGACGGCGGCTACGGCAACGACTTCGACGATTGATCGGGGCGGCGCCACCCCGCAGCGGTGGTGTCGGCGCGACGCAGACTTGCCCACGTGCCGGGTTGATGCTTCGATTCCAGATGGACCGGTCCAACCGGTCCGGAGACTTGCGCCGAGGGCGCCCTGGAGCGACGCATGCCCGGTCCACAGCCGATGCAGCTCAAGCAGCTCGTCAAAGCGGCCTTCAAGGCCCACGCGATCGCGCTGCCGACCGATTGGAAGCAGCCTTCTGGTGACCCGGACGGCAAGCAATACGTCGACGCCTTCAAGATGGGCGAGCACGCCGTGCCGTTCTCGCCGACGATGCTCTTCATCCCGGCGACGCCGAACAAATTCCACGTCGACGCGGCGAAGAAGTCGCACAACGAGTTCGAGGCCTATATCGACGGCATCTGCGATGCGATCTGCAACGCTTGGAATATCTGGCGGGCGCAGGCGAAGTTCCAGAACCTGAAGGTCATGGCCGTCTCCGCCATCGGCGCGCCCGGTTGCCTCAAGGGCCCGAAGCTCGAAAACCTGATCATGATGACGGCGCCGAAGTCCAAGCCGGCCGAGCTGGACTACTCCAAGGCGATCGCCAAGCACCTGAGCAAGGCCTGGGCGCAATGGCAAGACGGCGTCGCCGTGCCCGGCCTGCCCTGGTACCCGGCGTTCGCGGCCTTCCCGGGGCCGCAGGCGCCGCCGATGCCCAATATCCCGACGCCGCTCATCGCCTGCCCCTCGACCGGTATGGCCGAGATGACGCCGGCCAAGCTGAAGAAGGGCATGTGCGACGCGCTGGGTGACTCCGGCGCGATGCACCACAAGGAGCTCTTCGACTCCGTCGCCAAGGGCGTCGCCGCGGTCTTCATCCAATGGCTCGGCACCCAGCAGGTGATGAACGTCCTGGGCAAGGGCCCGATCCCGACCTTCGCGCCGCCCTTCGTGCCAGTCGGCCCGGTCGTCGCCGGCGACAATATCGCCGTCCCGGGCCACCTCGCGGTCTGACGATCGCGCACCGCACCCGCTAACGACAGTCGCGCCCATCTCTGCTAGGGTACCCGGCCAGCGCCCGAGTCGGCGCTCCTGGAGGTCGCAATGGACGCCCACGCCCACGCCCACTCCTTCGCCGGTGCACTGCTGCTCGCTCTCGCGTTGGCTGCGCTCGCCACCGCCTGCGGTGGTGAGGAGACCACGCCGAAGGAAGTCGATTCGCTCTGCAGTGACGGCCAGCAGAAGTGCTTCCAAAACGCGCTGCTCACCTGCGAGCCCGATGGTAAGGCCTGGAAGGTCGCGATGTGCGGCGAGTCGAAGAGCTGCGGCAACGGCGACGCCGGGATCGGCTGCCAAGCGATCGTCTGCGCCCGCGGCAGCCTGAGCTGCGACGACAAGAAGGTGCTCAAATGCCCGGACGACGGCCTCTCCGAGGCGACCCCGGTGGAGACTTGCAAGACCGCCGAGCATTGCGTCGCGGGCGCCTGCGTGCCGACGGCGTGCACCGACGGCGACAAGCGTTGCGGCTGGGGCACGGCCCTGGCCTGCAGCGGTGGCGCCTGGAGCTCGACCAAATGCGGCGCCGACGAGCGCTGCGACGCCGGCGCCTGCGTCAAGCGCGCGTGCACGCCGACGGCGATCGCTTGCGTCGACGCCACCCACCGCAAGACCTGCAAGATCGACGGCTCGGCATGGGACGAGGCGGCCTGCGCCAGCGGGCAGGTCTGCACCGACGGTTATTGCCACGCCAAGGTCAAGGGCAGCGATACCGCCGACGCCGGGACGCAGGACGCCACGACCGCAAACGACGCCGGAGCGACCGATGGCGGCGGCGGCTTCCTCGACGTGCAGAAGGACGAGTTCGTCTTCGAGCCACTCGATATCCTGACGATGAAGATCGGCCCCTCGGACCCGCCGACTGCCGAGACGGTCGAGTTCGAATTCGTCAACAGCGGCTGGCAGACCAACGAGCAGCGCGTCCTGGTCTCTGGCGACAAGAACCTGCACAAGGTCGAGGTCGTGGTCGCGCCGGTCGAGGAATACACCACCGGCGACTTCAGCGTGTTGGGTGGAGAGGCCCCGAACTCCGGCATCTTCATGAACGACGGCACGCACGATCAGAGCACGGTGCAGTGGCGTTACCAATCGCTCGACTACAGCATCTCGATTACCGAGTTCGGTGATGTCGGCGGTCGCATCAAGGGCACGTTCAAGGGCGAGCTCGGCGACGCGATCGAGAAGGGCAAAGTCCTCTACGTCGAGGGCTCCTTCGACGTAAAGCGCACGCAGTAGGCGACGGAAGCAGCCGCGATGGCCGACGTGCTGCTGCTGCATCACGCGCCGGAAGAGGCGCGGAGCGCGCTGTTGCGTGACGGGCGCCTGTGCGAGCTCGACGTCGAGCGCAAGAGCGGGCGTACCCTCTCGGGCAATATCTACCGCGGCCGGGTCGCCAGGATCGTGCCGGACCTCGACGCTGCTTTCGTCGACCTCGGCACCGAGAAGATGGGCATGTTGCACGCTGGCGACGTGCTCACGGTCGGTGGGCTCGAGCCGCCGCCGGTGCAGACCGGCCCGGATAGCGGCGCGCCGCCGGTCCTGCGCAGCAAGCGGCCGATCGGTGCGCTGCTCGAGGTCAACCAGGAGATCCTGGTCCAGGTGGTGCGCGAGGCGAGCGCGAAGAAGGGCCCGCGGGTGACGATGCACGTCAGCCTCGCCGGCCGGAATATCGTGCTCTTCCCGACCCAATCGCATATCGGCGTCTCGCGCATGATCGACGATCCGGCCGAGCGCGACCGGCTCTGGCGGGTCTTGCGCCTGCTGCTGCCGGCCGAGATGGGCGCGATCGTCCGCACCGTCGGCGAGGGTGCGACCGAGGCCGAGCTCGGCAACGACGCCGGCTTCCTCCGCGGCCAGTGGAGCGACGTCCAAGCGCGCTTCGCGGCCGCCTCGGCGCCGAGCTTGCTGCACGTCGACCTCGACCTGACGCTGCGCGCGGTGCGCGACCACGTCGGCCCAGACACCGAGACGATCTGGATCGACGAGCCGGCCGAGCGGGATCGGGTCGAGCGCTTCGTCACGCGCTTTCACCCGGGCATCGCCCCAACGGTGCGGGTCCACGTCGGGCCACCGTCGCTGTGGGACGCGCACGGCGTTCCGGCGGCGACGCGGGCCGCCCTCTCCCCCCGCGTCGCGCTGGCCGGTGGCGGCGAGCTGGTGATCGAGCGGACCGAAGCGATGACCGTGATCGACGTCAACTCGGCCCGGCAGAGCGCCGGCGCCGACCTCGCCGACGCGATCTTGGGCCTCAACCTCGAAGCCGCACGCGAGGTCGCCTGGCAGCTGCGGCTGCGCAACATCGGTGGCCTCTGCGTGGTCGACTTCGTCGATATGAAGCGCCCCGAAGACCGCCGGATGCTCGAGGCCGTGCTGGAATCCGAGCTGGCGAGCGACCCGGCGCGCGTGCGGATGACCCGGATGAACCGCTTCGGCCTGGTCGAGCTGACCCGCAAGCGCGTCCGCGAGAGCATCTACGAGCGGTTGACCGAGCCGTGCCCGTGCTGCGATGGCCACGGCTACGTCCGCTCGGCGACGGATCTCGCGGTCGAAGCCCTCGGACGCCTGCGCGCCGCCCTGGCAGAGACCGAACGTGGCGCCCAGCTGCGGCTGGAACTGCCGGCACGCGGCGCTGCGGTGCTGGGCGACCAACTCTCGGCGATCGTGGCCGACCTGAAAGCTGCGCACGGCGTCCGGATCGAGATCGTCGGCGGCCCGGCCGACGCCGAGATTCGCCTGCAAACCCGTTCCGCCCGCTGAACAGGCTGCGCCGTCCGTGGCGCCTCAGAGCAAGCGGGCGCGAACCAGGCTGCGCATCGGATGTGCGCCATAGCCGTGTGCCGGGATGCCCTGGTCGCGGAGCGCGGCGGCGAAGGCCTCGGCGTCGTCGGCCGCGCAGCGCAAGGTGACCTCGTCGACGAAGGCGTGCAGCACCACAGCGCCGGGCCACGCGGCTGCTGCCAGGCGAACCTGCTCCAACCGTTCGCTGCGCCGCGCCTGCACGGCAGGGTTCGGCACGTCCGGCAGGGCGAGACGGTCGAGCGCGGCGCGCAGCAATGGCAACGGCGGCGATGCGGGCCCCCGCAGCGGCCGCAACGCATCGATGGTCGCAGGCGCGCCGACGATGGCCGCCAAGATCGGCGCCGCTTCGGGGTCGAGATCGTGGAGCGCGGTGATCCACGCTTCGTCCGGCCGTGGCGCCTGGGCGGGAAGACCGCCACGCCGGCAGTCCAGGATCCAGGCCCGCATCGCGCCGTCGGGCCGGGCGTCGCTGCCGCCGCCGAGGTGCGGCGCCTCGCCGATCCAGACCGCGTCCGGGTGCAGCTCTGGCGCGCGGGCGACGCTGGCCGGGTCCATGCGCAAGTCCGCCAGGCGGCCGAGGTCGAGGAAGCGCGCGCCGAGCGAAAGGACAGCGGCCGGCGCGGCGGCGGCACAGGGCCGCGCGAGCACGGCGACGTCGTTTGGTGCCAGCACTGCGCCGAGCGCGAGTCGAACCGCCGCGTCGGGGTCGGCGACGGGCAGCAGCGTTTCGGGAGCACGGCCGATGCGCTCGGCCCATTGCCGCACCAGGGCAGCCTCGACCAAACCCGTCAACTCGGGCCGCTGCGCAGTTGGCGCCATCCCCTTTGCCACCGAGGCGAGGTGGATCCGTGATGGAAAGCGCTCCAGCGCCAGCCAGGGCACGTTCACCGCGTCGCCCCACCGAGTAGGCGCGCGCGCTCGTCGAGGCCGGCACCACCGATATCCGGTCGTTGCGCGCCGAGTTCCCCCGGTCGTGGTTGGGCACCGACCGGCCGCGAGGGCAGCCGCGTACCGTTGATGGGGCGCAGCGCAGCGCGGGTATCCGGCGGCGTCGGCGCTGGACGAGGTGCCCCCTCGCGCTGTGGATCGGCGGCGCCATCGGTCCACTCGGCCGCGCCGCGGAGCAGCCAGGGCGCTGCGTGACCATGTTCCCGGCCTCTGGCACAGCCGCCCGTGGCATCGCGCAGGCAGGCATCGCGCACGGCAGCCGCGGCGTCGTAGAGACCTTGCACGCCGACACCGTCGCCGATATCGATGGTGATTTCGCCCAGCTCGGGACGGGCCGCCAACCAACTCGAGATGCGGTCGCGCAGCCCACGCAGGGCGCGACTCGGCCGACGCATCAGCCCACCCTCACCACGCAGGGCGGTGAGTGCATAGCCGTCCTGGTCGACCTCGAGGACCAGGGCGTGGGTGTCGGCAGGCAGATCGCGGACGGCGGCGTCGGCCGGCTGCAGCGCGTCTGGTGCGTCGTCGTCGGGGAAGTGGCGGACGACGGTCCCGGCGGCGCTGGTCCCGAGCAGCACCGGCTTTGCGCCGGCCGCGCGCAGGGTCTGCACGATCTCGTGCAGGCTGCGCAGCGAGAGCCGCCGATCCGGCAAGACCCCGACCTCGCGACCGTCGTGGGCGCGGGCCCAGGGCAAGAGCGCCGGGACGATGACGACGTCCGGCCCCGCCTCGGCACGATCGTCGAGGCCGAGGTAGAGACGCGCAGCGGTGGGCGGATGCGCCGGATCGGCGCAATCCTCGGCGGCGACGCGGCAGCGCAGGCGGATCAGCGGCTCGCCGTGGACCGCGACCGCCGCCGGTCCGACCGTGAGCAGCGGCAGGTCCGCGCCGGGGAGTTCGCAGTGCGAGAGGGGCCAGAGCCCAGCGACGACGGCTCCGGCCTGCGCGCCTTCGACGGCTGCGACTTCGGCTGGTGCGGCTCCTGGCGCGACGTTCGGCGCGGCGGCGGGGGCCTCTGCCGGGGCGGGCGCTGCCGTGCCGATTGGCGGCGCAGGCGCCTCGGCGACAGCAGGCGTCGGCGCCTCGACGGTGGGTTCCTGCTTCGTGCGGCCGCACCCGACGAGCAGCGCGAGCGCCAACATCGAAGCGAGCGCCGCACGCCGGGCAGAAGCGGCACGTGCGGCGGCGCAGGCAAGACGCAGGGCGAGGGTCGTGCTTGCAGCGTCCGCGACGCCCTTGCCGGCGATGGCGTAGGCGGTGCCGTGATCGGGCGAGAGGCGGGGCACCGGCAACCCACAAGTGAAGTTCACCGCGTCGGCGAAATGCACCGTCTTCAGCGGGCCGAGCGCCTGGTCGTGGTACATCGCGATCACCAGGTCGAATGCGCCCTGGTAGCCGTCGCGAAAGGCGGTGTCGGCGGCGACCGGTCCGACGACGTCCACCCCGTGGCCACGCAGCGTCGCGATCGCCGGCGCGATGATGGTTGCCTCCTCGTCCCCGATGCGGCCGCCCTCACCGGCGTGCGGATTCAGCCCGCAGACGGCGATCCGCGGCGCCGCAATGTCGTAGACCGTGCGCAGCTCGAGCGCGGCGGCCAGGGTCGCGTCGACGATGCGCCGGGTGCTCAGCGTGGCGGCGACGTCGCGCAGCGGCACGTGGGTCGTGACCGGCACCACCTTCAGCCGCGAGCCGGCCAGGAGCATGGCGAAGCGCCCCGCACCCATCCGCTCGGCGAGAAATTCGGTCTGCCCGGGCGGTGAGGGCGTGAGGTGGGCGAAGACGGCCTTGGGCACGGGTCCGGTGAGGATGGCGTCGATCGCGCCGGCGGTGGCGTCGTGCGCGACCGCGTCGAGCGCGTCGTAGGCTTCGAGGCGGCTCGCGTCGCTGCTCACCCCCGCGACCGCTGCATCGCCCCGAGCCGCGAGTATCCGCGTCGTGAAGCGCGGCGCGCTGCCGGCCGCGACACAGGCGCGCCGAACCAACGCGATCACCGACTCCGACGCGTAGAGCCGCGCGTCGACGTCGTCCGGGAGGCCACCGAGGGCCGCGCCGATCACTTCCGGGCCGACGCCTGCTGCGTCGCCTGGGGTCACGCCGATCGTCGGTCGGCGTGGAGAGTTCGCATCAAGGACGGTCATATCACTCCGATCGCTGCATTCTTGCGCGGCAGCCGCCGGATGCTACCATCGCTCCGCGGCCGCTGCGACGCCGCCTGGGAGGGTTCTGATGCCGTTGCGCACCACGCGAAAAGGGATGCTGCTGGCAATTCTGGCAGCCGCCACGATGCTCGGCGGATGCTTCCCGGGCCAGCTCGACGCACCGAGCGAGCGGACGCTGCCAGTCGCCGAGCCCGAAGGAGCGCAGACTCCGACCGCGACCGCGCACGGAGCTCCGGCGCCGACCCCCGGCGCGGCAGACGGCGGCGCGCTCGACTGAGCCCGGGCAATGAGCCTGCTCCGATGACGGCCGAGGCCGACACGACGGCCGAACACCGCGCGACGACGGGATTGTCTCTGCGTTTCGAGGTGGCCTCCTCGCCACGGCTGCTCGCCCTGCTCGAACGCGAATTCGACGCGATCGCGGCGACCCTGGCGCCGTGGGGGCGCTTCACCCAGCCCGTGCGACTGCACGTCGCCGCAGATTTGCCGACGGTGCGTGCGCTGGCGGGGGGCCCGACCGACGGCATCCTGCAGGCGGCGGCGACGGCGGAGGTCGTGGTGCTGCTGGAGCCTTCGCGCTGGCCGACCACGCCGCCGGACCCAGCGCTGCGCACCGTCGTGACCCACGAGCTCGCCCACGCCCTGCTCTTTCAGCGCTGCGCACCACCAGGTCGATCGCGGCCCGTCGCGTTGCCGTGCTGGTTTCGCGAAGGGATGGCGGTCCTCGCCAGCGAGGGGCGGCCAGATGCCCGCCGACGGATCGAGGCCGCGTCACGGACAGACGTCGCCCGGCTGGCACACGCCGACGCGACGGCGATCGCCGGCGAGCCTGACGCAACCTACGACGTGGCGGTAACGCTCTTCGACGCGTGGCTGCAGCTCTACGGAATGCGCAAGCTCGGCGCGCTCTGCCGCGAGATGCGGAACGGGCGGGCGTTCGCAGCGGCCTTCGCCTCGAGTTGTGGGGTGGAGGAAGCGGAGTGGCTCACTGCGACGGTGCGCCAGCTGCACGCCCTCGCCAGCGACGGCGGGACTACGGCCCCCCGGTGATCTCGGCTTCTTTCTCGGTGACGTAGACGTCGATCCGCTTGATCGCGGCGTCGAGGTGATCTTGCACGGCCTTGCGGCCGCGGTTGAGGTCGTCCTCGCTCATGTCTTCGATGGTGTCGATCAGGTCGAGGGCGTCGCGGCGGCCGTTGCGCATGCTGACCTTGGCCTTCTCGCCTTCGGCCTTGAGGATTTTGACCAGCTCGCGACGGCGCTCACCGGTGAGGGCGGGCACCGGCAGCAAGACGAGATCGCCGCGGTTGTTCGGGGTCAGGCCGAGGTCGCTCTGCTGAATCGCCTTCTCGATCACGTTGCAGAGGTTGCGCTCCCAGGGCTTGATCTGCAGCAGCCTGGCGTCGACCACCGAGACGTTGGCGACCTGAGACAGCGGCGTCGGGGTGCCGTAGTACTCGATCCGCACACCGTCGAGCAGCGACGGATGCGCACGGCCGGTTCGCAGCTTCGCGGCTTCGCGGCGGAACGCGTCGAAGGACTTCTCGAAGTGGTCGTCTGCGTCGGCAAGGATCTCGTCGATCATCGTGGGCTCCTCGGGCGTTCCCGGATCAGGCGCTGGCCGGGCTGGGGATGAGTTGGCCTTCCGGCGCTGCGGCGTGGACCAAGGTGCCGACCCGCTCGCCACTGACGACACGGCCGATATTGTCGGGCTGGCCGAGGTTGAAGACGACGATCGGAAGATCGGTCTCCATGCAGAGCGAGAGCGCGGTCGCGTCCATCACCTTGAGCCGCCGCGAGAGCGCCTCGTGGTGGCTGACTTCGGTGAGCATCCGCGCGGTGGGGACCTTCTTCGGGTCGGCGTCGTAGATGCCGTCGACCTTGGTCGCCTTGAGGATCACCTCGCAGCCCATCTCCTTCGCCCGCAACGCCGCGGCGGTGTCGGTGGTGAAGTAGGGGTTGCCGGTGCCGGTCGCGAAGATGATGACGCGGCCAAGCTCGAGGTGGCGGATCGCCTTGCGCCGGATGTAGGGCTCGCAGATCTGCCGCATCGTGATCGCGCTGATCACGCGGGTCTCGACGCCGAGCTTCTCGATCGCGTCCTGGACCGCCAGCGAGTTCATCGCCGTCGCCAACATGCCCATATAGTCGGCCGTGGCGCGGTCCATGCCGCTCGCGGCACCGGCGACGCCTCGGAAGATATTGCCACCGCCGATGACGATGGCGACCTCGACGCCCTGCTTCTGCACAGCGATGACTTCGCGGGCGATCCGGTCGAGCGTCGACGGGTCGATGCCGTAGCCGGTGTCCCCGGCGAGGGCTTCACCCGAGAGCTTGAGCAGGATGCGACGGTAGCCCGGCATCTCGGCCTCCTGTCGGGCGCGTGAGGGCGCTCCGGCCCGCGCGGTGTACACCACGCGGCACCGGCGTCGCAAGGCGGTGGCGGCGCGGCGGGCGTCGAGGCGGCAAAACGACCGCGGCCCGCCGCGTCCACTCGGAACGGGGCGGGCCGCAGCCACGAAGACGCAGGGGCGGCTAGGCGCCCGCCATGCGGGCGACTTCGGCGGCGAAGTCGTCCTCTTTCTTCTCGACGCCCTCGCCCAGTTCGAAGCGGACGAAGCGGCGAATGACGATATTCTCGCCGATCTTGCCGATCAGCTCGGTGAGAACCTCGCTGACCTTGCGGCCCTTCTCGTCCTTGACGAAGGCCTGATCGAGCAGACAGATCTCGGCGTACCACGAGCCGAGCTTGCCCTCGGCGATGCGCGGGACGAGGTTCTCGGGCTTGCCGAGCTCGCGGACCTGGGCCTGGAAGATCTCACGCTGGGTGTTGACCTCGGCCTCGGGGATCTCCGACGAGGAGACGTACTTCGGCGCGAGCGCCGCGATCTGCATCGCGATGTCGCGGGCGAACTGCTGGAACGACTCGTTCTTCGCGACGAAGTCGGTCTCGGCGTTGACCTCGACCAAGACGCCAGTGCGGCCGTCGTGGTGCAGGTAGGTGCCGATGACGCCCTCGGCGGCCGTCCGGCCAGCCTTCTTGCTCGCGGTCGCGGCCGACTTCTTCTGCAGCCACTCGCTGGCCGCCTTCATGTCGCCGTCCGACTCCTGCAGCGCTTTCTTGCAGTCGCCCATCGGGGCGCCGGTCGCGTCGCGCAGCTCCTTGACCATCTTCGCCGTAATATCGGCCATTTCGTGCTCTCCGTGGCGCGTGTTGGCGCCGCTTCGGGTGGATTCGTCGAGGAACGGCAGGCCACCGCCCGGAGGCGGTGGCCCGCGCAGGGCGCTAGGCCTGCTCGTCCTCGGTCGCCTCGGTCGCTTCGACCGCTTCGACCGCTTCGACCGCTTCGACCGCTTCGGCCACGACTTCCTCGTCGACCTTGCGGCTCGGCTTGACCACGACGTCGACCTTCGAGGTGTCTGCGGCGGCGACGCCGACGACGCCGTCGAAGTCCTTCGCGAAGGCAGCCTTGCCCGCGGCGACCCCGGCCATGCAGGCATCAGCGGCACCGCCGACGAAGAGTCGGATAGAGCGCATCGCGTCGTCATTGGCCGGGATCGGGTAGTCGACCACGTCGGGATCGCCGTTGGTGTCGATCAGCGCGATCACCGGGATCTTGAGGCGACGGGCCTCGGCGATCGCGATGTGCTCCTGCACTGGATCGACGACGAAGACGGCGCCGGGCATCCGCGGCATGTTGCGCAGACCGCCGAGGTTGCGCTCGAGCTTCTCGTGCGCCTTGCGCAGCATCGCGACTTCCTTCTTGGGCAGACGCGCGGCCATCTCGGGAGCGAGCTTCTGCTCCATCTCGGCGAGCTTCTCGATCGAGGTGCGCACCGTCTTGAAGTTGGTCAGCGTGCCGCCGAGCCAGCGGTGGTCGACGACCGGCATGCCGACGCGGGACGCCTCCTCGCGGACGATCTCGCGAGCCTGACGCTTGGTGGCGACGAACAGGACCTGGTCACCGCGCGCAGTGGTGCGCGAGATGAAGTTGGTCGCGTCGCGGAACAGGCGAGCGGTCTTGCCGAGGTTGATGATGTGGACGCCATTCTTCGCGCCGTAGATGAACGGGCGCATCTTGGGATTCCAGCGCCGGGTCTGGTGGCCGAAGTGCGCGCCGGCCTCCAGCATGTCCTTGATCGAAACGTTGCTCATGTCGTTGGCTCCGTTGGACCTCCGCTCCCGGGCACCCACCTCTCACACCTGCGGAGGGGTGGGCACGGAACCCTGACATCGTTGGCGTTTCGGCCAGGATGTCGTGGGAGCGTGCGTCGTTACCCGAGCCCAAGGTGGGATCGGGGGCGCGCGATGTAGCACACGCCCTAGCCCGCGGCAAGCGCGGCGAGAGCGGCGGCGCTGCGCGGGGGACGACTGAGGTGGTCGGCGAGCAGGCCGGCGGCGCGCGACCCGAGCAGGCGCGCGCTGGCGTCAGAGAGCCGATCGCCGGGGCGGAGTTGGCCGGCGATCGCGGCGCGCAGGACCGAGACGTCGCGGGCGTCGAGGTGGGATGCCCCCGCGGGGCTGCAGGAACGACAGCGGGCACCGTCGTGGGCGCCGACCCAGGCCAGGCCGGCGTCGACATCGCCGCCGCACGCGCCGCAATAATCCAGCGGCGGCAGCGTGCCCTGCGCCTGGAGCCAGCCGAATTCGACGGCGAGTCGCGCCTCGCGCAGTGCTCCCGCGGGGAAGCTGCGGCACAGCGCGACGGCGGCCTGCAGCCATTGGTAGAGCGAAGGGTCTGCCTGCTCGGGCTGCGCGGCACAGAGCGCGAGCTCGGCGACCAGGCTCGCGAGCGCGAGCCGGGGGTAGTCGACCGCGCCGTCGAGCAGGGCGCCATGGCGGTGCAGCCCCAAGAGCGTCGGCAATCGACCGCGCCCATCGCGCAGCTGGGCTTGCCCGGCGACGAAGAGCTCGAGCCTCCCGCCGAAGCGCTTGAGGCTGCTCCGCGCGCTGCGGGCGAAGGCGTCCTGCCGACCGACCTCGGGGCCGAGAAAGCTGACGATCAGGTCGGCGTCGCCGACCGGTTGCAGGCGCAGGACGACGCCGTCGAAGGTGCGCGGGGGCGCTGCCAAGTGCGGCTCAGCGTGGCGTGGCGTCGGCGCCGTGGGCGTCGGCCGGCTCGTGCTGGGTGCCTCCGAGCGCTGTGGCGCCGCTGCTCGGCGCGGTGACCTGCGGCTTGCCGGCGACCTGCTGCGGACGCTTGCTGCGCTGCACGCCGAGCATGAAGACGACGATCGTCGCGACCGTCACGATCAGCAGGAAGAGCTGGGCCGGCGAGGGGCCGCGGCTGCGCGATGCGTTGGCGTCGCGCATCCAGCCTGGCTCGATCGGCTCGTCACGCTCGGGTTCGACCAGCCGCGCCACGCGCGCATCGTAGGCCTCGAGCGCGACCTCGGGGTCCATCCGCACCGCCTCGGCGTAGAGCTTGATGAAGCCGCGGGCATAGAAATCGCCGGGAAGCGCGTCCCAATCGTCGGCTTCGATCGCCTCGACGACTTGTCGCGAGAGGCGGGTCGCGCGGCAGAGCGGCTCGATGCCGAGGCCGGCCGCTTTGCGATGTGCCGCCAGCCGCGCGCCGAGCCGCAAGAAGGACGCGGGCGCCTCCCGCATCGCCGCCGGACGTGGCAGCGACGGCCGCGAAGGGTCGTGTCGCTGCTGGCTCGGACGCAGATCATCGGGCGGCGGGAACGACAAATCGGACTCCTCGTGTCCACTTGGACGCGCGCGTTGATAAACCCAAAGTGGCCCGCGAGACAAGGCCGAACTCGGTGTCGACCGCTGCCAGGGGTGCGCTACACCCAGTCTCGCGGGGTGCGGAGGACGTCGAGGAGCGCCGCCTCGGGGCTGCCATCGACGGGGGCGTGGGCGTAGGACCAACGCACCTCCGGCGGCAGCGACATCAGGATCGACTCGGTCCGGCCGCCGGTGCGCAGGCCGAAGACCGTGCCGCGATCATGGATCAGGTTGAATTCGACGTAGCGGCCGCGGCGGTGCAGCTGCCAATCGCGCTCCGCCTCGCCGTAGGGCAGGTGCCGGCGATCGCAGACGATCGGCAGGTAGGCGGGCAGGAAGCTGCGGGCCGCGTCGGCGACGAAATCGAAGGCTGCGGCGTCGCCGGCGGCATCGTCGCCGCGCATCCAATCGAAGAAGATGCCGCCGACGCCACGGGCCTCGTCGCGGTGGCGATTGCGAAAATAGCGATCGCACTCGGCTTTCATCGCGGCGTAGTCGGCGACGTCGCCATGGCGGCCACAGACGGCGGCGAGGACGCCATGGAAGTGGCGCGCGTCGTCTTCGTAGAGCACGTAGGGCGTGAGGTCCGCGCCGCCGCCGAACCAGCCGGCGCTGCCGCGCACCATCCGGCGGTAATTCAGGTGGACGGTCGGTGCGTGTGGGTTGCGTGGGTGGATCACCAGCGAGAGCCCGGCCGCAGCGAAGCGATCGCCGTCGCCGACCGGCATCGACTCGGCGAAGCCCGGCGAGAAGCGGCCCCAGACCGAGGAGAAGTTCACCCCGGCGCGCTCGAAGACGTCGCCGCCTTCGAGGACCCGCGTCCGGCCGCCGCCTTGCAGGATCGCCTGGCCGGCGAGCTCCGCCGGCGGGTCGTCGAGATCGACCGGATCGCGCTGCCAATCGTCGGCGCGGAAGCGAGCGGTCGGCTCCAGCGCCTCCAGCGCGGCGAGGATCTCGTCCTGCACCGTGAGCAGGATCTCCGTCAGCGCGGGAAGATGGACGTCGTCGGTCGGCGGGGCGGTGATCACGGCAGCTCCGTTCGGTTGCCGCCAACTCTGCAGGGGAGTCCGGCGGGGCGAGCGATCATGGCAGCGGCGCCGCGTCCGCTCAAGCGAAGGAGCGGCTCAATCGAGGCGGCGGAGGCCGTCGACCGGCGCGCGCTCGGCGGCACGACGCGCCGCCAACCACGCCGCGGCGAAACAGAGCGACACGGCGCTGCCTCCGGCGAGGACGAAGGGGAAGACCTCGATCTGCACCGGCAAGCGCGAGATCAAGTAGACGTGCGGATCCAACGGGTAGCCGACCAGGTCGAGGAGCACGCAGCAGACGCCGCCGACGAGCAGGCCGAGCGCGGTGCCGACGATGCCGACCGCCAAGCCGGAGACCAGGAAGATCGCGCCGACGCCGGATTTCCGGGCGCCCATCGCGCGCAGGATGGCGATGTCGCGGGCGCGCTCGTGAACCACCACGGCCTGGGTACCGATCACGTTCAGCGCCGCGATCAGCACGATGATGAAAGGGAAGAGCGACATCGCGACCTTCTGCATCCGGGCGGCATCGAAGACGTTGCGGTTCATCTCTTCCCAATCGAGCACGCGGTAGAGGCCGCCGGCGTTGTGACGCGACTGCCGGGCGGCCCGCACCCCCGAGACCCAGTTGTCGACCTGCGCGACGGCGCTCGGCGGCTCGGGGATGGCCTCCAGGCCGGGGACGAGCTCGGCCTGGACCCGCCCGAGCCGGTCGCGGATGGCGCCGACGTCGGCGAGGAGATCGTGCAGATCGTTCGGCTCGAGCGCGGCCAACGCGCGCGGGATCGCCGCCTTGGCGAGCAAGGGATCGTCGATCCGGACGTCGACCCAGCGGGCCACGTCGCCGCGACCGAGGAAGCGCTGCGCCGCGGTGAAGTCGCAGAGGGCGAGGCGCTGATCGTGGTCGTAGAAGCCGGTGCGGACGATCGCGGTGACCCGGAACCGGCCCGCAGCACCACGCACGCCGCGGCCGCCGTCGCCGTCCGCGCGCATCGGCGAGACGGCGCGGACCTCGTCGCCGATCGCGACGCCCAGGCGCTCGGCGAGCCCCTCTCCCAACGCGATCGCCGGCAGCGTCCCGCCGGCGGCGAGCCAGGCGCTGCCCTGCCCCGCCGCGACCGGCACTTCCTGCGCGCCGAGGCGAAAGCCGACCGCGGTGGTACCGACGTTGGCCAGCGCCACGGCGGCCGCGGTGTCCTGTACCGGCTGCTCGGGGGCGGCGACCACGACCGCCGCGTCGCCCTGGATCGCGACGAAGGTCGTCTCGCCGATCCGGATCGGCAGCGTCTTGCGTACCTCGCGATCACCGACCCGCCAGACCAAGTCCAGATCGCCGTCGAGCACCTCCCACCACGCGCTGACGCCGCACGCTGTGCGCTCGGCTTCACGCAGCACATCGGTGCTCGGCCCGCGGTCGAGGTGGACGCCGCCGCCGGCAGCCGCGACCGCGCCGCGGCAGCCATCGGCGTCGAAGACGATCACGCCGGCAAACCCGGGCTGCGGTGGCAAGACGGCGACGCTGGTCTGGGCCGCATCGCTGCTGCCGGCGCCGCGCACCACGACGTGGCGGGCACCGATGGTCAGATCGTGGGCGACCAGCACGCCGGCCTCGTCGCGCAGCCGCGGCGCTTCGCCCCAGGTGTCGACCTCGCCCTGCACGACCAGCCCCTCGGGCAGGCCCTTCAGGCTCTCCGCCGGCACACCGCGCACGACGGCGCCAGCGCGGCCCTCTGCGGCTGCGAGCATCATATCGTCGTAGGTCGCCGGCGTGGCGCTGCGGACGTCGCGCAAGCGCCGCAGCCGCGCGGCGACGACCCGCCAATCGGAGAGGTCCAGGCCGCGGCGCATCACCACCAGGTGCGGGTAGGTCGACAGGATCCGCTCTTGGAACGCCGTCTGGAAGCCTGTGTTGACCGCCAGCACCACGATCAGGGCCGCCACGCCGAGCCCGATGCCGAGGGTCGACATCCACGAGACGATGGAGAATTGCACCGAGCGTCGGCCGGCGAGCATGCGGACCGCGACCAGCAGCTCGTAGCGTTCCCGCAAGCTCGAAAGCACCCGACCTCCCACGCCCGGCTTGACCGGGGGGCGGACGTTGGCACCATCCGGGACGCTCGGCAAGCCGACAGGGAGCCCGACGATGCAACGATCTCCGACGTCCACGGCCAGCGCTGGCCACCTCCCCCGCGGCCTGCTCGCGCGGGGCCGGTTGGCGACGGCGACCCTCTGCGCGCTGGCGCTCGCCACGGCTGCGCTGGGTTGCTCGGACCCGCCGATCGGCGCGGATGGCGTCGCTGCGGATGCCAACGACGCGAGCGCAGACGGCGACGGCTTCCTGGTCTGGGTCGACATCAAGGGCGGCGGGCTCGACGGCGTCGACGAAGACGTGCTCGACACCGACGTCGGCGACGCTGCCGAGGATGCAGACGCCAGCGCCGACGTCGACGCGAAAGAGGCCTTCGAGTGGCCCGACGAAGACACCGATATCGGCCCGCCGCCCGACGTCAGCAAGCCCGACGTCAGCTATGGCCCTCTGCACGTCGTCTCCACCGATCCGCCAATCGACGGAACAACGGCGGGCACGCTGGCGGCCTTCACCGTCACCTTCGACCAACCGCTGGAGGCGATCACCGCAGGGCCGTACACGGTCAAGGTCAAAGCGGCCGGCGGCGGCGAGGTCAGCGGCACGATCACCGTCACGGGGGCGAAGATGGCCTTCGCCGCCGACGCGAAGGTGCTGCCGAATCGCCGCATCGAGGTGCAGATCTCGACGCTGGTCACCGGGCCGCAGGGGCAGACGCTGGAGCAGCCCTACGATTTCCACTTCCACACGCCCGGCTACCCCGACACCGAGGCCTACGCCGAGCTCGCGGCGCGCTTCGCGCCGACCTTCGACGTGGTCTTGAGCGACGGCACCGACGCGGCCTGGGACGTGCCGCGCTGGCCCGGCGACTTCGTCGACCCTGCGAATCCCGGCGGCCCGGCGGGCTTCTGGCAGCTCGATGAGGCCAGCACGCTCGCCGCCGCAGGTAAGACGCTGGCCCGCGTCGGCTGGGCCGCGATCGAGACCAAGAGCCACGTCTTCCTGCACTACCTGGCCTATTGGCCGAAGCGCGTCTCGGAGGCCGGCAATCCGGCCTTTCAGAACGACACGGCGCTGGTCACCGTGGTCGTGGCGCGGCTGCCGAGCCCGCATCCGGTGGGCCTGCGGACCTATTTCAAGCGCAAGGACGACGAGCGGATGTGGCTCTGGCTGACCTCGGACGCCGGGCTGCTGCCGAAGGGCGCGAGCCCCGGCAACCACGGCGTGCGCGGCGTCTTCGCGGCTGACACGCTCTTCCCCGAGGCGAGCGACGCGCTCGGCTGCGGCGGCGAGCCGAGCTGCAAGCCCCGCCGCGCCGGGATCTGGCTGCGCGGCGGGATGCACCAGGCGTGCCTGCTGCTCGACAAGGGCGAGACCGGCGGCGCCAAGGCCTGCTTCTGGGACGACGACGTCGCGCGGGTGCGATTGGTCCCGTCGCAGTCGGCGGACGAGGTCCCCTTCTCCGGCGCGAAGAAGGGCGAGGCGCCGAAGAGCTACGGCTACACGCTCGAGCCGTTGGAGACGACCTTCTGGCCACGCCGTCAAGCCGTCACGATCTACGACAGCCCGCTCACCTTCTCCTACAAGCCGCCGCCGGGCCGCCCCGCCGGGACCGCTGGAGCGGTGGGCAGCAAATTCCTCGGCGGTGGCAGCTCGGATTTCGGCCGTCCGCCGTGGGCCGCGCGCTGGAAGCCGGCGAGCAACGAGACCTTCTACGATCTGCCGCGCGGCACCGTCTTTTTCGACCCCTCCTTCGCCATCTTCAAGCGCATGGGCGGCGAGGCCGCCAACCTGCCGCCATTCGACGACAAGGCAGGGACCGGCCTGTCGAACGAGCTCTGCTTCGACGCCTACCTCGACATCGATCAGCGCGACGCCGCCGGTTGCAAGCCTTGACGCGGCGCGTCAGATGGCCAGCATGTCGTCGCCGCGCAGACCGCGGCGACGGAGGATGTGATGAGCAGCTTCAAGGTTCTGGTCGGAGACAAGATCGCCGCTGACGGCGTCGAGGTGCTGCGTGCCGCCGGCTTCGTCGCCGACGTGAAGGTGGGTCTCTCGCCCGAGGCGCTGGCCGGGACGATCGGCGAATACGACGGCCTGATCGTGCGCTCGGCTTGCAAGGCCCGTGGCGACGCCTTCTGGACCGCGGCCGCCGGCAAGCTCAAGGCGATCGGCCGCGCCGGCTCGGGCGTCGACAATATCGACCTCGAGGCCGCGACCGCCAACGGCACCTGGGTGATGAACACGCCGGGCGGCAACAACAACGCCGTCGCCGAGTTGGTCCTCGGCGCGATGTTCGCGCTCGGCCGCCACCTGGTGCGGGCCGACGTCGGCATGAAGGACGGTCGCTGGGAGAAATCGGCGCTGATGGGCGAGGAGATCGAGGGCAAGACGCTCGGTATCGTCGGCCTCGGCGCGATCGGCCGCATCGTCGCGGCGAAGGCCGGCGCGCTCGGGATGAAAGTGCTGGCGTTCGATCCGGTGCTCGACGCCGCCGCGGCCAAGGCTGCCGGCGCCGATCTGGTCTCGCTCGACGCGCTGCTCGCTGCCGCAGACGTGGTGACACTGCACGTGCCGCTGTTGCCGGCGACGCGCAACCTGATCGACGCTGGCGCGCTGGCGAAGATGAAGCCCTCGGCGTGGCTGATCGACGCGGCGCGCGGCGGGATCGTCGACGAGCCGGCCTTGGTCGCGGCGCTCGACGCCGGTGGCCTCGCCGCGGCGGCGATGGACGTCTTCTCGGCGGAGCCGGTGCCGGCGGACGATCGCCTCTCCCGCCACCCGAAGGTGCTCGCGACGCCGCATATCGGCGCGAGCACGCGGCAGGCGCAGGAAAAGGTCGGCGTGCAGATCGCCGAGCAGCTGGTCGCCTTCCTGCGCGACGGCGTGGTGACGCACCCGGTCAACAGGCTCGGCTAGCTCGGCTGACCGCCTCGTGCGGCGGCGCGTTGTCAACGGCCACCAACCGCGCCATCCTGCGGCCCCATGGCACGCTCCGGTCTCTCAGGTCTGCCGCCCAAACGCCCCGTCGAGACGGCGCTGACGTACCTGCCGGGCGTATCGCGGGCGCACGCGCGCGCCATCCTCGACAGAGCCCGGATCGACCCCGAGACCCGCACCGACGACCTCGACGAGCTGCAACTCGACCTCCTCCGGCGCCTGCTGCGCGGCGACGAAGAGCGCGACGAGCAAGGTACGGCCGCCGACGGTAACGAGGCGCCCGAGCCGTGGCTCGCCGGCAACGGCGTCGCCTTCGCGCCCTACCTCGACCGCGTCCGCGATATGCTGCAGCGCTACCTCGTCGTGCTGCGACCGTGGGAGCGCTCGACCGACGATCCGACCCGAAATCCGCTGCCGGCCGGCGCCGTCGCGAGCCTGGACGGGACGGCCCTGCGCGTGCTGCGCGGCGAAGCGATGGACGCCGAGCGCCTCGCCTTCGTCGGTCGCTGCGAAGGCCGGCTGCAGCGCCGCTACGACAGCTTCGAGCTGGTCAGCGACGGGGCACGGCGCTTCGACGAACTGCGCGCCGTCTTCGGCCTCTCCGACCTCGAGTGCGACCTACTCTGGGTGCTGCTCGCGCCGGAGTTGGTGCCGGAATTCCTCTGGCTCTACCGGGCGCTGTTCCGCGACACGACGCGCGCCGCCTGGGGCGAGGATTTCCTGCTCCACGCCGTCGACCCCTTCGCCACCCGGCACGACGCCGCGCTCTCGGCGCTGGGTGCGACGGCGACGCTGCAGCGCTACGGATTGCTGCGGCTCGGCGCCGACGAGGTGGTGGCGCCGCGCCGCTTCCGCGTCGCTCCCTTCGTCACCGGATTCCTGCTCGGCCTGCCGGTCCAGCTCGACGACCTGCCGGGTGCGCTCTGGCACCGCGCGCCCGGCGAATCGGAATCGACCTCGGCGATGCCGCTGGAAGAGACGACGCGGACGGCGATCCGACGCGGCTTCCGCGGCCGGCGACGCTTCTTGATCCAAGGCCCGGCCCGCGCCGGCGCGCTCCGCTTGGCCCGCGAGGCGCAGGCGATGTTCGGTGAGGGGCTGCTCGAGGTCCGCCTCGGCGTGCTGCTCGAGGCCGGTGGGCCGGCGCGGATCGGTCACGTCCTCGGTCGGGCTCGGCTCGCCCGCGCCGGCGTCTTCTTCTCCGAGGTCGAGGCGATGGACCGCGGCGATCACGGCGCCGAACGGCTCGCCGGCCTGGTCCGCTTGCTCGAGGGCGAGACGACCACGATGTGGTTGCACAGCCGCGGCGAGATCAAGACCGAGGAAGAGCGGATCTCGCCGCGGGTGCACCTGGCGCTGCTCCGCGACCTCGGCGCGATCGAGCTACCGACCGCGATGCCGAGCCAGGAGACGCGCGCCGACCTGTGGCGGGAGCGGCTCGAGTCGCGGATGGCCGAAGCCGAGCTGAGCGCGGCGCTGCCGATCGCGACCGTCTACCGCTTCGGCGTCGACGAGATCGACCTCGCGGTGAACCTGGCCGACGCGCGGGCCCGGCAGCGCAACGCGAAGAAACCGGTCGTCGCCGTCGGCGATATCGAGCACGCGGCGCGACAGGTGGCGAGCTCGCGGCTGCAGGGGCTCGCCAGCCGGGTCCACGTCCGTGGCACTTGGGCGACGACCATCCTGCTGCCGGAGACCAAGGAGATTTTGCAGGAGATGGTCGCCTTCGGGCGGCAGGCCGGTCACGTCCTCGACGAGCTCGGCTACGGCCGCACGATGGGCTACGGCCGCGCGCTGACCGCGCTCTTCTCCGGCCCATCCGGTACCGGCAAGACGCTCTGCGCCGGGCTGGTCGCCCGCGATCTCGGCCTGGAGCTCTTCCGCGTCGACCTGGCCAACGTGGTCAGCAAATACATCGGCGAGACCGAGGAGCGCCTGTCCAAGCTCTTCGACGCCTCGGAAGAAGCCGGCGTGGCCCTGCTCTTCGACGAGGCCGACTCGCTCTTCGCCAAGCGCACCGACGTGCAGTCGTCGGTCGATCGCTACGCCAACCTCGAGGTCAACTACCTGCTGCAGCGGCTCGAAGAGCACGACGGCGTGGTGATCCTGACCAGCAACCACCCCGACTCGATCGACAGCGCCTTCCTCCGTCGTATTCGCTTCAAGCCGGCGTTCCCGGCCCCGGATGTCGACGAGCGAGAGCGGCTGTGGCGGGTGATGATCCCGCCGGACGCGCCGCAGGAAGCGGAGCTGAAATTCCGTTACCTCGCCGAAGACTACGAATTGACCGGTGGCCAGGTGCAGAACGCCGTGTTGCGCGCCGCCGTCTGGGCGGCCGAAGCGGGCAAGCCCCTCTCGCACGCCCTGCTCGGTCGCGCAGCGGAGCGCGAATACAAGGATATGGGCCGCGTGGTCCGCGAATATCCGGAAGACGAAGAGTCGGTCCCGGTGCCGCCGAAGGGCTGATCCAGGCCGGCTCCGCAGGAGAGAGCGATGCAGAAGGAGACGTTCGTTCAGGTGCTCGAGGCGGTCGTGCGGGGCTTCGAAGACCCCGGCTTCAAGAGCGCGATGGCGGCTGCGAAGGCGGCCGGCGACGTCGGCAAGCTGGTGCAGCTGCCGCTCGAGGTGCAGAGCCGGGCCTTCGCGGCCGCCGGGCTGGACCTCGAGACGGGCGCAGCGACGTTCAAGGCTGCGGGTCGTGCGTACGCGACCGATCCGGCGGTCGGTCCGCTGCTGGTCCGGATGAAGGCTGCCCTCGGCTGAGCATCGGGGCATCGGGGGCGAAATTCTGGCGTTCCGCCAACCTCGACTATGATGCGAGGGGTTCGTTGACGGGGTTCCAACCGCCTCGCTACCCTGCCGACAGGGCGATCTCCGCCCGGTGAGCGCCGCATGCCCGTGATTCCCCACCACCGCCTCACCGCCGCTCTGGCCATGTTCGCGCTCTTGAGCGCGTCGTGCGGTGGCGTCGGGAGCGGCCCGATCCACTTCGCGCCGGCAGCGAAGGTCGACACGGTCGACCAGCTTCGCCGCGCGATCCGACACGCCGCGTATGCCCGCGTCGCCGCCCGTGCTGGCGAATACGCCGAGGCCTACGCCGCCTACCGCGCCGCGCTCGCGCTGCACGCCGACGCCGCATGGGCCCGCGCCGCCGCCGAAGCTGCCGAGCGAGCCGGATTCGCCGGCGAATCGCGCGACAACTGGCTACTCACCGCTCGCCTGGTCGACGATCCCGACGCGCGCAAGCACGCCGCCGAGCAGGCCGAGCGGGTCGAGGGCACGATGCCGGTCGACGCCACGCGCGTCGCGGTCGTGGTGGTCCCAGCCGGGGCGCGGATCGAGCTCTTCCGCGACAATAGCAACGAGGGCCGCCCGGTCATCGGTGACGACGCCGTATGGCTGCTGCCCGGCTCCTGGCGGGTCGAAGACCCCGAGAACCTCGAGCCCGGCGGGGTGACGACGATGCGGATCGGGCCGAACGGGCCGCGCACGATCGCTGTCCACCTGCGCCGCGACGGCGCGCCCGTGCCGCCGCCCGAGCCGCGCCGCGTGGTGCGACCGAAGCCCGATCCGGCGACCACGCCGGGTGAACAGACCGATCCGAACAAGGTCGTGCAGGGCCCGAAGCCGGGCAACGAGCAGCCGGACCCGCAGCAACCCGACCCGAACCAACCGGATCCGCAGGGACCGGTCGCCGGCCCCGACCAGCCCGAGCCGAACCAACCCGAGCCGGCGCCGCTTCCCGGCAAGCCCTCGCGCGGCATCCACGGTTGGGGCCCCTACGCGGTGGCGGGCCTGGGCGTCGCGGCGATCGGTGGTGGCGCCTTCCTCGGCAAGTTGGCGTTCGACTACGCCGACATCGCCAACGGCCTCGACGTGACGAGCGCCCGCTACCAGGAAAACCTCACCTTCTACGGCGACGGCGCGAAGAATTACGCGCTCTTCGCCAACGTCGCCTTCGCCGCTGGTGGTCTGCTGATCGCGGGCGGCGCAGCTTGGTACTTCCTCCGTCCCGAGCCGCGGGCGACGGTTCACCTCGACGCCGCAGGTGGCCCCGAAGCATCGCCGCTGACGTTCGGCTTCGACGGCCGCAGCGTCTCCGCGCGATGGACCTTCTGAACGCGATGGCTGCAGCACGAAAGCCCCACGCGCCGCGCCGCGGCCCACAGCCCCCCACCGGAGCGCCCATGCTCGGCCACATCCAGCCCCTTCGCCTCGCCCTGCTCGCGGTCCTGCTGCTGACGCAGGCCTGCGTCGTCAACATCGAGGACAAGCAGGGCGGCGGACTCGACCCGTGCGACCCGAACCCATGTGAGAAGCAGGGCGTCTGCTCGGGCTGGACCGGCACCTGCACGGTGACCGACGGCAAGGCGGTGTGTTCGGATTGGAAGCCGAGCGCCGGCACCGGGACCGCGCCCGATGCCTACGAGGCCGACGAGACGCTCTGCGACGGCAAGGACAACGACTGCGACGGCCTGACCGACGAGGGCTTGGTCGCCGCTGCCGACGCCTGCAGCAGCAAGGGTGTGTGCGCAGAGACGCCGGCCTCGGCCAGCTGCGTCGGCGGCGCGTGGGTCTGCAATTTCGCCGTGAATCCGGCCTACGAAGTGAGCGAGACGCGCTGCGACGGCAAGGACAACGACTGCGACGGCGTCACCGACGAGGACGTCAGCCCGACCGGCACCTCGTGCAAGCGCGCCGGCGTCTGCGCCGGACTGGCCCCGCCGACCTGCGAAGCTGGCGCGTGGAACTGCAACTACGGCGACGCGGCCGACTACGAGGAGACCGAGAAGGCCTGCGACGGCAAGGACAACGACTGCGATGGCTTCGTCGACAGCAACCTCTCGCCGGCGTCGTTGCCGGGTGGCGCGGTCTGCCCGACGGCGGGCGTTTGCAGCGCCGGCGTCGCGATCGTCTGCGCCAACGGCAAGCCGACCTGCGCCACCGACGCGGTTCCGGGCTTCGAGGCCTACGAATCGCAGTGCGACGGCAAGGACAACGATTGCGACGGCAAGACCGACAATGTGCACGGCACCGGGGCGCCTCTGCTCGATGCCGACATCGCCGCCTGCGCCACGCAAGGAGTCTGCAAGCAGGCCGGCCCCGGCCAGATCACCCGTGCCTGCGCCGCCGGCCAATGGGCCTGCAGCTACAGCGGCGTGCCGAACTACGAGCCGACCGAGACCCTCTGCGACGGCAAGGACAATGATTGCGACGGCGACGTCGACGAATCGCTGAAGCCGCCGGCGGTCTCTCCGTGTGGTGATCAGGGCGTCTGCAAGGGCGTCATCCCGGCCTGCGCGGCGGGCATCTGGACCTGCCCGAAGTCGGACCTGACGGCTGCGGGATACGAGCCGGCCGAGGTCAGCTGCGACGGCAAGGACAACGACTGCGACGGCAGCACCGACGAGACGACCAGCCCCGCTGCCAACGGCTGCATGACCAAGGGCGTCTGCGGCCTGGGCGTCGCGGTGGCGTGCAAGGACGGTACGCCGACCTGCGACTACGGCGCGGTGCTCGCCTACGAGGCGGCGACCGAGACCATGTGCGACGGCAAGGACAACGATTGCGACGGCAGCACCGACGAGATCGAGGGCCTCGACGCGGCTGGCTCCAGCTGCGGGGTCGGCGTCTGCGCCGGTGCCGCCAAGGCGACCTGCGGTGGCGGCGCATGGCAATGCAGCTTCGACGGCGTCGCCGGCTACGAGCAGAACGAGACGCTCTGCGACGGCAAGGACAACGACTGCGACGGCAGCACCGACGAGGGTTTGGGTGCGGCGGTCGCGGCGACCTGCAACAAAGCCGGCGTCTGCAGCGAGGGCGTCGTCGCGGCGTGCGTCGGAGGCAAGGCCGTCTGCGCCTACCAGAGCGCCGACTACCAAGGCAAAGAGACGCTCTGCGACGGCAAGGACAACGATTGCGACGGCATCACCGACCCCGGCCTCTGCGGCAGCGGTCAGCCCTGCGTCGACGACAGCAGCTGCAAGGCCGGTACCTGCGCCACGGCGCTGGGCAGCACGCAGAAGGTCTGCACCGCCAAGGTCGGCCAGTGCGCCCGCTTCGACGGCGGCACCGTCACGCTGACCGAATCCGGCACCACCATCTGCGCCGACACCGCCTCGACCTTGACCTGCGCCGGCGGCAGCTTCGGCACCCCCGTGGCGTGCCCGAAAGACAAGCCGGCCTGCCAGGGCGGCGTCTGCAAGCTCTGCATCCCGAGCAAGAAGCGTTGCGATCCCGACAACGCCAGCGACGTCCTGCAATGTGCCGCCGACGGCAGCGCCGAGACCAAGCAGACGACCTGCGCCAGCGGCAAGTGCGCAGGCGACGGAATCTGCGTCGAGTCCGGCGTGATCGGCGTCTCGACCAGCAACAACGACAACAGCAGCCGGCCCAGCGCCGCGGCGGTCGGCGACGGCTTCATCGTGGTCTGGTTCGCTGGCCAAGCCTTCTCGGACACCCTCTTCGGGCGCCGCTTCGACAGCACCGGCAAGGCCGTCGGCAGCCCCTTCGGCTTGATCACCAGCGCGACGGCTGCCGTCACGGCCGCGCCGCGCGTCGCAACCTCGGGCAACGGCTTCGCTGTGACCTGGATGAGCAGCAGTAGCGGCGGTTCGATCGTCGCCCGCCTCTACGACGCCACTGGGCAGCCGGCGAGCAGCGAGATCACGGTCGACAGCAACCCCGGCACCGTCGCGCCGCCCTCGATCGCGGGTGATGCCACTGGCTTCGTCGTCGCTTGGTCGGTCAATGTGGGTGCCGCCGTGAAGGTCCGCGCAGCCCGCTTCGGGGTCGATGGCGCCAAGCTCGGCAATACCGTCGAGGTCAGCACGGGCAGCGGCCCGTCGGATCCGCTGACGGGCGGCTCGCACGACGGCGCCGCGGTCGCCATCCACACGGGAGGCGGCTTCTCGGTCGCTTGGTCCCGCAGCCAGAGTGGGCAGAACGACGGCGTCTGGTGGCGCAGCTTCGACAAATCCGGCGTGCCGGTGACCGCCGGCCAGCTGCTCTCTGCGGGCGGCAAGGTCACCAGCGGCGTGCGCGCGGCGCAATGGGGCACCGGCGCCGCGATCGCCTGGCAGCAGGACAACGGCGGCAGCGCGGGCACCGACATCTTGCTGGCCACCGTCGACGCTGCCGGCAAGGTCGCCTACGGCCCCGGCATGGCCAACGCGACCGTCGACGGCGCACAGGCCGCCCCGGCCCTCGCTGCGGGTGTCAACCGCCTCGTGCTCGGCTGGGCCGCAGCGGCGACCGACGGCGGCGACGTGATGGGCCGCGACCTGCAGAGCTCGGGCGCTTGGACCCCGACGGCCGATACGGCGATGTCGAGCGCGTCGAGTGGTGTGCAGGATCAACCTTCGATCGTCGCATTCGGCGACGGTCGGGTGCTGACGGTCTGGCGGCAGCGCACCGACGCAAGCGACACCAAGGCCAAGGTCCAGGCGGCGTTCCGATGAGCGGGGAGGCCACCTTCCGCCCCGGTCCCGCCGAACGCGTCCCAGAGCCTCGGCCCGACGTGGATTGGAACGCGGTACGCCGCGTCCACCTGATGGGCATCGGCGGCAGCGCGATGGGCAATTTCGCCGGCATGCTCGCCGCTGCCGGGCTCGAGGTGCGCGGCTCGGACGCCGGCGTCTTCGACCCGATGCGCGCGAACCTGCTGCGCTGGGAGATCCCCTTCGAGACCGGCTATCGGGCCGAGAACCTCGACTGGGGACCGGACCTGGTCATCGTCGGCAACGTCATCCGCCGCGACAACCCAGAGGCCGAGGCGATGCGCGCGCGCGCCCTGCCCTACGCCTCGTTCCCCGAAGCGCTCGGCGAATGGCTGCTCCGCGGGCGGACCCCGGTCGTCGTCTGCGGAACCCACGGCAAGACGACGACGACCTCATTGACCGCCGTGCTGCTCGACAAATGCGGCCTGCAGCCGGGCGTCCTGGTCGGCGGCGTACCGCTCGACCTCGGGCGCTCGTTCCAACGCGGCGCGGACGGCGCGCCCTTCGTCCTCGAAGGCGACGAATACGATACGGCCTACTACGACAAGCGGCCGAAGTTCGTACACTACCGGCCGCATCACGCGATCTTGACCAGCATCGAATTCGACCACGCCGATATCTACCCCGACTTCGACGCTGTGCAGCGTGCCTTCCGCTTGCTGGCTCGCCTGGTCGATCCGGCGGGTCTGCTCGTCGCGTGGGGCGAGGACGAACGCGTCACCGCCGTGCTGGAGGATGCGCGCTGCCGGGTCCTCCGCTACGGCCTGTGGCAAGGCGAGGGCACGCCGGCCCACCTCGACGTCTACGCCCGCGACGTGCGCCTGGGCGAAGGCAGGACCGACTTCGAGTTGGTGCTGAACGGACGATCGCTGGGCCGCTGGATCTCGAAGATCCCGGGCCTGCACAACGTCCGCAACACGGTCGCGGCGCTCGCGGTCTGCCTCGATCTCGGCGCGGATCGTGAGGCGCTCTGTGCGGCGCTCGCGGCCTTCTCCGGCGTGAAGAAGCGGCAGGAGCTGCGAGGTGTGGAGGCGGGCGTCGCGGTGATCGACGATTACGCGCACCACCCCACCGCCGTGCTCGAGACCGTGGCCGCGATCCGCGCCGCCTGGCCGGGCCGCAAGCTCTGGGCGCTCTTCGAGGCGGAGTCCAATACGTCCCGCCGCAAGGTCTTCCAGCGAGCCTACGTCGAGGCATTCGCCGCGACCGGGGCCGACGAAGTGATCTTCTGTTCGCCGCTGCGCAAGGCCGGCGACGCCGGAAGCGACGATTACCTCGATTGCGGCGCGCTGGTCGCCGAGCTGGGCGACGTAGGCGTGCGCGCGCGCTACCTGCCGGAGGTCGAGGCGATCGTCGACACCGTCGCCACCGAAGCCGGAAGCGGCGACGTCGTGCTGGCGATGAGCGGGCGCGACTTCCGTGGCCTGCACGGGGCGCTGCTCGAAAAGCTCCGCGCGCGCACCTGAAAACCTCCGCATCCACGCAGATTTCGCTTGACCCCCTGTAGCACGGGGCGCATCCTCTCGCGCCTTCGCGATCCGGGCATCCGCATCGTGAGGATTCGAGATCGGGCGCTTCGGCAACCACCGTGCGCAGAGCCGTCGAGGAACGCCCGCCAAACTTTTCGTGCTCCGCGCACACCTTGGAAGGGATTCGAATGCAGAATCAGACCATGCCGGCCGATGAGGCCGAATTCATCGCCCTCTTCGAGCAGTGGAGCGAGAAGCAGGATTTCAACGAGGGCGATATCGTCGAGGGCAAGGTCCTCTCGATCGGTAAGGACTTCGTGATCGTCGACATCGGCTACAAGTCCGAGGGCCAGATCCCGGTCGCCGAGTTCGTCGAGCCCGACGGCAGCATCGGCATCGCCGCTGGCGACCAGGTCGAGGTCTACGTCGAGGCCCGCGAGAACGACATGGGCCTCGTCGAGCTCAGCAAGGAGAAGGCCGACCGTCTCAAGATCTGGGACGAGATCGCCGAAGCTTGCGAGAACGAGGAGCTCGTCGAGGGCGTCATCACCGGTCGCGTCAAGGGCGGCCTGACCGTCGACATCGGCGTCAAGGCGTTCCTGCCCGGCAGCCAGGTCGATCTGCGTCCGGTGCGCAACCTCGAGAAGTACATCGGTCAGCGATTCCACTTCAAGGTCATCAAGTTCAACAAGAAGCGCGGCAATATCGTGCTCTCGCGTCGCGCCCTGCTCGAGAAGCAGCGCGAGGCGCTGAAGAACCAGACCCTGGCGCAGCTCGAAGAGGGCATGCTGATCGACGGCGTGGTCAAGAACATCACCGACTACGGTGCGTTCATCGACCTCGGCGGCATCGACGGCCTGCTCCACATCACCGATATGTCGTGGGCGCGCATCAACCACCCGAGCGAGATGTTCGAGGTTGGTCAGAACGTCCGCGTCAAGGTCCTCAAATACGATCCGGAGCGCGAGCGCGTCAGCCTCGGCCTGAAGCAGAATACCGAGGATCCGTGGCTCTCGGTCGACACCCGCTACGGCATCGGCCAGTCGGTCGCCGGCAAGGTCGTCAGCCTCACGGACTACGGCGCCTTCATCGAGATCGAAGAGGGTGTCGAGGGTCTGGTCCACGTCTCCGAGATGAGCTGGACCAAGCGCGTCAAGCACCCGTCGCAGCTCGTCAACGTCGGCGACGACGTCGAGGCCGTGATCCTGGAGATCGATGCCCGCGCCAAGCGGATCTCGCTCGGCATGAAGCAGGCCCAGCAGAACCCGTGGGACGTGCTGGCGGAGAAGTACCCGCCCGGGACCCAAGTCAAGGGCACCGTGCGCAACATCACCAACTTCGGCATCTTCATCGGCATCGATGAGGGTATCGACGGCCTCTGCCACGTCACCGACCTGTCGTGGGGCCACGCCAACATCAACCCCGCCGACCTCTACAAGAAGGGCGACGAGGTCGAGGCGGTGGTGCTGTCGATCGATCCGGAGAAGGAGCGCTTCTCGCTCGGCATCAAGCAGCTCCAGGGCGATCCGTGGATGACCATCCATGGCAAGTACCCGCGCGGCTCGGTGCAGAAGGGCAAGGTCGCCAAGATCCTCGACTTCGGCGCCATCGTCGAGCTCGACTCGTTCATCGAGGGCTTCCTGCACATCTCCGAGATCGCCGAGGAGAAGGTGGAGAACATCCACAAGGTGCTGGAGGAGGGCCAAGATATCGAGGTCAAGATCCTCTCGATCATCCCGGAGGAGCGCAAACTCGGCCTCTCGCTGAAGCGTGTCGGTCAGGACGATGACGACTACGTCTACGACAACGCGGCCCCGGAAGCGGCGACCACGCTCGGCGAGCTCATCCGCGCCAAGCTGGACCTCAGCAACCTGCCGGACGCCAACGACGGTCAGTAGACCTTCATCGGCGACAGACGACGCGCCCCGCTTGGCATCGCCATGCGGGGCGCGTCTCGTTTTGGCGCCCTCCAACCGCGACCGATGTGCCTACCAAGTCGGACAATGCGGGAACGCGCTGCCGTCGAGGCACACGCCCGGGCTGTGCGCCCGTCCTGGGCCGAGCCAGCCATGTTCGGCGAAAGGTGCATCGAACTGCCCGTCGGCGCGCCTGGCCCAGACGTGCGGGCCGGTGCCTGCCGCGGCGGGCGCATCGACGGCGTCGTGGACGCCGCCTGCGAGTGAACGCAGCGCGATCCGGCCTCCTGCATCCGTCAACCGCAGGGTGCGGTCCAGCGCGACCCGCAGCGAACCAGCCGGCGGGAGGAAGGGAGCCGTCGTCGAGCCGACGAGGAGCGCAGCGTGCCGGGGCGCGAGACATGGCGCCGCGACGACGACTCCGCGCTCCTGCCCGGCAAAGTGCAGCGTCACACCCGCGAGGCCGACCGGGTGCGGCGCGTTCGACACGATCTCGACGTATTCGTCACGCGCGCTGACCTTGCCGTCGCCGTCGAGATCGAGTCCGGTCGGTCGCAGGCCGATTTCGTTGAGCACCAACTCACCGGTCAGCGCCGGGGGGCACGCAGGACCGTCGACGTCGTCCTGTGGCTCGCCGTCCACCGCCCCCGCATCGGCCCCGGTAGCGTCCGCCTGCTGCGATGCAATACCACGGAGCGGCGCCGCGTCCGGCATCGCGGGTAGGCAGCCGCTCAGGGCCAGGGTTGCGGCGAGCCGAGCAGCGCGCCGATCGAATCCGTATCGCATCGCGACCTCCCACGCCCACAACGGGCGACATGGAGATCTTCGGCAGTCTGCGACAAAAGCGTCGCGGCCCCGCACCGGAATTCCGGGCAGGGCCGCGTCGTCTCACGTCTTGGGGTTGATCCCCGTGCGCAGCGCGCTATTGCGCGCCACCCTCGGCGGGGGCGCCCTCGGCGGGAGCCTCTGCTGCCGGCGCTGCTGCCGGCGCCGCAGCGCCACCTTCACCGGCCTGGGCCTGCTCGACGCGCGTGGCCAGGTGATTGAGCAGGATGTCGAACTCCCAGTCCCAGGTCTGGTTGTTCGGGATCTGCACCTGCTCCTGCTGCACCTTGTAGAGCATCGGGATATGGCGGGTCTCGGCGGCCGCGCGGAAGCCGCACCACATGACCTGGCGGATCGTGCTGTCGGTCGGCGAGGTCTTCTCGTAGCCCTGCAGCAGCGCCGGGATGGTGTCGACGCCCCGGGCCAGCAGATGCACCAGGCCGATCGCTGCCTTCTCCTTCGCGATATTGTCGCCGGTCTTGAGGAAGCCGGCGTAGCAGGCGCCGAGCGCCATCAGCTTGGCGTTCTGTTCGGCCGCGGCGTCCATCTGCTCTTTGCAGGCGGTGACGACCTTCAGCCGCCCGACGATCGTCGGATCGGCCAGCGCAGTCTGCGTGCCCTCGCTCTTGTCCGCGACGATCACGCGCTCCCAATCGGCCAGATTCTCGGGCTCGACGGCATAGGACATCGGGGTCATGAAGTCGGCACGCTCCTGCGGCGAGATGGTCTCGAACGCCTTGAGCATCGCCGGCCAGGCCTTGGACGAGCCCGAGATCGAGAGGCCGATGAAGGGCATCGTGCGCTGCTCGACGGTCGGGCCCTGGGTCGCGGCCAACGTGCCGATCGCCTCGGCGACTTCGCCCGCGCCCTCACCCATCGAGGCCACGGCCCACATGGTCAACTGCAGTCGGCTGGTGATGTAGGAGCCCCAGGGGAAGCCGCGCTTGACGATGCCGAAGGTCTTGGGCGTGCCCTCTTCCGAGGCGTCGATCGCCTTGGCGGCGCGCGTGACGAGCGCCTGCGCGCTCGACGGATCGTGCAGGTCCTGCAGGATCTGGGCGAGCTTCGGTCCTTCCTGCCACTCCCACTCGAAGAGGCCGACGTCCTTCGCCCACTTTTTGAAGTCCTCGTCCTTCTGCTCGAACATCCCGAGGATCTTCGGCAGGACCTTCTCCTTCGGGATGACCGCGAGCGCGAGGCGGGCCGCGCCGTAGATCTCGGCGTTGGCGGCGTCCTTGAGGAAGAGGCCGTGGAGGTAGGCGTTGAATGCGGCGTCGGTCTTGACCCGCATCGAAGTCAGGTATTTGAGCGCGCGGATGTTGACCATGACGGTCTGCTGGCTCGGGTCGGTGTCGGCGAGCTCGACCAGCAAGTCGACGTAGGGCGCCCGCGCCTTGTCGTCCTGCAGCGAGAGCCAGAGCGACTCGAGCAGCGTGGCCTTCATCTCACCGTCCTTGACGCGACGCAGCGCGGCGCCGAGGGCGTCGGTCACGGTCTTGTCCGGGAACCACTCCTTGCCGGCCTCGTGCGCCTCGACGCGCCACTGGCGAACGATATTGGCGGCCACCGGGACGGCGTCGTCGAAGCCGAGCGACTTCGCCAGCAGGACCTGCGAGCGCTCACGCAGCTTGTCCGAGGCCTTGCCGACGCTGTCGAGGGCCTCGACCACGGCGGAGCGGTACTTGGCATCTTCGTCGATGATCTTGGTGAAACGCGCGAAGACCTTGTCGTCGTCGCACTTGAGCTGGTCCGCGGTGGACATCCGCTTGATCTCTTCGATCGCGTTCTTGCGCTCGGAGGGATCTTCGCTGCGCTCGAGCACGAGCGAGTAGTAGCGGCAGGACTTCTCACCCCGCTGGCAGCCACTGCTGAGAGTTGCGGCTGCGAGCAGCGCGACCAGCCAGAGGGTGGGTCGCAGCGTGGAAGGAAGGCAACGCGTCATCGGGTCTCCAGCCAGGCCCCGGCGCATGCCCGCGGCCACAATGGGGGCGGAGTATTGCGCGCGACCCTTGGCAGGTCAATCGGGCCGGCGGGACGTTGACACTCCTTGCGCATGCACGGCAGGTTCGAGCGATGGAGTCTGGACCTCGTCATCCGCTCGCGCCCCGCCTGCTTCGCTCGGCCCTCGCCATGCTCGTGGCGTTCATCTGCGGCGTCGCCGTCGCCGATCAGGAGGAGCCTCGCGCCCACCCGGCAGAGGCGGGGCTGCGGCTCTTCCTAGACCCGTTGGCCTACCGCCACGTCGTCCGCAACGACGACGGCGGCTACGATATCTGGCTGCACGGCGAGGCCCCGTGGGCCAAGGTCCGTGGCCGCATCGAGCAGGCGACCCGCGTCGGCTTCGAGATGCCGGGCGGCTGGTGGATCGAGAAAGCCGTCTGGCTCGACGCCGATCGCTCGTATTGGCTCGACCTGGACGGGCCGGGCGAGTTGAAGGTCCGCGCCAGCCGGGACGGCAAGGGCACGCTCTTCGAACTGAAATACGCCGGTCTGCGGCAAGACGCGCCGCCGTGGGCACCGCCCTACGCGCCGCTGCCGCCGAATATGGTGCACGGCCCGATCCGCTGACGACCCGAGTGCACTCAGGGGGCCGCGCAAACTTGCGGCCAGCGGACGAGATCGGCGCGAATCAGGCCGCCGACCGTCGGGCCGTAGAGAAAGGTCTGGGCAACGCCCACCTGCCAGACCGATGCCTGGACGCTGGAGAAGTCGAGCTGGAGCGGCGCCTCGTTCTGCACGACCAACGCGCCCTTCTCGACGATGGCGCGGCGGACCTGCGAGGCGCCACCCGAGGGCGAGAGGACCACGATCAGCGCGGTGGTACCGTCGCTGCCGTCGATCACCGCGACCGTGCCGGCGCCGATCGACGGATCACTGGCCTCTTGCTGCCAACCTCCGGCGTCTGACCAGCGCCAGAATGCGAGCGCGGTCTGCGGGCTGATCCAGCGTACGGTTGCGTCGAGTCCAGTTCGCCAGAGCGCGCCCGCTGAGGTCCACCCGGATGTCGAAGGCGAGGACTGCTGCAGCAGCTTGGCCTCGAGCTTGACCGTGTCGAGTTGCCAGAGTTGCAGCTTCGCGTTGGGCCCGGTCGCGTCCGAACCCGAGGCGAGCCCGAGGAGGAAGGTCGGATCCGTCTTCTCCCGAGCGGTCGTCGTCCGCGCGCCGAGCCGCAGCGCCGGCAGCTTCGCCGCGATGGAGGCGTCGAGGGCCTGCGGCAGTCCGGTCGCCAACGGCAGGACGAATGCGCCGGTATCCGGGGCCTCTCCGACGTCGATGTTCGGCGCCGTCGTGCCGAGCAACCGCCCGCCCCAAACCACTGCACGATCGCCATTGGGATCGTAGACGGCGATCGCACCGGCCCGCGCCGGCACCGTCTGCGGCCAATTCGTCCGCTTCCACGACGCATCGGCATAGCGCCAGATGCCGGCCTGCTCGAGCGGCCCGTCGCGCGGCACGTGGCCACCGACCAGCGTCAAGGCGGTCGGACCGGCCAGCGCGCTGCTGCCGATCGACGGCGGCGGCGCAGGCGTTCGTTCCAACCAGGCACCATCGGCCGCGCGCCAGAGCGAGGTGGCGACCCCTGAGGCCGTGCGACCGAAGAGCAGCGTCACTGCGCCATCGGCATGACGTCCGACCGCGGGCGCGATCCTGGCCGGGCTCGGATCGACGCCGGGCTTGCTCCACCCCGGCGCGCTGCCGCCGACTGCATAGCGCCGCAGCCCCGCCGGCGCAGCATCGTCTGCAGTGCTGGTCGCGCCACCGATCAGCCAATGCTCGCCGGGTGCGACGTCGCAGAGCAGCGTTCCGCCCACGACCTCGAGCTCGGCGGGGAGCACGCCGCGGTCTTGCCAAGCGGTGCCTCCGCCAGCCAGCGACCAGAGCCGCCACGCGCCACCGATGTCGAGCCCACGCAGCCAGAGCGTGCCGTCGGCGCCGAGGCAGGCGGTCGCGGGCCCGAGCGGTCCACCGGCCGGCTGCGGCACGCCACTGCTCGCCCAGAGCTTGGTCGAGGCCTCGAAGCGTTGGATCGCGGCCTGCGCGGCGCTGCCGCCGCCGAGCAGCCAGAGCGCGCCGTTCTTGCTGTCGACGACCGCTGCGGCGCCGTTCCGGTAGCCTGGCGCGAGGTTGGGATCCAAGGCCTGAACGACGCCGCTCTGCGGATCGATGGTCAAAGGCTGGGTCGCGGGCGCGCCGCTGACCGAGCTGCCGCCGAGCAACCAGAGCCGCGGCGATTTGCCGACCCAACCTGCCGGCAGCCACGCCAACGTCGCACCGGAGCGGGCCACGGCGCCCTCGCGGGCGACGCGTGCGGGCTGTGAGGTCGTCGCTTCGATGCGCCAGACCTCATCGCCGTCACGATCCTTGCCGGCGGCGTCGCGGACCACGCCGCCGGCGATCCAGAGCGCTCCGTCGGCGACGGTCCAGGCTGCCCCGGTTCGCGGCGCAGGCCAGCCCGGGTGGGCGGCGATTGGGGCTGACGAGAAGACCTTGGGTAGGCCTTCGTCGGTCTGTCCGTCGCAATCGTTGTCCTTGCCGTCGCAGGAGACCTCGGCGGGGCTCTGCCAACCCGGCACGGCGGGCCAAGCGCAGCCCCAGGTTCCGGCGGTGCAAACGGGCTCACCCTTGCCTCCGACGCAGACCCCGAGCGGCATGCACGCCGGTGCGGCGGCCGGTTCGGCGTCTTCGTCGACCAAGCCGTCGCAGTCGTCGTCCAAGTTGTTGCAGACCTCGGCGCTGGCCTCTGCCGCCGAGCCATCCGCGAGCGTCGAGCACGTGGTCTGCCCAGCCGCGTTGCATTCGACCACACCCTCGCCACAAGCGCCGACGCCCTTGCAGCTGGCCCCGAGCGCCGCTCCCTGCCAACTCAAGCCGTCGTCGGTTACGCCGTCGCAGTCGTCGTCGAGTCCGTTGCAGCTCTCGGCGGCCGGCATCGCCAGCGGCGCGTCCGGCATCGAAGAGCAGGTGGCCTTGCCGGTGACACCGCAGACGACCGTGCCGGGACCGCATGCCCCGAGGCCGGTGCAAGCGGTGCCGATCCCGCCTCCCTGCCAAGCGTAGCCCTCGTCGGTGCTGCCATTGCAGTTGTCGTCGATGCCGTTGCAGGTCTCGGGGCCGGAACCGTCGTCGGGGCCGCCAGGATCGGTCGAGCAGATCGCCAAGCCCGATGCGCCACAGACGACCTTGCCCGCGCCGCACGCGCCGGACCCGACGCACGCCGCGCCGACCGGCAGGTTGCCGAGCAGGAGCCCGTCATCGGTCTTGCCGTCGCAGTCGTCGTCCAAGCCGTTGCAGACCTCGTCCGTAGCGCGGCTCTCCGGCCCGCCCGGATCGCTGGAGCAGAGCGGCGCGCCATCCGGTCCGCAGACGACCAATCCGACGCCACATTCCCCGGTGCCGAGGCACGGAGCGCCGACGGCGAGCCCGCCGAGCAAGAAGTCCTCGTCGGTCAGGCCGTCGCAGTCATCGTCCTGACCGTTGCAGGCCTCGACCTGGGCCTTGGCCTGGCTGCCGCCTGGGTTGGTCGAGCAGACGGCCCGGCCCAGCCTGCATTCGACGACGCCTGACCCACACGCGCCCTCGCCGTCGCAGCTCGCACCGACCGGAGCGCCCTGCCAGACGAAGCCTTCGTCGGTCGCACCGTCGCAGTCGTCGTCCTCGCCATCGCATCGTTCGACCGCCGCATAGCCCGCGACGGCCGAATAATCGCAGTTCGCGACGCCCTGGCCGACCTCGCAGGTCGCGACGATCGCGTCCGCCGCCACCTCGCAGACGCCCTTGCGGCTGCAGGCGTGCGAGGCCAGCAACGCCGAGTCGGTGTTGACGACGGCGTCGTTGGCGTCGACCTCGTCGGGCAGGCAGTCGAGGTCGGCGTCGGCGATCGCGGACTCGATCACGTCGGGCTTGCCGTCACCGTCCTTGTCCGCTGGAGCGCCGGGATCGGGGCCAGCCTCGACCGCGTCGGGCTTGCCGTCGCCGTCGCTGTCGGTGCGCGCGGGGTGGCTGCCGAGCCGGTGCTCGGTGCCATTGTCGAGGCCGTCGCCATCGAGATCGGCGTCGGGCTGCAGGCAGAGATTGGCGTAGCAGAGCCCGGAAGCGCAGGACGCGCTGGCCGTGCAGGGGTCTCCGTCCTTGGCGAGGTTGCTGCAGCCGGCGACGGTGCACGCCGCCAGCAGCGAAAGGATCAGCGCGGCGCGCAGCGTCGGCGTCAAGCGCCGGCCGGCTCGTCGTCGTCGCTGTTGGCCTGCGCGGCGGTCCATCGCTGCTCACCCTCGAGTGCCTGCCAAGCGGCTGGGAGCGCCGTGAGCAGATCCGACGCCATGCTCGCCCGCCGGCCGATCCGACGCGCCACATCGCCGCCCGCGTGCAGATGCGCAGCCACGGCTCCCACCGCAGCCTGCCAGGGTTCGCAGCCCTGCGCCAAGAGCGCGCCGATGACGCCGCAGAGGACGTCGCCGCTGCCGGCGACCGCCAACGCCGGCTCGGGCTTGGCCGCGATGACCACGCCGCCGTCGGGATCCGCGATCAACGTGCGCGCCCCCTTGAGCACCACGACCGCGCCGAAGCGCGCGGCGACGCGGCGCGCCGCGCCGACGCGATCAGCCTCGACCGTCGCGACGTCACTCTCGTCCAGCGCGGCCATCTCGCCGGGATGTGGGGTGAGGACCAGGCGGCCCTTCGCCCCTGCGGCGGCTTCGGGCCGCCCAGCGACGATCCGCAGCGCGTCGGCGTCGAGCACGATCGCGCCAGCAGCGCCGTCGCAGACGCGGCCGACCAGGTCGATCTCGGCCGAGCCGGTGCCGAGACCGGGGCCGACGGCGACGGCGCGCTTGCCCTCGAGCAGCTTCGCGACCCGCGCCGCTTCCGCTGCACCGCCACGGATCGCCTCGACCATCAGGTCGGGGACCTGACCCTCGAGGCGCGAGCGGACTTCGCCGGAGGTGGCGAGCGTGCAGAGCCCGACGCCGCTGCGCAGCGCCGCTTGCGCCGCGAGCAACGCCGCGCCGGAGCGACCGGGCGAGCCGGCGACGACCAGGAGGTGACCGAAGGTGCCCTTGTGCGCCGTCTCCGGCCGCGGTGGCAGCTGCGCCGCGGCGAGGTCGTCGTCGAGCAGGCGAACCGCCGGAGCGGCCTGCGCGATCCAGCGCCGCGGAACGCCGATATCGACGACGTGCACCTCGCGGTGGGTCGCGGGCCCCTCGGCGAGCCAGAGGCCCGGCTTGGCGGCGGCCATGCAGACCACGGCGTCGACCTTGGCGACGACGCCGAGCGCCCTGCCCGTCTCGGCGCAGAGCCCGCTCGGCACGTCGACCGCGACCTTGAAGGCGCTGTGCCGACCGTCGAGCTGGCCGACCCAGGTCCGCATCGGCTCCCGCAGCTCGCCCCCCGCGGCGCGGGGACCAATGCCGAGCAGCGCGTCGACGATCACCGCCGAGCGCAGCAGGGAGCGATGCAGGTTCTTCAGCTCGCCACCGCCGGGCGGGCCGTCGACGAAGCGTGGCCGCAACCCGAGCCGCTCGACCGCCTGCAGATGCAGGGCCGCGTCGGCGCCGATCTTCTCGCGTGGACCGGCGACGAAGACGTGGACCCGATAGCCGCGGTCGGAGAGCTCACGGGCGATGACGAAGCCGTCGCCGCCGTTGTTGCCGACGCCGCAGAGCACGGTGGCGAGGCGATCCGAGCCGACTGCACCGACCCGCGCCGCGATGAAATCAGCGACGCCGCGACCGGCCGTCTCCATCAGCGTGGCGCCCGGGATCCCGAGCGTCTCGATCGTGCGGCGATCGAGGGCCTGCATCTGATCGGGCCAGAGCAACCTCATCGCACGGCCTCGGCGATCGCGGTCCGCATCTCGCGCACGGCCGCGTCCAGGCCGATGAAGACGGCCCGGGCGATGATGCTGTGGCCGATATTGAGCTCCTCGACGTGAGGCAGCCGGGCGACGTCGCCGACGTTGCGCAGGTCGAGGCCGTGGCCAGCGGCGACCACCAGCCCGAGCTCGTGCGCGGCGATCGCGCCGTCGTGCAGCTTCTGCAGCTCCCGGGCGCGCAGCGACGGCGTGCCGGCCTCGCAGTAGTCGCCGGTGTGCAGCTCGACCACGGCGGCGCCGATCTGCGCCGCAGCCGCGACCTGCGCCTCGTCGGCGTCGATGAAGAGCGAGACGACGATGCCGGCGTCGCGCAGCGCCTGCACGTGCGGCAGCAGCGCAGCCCGCTGGCCGGCGACGTCGAGCCCGCCCTCGGTGGTGCGCTCTTCCCGCCGTTCCGGCACCAGCGTCACGGTATCGGGCCGATTCGCGAGCGCGATGCGGACCATCTCGTCGGTCGCGGCCATCTCCAGGTTGAGCGGCACCTGCACCGTGCGTCGCATCACCTCGAGGTCGCGATCGATGATGTGCCGCCGGTCTTCGCGCAGGTGGATGGTGATCTGGTCGGCGCCGGCGGATTCGGCGATCGCCGCGCCATGGACCGGATCGGGGTAGCGCGTGCCCCGCGCCTGGCGGAGGGTGGCGACGTGATCGACGTTGACGCCCAAGCGGACGTAGCGAGGGGGGCTCATGCGGCTCCGATGGCGGCCTCGACGGCCTCTGCGATGCGACGCGCGTGCGCCTCGACGGCGGAAGGCTCTTGCCCCTCGACCATGACGCGGCATTTGTTCTCGGTGCCCGAATAGCGCACCAGGACGCGGCCGGTGCCTTCGAGCTCCTTCTCGGCGCGGACGATCTCGCGGCTGACCGCCGGCAGGCTGGAGAGCGGCGGCTTCTCGCGCACCCGGATGTTCAAAAGCGTCTGCGGCGCCGGCGACATCACCGCCGTGAGGTCGGAGAGCGGCACCTGCTCGCGCACCATCGCCTCGAGCACGCGGAGCGCCGCGAGGATGCCGTCGCCCGTGGTCGAGTGGTCGAGGAAGAGCAGGTGACCGCTCTGCTCACCGCCGACGTTGTAGCCGCCGTGGCGCATCGCCTCGACGACGTAGCGGTCGCCGACCTGGGTGCGGACCAGCTTGATGCCGAGGTCGCGCATCGCCATCTCGAGGCCGTAGTTGCTCATCACGGTGACGACGAGCGTGTTCTTCGCCAGATCACCGGTCCGGCTCATCCGCGCCGCCGCCATCGCCAGGATCTGATCGCCGTCGACGACCCGCCCATTCTCGTCGACCAGGACCAGGCGGTCGCCGTCGCCGTCGAGCGCGATGCCGAGGTCACAGCCGTGCTCGAGCACCACCTTGGCCAGCGCGTCGGGATGCAGCGCGCCGCAGCCGTCGTTGATGTTCAAGCCGTTGGGCGAGGTGCCGATCTCGATCACCTCGGCGCCGAGCTCTTCGAAGACGGCCGGAGCGACGCGGTAGCCGGCACCGTTGGCGCAATCGACGGCGATCTTGACCCCGTCGAGCGTCAGGTCGGGCGGGAAGGTGGTCTTGAGGTAGACGACGTAGCGGCCGCGCGCGTCCTCGACCCGGCGGGTGCGGCCGATGCCGGCGCCGGTGGCCAGCGCCGCGGCCTGGGCGGCGTCGTCGGCGAGGAAGCGCTCGATCCGCAGCTCGACCTCGTCGGGCAGCTTGAAGCCATCCGGGCCGAAGAGCTTGATGCCGTTGTCCTGGAAGGGGTTGTGGCTCGCCGAGATGACCACGCCGACGTCCGCGCGCATGCCGGTGGTCATGAACGCGATCCCGGGGGTCGGCAGCGGACCGAGCAGGTAGGGCTCGGCGCCGACCGAGCAGGCGCCGGCAACCAGGGCCATCTCGAAGAGGTAGCCGCTGCGCCGGGTATCCTTGCCGATCATGATGCGGGGCCGCTCGTGGCGCGACTCGAAGATCGAGCCGATCGCGCGGCCGACGGCGACGGCCGTCTCGACCGTCATCACGCCGGCGTTGGCTTCACCGCGAATGCCGTCCGTGCCGAAAAATCGGCGCTCGGTGGTCTCCATGCTTCTGCTCCTGGGCGGGCGCGGCTACTCGCCGACCACCCGCAGGTTCGGTCGTCCCGGGCGCACCCCCTCGGGTCGACGGGGGTGCAGCTCGGTCTCGAGGACATCGAGGATCGCCGCGCCGTCGTAGCCGGTGCGGCGGATCTCTTCGGTCGTGCGCCGCAGCCGTTCGATATCGGTGTGGATGCCGTAGCGTTCGAGGATCCGCTGCACGCGCGGATATTGCCGCTCGATCGCCGCCTGGACGCTGACGAAGCCGTAGAGCGCGCTCTCGGCGCGGCGCCAGAACGCCAGCGGGTTGATGTGGAAGAAGGCGAGGTCGTCTTCAGCGGGCTCGAGCAGGATCACGTCGCCGTGGAAGTCGCGGTCGAGCTTGAGCTTCTCGATGCCGATCATCAGCCGCGTGTGGAGCAACGTGCGGAAGGCCTGGTTGATCACCGTGATGATGCCGAGGTCCGAGATCGAGCGCTGATCGTTGAGCAGCTGATCGGCGTGGTAGTTCACGTAGGGCCGGAAGGGGTTGTAGGCGATGATCAGCTGCGCGCCCTTCTTCACGGCCTGCGAGATATTCGCGGTCTTGCGCACACCGGCGTCGATATAGTCGTTGCCGTTGATCCGCGCCGGGCGGAAGAAGCCAGGGATCGCGGTCGATGCCATCACCGCCTCGCTGATCGTGACCGAGCAATCCTCGTCGTGACCAAAGACGACGGCCTCGGCCGTGTTGAGGTTGGTGCTGCCGATATAGAGGTCGGTGCCGCGCTCGAGCTTGAGCAGCCGGAAGTGGTTCGGCAGCCCGTTGCGATCGAAGTTGGTCCGGATGAACTCCTCGATGCCGCTGTTCTCGAACAGGCCGCTGGGCAGATACGAGAGCCCCGATTGCAGCTCCGAGTTGCGCGAGACGTCGGTGACCAGCGGCATCACCAGCGCTTCGGCGGTCTGCCAGGTCGGTCGCTGGGCGAAGCGGCGAGCGAGGTGGATCATGCGGCTGCGGTTGGAGCCGCCCAGGCGCACCGCCGCTGCCATCACCGCAGGGACCAGCCCCGCGGCGTCGCGGCCGAAGATCATCGGCTTGGTGACGAATTCGCGGACGTTCGGGCGATAGAAGTGAAGCGGCGAGAATTGGGTGATCTGCCGGCTGTGGCCGACGATCGAGCGCAGCAGCTCTTCCGGGCCGACACCGGCAGAGAGCGGAGCAGCGAGGAAGGCGCCGGCCGAGATGCCGACGTAGGTGTCGAAATCGGTGACCGAGCGGTTGGTCAGCAGCGAGTTCAACGCGATCAGGCCGCCGATCTTGAACGCGCCGCCCGAGATCGCGCCACCGGCCAGCACCAGCGCGGTCTTGGCCTCGGGCCGTTTCCGATCGCCGCCCTTCTCGACGAAGGTGATGCCCATCTCGCCTCCTGCAGACGCCGCCTCGATGCGAGGCAGCGCCGCCGGGAGTGTGACACAGGACGGCCCCGGGGCAAGAGCGGAGAAGCGCTGTCGCCCTCCCCTCCCTCGCCGGAGCCGCCCCTTCGGCGAAGCAGAAGGCCGCGCAACAGCGGATGAAGGATTGCAACGCCGAGGCGAAGCAGAAGGGGCTCAAGGGCAAAGAGCGCAAGGACTTCATGAAGGGCTGCCTGAAAAAGGACAGCGCCGCGGCGGACGCGGGCGGCAAGCCGAAGAACGCGGCTCAGCAGCGGATGAAGGACTGCAACGCCGAGGCCAAAAGCAAGGCCCTCGAGGGCAAGGAGCGCAAGGACTTCATGAAGAGCTGCCTGAAGAAGTAGCCGCGTCGACGACACGGACGCCGAGCCGGCTCACGCCGTCTCCTCTGCCGCGAATCTCGGCCAAGGGCGACCAACGCGTCGGCTCGGCGTCGACGGACCGCGGCGGCAGCTCGACCGTCGCCGCCAGGACCGAGACCCGATAACGCCGATGGGTCAGGACGTGCTCGACCTCTCCGCGCGCGACCAGATGCAAACCGGCGTCGGCAGCGAACGCCTGGGCCGCCGATAGCGCCGCCTCGGTGGACTGGGCCTCGAAGAGCGGCGGCTGCCAGAGTCCCGCCCAACGACCGTGCTCGGGTTGTTTGCGCAGCCAGACGTGCGGCCGCCCGTCCCGCTGCGCCACGATCACCAACGCCGCGGCGAAGACGTCGCGCACCGGCGCCCGCTTGCGTGGCGGCGGGATCGTCGCGGCGACGCCGAGCGCCGCGGCGCGACATCCGGCGTGCACAGGACAGCCCGCACAATCGGGCTCGCCCGGCTTGCAGACCGTCGCGCCGAGCTCCATCAACGCCTGGCTCCACTGCGAAGGTGCGCCGCGCGCCGGCGCGTCCTCGGCGGCCAACTCTGCCTCCGCGTCGCGCCAGGCCCGCTTGCGCAAGCTCGCCTCGTCGCCCTCGCTGGCATGCCAGCGCGCCAGCACCCGTGCCACATTGCCGTCGACCAGCGCCGCCGGGCGATCGAAGGCGATCGAGCGCAACGCGCCGACGGTATAGGGCCCGACGCCCGGGAGGGCGGCCAGCGCGTCGGCATCCTGCGGCAAGACCCCACCGTGCTCCTCGACGACGCGGCGAGCCGCGGCATGCAGCGCCCGGGCGCGGCGGTAGTAGCCGAGCCCGGCCCACGCCTCGACCGCAGCGTCGACCGGCGCGGCGGCGAGGCTGGCGAAATCCGGAAAGCGGCGCATCCAGCGCGCGAAGGGCTCGATCACCGCGTCGACCCGGGTCTGTTGCAGCATCAACTCGCTGACGAGGACGGCGTAGGGGCGGGGGTGCGGACCGGGCCGGGGATGCCGCCACGGCATCGTCCGTTGGGCCTCGGCGAACCAAGCGAGCAACGCGCGTTGCCGTTCGAGGTCGGCGCTCACGGCGCTCCGCCGGGGAGGGCGCCACGCAGCCGGAGGTCGAAGCAGAGCTGGCGCCAAGCGCTGTCGCTCGCCGCGAACTCGATCGAGACCGGCTGGCCGTGGTCGTCGGCGGTGAGCTCGACGCGCAGCGGATGCCAGCCGAAGTCCCCGCGCTGCAGCACCAGCTCCTGGCGGACCTCACCGGCAACGCGGAGCCGCACGGCCACGTCGCTGCCCTTGTCGTAGCGGACGGCCCAGAGCCGGTTGCCGACCCGACCTTCGAGCGTCCGCGCGGCGCGAACCTTCGGCCAGCGGACGACCAGCGTCGCGCCGTCGGGGTGCGGTTGCGCGAAGATGCAGCGTCGCCGGGTGCTCTCGACCTCGTTGAGGGCGACGAAGACGTCGGTCCACCAAGCGCCAGGGCATTGGTGGCGGCTGCCGTTCCAGGTGCACTTCGTCGTCGCGCCCGCCTTGTCAGCGACGCGGCTGACCTCAGCCTGATCGAGGTGGGCCCGCAGGTCCTCGACGATCTGGCTCTCCGGCAGCTCGACCAGGGCCAACTCGACGCCCCCCTCGAGCGCGACTTGCCGCACCACGCGCCCCATCGCCGCGGGGTCGACCGCCGGGCCCAGCGCCGGCATCCGGAGCATCCAGAGCCGGCGCAGGCCCTCGACATCCCACGCGGTCGGCGGATCGGCGGGAACCCAGACCTCGGCCAGATCGAGCCCCACCGCGCGCGCAGCAGCGTCGAAGCGCCATCGCTCCGCGGCGGCCCACGCTGGCAGGAACGCGATCCCGTCGCCTGGGGCGAGTTCGGCCTGCAGCGTCGCGGCAGCGGCGGCGAGGGCCGCAGGTGGTGGGACCGCGTCGACCCGCGCGGCGGCAGAGATCGAGCTCCACGCCGCGGCAGCCACCAAGGCCAAGCTGACGACCACGGCCGCATAGGCGGCGGCACGGCGTGCGGGCGGGTCGGTCAACTGTGGCGGCGTGGGCATCGGCAGTCGCGGCTAGAGGGCGTGGCGGAGCGCGATCGAGAACCGCAGTTCGTCGCCTTCGAGCGACGTCCCCCCGACCGGATCGGTCGGGTCGCGCTTGCTGGCCGTCCGTCGAAAGAGGTGCGACCAACCGAACGCAATATCGACGCCGATTCGGTCGACATCAACCCTCTCCGGGTCGGCGAGCGCGAAGCCGGCGCCGAGCCCGAGATCGAGGGCGTCTGCATCGAGGTAGTTGGCGCTCCCGGTCGCGCGGGGCAGCGGCGTCGTGCGCCAGCCGAGCCCACCGCGGAGCCGAAGCCAACGTGCAATCCGGTGCTCGACGCCCAGGCGCGGCACGACGCGATCGGCTGCGGCGAGGGGGACCGGGCTGGTCTGGACCGAGAGGATCTGCTCGGCCTGCTCCGGGTTGCGCGCCAACGCCGCGTTGTCGACGTCGATCCGCACGTCCGGGCCCAGCGGCGGCAGCTCGGACCAACGCTCCCAGCGCGCCGACGCAAGCACCGACCAGCGCGGGGTCACCGCGAAGCGCGCCGCCAAGGCCAGGCTCATCGGCGACCAGAGCCCGACCCCGCGGACGTCCATCGCGACGTCGCCGAGCTCGGCGACCCGCACCGTGAGTGGCAGTTGGTAGCGAACGTCGGCATGTTGCCGAAAGACGACGGCGAGCCGCCAACGCGTCCCCAAGTCGGCGGTGGCGCCTGCGGTGAAGGTCAGGCGGCTCCACAAATCGACCGCGAGGCGCTGATCGGTGAAGCGTCGCTCCAGCGAGGAGACCCGAAAGTCGCCGCCGCCGGAGAGCTCGGCCAGCAGCTGCCCCGTCACGCCGACGCAGAGCCAATCGGTGACGCGCCAGCCCACGCCGAGGCCGACCAACAAGCGATCGACCAGCCCTTCGTAGAGCGGGACCTGCGGCTGCCGCGGATCGCGCGACCAGATCTGGGTCGGCGACGAGAGCGGGATGTGCAACGCGAGCCCGACGCCGAGGCGCTCGCGGAAGGGACCACCGATCGGCGCCGCTACCGCGAGGTTGCCGAGGGTCACCGGGCCAGGCGTCGCGGCCGGATACCGCTGCTGACCGCCGATCTGCACGATCCGATGTGACGGCGCGAGCTGCAGTAGGCCGAGCGATCCGCCCGCCGAGGCGAGCCGTCCGAGCGCAGCGGGGTTGTTCCAGGTGGCGCGCGGTCCATCGGCCGCGGCCTCGATCGCGCCGGCCAGGGCGATGGCGCGCGGACCGAAGCCATAGAGCTCGGGCGTCCCCGCGCGCGCCACCGACGCAACACACGTCAGCAGCGCCGCCATGGCGACCAAGCCCCCGCGCATCTGCATCTCAGGCCGCCTGCCGCAAGACGACCGGCGGATCGAGCGCCCCTCGCGCGGCCGCGCCGCTGACGGTGTCGAAGCGAAAGCGCGCGAAGAGCGCGTCGAGCTTGTCGTGCACGCCGTCGAGGCCGACGTAGTATTTGAAGCGTCGGCGCAGCGGCAGCTCCATCCGTGGCTGCGCCGGATCGAGTTCGCGCGGGTGGAGGTAGGCGACGGTCGGCTCGCCGGCGGCCTCGAAGGCGTCGAAGAGCCGCATCAGCGCCGCTTCTGGCAGCAGGCGCAGGTAGCCACCGCCGGAGAAGGGCAGCGCCGCCTTGCCGATCCGGGCCGGGACCACGGGGACTTCCAAGATCCGCCGGCCACTCGGCAACCAGAGCTCGAAGGGACGCCGGCGGTCCATGGCCCATCCGCCATGGGCTCGCGGTGCGAGGAAGAGGCTGCTGTCGACCTCGATGCCACGCGAGGCGAGGATCTCCAGCGCCCACACCTCCCCGGGCCCGATCGAGAAGCCGGGCGCGCGAAAGCACCGCACGGGCCCCGAGCCGGCGCGGGTCAGCGCCTCGAGCGAACGATCGAGATCTGCCGCAAAGGCATCGGGCCCGAGCGACGAGACCATCGCGTGGCCGTAGGAATGCGAGCCGATCTCGTGGCCGCGCGTCGCGATCTCGGCGATCAGCTCCGGGTGCCGCTCGGCGACCCAGCCCAGGACGAAGAAGGTGGCGTGGTGGCCGTGGCGCTCGAGCAGATCGAGGACTGCGCGGGTCCCCAGCCCGACCCGATCTTCTTGCGCGTCCCAGCTCCGCGGATCGGGCGCACCGTCGCAATCGATGATATGGAACCAATCTTCGACGTCGACCGAGAAGCCGTGGGTGACGACCGGCGCCGCGTCGGGATGGATGGCTCTCATTCCACGTTCTCCTCCCGGAGCCGGCCGAGCAGCTCCTCCGACATGGAGACCCGCATCGTCTCCTTCAGGTCCTTCTGCCCACGACTGGGGAGCCGAACCTCGATGATCAACCCTCCGCCCGGGCGCGGCATCGCCGAGGCCGAGCCGCCGTGTGCCTCGGCGATGGTGCGGGCGAGGTAGAGCCCCAGTCCGGTGCCACCGGTGCGGGAGGAGCGGGAGCTGTCGATGCGCGCGAAGGGCTCGAAGGCGACCGCGCATTGCTCGGGGGTCAGGCCCGGTCCGCGGTCCATCACCCGCACGAAGAGCCCGCCCTCATCGTCGCCGGTCTCGAGCCGCAGCGAGGGGGAGGTCTTCGGCGCGGCCGGATCTTCGCCACCGCCGGCGACGAAGCGCGCCGTCTCGGCTCCGAGTTCGTCCTCGGTCCGCGGTCCTGCGTGGCGGATGGCGTTCTCGATCAGGGTGGAGAAGATGCGGTCGAGGGCGTTGGCGTCACCGAGGACCTCGCGCTCCGGCGCGCCGAGCTCGAGGTTGTAGCGCCACCCCAGGCGATCGAGTCGGTTGCGCTCGCGGGCGAAGATGGCAGCGATCAAATCGTCGAGGACCACGGCCTTGCGCTTGAGCAAGACGCGCTTGCTGCTGACCCGCTGGGCCTCCAGCAGACGGGAGATATGCCGCTCGAGCAGGTCCACCTCTTCGCGCAACCCCACGATCAACTCACGCAGATCTTGGTCTTCCTCGCGGCCCATCTCGATCAATTCCAGGGCGATCGAGATCCGCGCCAAGGGCGAGCGCAGCTCGTGGCTGACGCCGGAGAGGAGGTCGCGCTGTGCTTGCAGCAAGCGAGCGATGCGCGTCGACATCGCGTTCATCGAGCGCGCAAGGCTGCCGAGGTCGTCGTCGCCCTCCGGCAGGTTCACTGCCAGGTCGCCGCCGCCGAGCTCACGTGCCGCCTCTCGCATCGCGCGGGTGCGCTCGTGCAGCGCGGCGCGTGCCCGGCCGACCACGACGTAGAGCCCCACGGTGGTGGCAGCGGCGCTGCCGACGAAGACCACGGCCATGCCGAGCGGGCCGTCCCAGCGAAAGCCGACCGAACCTCGCACGACCAGCGCCGCCGCAGCCGCGGTCGTGGCCAGGCCGAACGCCGCCAGTCCGAGGAGTTGTTGGTCGAGGCGGTCGGTGCCGCGCGCCACGTCGATCAGCCGTCGTCTTCGCCGTCGTCGGCGGCGAACATATACCCCGTGCCCCAGACCGTCTTGATCCGTCGCGGGTTGCGGGTATCAGACTCGATCTTGGCGCGCAGGTTCTTCACGTGGACGTCGATGGAGCGGTCGTAGGCGGCGTAGCCGACGCCGCGCAGCATATCCATCAGCGCGTCACGCGAGAGCACCTGCCCCGGATAGCGCAGGAAGCAGCGCAGCAGGTCGAACTCGGTCGTGGTCAGGTGGACGGCCTCGCCGTCGACCCGAACCTCGCGACGGGCTGGATCGAGCTCGACCCCGCCGGCGCCGAGGATCGACGCCCTGCGCGCGTGCGCGCCGCCGTCGCTGCGACGCAGAACGGCCTTGATCCGGGCGACGAGCTCACGCGGGTTGAAGGGTTTGGGCAGGTAGTCGTCCGCGCCGAGCTCGAGCCCGACCACGCGGTCGTTGTCTGCGCCCTTGGCGGTCAGCATGATCACGGGGACCTCGCCCTGGGCGCGGATCCGCCGGAGCACCTCGAAGCCGTCGAGCCCGGGCAACATCACGTCGAGGATGATGAGATCGAAGACCTCGGAGCAGGCCCGCCGCGCGCCCTGCAAGCCGTCGGTCACACTCTCGACCTGAAAGCCCTCGGGTTTGAGCAGGCGCTCCATCAGTTGCGCCAGGCGGTGGTCATCGTCGACGAGCAGCACTCGAGCCATCGCTCACTCTCCTAGGGTACCGGCATCGGGGCCGGCGTGGCGGGGGATCCCGCACCAGCGGGAGGAACGGCCTTCTTCCGGCGAACCGGAACCGGCACAGCGTCCATGCGGGCGGTGCCACGCAGCACCAGCGGCCCCGCGACCGCGAGCGTCTGGTAGCTGATCTGGTGGCCGTAGTCCCAGGTGCCGAACTCGACCGCGGTGCGCTGGGCGAAGCGCAGGGCGTTCTCGCGCGTCACGGGTCCGGCGTCGAGTTCGGCGATCAGAGCGTCGACCTCGGCCTGGATGCGCAGCTCGTCGTCGGTGTCGACCGGCGGTGGCGCCGGCGGCACGCGGCCGATCTGGTCGCGCTCGGTCTTGCGCCGCTGCGCCTGCCCCGCCGCCCAGGCGAAGAGGTGACGCTCGTGACCGTTGGTCGCGTTGGCCCGCGCCACCATGCGATCGATGTCCGCCTCGCCGCCGACCAGCCCGAGGCCGATGATCATGCGCTGGCTGATCCAATCGCTGGCCTGCTCCAGGGCGCGCCAGAGCGGGGCCGCGCCCGCCTCGTCGCCGAAGCGCGCGATGCCTGCGATGGCAGCCATCCGAACCCCGAGGTCTTCGTCGGCGAGCGCCGAGGCGAGCGCCGGCAAGACCCGCGGGTCCTGGATTCCGGAGAGGATCTCCAGAGACTTCCGCCGCTTGGCACCTTCGTTGTCGCCGTCGAGGTCCTGGATCAGCGTCTCGACTGCCTCGGCGCCCAGCTGGGCGATCGAGGTGGTCACGCGGCCCGGATGTCCGACTGGTTCGGCGTGTCTGTTCTCCAGCAGATGCGGGACTTCGATATAGGCGTGGTGAGCCTGGACCGAGAGGTAGATCAGCCCGACCAACAGGCCGGCGCCCGCCGCGACGAACGCCAGCTTCAGCCATGCTTCACGGTTGAAGCTCTGATCGCGGAGACTTGCCATCGGCTAGAGCTTGCACGGCTCCTCGACGATCAGCTCGTCGAGGAAGATGCCCTCGTATTGCTCGTTCTTGCTCGAATCGCCGGAGTCGAACTTGAAGCGCAATCGGGCCGGCTTGCCGGTCTTCAGGGGCTCGATGTTGATCGTCTTCTCGACCACCGACTTGTACTCGGTCGTCTTGAAGTCGTTGGCGTTGCCCTTGTCCCAGATCTTCTTGATCTCGGTGCCCGTCTCGTCGAGCTGCCAGATCTCGAAGGTCTCGAACGAGGGCTCGACGTCGAGGTAGAGGCGGAATCGCAGCTGCGCCGACTTCGCCGTATCGGTCGAGAGCGTGAAGGGATCACTGGTCAACTCGGCCTTCACCGGCTTGCCGCAGATCTTCTTGCCCACCGAGCCCTTGCAGGTCTCGCCGCTGGAGCAGTCACCGTCGACGCTGCAGGACTTGCCCGAGCCGTCGGCGTAGTTCCAGGCCAGCGCGTTGCCGAAGTAGATCTCCTTCTTGTCGAGGAGGTACTTCTTGTCGACGACCTGCCACTTCACCGTGGTCGAGCTCGAGGTGCCTTGCCACTTGACGAGCGAACCACCCTCACCGTTCTCGGTGGCGAGCGCCACGCCGGGCGCACAGCATCCGGGGCCGGGCTTGAAATCGGTCATGCAGGCGAAGGTCGTGCCGGACTTCGTGCAGGCGTAGCTCTTGCACTTGTCCGGTTCGGAGGGAGCGCAATCCGCGTCGGCGACGCAGGCTGGCTTCGCGCAGATATTCTCGACCAAGAGGTTGTCGACGCAAGCGCCGTCGTAGGCATTGGCGTTGATGTTGCCCGCGTCGAAGTAGTACTCCAGGCGGACCTTTTTGCCGGCGAGTGCAGCGGGGATCGAGGCAACGATCTTCTTCCACTTCTTCTTGGTCGAGCCCTCGATATCGTAGGAATCCCAGATCAGCGTCCGCGCTTTGGTCGGATCCGCCTCCTCGGTGTCCACGACGTTGAGGACCAGCTGGTCGACCGCGAAGGTGAAGAGCTTGAAGGGGTTGTCGTCCCACTCGGTGTTCAAGAAGAGTTCGAACGAGACGACGGTCGTGCCGTTCTTCGGCACGTCGAAGACGCCGGAGACCACCTTGCCGGCGGGCACGGCGTCACCGGCGTTGTATTTGCCGTTGGCGTCGTGGAAGCAGAGCGCGAAGGCACCCGAGCCCGGAGCCGACTTCACGGTCGAGGCGTTCCAGACGATGTTCTGGTCGTAGCTCTTGCCGCTACCGAAGGGCGGCTGGCCGCTGAGCTTGCTCGGCTTCCAGCCCGCAGGCAGCGCACCGTTGTTCTCGAAATCCTGCTTCATCAACGCGCCGTCGCCGACCTTGTCGCTGCAGCACTGCGGGTCGCCGAGCTCGTGGGTGCAGCTGCCGTCGACGCAAGCGTCGTTGGTGCACTTGTCGCCGTCGTCGCAGTCCGCCGAGCCCTTGCAGCAGTTCGGCACCTTGACGCATTTGCAACCGCCCTGCTCGCAGGTCGCGGTGGTGCAAGCGCCGCATTTCGCTTCGCACTGGCTGTCGATGCTGCACTCCTGCTTGGTGCACTTCACACCGAGCTGCACGTCGTCGATCCAGACGCCGCCGTCGGTGTTGCCGAGGTCGTCACCTGCGTCGAAGGTGAAGCAGAGCCCGACCTCCTGGCCCGCCCACTTGTCGAGCGAGACGATGACGGGAACCCAGGCATCGTTCGTCGTGCCGTAGATCTCGTCCGACGACCACGCGGCCTTCAGCCCCGTTGGCAACGCGATGTCGACCCGCATCTCGTCGAGCTTGACGTCGCTCTGCGCCGGCGGGTTCTTGAAGTTCTCCTTCGGCTGCATGTACCACTCGGTCTTCAGCTTCAGGTTGAAGGTCAGGACGTTGTAGACCGTGCCGGCGCTCAACTTGACCGGCTTGGTGCAGACCGAACCGCGCGGGCCCTTGCCCTTGCCGAGCGTGGCGTCGTCATAGCCGGTGAACGAGGCGTTGCCGAAGTAGAGGCTACCGGTTCCGGTCTTGGCGTCCTTGCTGTTGTGCTGCCATTTGATGGTCTTGCTGTTGGTGTTGACGTGCTGCCACGCCGAGATCGAGCCGGACTCGAAGCCGTCGGAGTAGATGGTCGACTCCTGGCAGCACGCGACGTTGCTCACGTCCGGGACGTGATCGCAGGTGCCCTGCGGCGCCTGCTCTTCCTTCTGACAACTGTCGACGGTGCAGTCGTTCTTGTCGTTGCAATCGGTGACGGCGACGCAGCAGCCCGGCGTCTGGTCGTAGAAGCAGATGCCTGCGGTCGCGTCGTTGGCGAAGGGCGTACAAGCCTCGGCGGTGCACGGGTTGCCGTCGTCCTTGCAGGCCGTCTTGCCGTCGCAGAGGGTGTCCTCGCCGGCGCAGAGGGTCTCGATCACGACGTCGTCGAGGTACACACCTTCGTATTCGTTGTTGATGTTGTTCGCCGAGAACTCCCAGCGCAGCTTGACCGCGGTGTCGCTACCGGCCTTCTGGAAGCTGGCCAGGTTGATGCTGACGTGGTGCCAACCGGTGGTGTTCTTGCCGATCTCGGTCGAGAGCCAGACGGGGTCGGCGGCGGGACCGGTGGTGTCGACGTAGACCCGGAGCACGTCGTTCTCCGGCAGGCAGATGCCGGGCGAGCCGTCGTCGAGCTTGACGCAGCTGGTGCCCTTCTTGCAGGTCGGCGTGCAGGTGCCGGCCGGCACGCCGGCGGCGAGGTAGCTCGGCTCGGCGGCGATCCAGACCCAGAAATGGGCCACGGCCTGCTTGCCCTGCGGCAGGATGACCTCCTTGCTCGAGAGGTTCGAGAGCACCGGCTTCGGCGCCGATCCGGGCGCGCAGCTATTGGCCACGGTCGCGGAGTTGTCGTAGGTCTTGCAGGGGCTGCCGAGGTAGAGCGAGGCCTTGCCGGTATGCGAGCGGTCGGTCGAGAGGCTCCACTTCACGTTGCCGTTGTTGGCGCCCTCCACGGCCTTGAAGTCCTCGAAGCTCGACTGCTCGAAGCTCACGTCGAGGAAGGTCTGCTGCCCCTCGCAACAGTTGGCCTTGGTCTTGTTGCTGCACGTATTGGTGCCGAGGTCGCATTTGTCGATGGTGCAGGCGGCGCCGTCGTCGCATTGCGCGTCGTTGCAGCAGGTGCCGGTCTTGAACACGGCCTCGCAGACGCCTTCCTTGCAGACCGCGGTCTCACAGGGCTTGAGCACGTCCTTCAGCGCGGTCTGGCAGTAGACGTCGCTCGAGCAGGGCGGGAGCGTCGTCGTATCGGAGGCCGCGTCTCCCGCGCTATCGGAGCCGGTATCCGTCGGCGTGGCCGCGTCGCCATCGGAGTCGCCTGTCACCGCGTCGATCGTGTCGACGGTGGTCGAGTCGCCACCGTTGTTCGAATCGGCGGCATCCTCGCCGCCGGTATCGGCCTGGCCGCCGGTCCCCGTGTCGGGCTTGACTTCGGGATCATTGCCGCAAGCGGCGGAAAGGACCACCAGCGCCACGGGGAGCAGGAGGGAAGCAACAGTCTTCATGATGACACCTAGGTGAGATGAAGCACGATACGCGCGGTAGGAGTGTACCGACCCGGCGCTCACGCTGCAACGCCACGGCGGCTATGGCGATCGCGTGCTCGGCTCAGCAGCCGGGGGCGCCGGATGGCTTGTGCGTACACTTGAGGTCGATGCAGAGATCGCTCGTGCAGGGGTCGCTGTCGTCGCACTCCTTGTCGGCGGTGCAGCAGCCCTGGAGTGGCGTCTCTTTGCACTGATTCGCCGTCATATCGCAGGACAAGCTGACGCAGAGCTTCGCCGACTTGCAGTCCGAGTCCTGCTTGCAGCAGTTCGGAACCGGCGTCTGGGTGCAAGAGTTGCTGCCGAGATCACAGCTCGCGGCGAGGCAGGCGTCGTCGCTGCCGCAGTCGGTGTCGACTTTGCAGCAGGCCACGATCGGGCTCTGCTGGCAGGTGCCCGAGACGCAGGAATCCGCGGTGCACAAATCGCCGTCGTCGCAGTCGGTGGCCTTCTGGCAGCAGCCCGCCACCTTGGCACAGCCGCAGGTGCCGTCGGTGCAGAGCGGGGCCTCGCATGCGGGGCAGCTGAGTGCGTCGCAATCGGTGTCGAGCAAGCATTCCGGCTTGGTGCAGGCGACGCGGACCAGCACTTCGTCGAGGCGCGGCCCAGCGCGGTCGTTGACCTGATCGTCGCCGGCGTCGAACGTAAAGCAGACCGCGACCGACTTGCCCTGCCACGCGTCGAGCGAGAGCGTCAGCTCGAGCCACTCGCCATTGGTCGTCCCGGCGATGGCATCAGAGGACCAGAGCGGCTCGATCTTCGCGCCGGGCACGCCTTCCTCGCGCACGCCAATCGAGAAGTGATCGTATTTCTTGCCGGTACCGAGCGGAGGGTTCTGGTAGCTGCCCTTCGGCAGGTAGCTCCACTCGGTCTCGAGGTTCAGCTGCAGCGAGACCAGGTTGTAGAGCGTGCCGATCTTCAGCTTCACCGGCGGCGTGCACGCTGTCCCGGTCGGTCCGGTGCCCGACGGCAGCGAGGTGTCGGCGTAGCTGTTGCCAGCTGCGTCGGCGAAGACCAGCGCCTGGCTGCCCTTGGTGCCGGCCTTCGGATCGATATGCCAGGTCACGTCGACAGAGTTGCCGCCGAGCATGCCCCATTTGTCGAGGACGCCGGAGTCGAAGTCCTCGGACCACTCGACCGAAGGCTTGCAGCAGCTCGGCTTGGAGCCGTCCGGGGTGTAGACGCAGGCGCCCGACTTGCAGGTATCGACGGTGCACGGCTTGCCGTCGTTGCAGTTGGCGTCGACCAGGCAGCAGCCTGGGCTGGCGTCGTGGAAGCAGAAGCCCTTGTTCGGCGCGTTGGCGTAGAAGGTGCAAGCATCCAAGGTGCAGACGCTACCGTCGTCCAGGCAGGCCTGCGACGCGGTGCACAGCGTACCCGCCACCGGGCAGACGGTCTCGAGCACGACCTCGTCGAGGTAGACCCCCTCGTAGCCGTTCTTGAACGCGGTCCCGGTCTGGAACTGCCACTGCAGGCGGACGCTCTTGCCCTGCCACGCGTCGAGGTCGAGCACGACGTGCTGCCAGTCGCCGGCGGTCGTCTTGCCGATCTGGGTCGAGTCGAAGAGCTTCTGCGCCGCGGCGCCGTCAGGGATGATCGATAGGGTCAGGACGTCCTTTTCCGGCAGGCACTGCGAGGCGCCGTTGACGCTGACGCAGGAGAGTCCGCTCGGGCAGGACGGCGTGCAGGTACCGGTCGGCAGCGTCGTCGAGTACGGCGGCTCGGTGTCGAGCCAGAGCCAGAAGTGAAGCTGGGTGCTCTTGTCCTTCGGCAGCTGGAGCTGCTTGGTCTGCAGCAGGCTCGAGATCGCGGTGCCCCCGGCGCCGGGCTCGCAATTGCCGTCGACCGTCATCGTATTGTCGTAGGTGCCGCAGCCATTGCCGAGGTAGAGCGCCTGGTTGCCGACGCGGACCCGCTGCGCCGAGGCTTGCCACTTCACGTTGCCGTTGGTTGGGCCCTCGATCGCCGCGAGGTCGCCGAGGCCCTGCTCGAAGCCGGCCTTGAGCAGCGTCGTCTTGCCGCTGCAGCAGTTGGGCACGGGAGTATGCAGGCAGCTGGTCTTGGCCACGTCGCAGGTGTCCGTCGTGCACTCCTGGCCGTCGTCGCAGTGCGCGTTTTCGCAGCATTTGTTCGGCACCAACGCGACGCCGCACTTGCCGGCGTTGCAGGCGATCTGCTCGCAGGCCTTGGGCGTGGCCTTGCCTTCGCAATCGGCGGCGGTGGTGCACTCGGGGCCGACGACGACGTCGGTCGTGCCGCTGGTCTCCGAGCCCGAATCGACCGTCTCTTCGGCGTCGATGCTGCCGGCGTCGGTCGAGCCGCTCTGGTCGTTGTCGCCGTCGTTGACGGTGGAATCACCGGCGCCGTCGGCCGTATCGTCGACGGCGGTATCCGCGGCGTCGAGTGCTTCGGCGTCCTGCGCGTCGCCGCTGGTCGCAGCGTCTTTCTTCGTGTCGCCGGGGTCTTCACTGCAGGCCGCGGCGGCGCCGAGCGAGAGAATCAGGGCCCACGCCCAACCCGATGCCTTCTGCAGCCTCATGCGCTCCCCGCCTGTGCCCCATTCGCGGGCCAACGATGCGGCACTCTACCTGTGCGCGCGAGGCGTCGCAACGCGCGGCGCTAGCTGCCGCAGTCGACCACGAGCTTGAAGTCGTCGACGAAAATGCCCTGGCCAGAGTTGGCGACGCTGTCGACGCTGTCGAAGTTGAACTCGATCTGCACCGACTTGCCGGCGTAGGCGCTCATGTCGAACTTCCAGTCGGTCCACTTCTTGGTGCCGAAGCCCGAAGAGGCCTTCGACCAGATCTGCTTCTTGGTTCCGCCGTCGACGACGTAGATGAAGAGCTTGTCGTAGGACGAGCCGCTCTCGGTATCGACGTAGAGCGAGAGCTGCAGCTCGCTCTTGTTGCCGGTCGGGATCAGCAACGAGGGCGACTTCGCGGTCCCAGACGACTTGCCCCAGTTGTAGTTGCCTGCGCCGGGATCACCGTAATACAGCGTGCCCTTGGGCGACTTGCTCTGCGCCGAGCTGCCGTTGACCTGCCAGCCCTTGGTCGCACCACCGGAGTTGCTGAAGGTCCAGCTGCCGGCGCCCTTCTCGAAATCGTCGAAGACCGGCAGCGGCTCGCAGCAGCCGGCCGCGCCGGTCGGCTTGTGCAGGCAGACGCTGTCGGAGCCGCAGCTATCGGTGGTGCACTTGGTCTCGCCATCGGCGCAGTCGGCGTCCGTCTTGCAGCAGAAGTTCTTGTTCTCGCACTTGTTGGCGATGCACAGGTCGTCGGTGCACTTGTCCTTGTCGTCGCACTCCGAGGAGGAGAGGCAGCAGCCGGCGACCGGCGCGAAGCTGCAATCCTTGCCCGGGCCGGGGCAGATATCGGTGGTGCAGGGGTTGCCGTCGTCGCAGTCGCCCTGCCCCATGCAGCAGCCCTTCTTCTCGGTGAACGCGCACTTGCCGGACGTACACTTGGCCGAGACGCAGAGGTTGCCGCTATCGCAATCCGCGTCAGCGGTGCAGCAGCTGTTCGTGTAGGTGCAGGCGCCGTCGGTGCAGATGCCCGAGAGGCAGGACGCGACCGAAGCACATTGGCTGTTGGTCGTGCACTTCAGCGGGTTGCACGAGGTCTCGAACTTGACGTCGTCGACCCAGATGCCCTTGCCGGCCGTGCCGGTGCCGAAGCCGTAGACCCGGCCACGCAGCTTGATCTGGAAGGTCTCGCCAGCCAAGGCGCTGACGTCCTTGCTGTATTCTTGCCATCCGTCCTTGCCGGAGGTCGCCCAGGTCACCGAACCGAGGGTGGTCTGCTTGCCTTGGTGGACGATGTACGCCGTCACGTTCTGCGAGCTGGTCTTGTAGCTCAGGTCGAAGCGCACCTTGAACGAGAACTTCATGTCCTGACCGGGCGGGAGCGTGATGTCCGGGCTGGTCATGGTCACGTAATTGCTGCCGATGATGCCGGCCATCTCCTTGCCGGGAATGCCGAGCAATGCAGCGCCATCGCCCTTCTTGCCGTCCTCGTCGTGCGGGAACTTGGCGTGGTGCCAGGCCAGATCATTCACCGGCGCGTCGCTGACCCAGCTGTCGAGGCTGCCGCTGAAGGTGGCCACCCACGGCTCGGGCGAGCAACAACCGGGCAGCAGGCTCGGCGAATGCGCGCATTTGCCGTCCTTGCAGGCGTCGACGGTGCAGGGGTTGAAGTCGTCGCACTCGCCGTCTCCGATGCAGCAGGTGCTGGTGAAGGCGCACTCGCCGCCGGCGCACGCTCCCTTGAGGCAAGGGTCGGCCGAGACGCACTCCGAATCCGCCTTGCAGCAGGTGTCGGTGTGCTGGCAGGTGCTGCCGGCCTTGGGGCAGTGGTCGATGGTGCAGGCGTCGCCGTCGTCGCAATCCTTCTCGTCGATGCAGCAATTCGGCTTGGCGTTGTGCGAGCAGGTGCCGCCGGGGCCCGAGCAGAGGTCGAGCGTGCAGGGCTTGCCGTCGTCGCAATCGGCGGCCGACGAGCAGCACTCGGTCTTGGGCGCGTAGCTGCAGACCGGCAAGGACTTCGAGAGCGCGGTCGGGGCACAGGAGTCGACCGAGCAGGCGTTGCCGTCGTTGCAGTCGCTGACGGCGCCACAGCAGCCGGTGCGCAGCGAGATATCGTCGATATAGGCGCCTTCGAAGGCGTTGACGAAGCCGTCCTTGCTGTCGAACGTGAAGCGGAAGGCGAGCGACTTGCCGGCCCAGGCGCCGACGTCGAGGTGCACGAGCTGCCAGACCTTGTGCGTGGTGCCGCCGATCTTGTCGCTGCTCCAGATCGCGGTCGCCTTCTCACCCTCGATCGCCTCGACCGTCAACGTGTCGTAGCCCTTGGACTCCTCGGTATCGAGCCAGAGCCAGAAGCTGAGGGTCTCGGTCACGCCGTCGTACATCGGCACCGCCATCGCGCCGGTGGTGAACGAAGCGTTGACGTGCAGGTCGTTGGCGTAGGTCTTGGTCGTCGGATCGCCGAAGTAGAGGCTCTTGCCGCCGCTCACCGAACGCGCGTCGCTGAGTTGCCAGATGAGCTTGCCCTTGCCTCCGGTGAGGTCCTCGACCTTGAGGCCGTGCTTCTCGTCGTCGATCGGGAGCAGGTTCTGCACCGACGTCAGCTGCGTGGTCGTGACCTTGGCGTTGCAGGAGAGGCACGGCGTGGCCTTGTTCTGCATCCCGTCGCCGTAGCAGGTGACCTCGGTCGTGGAGCTGTCGACCAGGCAGGCGCCGGCCTTGACGGTGTAGTTGCAACTGCCGTTGTCGCAGGTCGCGGCGCTGGCGCACGGGATCAGGCAATCACCGTTGGTGCTGCACGCCTTGTTGTGGGTCGTGATCTCCTTGACCGCGCCGCCGCTGTCGGGCTGCGTCGAGCTGTCGCCGCTATCGGCCGTGTCGGCCACGGTGTCGCCCTTGCTGTCGGCTGTATCCTCGACCATGGCGTCAGTGCTGCCGTCCGCGGCGTCGCCGTCCTCGACATCGGTCGGGTCGGCGTCGGCGTCGGCGAGGATATCGGCCTCGGCGTCGGTGCCGCTCGCGTCGGTGCCACCGTCCGCGGTGTCTTCCACATCGACGCCGGCATCGCCTCCGGCGTCGGTCACGGTGCTGTCCTGCCCGCCGACATCGCCGCCGTTGCCACCGGTATCGGTCCCGGTATCAGGCCCGGGGGAGATCGAAGTGTCGTTGCTGCACGCCACGAGCGGGACGAGCAGCAGGAGCGCCAGCAGGCGCGCGGACAGACGGTGCATTCGTTGGGTCCTCCGCCGGGGCGCCCGGCGCTCAGAGACGCGGCACAGCCGCGACGCCGGAACATAGCATCTGGCCGGCTGGAGTGACAAATCCGAGGCGCCAGCTGGGCGAGATTACCAGCGAACGATCCAGTCGAGCGAGACGCGCCCGGCGGCCTCGGCAGCGGTTCCGCCGGCACCGGCGTCGAAGCCGTCTCCCGGCAGGAGCAGGCTGCCCTGTAGGATGAGGTCGGTGCGCGGCGCCATCCGCCAGTCGAGGCGCAACTCGGGCTCCACGCCCAGCCAGCGACCGCTTCCGGGCGTCGCGCCGACGCGTGCAGCCATCGCGACCAGCGCGCCGAGCTCGAGGGTCAGGCCGGTGTCGCGGCCTGCCGGCACGACGTCGTAGCGCCAACTCGGGCGGATCCAAGCGCTGTTGGCGATGGCGCCGATCACCTCGCGGAAGAGCAGGCCGTCGACGAGGAAGCCGCGGTGGGCCTGGAAGCCGGTGATGAAGGAGCGGTGAACCTCGCCCGCGGCGGTGGTCTTGGTCAGGTTCTGTCGATCGTTGACGCCGAAGCCGCCCTCGCCGTCGCCACTGGCGTAGCCACCCTGCAGGCGCAGGTCGGTCCGTCCGAGGCGCATGCCCGCATCTGCCGCGAAGGCGCCGGCGACGACGGTCTTGCTGGTATCGGTGCTGGCCAGCGCGTCGGCGTTGGCGACCGTGCCGAGACGGGCGGCGCCCTCGACCGCGAAGCGCAGGCCTCCCCAGGGCCGCTTGCGGTTCCAGGCGAGGTAGAACTGCGGCAGGACCAGGGTCGCGTCGCGGGTGACGAGCTGGACGCAGGTACCGCGGGCGATGCAATCGCCCTTCAGCTTGCCGTCGGGGTCGTCGCCGTGTTCGAGGCCGAGCGCGACGTCCTGGGTCTGGTAGCCGACCGCGACGGCCCAGTGCAGCCCGGGCGCATCGGCGGGCCGGGCACTCTGCACCTCCGCCAGCCAACGAACCACGTCGGTCGAGTCGGCGACCGGGTAGATCGGGTCTTCGGCGCCCAGGCCCTTGCGCAACATCGGCATGGTCGCGAGGTTGTCGCGCATGACCCGCATCTGCAGGCCGAAGAGCTCCACCGAGACGCGGACCCGGTCGACGTCGCTCTGCCAATCTGCGCGCGGGTCGCGGCCGTCGTTGCGCATCAGGCCGAGGCCGAAATGGTCGCCCATCCGACCGACTTCGAAGGTCGCGAGGCCGAAGACGTCGAAGCTGGCCCACATCCGCCGCATCGCGAAGGCGTCGCGGACCGGTCCGTTGCCCTCGAAGGCGAGCAGGCGGCCGGCGATGGTGTCGTTGCGGTTGTCCGAGCCGAGCACCGTCCGCCCGGCGACGTCGGCGAGGGCGTGGATCTTCGCGTAGCTGCCGAGCTCGAGCGCCGGCGCCAGGCGGAAGCGCATGTCGGCCTGCGCCAAGCGATCGGGATCCGAGAGCGTCGCGGGCAGGCTGCCAGTGCCGTTGCCGAGGCTGCCGCCCTCGATCCACTGGCCACGCAAGCGGAGCAGACCGCCCCAGCGCAGGTTGACCAGCGGCGCGCCCTCGGGAGCTTCGGCCGGTCGCACCGAGACCGGCGGCTCGGCGGCACTGGCCGGCTCGGCTGCCGATGCCGACGCTGCGCTGCCGACCAGCAGCGCGCATGCCGCGAACGCGACGTGCATGCGGCTGCGGAGTCGGCGGCGGGCGGTGAGCATCGGTGGGGCTTCTCCGGGGTCGGCGAGGGGCGCGGAGTCTAGGTGCGCGTCGGCGGATTGGCAACGCGAGCCGGCAGGGGTCGAGCGCAGGCCCGTGGCCCTTCGATCAGGGCCGTTTCGCCACGTTGCTCGGCCGCTCGTAGACCGAGAGCAGCGGCACGCCCTCGTAGGCGGTCTGCGCGACCGGAGCGACCACGCCGTAGTCGGCGAAGAGGTCGAGTTCGTAATCGTCGTGGTCGTATTGGTGATGGAAGAGGCCGAGCGCGCTGCCCTCGGGGCCACTGCCGTAGCGCAGGTCGCGTCGGCACCAGCCTTCGCGCTGGTACATCATGAACGATCCCCACGCGCTGTTGTGCATCCAGATGCGTGCCCCGGGCGGCGCCAGCGCGTTGACCGTCGGCAAGCCGTCGCGGGCTTGGTAGCCCCAGAATTGCCGCTGCAGCCCGGCCCGTGCCGCCCCGGGGACGCCGCCGATCAGCTCGTTGTAGTACATCGTCCCCTGCGGGTGGTTGCGCACCGTGGCCGAGGCCGCCGGGAGCATCGCCAGCGCCACCAGCGCCCACGCCGCCACCGCGGCCGCAGCGCGTTCGCCCTGCCCGCCCTGCTGCCAGCGTCGCGAGAGCCCGTACCACGCCCATTGCAGCGCCCGCGCGCCGAGCAGGAGCAAGGCAGGGTAGGCTGTCAGCCAATGCTTGGTGCCGCCGAACACCGGGGTATTCGGCATCGCGATCAGTGCCACCGGCCAAATCGCGGTGATCAGCAGCAAGCGGTCCAGGCTTCGCGCCCGCGCGGCAGGGTCGGTCGGCGCCGAGGGGCCCGCGCGCCCCAGCGCCGCGCGCAGGCTCGAAGGCAGCCGCCGAAGCCCGACGGCGGCGATCAGCACAAGCCCGGCGACCGCCACCACCAGCAGGGTGACGGGCCAGGTCAGCGCGGTGAGCACGAAGGGCATCGCGACCGGGAACGGCGGGTAGGCGAGCACCTGGCCGAAATAGGTCTGCATATAGTGCTCGTGGTGGAGGTGGAATTCCAGCCATGCGAGCAGGTTGTGCAGCGTGTCGACCCAGAGCAGCGGCCAGCCGAGCACCAGCAGGAGCAATCCGACCGGCAGCATGACGAACCACGCCAAGGGCAGCCCGGGCAACGCCAGCCGCAGCGGGCCCGCGGCGACGACCAGCGCCGCAGCGGCGAGGCCGACGACCAGGCCGAAGGTCGCGCCCAACCCGGCCAGCAGCAGCGCCGCGGCGAGCGCCAACGCCCAGGGGCGGTGCAGCAGCAGCGCGAGGCGGCCCGCGGGCGCATCGGCGCGGAGCAGCCGGACCCGGCCTTCGGCGAACGCGTCCCAGAACCAATGGCCGATGAACGCGGCCGGCAGGACGAAAGCGTTGTGCTTGGCCAGCAGCGCGACCCCCCACAGGACCGCGGTGATCCAGACCCAGCCGCGCGAACGCAGGGCGTGGTAGTAGGCGAAGGTCGTCGCCAGCAACAGCGTGGTGATGGTCATGTCGAAGCACGCCAGGTGCGCGTGGAAGAAGGCGCGCGGGATCAGCAGGTAGCCGGCCGAGGCGAGCAGCGCGAAAGGTCGGGCGAGCAGCGGCTGGCCGCCGAAGAGGCCGCGGGCGAAGGCCCAGACCAGCGCCACCAGCAAGGCACCGAAGAGCATGCCGGGCATCCGCATCGCCGCGCTCTCGGAGAGGACGTAGAGCACGCGGTCCTCGACGACCTCGCAGCCGGTGCGACGCAGCGCGCCCGCGGCGTCGCGGGTGCCGGCGCCACCGCAGACCGAACCGAACGCGTCTTGCCCTGCCCCGCCGTCGAACGCGACGGTCGCCGACCACGGCGTGCGCGCGGTGACGGTCCCTCGCAACCAGCGTCGCGGGCCGATGGCGGGATCGCCGCCGACCAGCTGCGGTCGAAGCAGCTCGACCGGCCGACCGACGGCGAAGCCATGCGCCGGGCCGAGGCCACGGACATCGGCGAGCAGCCTGCCCTGCTCGTCCTGCCGGCCGCTGCCGACTTCGCGCAGCTTGCGACCGAAGAGCCGCCACGACCAACCGAAGAGGAGCTTGTCGAGCGGAGGGTGCTCGCTGTTCTGCCGCCAGACGCGGAGGATCTCGTCGCGTTGCAGCGCGGCCTCACGCCGCCGGCCACCTGCTTCGACCTCGACCTGCCAGTTCTGGTAGGTCTCGGCGTGGCCGAAATAGAAGGCCTCGTCGCGGGCGAAGCCCATCTGATCGGTGGCGAGCAAGGCGAGCAGCGCGGCCCCCGCCAAGAGCACCGCGACGGCGGCGTCGAACCAGCGATGACGCCGGCCGATGCCCATCCAGCGGCGACGGATGTGGTCCATCTGCGAGCTCAATCGTCGTCGCCGCCGGGACCCGCGACCAGGCTGTATTTCCGCGCCAGGCGACGGAAGTGCTTGCGGTCGACCTCGGCCTCGCGGGCGGCCTGCGAGAGGTTGCCCGAATGCTTCTCGAGCAAGGTCTGCAGGTATTCCTTCTCGAAGCGGGAGAGCCACTCTTCCTTGGCGTCCTTGAAGGTCTTGTCGAGCGGGATCGGCGCGGTCGTGGTCGGCCGCAGCGGCTCGGTCGCGAGGGTGCCGGACTCCTCGCGGCGCCGGCTGACCCGCACCCCTGCGATATGGTCGGGCAGGTCTTCGAGCTGGATGAACTCACCCTCGGCGAAGCTGCAGGCGCGCTCGACGACGTTGGTCAGCTCGCGCACGTTGCCCGGCCACTCGTAGCGCATCAACGCCTCGAGCGCGGCGCTGGCGATGCCCTTGACGCGGGGGCCGTCGGCGGTGCGGTTGAAGCCGCCGGTGCGCAGGATGTGGCGCACCAGCGAGGGGATGTCCTCGCGCCGCTCGCGCAGCGCCGGTAGCTGCAGCCGGACCACCGAGAGGCGATAGAAGAGGTCCTCGCGGAAGCGGCCTTCCTTCACCTCTTCGGCGAGGTCACGGTTGGTCGCGGCGATGACGCGGACGTCGATCTTCACCGGACGGTTGCTGCCGACCCGGCGGATCTCGCGCTGCTCCAAGGCCCGCAGCAGCTTCGGCTGCAGATCGAGCGCGAGCTCGCCGATCTCGTCGAGGAAGATCGTGCCGCCGTGGGCCATCTCGAACAGGCCCTGGCGCGCCGCGAGGGCGCCGGTGAAGCTGCCCTTCTCGTGGCCGAAGAGCTCGGACTCGATGAGGTTCTCGGCGACGGCGCCACAGTCGAAGACGATGAAGGTCTGGTTCGCGCGGCTCGAATATTGGTGCACCGTGCGGGCGACGACTTCCTTGCCGGTGCCGGTCTCGCCTTCGAGGACGACGGTCACGCCGGTCGGCGCGATCTTCTCGATCACGCCGAAGAGCTGCCGCATGCGCTCGGATTTGCCGACGATGGGGCCGAGGCTTTCCCGCGCACTCGGCGTGATCTCGACCCGCTCGGAGAGCAGCGAGAAGCGGAGCTGGCTGCCGCCCATGCGGATCGTCACGCCGGATTTGAGGAAGGCGACGCGCACGCGGACGTGGTTGACCAAGGTGCCGTTGGTGCTGCCGAGGTCCTCGACCAGCCACTCGTCGCCCTCTTGGAAGATGCGGGCGTGGACGCGGCTGACCTTGTCGTCGTCGAGCACCAGGTCGTTGTCCTCGGCGCTGCCGAGGACAACGGTCGGCTGGTCGAAGATATACTCTGCGACAGAGCCGTCGGGCGCAGTGCGGACCAACTTGCAGCGGCGGAGCGTCAAGGCGGACGGGATCAACTCGGACACGGCGCCTCCGGAGCAGGTCGAACGGCCGCAGCATCCGCCGCCGCCGCGCTGGGGTCAAGACGCCCCAGCACAGCACCGCGCGCGCGCGTTCAGAGCCGGTCGAGCACGCCCTTCTGGCCGAGCGCGGCGAAGTCCATGCCCCAGGCCACGGCGACGTGGATGGTGACGCCGCCCCAGATGCTGCGGGTGTCCATCGCGAGCACGCCGAGCACCAGACCGGCGATGATCGAGCCGAGGCATTCGGGCAGCGGCTTGCCGAAGTGGATCATGCAGTAGGGGATCATCATCACCAGCACGGCCATGCTGCCCATCTCGGCGGCGAGTCCGCGCAGCAGGAAGCCGCGGAAGAAGAACTCCAGCGCGAAGAATTGGATGCCGTAGGCCGCTTCCCAGACCAGGAGATCACCCCAGCCCTGCTGGTCCTTGTAGAATGGATATTGCGCCGCGAAATCGGGCGATCCGGCGAAGACCAGGATCAGGATGCCCACCGGCAGGAAGAGCAGCGCGTAGATCGGCAGGTGGGCGCGATAGTCGCGTGGCGCGAGGTAGAAGTCCGAGAGCGAGAGGCCGAAGACGCCGCGGACGATCGCCGCCGGCACCAGCGTGTAGCAGACGACGCAGCCGAGCACCCACGAGCAATTCACCATCAAGCGGTGGTAGCCGTAGAGGAATTTCTCCAGGTCGTCGGAGAACAGGCCGCCCAGCTCGCAGAGCACCGACGCGACGCCGGCCTGCACGCTGCGGTCCATCACCACGAAGCGGAGGAAGGTCAGCATCAGCGCCACCGTCACGGTGGTGACGAACGCCGCCTCGCGGGCGCTCAAGCGTCCGACCATCGGCGCGCGGTTGGCCTCGTCGATGCGGGCCCACGGATCGACGATGATGCGGCGGAGGCTTTCGCGGGGGCCGATTTCCAAGGCTTCGCGGAGGGTCATGTCGCTCCCGGGGCTGCGACTTCGGGGTTGCAGCGTGGCGGCGTGGCGGCGGGAGGATGGCTGCGGGCCCCTGCCCTTGTCCAGACGTCGCCGCCGCCGATGGCCACCTGCGCCTTGCGTGGGCCGATCGATTCTGCTCGACTCCGGCGGCCATGACCTTCGACCTCTTCGACTCCGATGCCCGCGCCGCTGCCGACCCGGCTGCCGACGCCCTCGCCATCGACCACCCGCTGGTCGACGGCCTCAACCCCGAACAGCGCGCAGCGGTGCTGACGCCCGGCGGTCCCTTGCTGGTCCTCGCCGGCGCCGGCTCGGGCAAGACCCGGGTCATCACCCACCGCATCGCCTGGCTGCTGGAGCGACACCAATTCCTCCGGCCGCCGCCGCCGCGGGTCATGCCGTGGCGCATCCTGGCGGTGACCTTCTCGAACAAGGCCGCGGGCGAGATGCGGCATCGCCTCGAATCGCTGATCGGCGACGCCGGCAAGCAGCTCTGGCTCGGCACCTTCCACGCCATCGGCGTGCGGCTGCTGCGCCAGCTCGGCGAGCACGCCGGCATCGGCCGCTCCTTCACCATCTACGATCGCGACGACCAGAAGCGGATGATGATCCGGGTGATGCGGGCGCTCGGCCTCTCCGAGAAGACCCACCCGCCGCGGCAGATCATGAGCTGGATCGACGCGGCGAAGAACGCCTGCCGCAGCCCGGGCCACCCGGAGCTGCCGGAGGACGAGATCGCCGATCGCGTCGCGCATCGGATCTACGCCGCCTACGAGGCCGAGATGCGCCGCGCCGACGCCGTCGACTTCGGCGATTTGCTGATGTTGCCGGTCAAGATCCTGCAGGAGAACGACGCCCTGCGCCTGCATTGGGCCGAACGCTTCGAGCACATCCTGGTCGACGAGTTCCAGGACACCAACGCCGCGCAATACGCGCTGATCGAACTGCTCTCCTCGGTCCACGGCAACGTCACCGTGGTCGGCGACGACGACCAGAGCATCTACTCCTGGCGCGGCGCAGAGATCGACAACATCCTCGGCTTCCCCGACCGCAACCCGGGCGCGACGGTTGTCCGGCTGGAGCGCAACTACCGCTCGACCGACGTCATCCTCAAGACCAGCGGCGCGGTGGTGAAGCAGAACAGGCGCCGCCACGACAAGACGCTCTGGACCGACAAGGACGGCGGCGACAAGGTCGCGCTGCACGAGGCGTCCACCGACCGCGACGAGGCGGATTGGGTGGCACGGCGGATCGAGCGCGAGGTCGCCGCCGGCACGCCGCTCTCGGAGATCGCCGTCTTCTACCGCACCAACGCGCAGTCGCGGGTGCTCGAAGAAGCGATGAACCGCTTCCGCCTGCCCTACGTCGTGGTCGGCGGCCTGCGCTTCTACGAGCGGGCCGAGATCAAGGACCTGCTCGCCTATTGCCGGCTGCTGGTGAACCCGGAGGACACCGCCTCCTTCCTCCGCGTGGTCAATACGCCCACCCGCGGCATCGGCGCACGCACGATCGAGCTGATCGAGGAAGCGGCGCGGGCGCGTGGCCTCTCGGTGCCGGCAGCGGCGGCGGAGATGGTGGCGCGGGGCGAAGGCGGACGGGCGCGCGAGAAGCTCGCCCTCTTCGTCGCGCTGGTCGAGAAGATGCGGCACGGGATCGCCGGGATGAACGCCGATACCGCGGGCAGCCTGATCTTGCGCGAGAGTGGACTGCGCGACGCGCTGCTGGCCGACGGCGGCGACGAGGCCGAGACCCGGCTGGAGAACCTCGGCCAGCTCCTCTCCGGCATGGCCGAATACGCCAGCGAGGCCGAAGATCCGACGTTGACGGGCTTCCTCGAGACGGTGGCGCTGGTCAGCGATATCGACGCGCTGAAGGCCGGCAAGCGCTTCGCCTCGTTGATGACGATGCACGCCGCCAAGGGCCTGGAGTTCGACGTGACCTTCGTCACCGGCCTGGAGTCGAACCTGGTCCCGCACGGCAACCATGACGACAACGAAGAGGAAGAGCGACGCCTGCTCTATGTCGCGATGTCGCGGGCGCGCAAGCGGATGTCGCTCTCCTACGCCCGCTCGCGGATGCGCTTCGGCCGCGAGGAAGTCGGTGATGCGTCGCCCTTCTTGCGCCACCTGCCGCAGGCCGAGTTGGTCGAGACGGCCGATCCCGGCGGCTATTCCGGCGGCCTGCGAACGATGGGCGGCGGCCGCCCCGCAAGCTCGTTCTCCTGGGGCGGCGGACGCAGCGCCACCGGCCGCATCCGCTTCGGCACGCCGGCCCGCGTGGCCCGAGTCGAGAACCGCGACGACGGCAGCCGGATCGAGCGGATCGCCGCGGCGCCGGCGGCTTCGGAAGAGCGGGTGATCCAGCGTGAGGCCGGCGGCGGCCCGTTCCGCGTCGGCGGCAAGGCGCGCCATGTCAAATTCGGCGTCGGCGAGGTGATGGATATCGCCGGCTACGGCGACACCGCCCGGATCACCGTGAAATTCGGCCGCACGGGTGTGCGCAAGGTGCTGGCCCGCTTCCTCGAGCCGGCATAGCGCGGCGTCGCTCAGGGCTCGCCGGCGAGCTCCACCATCCGCGCGTAGAGCTCACGGCGGGACCGGCCGGTCTGCTTCGCAAGCGCCCGCAGCGCTACCTTTCGATCCGGCGCCGCCGCTGCCTGCCGCAGCGCCGCGTCGAGGTCGAAGGCCTGCGCCTCTCCGATCGGCTCGCGGATCTCCACCAGGATCACCGCTTCGCCGCGCAGCGCGTCCTCCGGGAAGTCGGCGGCGAGCGCGGCGGCCGTGCCACGGTGGTAGGTCTCGTGCAGCTTCGAGAGCTCGCGGCCGACCACGACCCGGGCGGCCGGGGCGACTTCGGCCACGTCGGCGAGGACTTCGCGCAGGTCGCGGCCAGGTGCGTAGAAGGCGTGGGTCATCGCCTCGTCCCCAGGCGCGGGGGCGAGGCGCTCACGCAGCGTCGCCTGGCGGGCCGCGGACTTCTTCGGCAGGAAGCCCCAGAAGGCGAAGGGCAGCGGGCACAGGCCCGAGGCGGCGAGACCGGCGGCGACGGCGAAGGGCCCCGGCAGGGTGCGGACCGGAAAGCTGGCGTCGTGGACGGCGTCGATCAGCCGCGCCCCTGGGTCGCTCAGGCAGGGCGTGCCGGCGTCGGAGATCAACGCGACCCGCTTGCCCTCGGCGAGCAACGCCAAGACCTGCGGGATGCGCCCGGCCTCGTTGTGCGCGTGCAGCGACATCGTGCGGGCAGTGCTGCCGGCGTGGGCCAACAGCGGTGCGCTGTGCCGGGTGTCTTCGCAGAGCACGACGTCGGCCGCGGCGAGCGCCTCGGCGGCGCGCGGCGAGAGGTCCGAGAGGTTGCCGATCGGCGTCGCGACGACCTCGAGCACTCCGGCCTGCTGCCCAGCCAACGCCTAGCCGCCCGCCTGACGCTGCAGGGCCGCGCCGACGAAGCGAACGAAGAGCGGATGCGGCTGCATCGGCCGGCTCTTGAACTCGGGGTGGAACTGGCAGGCGACGAAATAGGGGTGCGCGGGGATCTCGCACATCTCGGGCAGCGTGCCGTCGGGCGAAGCGCCCGAGATGATCATGCCTTTCGCCTCGAGTTGCTCGGCGTAGCCGCGGTTGACCTCGTAGCGGTGGCGATGCCGCTCGTCGATCTTCTCGCTGCCGTAGATGTCGCGGGCGAGCGTGCCTTCGCGCAGCACGCAGGGCCACGAGCCCAAGCGCATCGAGCCGCCCTTGTCCTTGACGTCGCGCTGCTCGCTCATCAGGTGGATGACGGGGTGCTTGGCCTTCTCGTCGAATTCGGTCGAATGTGCGCCGCCGAGGCCGACGACGTTGCGGGCGAACTCGATCACCGAGATCTGCATCCCGAGACAGATGCCGAAGAACGGCAGCCCGGCTTCACGCGCGTATTGCACCGCGAGGACCTTGCCCTCGACGCCGCGCTTGCCGAAGCCGCCCGGCACGAGCACCGCGTCGACGCCGGCGAGCAGCTCGGCCGCGCTCTTCTCCTCGATCTCCTCGGCGTCGATATAGCGCAGGTCGAGCCGCGCCTCGTTCGCCACACCGCCGTGGACCAGGGCCTCGTGCAGCGATTTGTACGACTCCTTGAGCTCGACGTATTTGCCGACGATGGCGATCGAGACCTTGCGCTCCGCCGTCTTGAAGACGTGGGCGAAGCGCTCCCAGCGGTCGAGGTTCGGCTCGGGCGAGTAGGCGCCGAACGCATCGAGCACCGCGGAGTCCAGGCCCTCGTTGTGCAGCTTCGCCGGCAGGTCGTAGATGCAGTCGACGTCGGGCGCCATGATGACGTTCTTCTTCTCGACGTTGCAGAAGAGCGAGATCTTGTCGCGCACCGAGGCGTCGAGCTCGTGGTCGTGGCGGCAGAGGATGATATCGGGCTGGATGCCGATCTCGCGCAGCTTCTGCACCGAGTGCTGGGTCGGCTTGGTCTTCACCTCGCCCGCGGTACGGATGTACGGCAGCAGCGTGACGTGGATGTTGACCGCGTTCTTCGCGCCGACGTCGAGGCGCATCTGCCGGATCGCCTCGAGGAAGGGCAGCGACTCGATATCGCCGACCGTGCCGCCGATCTCGACGATCGCGATATCGGCACCCTCGGCGCCTGCTTGGACCCGGCGCTTGATCTCGTCGGTGACGTGCGGAATCACCTGGACGGTGCGGCCGAGGTAATCGCCGCGTCGCTCGCGCTGGATCACCGAGTCGTAGACCTTGCCGGTGGTGAAGTTGTTGCTCTTGCGCATCGTCGCGCTGGTGAAGCGCTCGTAGTGCCCGAGGTCGAGGTCGGTCTCGGCACCGTCGTCGGTGACGAATACCTCGCCATGCTGGAACGGGCTCATCGTGCCGGGGTCGACGTTGATATAGGGGTCCAACTTGAGGTTGGTGACCCGAAAGCCGCGGCTCTCGAGCAACGCGCCCAGGCTCGCTGCCGAGAGGCCCTTGCCGATGGAGCTGACGACGCCACCGGTCACGAAGATGTATTTGGTTGGTTTCTTGCGGCTGCCCACGGGCTCCTCCTCGCCGTGCTGTGACGGCCGAAGGGGTTCCGGCGTGCGATGCGCCGGCCGGAGCCCGGGGCGCGAAGCTAGGGGGCTGCGGGCGGCGCGTCAACCGGGCTGGCAGCACCTGCCAAGAACGCGGGAGTCAGGCCCTCGTCGCAGGTTTTCGGCAGGAATTTGCCTTGCACTTCCTTGCCTTCGAGGGTGACGACGAAGACGCCGAAGAGCCCGTCCTTGTCGCTCTGCAGCGAGGTGATGAGCACCTTGCCGGCGGTCGCCGCCTTCGGATCGCCCAGCTTGCCGTCCGCAACCGTGGCGAATTGCAGGCTTGCTTCGTCCGGGATCTTGTAGCTGCGCTTGCTGATCTCGTCCGGCAACGTGATCGTGACGACCATCGTATCGTCCATCGGCGCGTAGACGCCCTCCTCGGCCTCGCCGCAGAGGTCGAGATCGGCCATCAAGATGGCGAAACGTGGCCCCTTCTCGGTCTGTATCGTGCCGTAGATCGTGGCCACGGGCGTGAAGTCCTCGCCGGCGATCACGTCGCCGACGATGCCGGAGCTGCGCGACTCGGCCATGACCTGCGCGACCGACTTCATCTTGCCGTCGTCCTCGCCTTCGCCGGCCTCGTTCTTGCCCTTGCCGACGAGATCGAGGACGTCGACCTTGGCCTTGACCTCTTCGGCACCGGCCTGGGCGATCGCGTTCTGATCGACCTTGTCGCCGGTCGGGAAGGCGGTGGAGACGCGCTCGGACTCGGGCCGCGTGGCGTTGACGAGCGAGAGCGGAATCGCCGGCATCGCCGTGATCAACGCGAGGCAGGCGAAGATCACCGCGACGAAGGGGGCGGCCGACCGCAGCGCGTAGCCGAAGGTCTTGCCGAAGAGGCCGGCGGCGACGAAGAGGTTCAGCCCGATCGGCGGCGTGAGGTAGCCGATCTCCAGGTTGACGATGAAGATCAGGCCGATGTGGATCGGGTCGAAGCCGAGCGCCAGGGCGATCGGGACGAAGAGCGGCACGAAGAGGATGATCGCCGAGATGATGTCCATCAGGCAGCCGATCACCAGCAGGATCAGGTCGAGCAGGATGATGAAGACCGTCGGCGAGAGGTCGATCGAGCGCAGCCACGCGACGATCTGGTCCGGGATATTGTGGATCGTCAGGTATTCGCTCATGCCGAGCGCGACGCCGATGATCACCAAGACCGCACCCATGAGCACGCCGCATTCGGCCATCACCGAGGGCAGCTCGTCGAAGGTCAGCGAGCGGTGGACGAAGAGCTCGATGCCGAGCGCCAGGATGACGGCGATGGCGGCCGCGGCGGTGGTGTCGAAGACGCCGAGGTAGATGCCGCCGAGGATCACCAGCGGCACGACGAGCGACCACGCGGCCTCGCGGGCCGAGTGCCACAACGTCCCCCAATCGAAGGGATCACGCTCGTAGTTCCAGCCGATGACGACGCAATAACCGACCAGGGCGAGCGAGATCAGGATGCCGGGCAAAAAGCCCGCGATGAAGAGCTCCTCGACCTTCACCGGCGCGCCGGCCTGCGTGGCGAAGATCGCGTAGACGATCATCGGGATCGAGGGCGGGATGATGATGCCGAGCGAACCGGCGGACGTGACCAGGCCGAGGCTGAAGCGGTCCGGGTAGCTGCGCTTGAGCAGCGCGGGGTACATCACCGTGCCGATGGTGATCACCGTCACCGGCGAGCTGCCCGAGATCGCTGCGAAGAGCGCGCACGCCGCCACGGTCGAGACCGCGATGCCGCCCGGCAACCAGCCGAACATCGCGTCGGCCAAGCGGATCAGCCGGTCGGCGATGCTGCCGCGGCTCATCAACGTGCCGGCCAAGGTGAAGAACGGGATCGCGACCAGGGTCGGCTGCTGCGCCAGGCCGATCGCGCGTTCGAGCATGTTGAAGTTGTTGGCGAAGTCTCCCCAGTTTGCGAGGAAGTCCTCGGAGCCGGGGTGCGGGTTGACCCAGAACAGCGCCATCGTCAGGCCAGCGAGGATGACGAAGAGCGGCAGGTCGAGCAGGACCAGGAGCAACGTGGTGATGGTGGAGATCATCGGCCTTCCTCCACCGCCGCGGTGCTGGGCACCGGCTCCGCACCCGTGACGACGCGGAAGAGGTCGGCCGCCACCCGCAGCGACATCAACGCGAACGAGAGCAGGACCGGCAGGCTGATGTGGTACTCGGGGATCGGCAGGATCGAGAGCGTCGAGCCGGCCTCCTGGTGCAGCGCGAAGAGGTGGTAGCCCAGAGCCAGCAGCAGCAGGTTGAAGCCGAGCCAGATCGTCAGGCTGAGCGCCTCGATCGCCCGCTTGGCGCCTTGCGGCCAGAGTTTGCGGCCGAAGTTGAGCAGGATGTGCTTCTGCTCACGGCTGGCCATGCTCGCGCCGAGGAAGCCGACGTACATGATCAGCACCTTGGAGAGGTCGTTGACCCAGGCGTATTGCTCGGGGATGCGTGAGACGAGCACGCCGATCGGCACCGAGAGCGGAATCCAGAGCAGCAGGAACAAGCCGAGCTCACCCTTGCCCTGGGCCCGGCGGGCGAAGAGCACGAGGAAGGCGAGGTAGAGCACCCCGCAGGCGATCTGCGCCGGCACCACCACCACGAGCCAGCCGACGGCCGCGAAGCCGATCGCGATGGCCACGCCGGCGAGCAGCGTCGCGGGCTTCCAGGGCGGCGCGGCTTCGTCGCCGCGGGCGCGGGCGATCTGCGTCGTCGCCGTGCGGGCCGCACCGACACCGAGCAAAAGCAGCGCGACCGTCACCAGCGACGGTGTGTAGACGCCGTGCACGGTCGCGACCAAGGCGTCGGGAGCCTCGGTATCGGTACCGTGCATCCAGCGCAACAGGAAGGCGTCGACGAAGTTGCGCTCGGCGATCACGGCCTCGTAGACGATCTTCAGGAAGAACGTCACCGACATCGCCAAGAGTGCGAAGCTCATCACGCCAGCCTCGACGCGAAAGACCATGCGGTCGATGCGCTCGAGGGCGTCGTCGTAGCGGGCCGGGCCCTGCTCGAGTGGATTGGCCACCTTATTCCTCCCCTGCGGTGCGCACCACGAATGAAGCGGCCGGGACCCGCACAGGAGGCGGGCCCCGGCCGCAGCGCGCGTGCCGTTCGGCTAGCGGCCTGCGGCGGCCTTGGCCAGCGCGAGCAGCTTGCTGCCGTTCTCGGTCTTGCTCGCGAACTCGTCCCATCCGGCCTTGGCCTTGGCGAGGAACGCGGCGCGATTCTTCTGCTTCTCGACCTTGACGCCAGCGGCCTCGTGGCTCTTCAGCGCGGCGCGGTTGCCGCTCCGAACCAACGCCCGGCCGGCGGCCTCGATCTTCGGCGCCTGCGCCATCATCTTCTCCCGCATCTCAGGGCTCAGCTTGTCGTAGACCTTCTTGCAGAAGACGATCACGGCGGGCTGGTAGATGTGCGAGCTCACGGTCAGGAACTTGATGTTGCTGTACCACTGGGTGGCGAAGGCGTAGAGCAGCGAGTTGTCGTAGCCGTCGACCACGCCCGAGGAGAGCGCGCCGGGGACTTCCGGTGCCGGCATCGGGTTCGCCGTCGCGCCGAAGTTCTTGTACATCGTGGTGTGCACGTAGCTCGGCTGCGCACGCATCCGCAGGCCCTTGAGATCGCTCAGGGCGTGGATGAAGCGGTCGCGCGTGGCGAAGTGACGGAAGCCGTTCTCCGACCAGACGTAGAGCACGAAGCCCTTCTTCTCCATCGCGGTCTTGAGCATCGCGCCGAGCTCGCCGGCGAGGGCCTTGTCGACGGTCTTCTCGTCGTCCCACATATAGGGCAGCTCGAGGACGTTGAGCTCCGGCACCACGGTGGCCAGTGCGCCCGAGGTGACGCCGATCATGCCGAGGCCACCGGACATGCAGCGCGAGACGAGGTCCTTCTCACCGCCGAGGGCGCCGCCGAGGTAGGCCTTCACCTTCAGCTGCTCGGCAGGGATCTCCTTGCTGAACGCCTTCTTGATGCGGGTGATCAAGGTCGCCCACGGAGTCGAAGGCGGCGCGATGGTCGCGAGCTTGAGCTTGATCGGGCCGGTCTCCTCGGCGAGCGCGGTCGCGGGCACTGCCAGCGCGATGATCGCGAGCGCGGCGAGGAAGCGGCGAGGGAAGCGAGTGGTCATGTGCATCTCCTGCGGTACGGCGCGGGGCGCGCGCCAGGGCCTGTGCCGACCTAGTTGGCCGACGGGAAGTAGGTGTCGAGTTCCTCGAGCAGCCGCTTGGCTTTCTGCCGCTCGACCTCTTGCTCGGCGGCGATGTCCGGCAGCTTGTTCTCCGCCTTGACGACGTGCTCGAGCATCACGCGGAACAGCCGGCGGCAGGCGTTCTCGGCACCTGCGGCGGCACCGGTCGCGCTGTCGGCGCGGCAGAACTTGGCCGACTCCGGCGTCTTCGCCTTGGCTTTGAGCGCGTAGAGCTCGGCGGTCAGGACGTAGGTGGCGAAATAGTCGCGGGCGCCGCGCATCGAAGCCTGGAAGTGGGCGAGCGAACGCGGCAGGTCGCCGGCCGGGAACGGCACCTTGGTGTAGTAGGCGCCGAGGTAGCGATCGGGGGCGTAGTAGAAATAATCCGGAGCCAGCTCGCGCAGCCGCGCCATGCTCTGGAAGATCATGTCCTTGTTGGCCAGCACCTCGAGCAGGTCCTTGGCGAGGCCGTATTTGCCGAGGTGGGTGGCGAACCAATAGAGCGCCGGCACCGAAGCGCGGTCGAGCACCGCCATCGCGTCGCCGAGCGGCGCGCCCGAGCAGATCCGCGAGCGGAACGCCGGGTTCACCGTCGCGAGCGCGGCAGCGGCGTGGCGCATGCCTTTTTCGAAGGCCTCGAGCTGGGCTTCGTCTTCCTCGGCGAAACGGTAGCGGCCATCGCCGATCAGGTAGTAGGCGCGGCTGAGCTTGACCCGCACTTCGGGCTGCGCCGCATTCGCTGCGAGGCTGCGCTCGTAGGCGGCGATGGCGAGATCGACCTGCTTGGCGTCTGCGCGCCGGGCGAACGCCGCGTCCCCTTCGGCCCGCGCCGCTTTGGCGACGGGGGCGTTGTCGCCCTTCACCCCACCGTCACCCTCGCAGAGCGCACGAATCGCGATCCCGGAGAGCGCCGCGGCCGGGCTGGCCACGGCGAGGACGAGCAGGGTGCCGAGGGCTGTCGTCAAGGAACGTAGGGACATGAAACCTCTTCGGACCGACCCGCCGCCGGAGGCAGCGCGGGCAAGGCCCTTCCGCAGGGAGTAACGTCGCCAGCGCCGTGCCGATTCGGCTGCGCGGCGGAGTGCATCGCGCGCGAGTGTAAGAGGGAGCCCCGAACGTGACAAGAACGGAAGCGCCGAGCGGCCCGGATCAATCGGCCGAAGCGTCGAGCATCGCTTCGAGCCAGGGGTCGTCGTGGAGCAGCGGCAGCACCTTCTCGCGGACGTCGTGCACCAGCGCCTCGCGGTCGAACGCGTCGGGCCACCGGTCGGCGGCGTCGAGGTGGTCGAGCCAGGCGGCACCGACGATCGCGCGTAGCTCGCGCGGCGCACGGGGCAGGCGCTTCCAGTAGGTATCCTCTTCCTTGCGGGTCGCCGGCACAGCGCGCATCCAGGGTGAGAGCATCCGCACCGACGCCGCCACGTCGCGACCGAAGACGGCCTCGAGCTGCGCCGGATCGACCTCGGCCCGCCACAGCACGCAATGCAGCAAGGCGACCTGCAGCACCCACGGCTCGTGCAACGCCGGGTCGGGATGGACCTCCGTGAGCCAACGCGCCACCGCCCGTGGATGGCTGACGAAGGGCTCGCCACAGGCAGCACCGAGCGACTCGACCCGCCACTGGCCGAGGTGGGCCAAGCCGGCGAAAGCGTCCGCCTTGCGGACCGGATCCTTGCCGCTCACGACGCCGCCCCACTGCGCATCGCGTCGCCGTCGTCGTCTGCCTCGCCGTCTCCAGAGTTGCCGCCATCGCCGTCGTCACCGTCGGGGTCGTCGTCCGCGTCGTCGTCGGCTGCGGTCGGCGTGATCGGCGCTGGGGCGTCGACCACCTCGCCCTTCTCATCGAATTCGGGCCCGGTCTCCTCGTCCGCCTCGGGCGCGACCTGCGGCCTGGCCGGGGTCGGGCTGGGCGGCTTGCCGGGCATCTTGGTCGCCTCTGGCAGCCCGCCACGCGGGATCACCTCGACCGCGAAGCCGGAGCCGAGCGCTTCGAGCTGCGGCCGCAACTTCGCCGCGTCGCCGACGACGACGACGCACACGTCCTTCGGCGCCAGCACGGCCATGGCGGTGCGCACGGCCTTGCTGTCGACCTTTGCGAGCCGAGCCTCGAATCCGGCGATCCAATCGTCCGGCAGGCCGAGCGCGCGGGCCCGCAGCTGGGTCGCCAGGATCTCCGGCGCGGTCTCGGTCGACTGCCGTTGGCTGCCGCGGAGGTAGTCGCGGGCGAAGGCGATCTCACCGCGGGTCGCGCCGTCCTGCGCCGCGAGC